>NZ_LLXX01000208.1:335-45832 GCF_001440405.1 Bradyrhizobium valentinum
CAGTTCCGGATCGTTCCGCACCTCGGCTGCAGCGCCTTGCAACGCCACCCGGCCGCGATCCAGCACATAGGCGTAGTCGGCTACGCGCAAGGCGAGGTCGAGATGCTGCTCGACAATGACGACCGCGATCTGCTTGGCCAGTTCAATCAGCCGCTCGGTGATCTCCTCGATCACGCCGATCCACACGCCTTCGGTCGGCTCGTCGAGCAACAGCAATTTGGGATCGCCCAGCATCGCACGCCCGATCGCCAGCATCTTGCGTTCGCCGCCCGACAGCGTGCCCGCCGGCTGCTCGAGCCGCTGCCCGAGTTTCGGGAAGATGGCAAGAACCCGATCAACCGCCGCCGGATCGGTATTGAACAGCGAACCGACCGCGAGATTGTCGCGCACCGACAGACGGGCGAACACCGAATGTTCCTGCGGCACATAGCCGATGCCCGAACGAACCCGCTCCTCGGTACGGCGCCGGGTGATGTCACGGCCGTCGAAAAACAATTCGCCCTTCGAGCTCGCAAGCTCGCCGACGATCGTCTTCATCAGTGTGGTCTTGCCGGCTCCGTTACGGCCGAGCACCGCGACGCCGCCGCGCCAGGGGATGCCGATGTTGACATCGAACAGCACCTGGCTGCGGCCATAACCGGCATCGAGATGCCGTATGTCGAGAAATGTTGGTTCAGGCACGACGCAGATAAATCTCCTGGACGCTCTTGTTGGCCTGGATCTCGGCGACCGTTCCGCACGCAAGCACATGCCCCTGATCGAGCACGGTCAGGCGATCGCAGATATCGCGGATGAAATCCAGGTCGTGCTCGACGATCACAAGCGAGCAGTGCTGTTTGATCGGCTGCAGGAGTTCGCCAGTGACGCGGCGCTCCTCCAGGCTCATGCCGCCGGTCGGCTCGTCCAGCAGCAGTAACCGCGGCTTGCCGGCGAGCGCCATGGCGATTTCCAGCCATTGCTGCTGCCCATGCGACAGCGCCGACGCGGCGTCATGCGCGCGATCGGCGAGGCGAAACTGGCTCAGCATCATCATCACCTGATCGTGCAGCACACCGCGCGTGCGCGAGAACACCAGATCCAACAGCGACGACTGCGCCTGCAGGGCCAGCAGGATGTTGTCGTAGAGCGTCAACGTCGGCAGTACGCTGGTGATCTGGAACTTCAGGCTCATCCCGGCCCGGGCGCGCTCGGTCGGCGGCAGAGCGGTGATGTCACGGTTCACGAAGCTGATCTTGCCCTGGGTCGGCACTTCCGCGCCGGCGATGCATTTCATCAGCGTGCTCTTTCCGGAGCCGTTCGGCCCGATCAGCCCGTGAAACTCGTTCTCCTCCACCGTCATCGCCGCGCCATCGAGCGCGGTGAGCTTGCCGAACACCTTGACGATACCGGCGGCCTCAAGGAGCGGCATTGCGCTTCTCCTCCGGCCTGGCCCCGAAACTGCCGACGCGCTCGCGTTCGCCGAGCACGAAACTGATCAGCCCGAGCGGACGGAACAGAATCACCAGCAACAGCAGCACGCCGAGAATGATCGGCCAGATTTCGCGATAATTGTCCGAGAGCCAGAAGCTGACGCCCTCGATGATGACGGCGCCGATCACCGCGCCGATCAATGTACCCGATCCGCCAAACAGAACGTAGAGCACCACCTGGGTGGAGATCACCACGCCGACCAGATTGGGCCAGACGAACCCCTCGTGAAATGCGTAGAGGCTGCCGGCAAGGCCTGCGACGGTGCCACCGACGGCGAACACGATCGCCTTCAGGTGTTGCACCTTGTAGCCGAAGAAGGCGATGCGCTGCTCGTTCTCGCGAAGTCCGGCCAACGCCAAGCCGAATTGCGAACGCACCAGAAAGCGGCACAACAGATAGACGACGGCGAGAATGCCAAGCGCCAGATAGTAGTAGACCGGTCCCTCGGTGATGTCGTAGCTGCCGAGCGACATCGACGGAATCGAGGGGATGCCGTTCTGTCCGCCGAGATAGTACCAGCCCCGCGCCAGACGGTCGGCGGCATAGGACCCGGTCAGGGTGCCGAGCGCAACGAAGATCACGCTGGAGCGATGCCGGCCGAGCAGCAGAAAGCCACCGAGCAGAAGCGAGGCGGCAAGCCCGATCAGAGTTCCCGCAGGCAACACCAGAAAGATCGAGGTGATGCCGAGGTCGCGCGCCATCAATGCAACGCCATAGCCGGCCGAGCCAAAAAACAGGGCCTGGCCAAAGCTCATGATGCCGGCATATCCCCACACCAGATCGAACGAGAGCGCGAACAATGCGAGGATGATGACACGGGTGGCGAACACGGTGAGATAATCCTGCAGGAACAAAGGCAGGACCAGCGCTGCGATCAGCACCAGCCCTTCGACGATCGGCAGCACTTTTAGTCGCGCGACTACCTGCCGCGCCGGCGATGCGCCATCAAATCTGTTCTCAGCCATCGAAACTTCCGGCCCTTCGCCCAGCTTCACGCGAAGGGCCTGCTTTACCGCGCCCATCGATCACTCAGCATTCCTTGGGATCGACGAGCCCATCGCTGCGTCCCACGATCTCGTAATTGCCGCCCTTGGCGACGGCGGTGTACATCTTCATCTTGCAGTGCCGCTTGCCCGGCACCATCTCGGCCGGTCCGCCCGGGCCCTCCGCGATCTTGGCATGATCGAGCGCCGCTGCCACCGCATCACGGTCGATCTTGCCGGCCTCCTTGACCGCCGCTTCCCACAGCTTAAGCCCGCGATAGGTGCCGGTCGCCGCGCTGCCGGCGGCGAACAGGAAATTGCCCGGGAAATCCTTCTCGTAGGCAGCCTGGATCTTGGCGCTGACCGGATCCTCCTTGGTGAGCGCCTTGAAGTAGTCGAGGCAGCTCGCAAGGCCCTCGATCTCGCTGGCCTGATTGATGTTGAGCGTGTTCTCGTCGTAGTAGACGCAGGCGAGCCGCCCGCCATTCTTCAGGAAGCCGGCCTCGTAGAGCTGTTTGAAGAACGGACCGACGCCCGGCGGGATCACCGTGTTGAAGACGACGTCGACCTTGTTGGAGATGATGCGGTTCACGGTAGCCGAGAAATCGACCTGGTCGAGCGGGTAGTACTCTTCGAACACGACCTCGCCCCCGTTGGATTCGATCACCTTGCGGGCATAGACATTGAGCGTGTGCGGCCAGACATAGTTGGCGCTCGGCAGCGCGAACTTCTTGCCGCCGTTCTTGATCAGCCAGGGAATGAACTCATCGCATTGCTGCGCCGGGGTCGGTCCGGTGCAGAACAGGTTGGGCGTGCACTCCTTGCCCTCGTAGAGCTGCGGATAGATGTAGAGTGTCTTGCCGCGCGCCACGATCGGATCCTTGATCGCGTTGCGCATCGAAGATGTGATGCCGCCGAGCACCATGTCGACCTTGTCGCGCTGGATCAGCTTGCGGACATTGCCGACAGCGACCGATTCGTTGGAAGCGGTGTCCTCGATATAGAGCTCGAGCGGCCGGCCGAGCAGGCCGCCGGCATCGTTGATTTGCTTGATGACCATCCTGGCGACATTGGCGTCGGCGTTGCCGGCGTAGGCGATCGGGCCGGTCAGGTCGGTGGCGATGCCGATCTTGATCGCACCTTCGGCGGCGTTGGCCCAGTCGGGCCTCACCACCCAACTGCCGACGCCGGTTGCGATCGCTCCGCTCGCAAAGGCGAAATTGCTGAGAAAACGACGGCGTGTGAGACTCATTCGATCCGCGAACATGTGACTAAACCCCTCTCCCCGATATGAGACCTTGCGGCCGGAATTTGATGAAGGCGATGGCCAGTACGAACACGAGCACATCGGCGACCACCGGCGACATGACCCAGGGCAGCGCGGCGCTGAGCGTTCCAATCAGGCCGGCGCCGGCCACCGGTCCAATGAAGGATCCGACTCCGCCGACCATGACCGCGACGAAGCCCTGGATCAGGAAGCGGATGCCGAGATCGGCGAACAGGCTGAAGACGGGCACGATCAGCGCGCCAGCAAGTCCGGCCAGCGCAGCGCCGAACGCAAAGGTGGTACCGTAGATCAGGGGCGTCGAGATACCCGACGCCCGCGCCAGCGCCGGATTCTCCAGCGTGGCGCGCACGCGCAGACCGAAGCTGGTCCGCGACAGCAGGAGATAGCACCCCGCCATCACCAGCAGCGTGATCACGATGATGGTGAAGCGCCAGGCCGAGATGTGCATGTTGCCGAGATCGATCGATCCGCCGATCGGCTCCGGCACGGTCAGATAGAAGCCGCCGATCAGGCCGCGCACGCTCTCGCGGATGATCAGCCCGAGCGCGTAGGTGCCGAGCATCGCCACGATCGGCGCGGCATAGAAACGGCGAATGATCAATGCTTCGAGCACGAAGCCGAGCCCACCGACGATGAAGGGGGCGGCGACCATGCCGGCCCAGATCGGAACCCCGCGGCTGAAGGCCAGATAGGTGATGTAGGCGCCGAGTAAAACGAACTCGCCCTGCGCGAAGTTGAAGATCCCCATCATGCTGGCGATGATTCCGAGCCCCAGCACGACCAGTACGATGATCGCGCCAAAGCTCAGGATCTCGAACGCCGCGACGAAGGTGCTAGCCATGCCCTGCCATCCGATCGGCCTGCAACGAATGCCCCCTCACATCTTTTTCCAGTCGCCGATCTGCTCGAAGGCGTGGGCCGCGCGATAGATCGTCGTTTCCTCGAACATCCGGCCGACCAGCATCAGCCCGACGGGCAGGCCGTCGACCATGCCGCAAGGCAGCGACATTGCGGGGTGATGGGTGATGTCGAACGGCGCCGTGTTCGCGATCATCTCCAGCGCTCGGGCGACATAGTCTTCACGGCTCGCATTGGCCGGCGGCAGCGGCGTCGCCTTCATCGGCGTCGTCGGCAGCAGCAGGAGATCATAGTCCTTGAACGCCTTGTCATAGGCGGCGGTCAGCCTCCGCGAGATGTTGAGCGCCTTGCCGTAGTAGCGCGGGCCGAAATTGTTGTTGATGTAGGTGCCGAGCAGCAGGAACAGCTTGGTGGTTTCCGACAGCGAGTCGGCCTGCCGCCGCCAGCCGCGGTGGAAATCCATCAGCGAAGTCGAGTAGAGATCCGCCCGGCTGAGGCCGTAGCCGTCGCCATACATCATGGTCTGGGTCATGCCCTCGGTGCCGATCGGCGTCCAGATCGCGGGCCCGGTCAGGTGCATCGGAACCGAGACCTGCTCAACGGTGGCGCCGAGATCGCGGAAGCGTATCGCCGCCTCGCGTACGCTCTCATTGACCGCAGCCTCCGCATTCGGCTGTTCGAAGCCTTCCTTCAGAATGCCGATCTTCATCCCCTTGACGCCGGCGCCAAGCGCCTTGGTGTACTCATCGACCTTCGGCGCCTTGATGCGCGGATCGTAACCGTCGTCGCCGGCGATCACCTCGAGCAGCAGCGCGTTGTCGGCCACCGTCGCCGTCATCGGCCCGGTGTGGTCGACGAAGATCTCGATCGGCATGATGCCGGTATAGGGCACAAGCCCCCAGGTCGGCTTCATCCCGTAGGTGCCGCAAAACGAGGACGGCATGCGGATCGAGCCGCCCTGGTCGCCGCCGATCGCCATGTCGACCTCGCCTAGCGCGACGACGACGCCGGAGCCTGACGACGAACCGCCGGCCGAATAGCCCATCTTGTGCGGATTGTGCACGGCCCCCACCGCACCGGTGTGGCTGCCGCCAGACATGCAAAAGGATTCGCAGTGCACCTTGCCGGCGATCTCGGCGCCCGCGTCCAGCATGCGGGTGACGATGGTGGCGTCGAAATCGGGCACATAGCCTTCCAGCGTAGCCGATCCGTTCATCATCGGCACGCCGGCCAGCATGATGTTGTCCTTCAGCGCAACCGTCTTGCCCTTGAGCTTGCCGGCCGCCGCCCCTTTCACCGTCGACTTGCGGTACCAGGCGTTGCGCGGATTTTCTTCCGGCGAGGGCCGATGGCCCGGCGTGCGCGGGTATTTCACCTGCGGCACCTCGTCCGGCATTGCGGCTACGAGATTGTAGGCATCGATCGAGCCCTGCATCAGGCCGCGGAACGAGGCTACATCTTCCTCGGTCAGCGAGAGGCCGCATTGCTCCGCGACCGCACGAAGTTGGGTTGGGGTTGGTAGGACGACTGACACGACGCTCTCCTGAAGCTTTGAGTTCCCGGCGCGGTGCCGCTGCCCGCCTTGCGGCGCGCCGGCTCCCACTTTGGTATTCAAAACGGAAATATTTTCCTTTTCAAGTATTATTTCGAAGTTCGGCGCCGACAGGCCGTGCATTGTTTTTCTAGATCGTCTTGATCACCTTGAAGTCGAGGCCACTGGCCTCGGCAAGATACATCGGCATCTCGGCACGGCCACCGCGGATGGTGATGGGGCCTCGGGCGCCCGCATACACCACATTACGCGCGGCCGCGAGCAACGGCCCCATCGACAACGATCCGGCTCGGTTGGCTGCCGCTTCGAGGAAGCGCAACCCCTCATAGTTGGATTGGCTGACGGATCCGATCGGCGGCGCGTGCGGACCGAACATCGCCCGATAGCGGGAGAGGAATTCGTCGTTGGCGCGCGAGCCGACGCAATTGAAGTAGCCGGATGCGCAGAACAGGTTCTCGGTATTCTCGGCCCCGATGCCGAGCAGGACTGTCTCGTCCATCGCGCCGGCGAAGCGCAGCGTGGTGGCGGCGAGGCCACATTGGGCGAAGGCGCGATTGAACGTGATGCTGTCCGTGCCGATCAGCGAAATCAGCACCGCATCGGGCTTTGCGGCACGAATGCGCGCCAGATGCGCCTCGTGGTTGTCTTCCCCGACCGGAACGAACTCTTCGCCGACGACCTGCCCGCCCGCTTCGGCGATGTATCGCTTGACCGCGCGATGCGACTGCCATGGCCACACATAATCGCTGCCGATCAGATACCAGCGCGACGCCTTCTTGACGTCGGACAGCCAATGGATAGACGGCCGGCTCTGCCAACGCGGCGTCTCGCCGATCGCCATCACGCCCGGCGTGCGCTCGCCACCCTCGTAGACGGGGGTATAGATATAGGGAATGCGGTTGCGAGTGACCTTGCGCAGTGCGACACGGACCGCGCTGATGTGCGAACCCATGATCAGGTCGACTTCGTCGAAGGCCAGAGCGCGTTCAGCGCGGCGCACCACCTCCTCGATTGGCCCACCGGAATCGTAGACCGACAGCTCAATCTCGCGTCCGAGAATGCCGCCGCGTTTATTAATCTCGGAGATCGCCAGCAGGACGCTATTGGTGGCGCTCGGGCCCCAGATTCCAGGCGACCCCGAGAAGGTAAGAAAATTGCCCACCCGCAGCTTGCTGTGGGCGCCTCGGCGCCTCGATGATCCGGGCTTGATCGTGGACAGGTCGAGATCGTCCGTCGCCGACGACAGGTTTCGAAACAACAGCGCAGGCGGAATCGCAGAACCGCCGGGAGCCGGGAAGTTTACCGTCGAGCGCACGCCAACTCCTGTCTGTCACCAGACCAAAACGCACCCAGCGGGCGGCCGCGGCATCCGCCCTTCCTCGTTGGAGAAATATCTTATTGGAAAATATTGAATATTCAACAATTGAAGTGCATATAGAAACGGCACCCGTTGCCGGACATTCATTCAATTGGATCAAGACGAAGTCTCAGCCGTGGCCAAACCGCCAAAAGCGAACTCCCCCATCACCGAACACCTCGCTTATTTGCTTGCGCAAGCCAACCGGGAGATCAACCGGCAGTTGGAGATGCGACTGAGCAAGGAAGGCGTACCTGTCGAGCAGTGGCGCATCCTTAAAGTTCTGTCCGATGGCAACGGCCATTCCATGGGCGAACTCGCGGACGCCGTGCTGCTCAACCATCCGACGCTGACCAAGATGGTCGACCGCATGGTATCGGACGCGCTGGTCTACCGTGTTCAGGATCCCAAGGACCGCCGCAAAGTCCTGATGTTCGTGTCCGACCGCGGCAAGGCGCTGAGCAAACGGCTGAACTCGCTGGCGGTGAGCCAGGAGGAGCACATCGTCGAGAACTACGGCGACAAATCGACCAACGAGCTCAAGCGGCTCCTGGAAAGCCTGATCGACAGCTCGAACTGAGCTACACGTTTTCGCGGTAGGGTTCCGGTTTACGCCGGGCGATACTGGAATTGGCGGCGCCGGCGGAACAGTCGCCGCCCGCGTTGGCGCTCAGCCGTACTTGCCGTGGCAGTGCTTGTACTTCTTGCCGCTTCCGCAGGGACAATCCTCGTTGCGGCCGACCTTGCCCCAGCTTGCGGGGTTTTTCGGATCGCGATCGGCGGCAATGGCCTCGGGCACCAGCGAGACGTTGGCAAAGGCCATCTCGTCTTCGCCGGTATTCGGATCGAACTTGTGCGCTTCCATCGCCGGCAGCACGGGCTGCTGCTCTTCCGGCGGCACGATCTCGACACGCATCAGTTGCGCCGTCACCGCCTCGCGCAGATGCGCGGTCATCGCCTCATACAGCCCGAAGGCTTCCGACTTGTATTCCTGCAACGGATCGCGCTGACCGTAGCCGCGCAGGCCGATCACCTGGCGCAGATGATCGAGCATGATCAGGTGCTCGCGCCAGAGGTGATCCAGCGTCTGCAGCAGGATGGTCTTCTCGACGTAGCGCATCACGTCGGGACCCCATTGCGCGACCTTGGCCGCCATGTGCTCGTCGACGCGCTGCTCGATCCTTGTCAGCAGCTCCTCGTCGGCAATGCCCTCTTCCTTGGCCCATTCGTCGACCGGCAGGTCGACGTCGAGCACGCGCTTCAGTTCTTCCTTGAGGCCCGCGACATCCCACTGCTCGGCATAGGCGTGTTCCGGCACATGCTTGACGACGATGTCGTCGATGAAGTCATGACGCATGTCCGCAACCATTTCGGCCACGCTGTCGCTCTTCATCAGCTCGACGCGCTGGTCGAAGATGACCTTGCGCTGGTCGTTCTGGACGTTGTCGAATTTGAGCAGATTCTTGCGGATATCGAAGTTGCGGGCCTCGACCTTCTGCTGCGCTTTCTCCAGAGCCTTGTTGATCCAGGGATGGATGATGGCCTCGCCCTCTTTCAGGCCGAGCCGCTGCAGCATGGTGTCGAGCCGGTCGGACCCGAAGATCCGCATCAGATCGTCTTCCAGCGACAGGAAGAACTTCGAGCGGCCGGGGTCGCCCTGGCGACCGGAACGGCCGCGGAGCTGGTTGTCGATGCGGCGGGATTCATGCCGCTCCGAGCCCATGATGTAGAGCCCGCCGGGCTTGGTCGCGGTCTTGGCCGGCTTTGAGCCCTTGGCAGGCTCGAGCTCCGCCACTTCCTCGGCTTTCAGCACGATCTCGCGGAAGCGTTCGATGTCGGCCTTGATCTGTTCGATCTTTTTGGCCTTCTCGGCCTCGTCGGTAATGTCAGCGGTCTCCTGCTGGATCCGCATCTCGAGCGAGCCGCCGAGCTTGATGTCGGTACCGCGACCGGCCATGTTGGTCGCGATCGTGATCGCGCCAGGGACGCCGGCTTCGGCAACGATATAGGCTTCCTGCTCGTGGAAGCGTGCGTTCAAGACCGCAAACAGCTTTGCAGGCTTGCCGGCACGCGCCGCGGCGTAGAGCTTCTCCATGCTGGATTGCGAACCGAAATCGATCTGCTTGTAGCCGTGCTTCTTCAGATATTCGGCCAACACTTCCGACTTTTCGATCGAGGCGGTGCCGACCAGCACAGGCTGCAGCCGCTTGTTGGCGCGTTCGATCTCGGCCAGGATCGCGGCATATTTCTCGTTCTGGGTGCGGTAGACTTCATCGTCCTCGTCGAGACGCGCGACCGGCACGTTGGTCGGGATTTCGACGACCTCGAGCTTGTAGATGTCGAACAGTTCGTCGGCTTCGGTCAGCGCCGTACCGGTCATGCCCGCGAGCTTTGCGTACATCCGGAAATAGTTCTGGAACGTGATCGAGGCCAGCGTCTGGTTTTCCGGCTGGACCTGGACGTGCTCCTTGGCTTCCAGCGCCTGGTGCAGGCCTTCGGAATAGCGCCGGCCCTGCATCATGCGGCCGGTGAATTCATCGATGATGATGACTTCGCCGTCGCGGACGATGTAGTCCTTGTCGCGGGTGAACAGCGAATGCGCCCGCAGCGCCTGGTTGATGTGGTGAACGACCGAGACGTTCTCGACGTCGTAGAGCGACTCGCCCTTGAGCTGGCCGGCATCACGCAGCAGCGTCTCGATCTTCTCCATGCCGGCTTCGGTCAGCGTCACCGTGCGCTGCTTCTCGTCGACCTCGTAATCGGTCTTGTCGAGCTGGGGGAAGAAGGTATCGATGGTGTTGTAGAATTCCGAGCGATCGTCGAGCGGACCGGAGATGATCAGCGGCGTGCGCGCCTCGTCGATCAGGATCGAGTCGACTTCGTCGACGATGGCGTAGGAATGGCCGCGCTGGACCATGTCCTCCAGCCGGTACTTCATGTTGTCGCGCAGATAGTCGAAGCCGTATTCGTTGTTGGTCCCGTAGGTGATGTCGCGCGAATAGGCTTCCTTGCGCTCGGCATCGTCGAGGCCGTGCACGATGACGCCGACGGTCAGCCCGAGGAAATTATAGATCTGGCCCATCCATTCGCTATCGCGGCGGGCGAGGTAGTCGTTGACGGTGACGACATGGACGCCCTTGCCGGCCAGCGCGTTGAGATAGACCGCAAGGGTAGCCACCAGCGTCTTGCCTTCGCCGGTCTTCATCTCGGCGATGTCGCCCTCATGCAGCACCATGCCGCCGATCAACTGGACGTCGAAATGGCGCTGGCCGAGGGTGCGCTTGGCGGCCTCGCGCACGGTGGCGAAGGCCGGAACCAGGATATCGTCGAGCGTCTTGCCGTCGGCGAGCTGCTGGCGGAACTCGGCGGTGCGGGCCTTCAGCGCCTCGTCGGAGAGGGCGGCGAGCTCGGGCTCAAGCGCGTTGATGGCGTTGACGCGGGACTGATATCCCTTCACCCGCCGGTCGTTGGCGGAGCCGAAAAACTTGCGGGCGAGCGCGCCGATCATGCCAATTCCTGCCTTTGCCGTTACTTGCGTTGCAAGCCGTGACGTGGTCCACCAAGTTGCCTATCAACTCACCGTGACGCGTCGCGGCAAATACCCCGTTCCGGGGCCACATCCGCCTAATGAGTGGGAATTAAGCAATCCAAGGTTCAACGGCAAAAAGCGCAGTAAAATAAGCGCTATCGCCGCCGTACGATCCGGCACAGATATGGCTGGGTTGGGACCTTGTCAACGTGGGTCCATCTGTCAAGGAATTCATCATTTTGACAGACTTTTCGCGTTGCCAAGGCCGCATGATTGGGCGAGTGTCCCGCCGCCTTTGCCGCCCCCTTCTTCAAGACAAGGATTTTCCATGACCACCTCGTTCCCGGAAACGAAAACCGGCCTACGCTTCGGCGTGGCCTGCTCACGGGGTTCTTTGGCCGTAATGGCCTGCTTGGCCGCGGTTCTGGCCGCCGGCCTGCCGGTTCGCGCCCAGGACAACCCCGTTCTCGCCAAGGTTAACGGTGCGGAGATCCGCCAGAGCGACGTGGCGCTCGCGGAAGAGGAACTCGGCCCCAGCCTCGCGCAAATGGACCCGGCGACCAAGAAGGACAATGTGCTGGCCTTCCTGATTGACCTGAAAATCGTCGCCAAGGCCGCCGAGGACAAGAAGGTCGAGAATTCCGAAGACTTCAAGAAGCGCCTGGCGTTCACGCGCAGCCGCCTTTTGATGGACAACCTGCTGGCCACCGAGGGCAAAGCCGCGACCACCGACGAGGCCATGAAGAAGGTCTATGAGGAGGCCGCCAAGCAGATCACCGGCGAAATGGAAGTCCACGCCCGCCATATCCTGGTCGAGACCGAGGACGAGGCCAAGGCGATCGCGGAAGAGCTGAAGAAGGGCGGCGACTTCGCCGAACTGGCGAAGAAGAAGTCCAAGGACCCCGGCGCCTCCGATGGCGGCGATCTCGGCTTCTTCACCAAGGAACAGATGGTGCCGGAGTTCTCCGCCGTCGCGTTCACGCTCGAACCCGGCAAGATCTCCGATCCCGTCAAGTCGCAGTTCGGCTGGCACCTCATCAAGGTCGAGGAAAAGCGCGCCCGCAAGGCGCCCGACTTCGAGCAGGTCAAGGCCCAGATCGAGACCTATGTGACGCGCAAGGCGCAGGCCGAATACGTCGCCAAGCTGCGCGAAGCCGCCAAGGTCGAGCGCATGGACAAGCCGGCCGAGGCCGCCAAGCCGGATGCCGCCAAGCCCGCGGACTCCAAGATGGCGCCGCCGAAGAAGTAAAAAATCGCTGTCACTTCTTCGAGACCGATAGTATCTACCATCGTCGTGGCCGGGCCGAAGCGCCCGGCCGTTCCATGTCCGGGGACCGGTTGTCAGGCCCTGAAGACGTCGATGCCGGCGCAGGTCCGGCGATGGTTGATCTGGCCCGAAGAAGGTGCTCGCATGTCCGCTTCCGTCTCCCCCCTCGCCCCGACCGATGTCCCAGAGATGCCCGCGATTGCGGGTGTGAAGCTCGCCACCGCCGCGGCCGGCATCCGCTACAAGGGGCGAACCGACGTGCTGCTCGCCGTCATGGACAAGGGCACCACGGTCGCCGGCGTGTTCACCAAATCGAAATGCCCGTCCGCTCCAGTTGAATGGTGCCGCGCCAAGCTCAGCCGGGGACAAGCCCGCGCGCTGGTGGTGAATTCCGGCAATGCCAACGCATTCACCGGCAAGACCGGCAAGCAGTCGACGGCGCTGACCGCGCAAACCGCCGCGAAGGCGGTTGGCTGCAGCACCGGCGACGTGTTCCTCGCCTCCACCGGAGTGATCGGCGAACCGCTCGACGCCACCAAATTCGACGGTGTGCTGGCGACGCTGGCCGAAGCTGCGACGCCCGACCACTGGACGGACGCTGCCAAGGCCATCATGACCACCGATACCTTCCCGAAGGTCGCAACCGCCACGGTGAAGCTCGGCAAGGCCAAGGTGACCATCAACGGCATGGCCAAGGGTGCCGGCATGATCATGCCCGATATGGCGACCATGCTGTCGTTCGTGTTCACCGACGCGCCGCTGTCGTCCGCCGTGCTGCAGTCGCTGCTCAAGAGCGGCGTCGAGGACACCTTCAACGCCATCACGATCGACAGCGACACCTCGACATCGGATACGCTGCTGGCCTTCGCCACCGGCACAGCCGCAGCCGGCGGTGCGCCGAAGATCAGCCGCGCCAGCGACCCGCGGCTGAAGGCGTTCGCCAAGGCTTTCCACGGCGTGCTCGCCAACCTTGCCGAACAGGTGGCCCGCGACGGCGAAGGCGCGCGCAAGCTGGTCGAAGTGATCGTCGAAGGCGCGACCACCAAGAACTCGGCGCGCAAAATCGCGATGTCGATCGCGAATTCGCCGCTGGTGAAGACGGCGATCGCCGGCGAAGACGCCAATTGGGGACGCGTGGTGATGGCAGTCGGCAAGGCCGGCGAGCCCGCCAACCGCGACAAGCTTTCGATCTCGTTCAACGGCATTCGCGTCGCAAAAAGCGGCGCGCGCGATCCGTCCTACAACGAGGCTGAGGTTTCCGAGGCGATGAAAAATCCGAAGATCCAGATCAAAGTCGCGCTTGGCCTCGGCAAGGGCCGCGACCGCGTGCTGACCTGCGACCTCACCAAGGAATATGTCGCAATCAACGGCGACTACCGGTCATGAGCGAGACAGCGGCGCATGGCTGACATCAAGCTCACTCTCGTGGTCGCCTGCGCCCTGGTCGATGCCGACAAGCGCGTGCTGATCGCGCAGCGCCCGGAAGGCAAGGCGCTCGCCGGCCTGTGGGAATTTCCCGGCGGCAAGGTCGAGCCCGGCGAACGGCCGGAGCAGACATTGATCCGCGAACTGCATGAAGAGATCGGCATCGACGTCAGCGAGCCATGCCTGGCGCCGCTGACCTTTGCGAGCCACGCCTATGATAGCTTCCATTTGCTGATGCCGCTCTACATCTGCCGGCGCTGGGAAGGCATGGTGATCGCCCGCGAGGGCCAGCAACTGGCGTGGGTCCGCGCCAACAAGCTGCGCGACTACCCGATGCCGCCGGCGGACATTCCGCTGATCCCGCATCTGATCGATTTGTTGATGTGAGATTCCGAAAGTCGCCGTCATGGCCGGGCTTGTCCCGGCCATCCACGTCTTGATCACCATCCAAAGGAAAGACGTGGATGCCCGGGACGAGCCCGGGCATGACGAAGCGGAGACTTAACTCTTCTTCCCCTTCACACCGCCCCTCCAAACTCGCTTTCGCCGAGCCCGGCCGCAGCGCCTCTTCCGCGGCACGCAGAGCCCAGACGCAAAAAACGCGAAAACAACCCCATGCAAAGTAGAATGGGGCCGGCTCGCCGCACTCGTGCTGCTTGCGTCCGGGGCACGAGAAGAAAAATGGCCCGTCGTCACGGCCCAACCTACGGTGTGGACTCATAACGCGCGGGCGAACTTGGTTGAGGTCAGGTTTGCGCAGCGGTTCTTTGACTTGCGGGTCGCGCCACAGACCCAAGGGCTTCGGTTACAGCTCCCATCGAACGATCTCTCCATCGTTCATGGGTGCATCGGCCCGCCGTCCGCGCTTTAGAACCGCCCCCAGCGATTTGCGTCATCCCGTGTTGACTGCGGCTTCAGTTCGTTATCGCAGGTTGCCGAGCCAGAGTGCGGCTAGCGTCGCGCGGGCATGCATAAACGACAACGAACCACCTTTCTAGGTAGTTTTCAGACGCATCACGCGGCGCGATATTCAGCACCGCTGCTCCGGTTGCAAAAGCGGGAGCATCGACGTCCCCGAGAGACATCGAGAGATCAAAGATCTCCCGGTGGAGAATTTTTACGACATGACCTTCGTATTTCCAGTGCGATTGATCGCACGATCTAGCGCCTCCGAGACGCGGGTGTTGCCTTTCTTCTCAATACTCACACCCGGAGCGGCAATCGATATTGAGCGGTGAATATCCAAGCGCCTTCTTTTTCAAAACAATCATCGCGGACCAAACTGCCTCAGGAGCTTTTCTTGCAAATTTACAGAAATAAACTTGGTCACGCCGACCATGCCATTGCGCGGCTGCCTTTGACATGGTGGGAGCGCGCCTGCTTCCGGTCAAAGCTGCGCGAGGATATCAGGGACAGATCTGATTTTCTACGCGATGTCGGCATCGACGTGCTTGAAGCGCATGCTGAAGCGTGCCGCTTTTTCTGGCAACCGATCACGCTGAAGCGCCTGCCAATCCTGGATTATGCCCCTGCAACTGCCGCCATCGCGCGGTCAGCCGTCGAGGCCGTCGGTTCCAGATATTGTGCTGACAACGCATTAAATCATCAATCTGCCGTGGTGTCCTGATAATGAAAAACACTTCGCACCCTTCGGCCGTACCGCCGCCTCTCGCTCCGTTTCACGTCGAAAAGGAAAGGCAAAGCTTCTTCGCTTTTATCATGTCGGCGCTGCACAGCTCACGGCGCCTTCAGGCAGGTCGAATCCTGCGTCAATACGAACACTTGATCGCGCCTTCCGAGCAATCCGCTCCGCGCCAATCTAGCCAGGATTCCGAAACTCGGGAAATGCTCGTCAGCAGCCGGCCGCGCTGCGGTCTTGCTGCAGGAGGTCGTTTCCTTGGATAGCCTGATCGCAATCTACATCGCATGGATCGTTGCCCAGACCGGTTTGTCGGCTCCCGATCATCCGCCGATCCACTTCGTGACACCGGCGGAAATGGCAATGCGACACGGCTCGCCGGAAAATAGCGGGCTGGAGTTGCAGGCGCTCTACAATCGCGACGAGGGGTCAATTTACCTGCCTCAGGGCTGGCGACCCGATGATCTGCGACAGAAAAGCACTCTGGTGCATGAACTGGTGCACCACGTGCAGAGATCAAACAACATCGTCCTCCCCTGTATTGCTGCTTACGAACGCCAAGCATACGAATTGCAGATCAAATGGCTGCGGGAAGAAGGGGTGACCGATCCGTACGAACTTATCAAAACCAACGAGCTGGGCATCTACATGGTTAGCGTATGCCGTGACGGGTCATAAATGCCGAATGGGCCAAGGGACCTGGCTCAATCACTTCGCCTCGTAGTCCGATGCTATCGATTATCTAGCTAGCCGCGGCCACGGATCTCAGCCCTAAAGACGGTCCAAAAACTGAGGGTGTCTATAGCAGCACTGCGGGCTCAATGCGTTATCGCAGCTTGCCGAGCCAGAGTGCGGCTAGCGTCGCGCGGTTGCGCACGCCGAACTTGGCGTAGATCGACTTGACGTGGAAGTGCGTGGTGTTCGGACTTTGGTCAAACTTCTGCGCAATCTCCTTTTCCGCGTGCCCGTCGAGCAGTGCGAGCAATACCCTGCGCTCAGCTGGTGTCAGGGCCGCGTCGGCGATGAGCAGGCCGTGGCTGAGCAGTTGTCGACGGTGAAACCATCTCAACCCCCGCATCGTGAAGCCCAGGCGCTGGCCGTCGTGCGCCGAGAAGCGAGGTGCCTGTGCATCGCGAAATACGAACAGGTGGATCCTCACGTCGTCATTGAGCGCAACGCGCACTGAAATGCTGTCGGCGAATCCGACGTCCAAATAGTGCCGACGATAATGCTCGCCCTCGAACCATTCCGGCGGCAGCGCTTCGAACAGCCGGCGGACACGGAACGGCTCATCTCCCGACACGGAAAGAATCTGAGACAGGTCGACGTTGTTGGACCAGAGCGTATCGTACTGCTTCTGCACAGATGCCGCCACGGCCGGTATCGGGTCCAGCACCCGGACAAGGCGCGGACGCCAGCCAAGCAAGGGATCGGTCCGCTTCGGCGAAGGCAATCGCACGACCGCACCCCATAGCACATTGCGTGCCGACAACATGGTACGCAGTGCGGACAGCAGGTGTGTCAGCGCGGCGTCGCCGTCGGCGACCGAGAAGTCGGCCAGCCGATCCCAGAGTGCATAGACATCTTGGTTTTGCGGATCGATGGGATCCGTGGAGAGGTGCATGTCATTCCCAAAGCGTGTGCAGGTCGCCGGCCTGCGCGGGCATGCATAAACGACAACGAACCACCTTTCTAGGTCGTTTTCAGACCCATCACGTGGCGCGATATTCAGCACGGGTGCTGGGAAGACGGGTCCTCCCACCGTGACGACATTGGGAGATCAACGATGCGCACAACAAGGGGCGCGCGCGGGCTTGAGAGGCCCGGCGACGGCCGGACGGAGAGGCGAGGGCGTCCCAGCTTTTTCGCTGTCAACGAGGCGGCGAACTTGTCGTAGCGTGTCGCGACCCGACGACATTGCTTGATCCGATTGAAGAACAGTTCGACTCTGTTAGGAACGCGGTAGAGATAAGGGGCTGCAGCAGATTGCTCACGCGGCTTGTTGGGCAGCACCGGCTATGGCAACCCATTCACAATCGGCGAGTTCATAGCGCATGATCAGAGCTCCCATTTCGGAGTTTGGGTCACAGGCGTCCGGCCAAAACGCAACGCGTCTGGTCCTGGCTCGGCTTCGGCGCTTTCGGGGTAAAGCCGACATCGACTAGTCCACACGCGCCGGCGAATCTGTCGAAAATGACCCAAAGCGGACTTCGCCCCGATCATTCAAAGTTGAGCATTTCACGCCATGAAAGGTTGATGTATTAGGCTTACGCAACCGGGCGCGTGACCCCTGACATTTCGGTGTAGGCAATGAGTTTGCAGATCAACCTTGGGGAGCGCGGGACCTTAATCATTGGGGAACCGTACACCTCAATTATGATTGTCTGCGCGCTTGGCGTTGCAGTTCTATGGATACTGATCTTCGCCCGAGTGCAGCGGACGAAAGTTCGTCTATTGCTGATGACTCTTGTGCTGATCACTCTGCCGATCTTGGCGCTCTGTATTCCT
This sequence comes from Bradyrhizobium valentinum, assembly GCF_001440405.1. Classification (GTDB taxonomy): domain Bacteria; phylum Pseudomonadota; class Alphaproteobacteria; order Rhizobiales; family Xanthobacteraceae; genus Bradyrhizobium; species Bradyrhizobium valentinum. The sequence goes on from NZ_LLXX01000208.1 coordinate 18,212, forward strand.
GCATCCTGGTACGTCGTCAGATCGATGCTTGTCCCCGCCGAAACTGCGGAGGTCGCGCTTCCTAATTTGGAAACCACTATTGGACTTGAGTTTTATGGCTTGGACTGGAGCAACGACTCGGGGCGCTATCTCGTCGTAAGAAATGCTGCCGGTGTGATCCGACAAGGCATGTCCGCCTTTGACTGGGCGCACTGGCCCAGAACGAGCATCTATCTCATCGGTGACGGACGGGTCGCCGTATTGGGGCCAACCTATGATGACTACGTCGTTGACCCAAAAGGGCGCACCATCGATGGCCTTTGGCACGGAACACGTTCCGATACCTGGACCTATTTCGGAGCGTTCGATTTCAAGAACAGGAAGTTAGTGTTCATTCCTGCATCAGAGCAGCGCGAATGCACGGCGACACGGGGCATAACAGATCCATCGGCCACTCGGCCCCAAGGGCGCAATGATCGGTGCAATCAGGAGGCACTCAAAAACTAAGTGTGCTTGCAAGAGCAGAGCCCTATTTCCGCTTCTGGCCCTTCGCGACATATTGCGCCGCGGCGCGAGCCTGGTCGCAAACTGGGCAAAGCGGACATAGTCTTCGTCGCGTCGCGCCGACGGGTTATGGGTACACGGCCCAACCTAATCTCATCCCGCTTTGGGTTGTCTATTTGGGAGCAGTTTTCTTCACGGCCGCTTCCAGGCTTGCTTTCGCCGATCCCGGCCGCAACGGCTTTTGCTGGCTTTCATGCGGCGCCCAGCCGGACAGCCAGATCACATCGAAGGTCGCGCGGATGCGGCCGTCGGAATCGGAAAAGCGTTCGCCGTAAATCTGCGCCATCCGCAACATGGTGGTACGGCGGGTCGGCGTGCGCCGCCGCTCGATCAAAACATTGCTCGCGCCCATCCGCCTGAGATCGGCCATCAGCGCGAACGCGCTGTCGTAGCGCGCCACGACGCGGTCGACGTCGGTGACCGGCAGCGCAAAGCCGGCGCGCTGCAGCAGCGCGCCAATATCGCGCAAGTCCGCAAACGGCGCGACCCGCGGCGACACCCCGCCCTCGCATTCGGCCTCCGCTGCGGCAAAGGATTGCCGGAGCTCGGTCAGCGTATCGCCGCCGAGCATTGCCGCGAGCAACAAGCCATCGGGCTTCAACGCGCGGCGGATCTGCGCCAGCACGCCCGGCAAATCATTGACGAACTGGAATGCGAGCGCGGAAACGGCAAGATCGAGGGATTCCGGTTGCAGCGGAAGGATTTCCGACTGACCCCATTCAATTCGCGCGATCGACTGGAAACGATCGGCCGGCGGCTTTTGCAGCAATTCGCCTGGCGTCCAGATTTCGGCTACGTCGGCAAACCTCCGCGTCACCGCCTGCAGTCGTTCTTCGAAATCCTCCCTGATACGATCGAGCAAAAACGTCACCGGCCCGCCCCGCCGCGCGCGATCAAGTCGCGCGCGCAGCAGCGCACGGTCGAACAGGATGGGCGCAGCGGTCGGGTTCGAAGCCATGCGCGGTTGGTACGCTGGCCGCCCATATCTGGCAATGCCGCGCTTGAGCTGTACGCGGCACGGCGCTAGCCTCGTGCCATGGACGCCGAGGCATCACCACCACGCTCGATCTCCAGCCATCTGCGCGGCGCGCTCGGCGCCTGCCGCGACGCATTCGCGCATCTTCCAAAGCTCGCGCTCGACATCGCGCTGCCGACGCTGTGCGTTTCCTGCCGCGAGCCGGTCGACGGCGAGGGTGTCTGCGCGGCGTGCTGGGCGAAACTGTCGTTCATCGCGCCGCCGTTCTGTCCGCGACTCGGCATCCCCTTTGTGTACGATCCCGGTCCGGAATTGTTGTCGATGGAGGCGATCGCGAGCCCACCGGCGTACCAGCGCGCCCGCGCCGCGGTGCGCTATGACGACGTCGCCCGCACGCTGGTGCATTCGCTGAAATATCAGGACCGCACGGATCTGGCGCCCGCGATGGGCCGCTGGATGGCCCGCGCGGGGCAGGAATTGCTCGCAGACGCCGACGTGCTGGTGCCGGTTCCCCTGCACTGGCGACGCGGCTGGAGCCGCCGCTACAACCAGTCCGGCGCTTTGGCGCGGGTGATTTCGCGCCAAAGCGGCGTGAAACTGGTCACCGAGGCACTTCGGCGCATCCGGGCGACCGAGCAACAGATCGGACTGTCCCGGCCGCAGCGCGCCAGCAATGTGCAGGGCGCCTTCAAAGTCGCAGCCGACCGCATGGCCGATATCCAGGGCCGCCGCATCATCCTCATCGACGACGTGCTGACGTCAGGTGCCACGACCGACGCTTGCGCCCGGGCGCTGCTGCGCGCCAAGGCCGCGCAGGTCGACGTGCTGGTATTCGCGCGGGTTGTGGACAGCCACCGGGCTCCCATATAATTCAAAGACTTGTAATTCAAGAACTTGCCAAATCAGGGCGCGCCATGACTGCCATTGAAATCTACACCCGCCCGGGCTGCGGCTATTGCACCGCCGCCAAATCGCTGCTGACGCGCAAGAATGCCGCGTTCACCGAATTGAGCGTAGCAACCGACCCCGCCTATCGCGCGCAGATGTACGACCGCGCCGGCGATGGTTCGACCTTTCCGCAGATTTTCATCGGCACAACCCATGTCGGCGGCTGTGACGAGCTTTATGCGCTGGACCGCGCGGGCAAGCTGGATGGCTTGCTGGCGGGAGAAAAGGCCCCCTCATGAACGCTGGCTCGACCTTTACCGCTGCCATGGTGCAGATGCGCACCGGGCTGTTGCCCGAGCCGAGCCTCGAGCAGGGCATCGGGTTGATCCGTGAGGCCGCCGCACAAGGCGCCGACTACGTGCTCACCCCCGAGGTGAGCAACATGATGCAACTGAACCGCAAGGCGCTGTTCGAGCATCTCGCCGCGGAGCAAGACGACCTCTCGCTGAAAGCCTATCGCGCGCTGGCCGCGGAACTGAAGATCCATCTCCATATCGGCTCGCTGGCGCTGCGCTTCTCGCCGGAGCGCGCCGTCAACCGCTCGTTCCTGATCGGGCCTGACGGCAATTTGCTCGCCAGCTACGACAAGATCCATATGTTCGACATCGACCTGCCCGGCGGCGAGAGCTATCGCGAATCCGCCAATTACCAGCCGGGCGAGACGGCGGTGATCTCGGATCTGCCGTGGGGTCGGATCGGCCTGACGATCTGTTACGACGTGCGCTTTCCGGCGCTCTATCGCGCGCTTGCCGAAGCCGGTGCGTCGTTCCTCACGGTGCCGTCCGCCTTCACCAGGAAGACCGGCGAGGCGCATTGGCACACGCTGCTCCGCGCCCGCGCCATCGAGAACGGTTGCTTCGTGTTCGCCGCAGCGCAGGCCGGCATGCACGAAAACAAGCGCGAGACCTACGGCCATTCGCTGATCATCGCCCCCTGGGGCGAAATTCTCGCCGAGGGCGGCGTCGAGCCCGGCGTGTTCCTCGCCGAGATCGATACATCCAAGGTCGAGACGGCGCGGAGAGCCGTGCCGTCGCTGCAGCATGGCAGGCGCTTCGGCATTGCCGACCCCAAGGCCGGCCCGGAGCATCTGCACCTCGTCCGGGGTTCGGCATGATCCGCTACAACCTTCGCTGCGAGCGGGGCCATGCTTTCGAAAGCTGGTTTCAAAGCTCGGCGGCCTACGAGACCCAGGAAAAGCGCAAGCTGGTGAGCTGCCCGGCCTGTGGCTCGGTGAAGGTCGAGCGCGCCATCATGGCTCCGCAGATCGTCACCCGGAAAGGTCGCGAGGCGGCCGTGCCCGCGCCGGCCGCGCCCGCGGATGCGCCGGCATCGGAATCGACGCCGCTCCTGATGGCGCAGGAGCGCGAGCTGCGCGCCAAGCTGAAGGAATTGCGCGATCACATCGTCAAGAACGCCGACAATGTCGGCGAGCGCTTCCCCAACGAAGCGCGCAAGATGCACTACGGCGATATCGAACATCGCCCGATCTACGGCGAGGCCTCGCCAGATGAAGCGCGCGCGTTGATTGAAGAAGGCGTCGAGGTCTCCCCACTGCCGGTGCTGCCGGACGATCGGAATTGACGTTTCACACCCCTTGTCATTGCCTGCGACAAACGCGAAGCGTTTGCGCAAGGGAGCGAAGCGACGAAGCAATCCATCTTCCTGCTTGCTGAGCCATGGATTGCTTCGCGGAGCCTGTCATCGGGCGCGCATTCGCGCGACCCGTTGGCTCGCAATGATGGCTAAGGGCGCAGTCTTTAAGCAGCTACCAATTTTCGTAGCAACCATTAGACCCTCATGGTGAGGAGGCGCGTTAGCGCCGTCTCGAACCATGCGGCCCCATCCGGGCCTTCATCCTTCGAGACGCGCGAAGACGCGCTCCTCAGGATGAGGTCTGGCAGTGCTGTAGCAACCATCAAACCGCCACCAGCAGCGCTACGCCGGCCACGATCAGCACGATGCCGGATAGTTCACGCGCCGATAATGGCTGCTTGAACGAGTAGTACGACACCGCCTGCGCGAACAGCACCTCGACCAGCGCCAACGTGCGCACATTGGCGGCCGCCGTCAGCGCAAACGCCAGGAACCAGAATTGCGAGGCGAACGCGCCCATGAAGCCCGCAAGCATTGAGGGTTTCCATAGCCCCAGGATTTTCTTGAGCACGTCGGGCGCGCGGACCAAGAGATAGACCGTCAGCACCAACGTCTGCACGAACAGCCCGAACACCAGCGTGAACGACGCCGCCGTCACAAAGGAGACGCCGGGCACTGTGATGATAGCGCCGCGAAAGCCGATCGCCGAGAGCGCGAAGCAACCGGCGGCGACCAGGCCGATGATGGTCGGCTTCAACTCCGCAAAGCCCTTTCCCCCGCCTGGCCGCAGCGCGGTGATGACCACGCCGATGGTCGCAATCATGATCGCGACCACTTTCAACAACGTCAGGTGATCGCCGAGGAAAATGAATCCGAAGATCGCGGTCTGGATCGCCTCGGTCTTCAGATAGGCCGTGGTCACGACGAACGAGCGGTCGTTCATCGCGAGCAGCATCAGACCGGTGGCGACGATCTGACTGAGCGCGCCCAGCAGCAGCCACGGCCAGAACATTGCTACTGGCCACGGCACGTTGTCGCCAGTGAAGGCAACCACCACGGCAAAGAAGACCAGCGAGAACGGGAAGCCGAACAGGAAGCGGATATTGGTCGCGCCCCAGGTCCCGAGCGGCGCTGTCAGTGACCGCTGCATCGCATTGCGCGCGACCTGGCCGAGCGCAGCGATGATGGTGAAGGGAATCCAGAGGGAGGCGACGGAGAGCATGGGAAATACCGGCGGAAGGCTGTCGCACCGTGCCGGTCGGGACGGATGCGGTCAACAGGACCGGCGTCATGACAGGATTGCACGTGGTCCGAAACGTAGTGTCGTCCCTGCGAAAGCAGGGACCCATACGCCGTGCTCTCTCATGTGAGCACGCATGGTAGACATCTCGTAACCCAAACAGCGCCGCGGGGTATGGGTCCCTGCGTTCGCAGGGACGACAGCAGTTATGCGGCTAAAGTGCAGGCATCAAACTCACATCCCCTCTGCCACCACCATGTAGTTCACGTCCATGTCGGACGAGATGCTCCATCTGTCGGTAAGCGGGTTGTAGATCACGCCGGCCTGTTCGGTGATGGTGAGGCGGTTGTGGGCGAGATGCTGCGCGAGTTCGTCCGGGGTGACGAATTTGTCCCATTGATGGGTGCCACGCGGCAACCAGCGCAGCACATATTCCGCGCCGACGATCGCGAGCGCAAAACTCTTCCAGTTGCGGTTCAGTGTCGAGACCACCATCATGCCGCCCGGCTTGACCATCGCCGCACAGCGCGCAAGGAACGCGCCGACGTCGGTGACATGCTCGATCACCTCCATCGCCAGCACGATGTCGAAGCGCTCACGCACATCCATCGCCTCGACGGTGGTGCAGCGGTAGTCGATCGACAAATGCCCCTTGTCGGCATGCAGCTTGGCGGCGGCGATGTTGGTGGGAGAAGGATCGATCCCGATCACCTGTGCGTCCAGCCTCGTAAACGGCTCGCACAACAGCCCGGCGCCGCAGCCGATATCGAGGATGCGCAGGCCCGAGAGGCAGCTCAGGCTCCGCGCATTGCGATCGAACTTGCGGCAGGCGGCATCGCGGATATAGGCGAGCCGCAGCGGATTGATCTTGTGCAGCGGGGCCATCTTGCCCCTAGGGTCCCACCATTCGTCGGACAGTTTTGAAAACTTGGCGACTTCGGCGGGGTCAACGCTGCCGCCCATCGCGGAAAAGCCGGCGGATGAATTTTGCTGCGTAACCATGATTTAGGTGCCGGCCGGTCGGGTGGTGATGGCGGTACGAAACGCCAGTGGGCGCGAAATGGTGGAAATGGTTTGGGTGCCCTCGCCGACGCCCTGAATGGTGACGTCGCCGTAGTTCATGATGCGGCCGAGGATGCTCTGGTTGACGTCGACGCTCTCGACCTTGTCGAGGCTCATCTCGAAGGTCCGCCGCTTGATGAAGCCCGTCTTGTGGACGACCCGCATATTGGTGACGTCGGTCTCGGTGGTCCAGCGATGGAACCAGGCCGTCGCTGTCCAATATAGCGCCGCAAGTCCGGCGACGGCCGCCAGCGCCAGGCAAAGCAACATCAGCGCGTCGGCAGTGACCATCCGCGACAGCACCAGAAATACGATCGTCACAGTCCACGCCCCGATGGCCGGCAGATAGAACATCCAGTGCGCGTTGGTCGAATACAGCACCTTCTCGTCGGGCTGCAGGATATCATCGATATAACGGCCCATACGCCTGCCCTGACTTAACCCGCTACCACAGCAATTTGCGCCATTTCGGGCCGAAAACGAAGCTGGTTGCTTGCTCCGGACCGCGCCGCTATGTATACGCCGCTTTCGGCCCGGGCGCTCCAATTTCCGTGCGGGTCATCTAACTTATCCTCACAGGGAATGCACGCGTCGTCATGGGCCGCCTCGTGATGAAATTCGGCGGTACGTCCGTCGCCAATATCGACCGAATCCGCAACGTCGCGCGTCACGTCAAGCGCGAAGTCGATGCCGGGCATGATGTCGCCGTTGTCGTGTCGGCCATGGCCGGCAAGACCAACGAGCTGGTGGAATGGTGCCGCGACGCCTCGCCGATGCATGACGCGCGCGAATATGACGCCATCGTGGCATCCGGCGAGCAGGTCACGTCAGGGTTGCTCTCGATCGTGCTTCAAGGCATGGGCATCCAGGCGCGCTCGTGGCAGGGCTGGCAGATCCCGATCCGGACTTCCGACGCCCATGCCTCGGCGCGGATTCTCGAGATCGACGGCGCAGAGATCATCCACCGTTTCAAGGACCGCCAGGAAGTCGCCGTCATTGCCGGCTTCCAGGGCATCAACCCGCAGACCAACCGGGTCACCACGCTGGGGCGCGGCGGTTCGGATACTTCGGCGGTGGCTATTGCTGCCGCGATCCGCGCCGACCGTTGCGACATCTATACCGATGTCGATGGCGTCTACACCACCGATCCCCGCGTGGTTCCAAAGGCGCGGCGGCTCGACAAGATCGCGTTCGAGGACATGCTGGAACTGGCTTCGCAGGGTGCCAAGGTCCTGCAGGTGCGCTCGGTGGAACTCGGCATGGTACACAACATGCCTGTGTTCGTCCGTTCCAGCTTCGACAAGCCAGAGGATATCGACCCGCACGGCACGCCGCCGGGCACGCTGATCTGCAGCGAGGAGGAAATCATGGAAAGCCACGTCGTCACCGGCATCGCCTTCTCCAAGGACGAAGCCCAGATTTCCGTACGCCAGATCGAGGACAAGCCGGGCGTTGCCGCCGCAATCTTCGGGCCGCTGGCTGAAGCCAACATCAATGTCGACATGATCGTCCAGAACGTCTCCGAGGACGGCAAGACCACCGACCTCACCTTCACCGTTCCGGCCTCCGATTATGCCCGCGCCCGCGACACGATCAGCTCGGCCAAGGCCAAGATCGGCTATGCCCGGCTCGACAGCGCCACCGACGTGGCGAAGGTTTCCGTGATCGGCAGCGGCATGCGCAGCCATGCCGGTGTCGCGGCGCAGGCGTTCACCGCGCTGGCCGGGCGCAATATCAACATCCGCGCCATTACCACCTCCGAGATCAAGTTTTCGGTGCTGATCGATGCGGCCTATACCGAACTCGCGGTGCGCACCCTGCACACGCTCTACGGGCTCGATCAGACTTAGAACGATTTTCTCTCAAATTTAGCGCATGGTCTGATCGCCAACGGCTGTGGTTTGGCAGATCATGCGCTTCGCTGGCGCAGCATCGCTGCCCTGACACATACGTTATTGCTTCTGGCAGGCGTTTTGCTTGGCAAAGCAAGCCTCGATTGGCTATACGGCCTGTGAGGTGGGCGCCGCAAACTTGTGCCATGGTTTTGGCGATCCGATTCGGCCGGGATCAGGTGCCTGCGGCGGCGCCGAATGAATTAAATTTGTTGTTTTTCGTGCGTTTCACGCCAGCTACCGGCCACCCGGCGGGCTGGCCTTGCGGGGGAGGATACCAGCACATGCGGAGCGCGTCGGGAGGTCCCCGCGTCTTGTTGAGACGGCTCCGCGAAACCATGGCGGAGAAGGTCTCGGCGCAGGAGCGTCTGGACAAGATCGTGGTGCTGATCGCGGCCAACATGGTGGCCGAGGTCTGCTCCTGTTACGTGCTGCGCATCGATAACACGCTCGAACTTTATGCCACCGAAGGTCTGAACCGCGACGCGGTGCACCGGACGGTGCTGAACGCGCATGAGGGCCTCGTCGGCCTCGTCGCCAGCGAGGCGAGCCCGCTCAACCTCTCCGACGCACAAAGCCATCCGGCATTCTCGTTCCGCCCGGAAACCGGCGAAGAAATCTACCATTCGTTCCTCGGCGTGCCGATCCTGCGCGCCGGCAACACGCTCGGCGTGCTCGTGGTGCAGAACCGCGCCAAGCGCACCTATGTCGAGGAAGAGGTCGAGGCGCTGCAGACCACCGCCATGGTGCTGGCGGAGATGATCGCCTCCGGCGAACTGGCGGCGCTGGCACAACCCGGCGCAGAACCAGCGGCGCGGCATTCCCTGCACAAGACCGGCGCGATCCTTTCCGACGGCATCGCGCTCGGCCATGTCGTGCTGCACGAGCCGCGCGTCGTCATCACCAACTACATCGCCGAAGACCTGCCGAAGGAAATAAAGAAGCTCGACGCGGCGCTCGCCAAGCTGCGCGCCGACCTCGACCGCATGCTGGAGCGCGGCGACGTCGCCGACAGCGGCGAGCACCGCGACGTGCTGGAAGCCTACCGGATGTTCGCCAACGACCACGGCTGGTCGCACAAATTGCATGAGGCGGTCGCCACCGGCCTCACTGCGGAAGCCGCCGTCGAACGCGTGCAATCCGATACCCGCGCGCGCATGCTGCGCTCGACCGATCCCTATCTGCGTGACCGCCTGCACGACCTGGAAGACCTCGGCCATCGCCTGATGCGGCAACTGGTCGGACAGGATCACGCGCCGTCGCGCGAACAGCTCCCCGAGAACGCCATTCTGATCGCGCGCGCGATGGGACCGGCGGCGCTGCTCGACTACGATCGCAAGCGGCTGCGCGGCCTGGTGCTGGAGGAAGGCACCGCGAATTCCCACGTCTCGATCGTGGCGCGCGCGCTCGGAATCCCTGCGGTCGGCGAAGTCCCGAACGCGCCCGGCATTGCCGACCCTGGCGATCCCATCATCGTCGACGGCACCTCGGGCTCGATCTATGTCCGCCCCTCAGCCGAGATCGAATCGGCCTACGCCGAGCGGGTGCGGTTCCGCGCTCGCCGTCAGGCGCAGTATGCCGCGCTGCGCGACAAGCCCTGCGTCACCAAGGACGGCCAACCGGTCGAGCTGATGATCAACGCGGGCCTTGCGATCGACCTGCCGCATATCGACGACACCGGCAGCGCCGGCATCGGTCTGTTCCGTACCGAGTTGCAGTTCATGGTCGGCCAGAGCCTACCCCGCAGCTCCGACCAGCTTGCGCTCTACCGTACAGTGCTGGACGCCGCAGGCTCCAAACCGGTCACGTTCCGCACCCTCGATATTGGCGGCGACAAGGCGTTGCCCTATATGGAGACCGTGATCGAGGAAAATCCTGCGCTCGGCTGGCGCGCGATCCGGCTCGGGCTCGACCGGCCCGGATTGCTACGCGGCCAGATCCGCGCGCTGCTGCGGGCCGGTGGCGGCCGCGCGCTGAAGATCATGTTTCCGATGGTTTCTGACGTCGCCGAGTTCGATTCCGCCAAAGCGATCGTTGAGCGCGAACTGACCTATCTGCGCCAGCACGGCCATGCGCTGCCAGAACGCATCGACGTCGGTACCATGGTGGAAGTGCCGGCACTGCTTTATCAGCTCGACGAGCTCCTGAAGAAGGTCGATTTCGTTTCGGTCGGGTCGAACGATTTGTTCCAGTTCATGTTCGCGGTCGACCGCGGCAACGCCAAGGTTTCCGAGCGGTTCGACACCATGTCGGCGCCGATCATGCGTGCGCTGCGCGACATCGTGCGCAAGGCGCGGGCGGCGAAGAAGATGGCATCGCTGTGCGGCGAGATGGCCTCAAAGCCGCTCGGTGCGCTGGCGCTGATCGCGCTTGGCTACCGCTCGCTGTCGATATCGGCCACCGCCCATGGTCCGGTGAAGGCGATGATCCTCGACCTCGACGCCAAAAAGGCCGAAGCTGTCATGATGCCGCTGCTCGACGCGCCGGCCGGCAGCGTCTCGATCCGGCAGAAGCTGACGGAATTCGCAGAAGCAGAGGGGCTGTCGTTGTAGCGAGGCTCAGTCCCGACAACGCTGCCGCCCGCATCCGCTCCTTGAGAACAACGCCATGCTACCCGAAGCCAAACTCGATATCCTGCTCGCCCACCACGCCTCGTTGGAGGCCGAGCTGCTGGGCCAGGTGAATTCCGAGAAGTACGTTCAGATCACGCGCGAGCTCGCCGAGCTCAATCCGCTGATCGACGCCGTAAAGGCCTATCGCGTGGCACGGGCGGAGATTTCGGGCGCCGAATCGCTGCTGGCTGACGCCGCCACCGACCCCGAGATGCGCAGCATGGCCGAAGCCGAGCTCGAAACGCTGCAGGCGCGCGTCGCCGAACTGGAGCAGAAGATTCGCGTGGCGCTGCTGCCCAAGGACGCCATGGACGACCGCAACGTGATGCTGGAAATCCGTGCCGGCACCGGCGGCGACGAGGCCTCGCTGTTCGCCGGCGACCTGTTCCGGATGTATGAGCGGTTTGCCAGCCTGCAGGGCTGGAAGGTCGAGGTGATCTCGGCCTCCGAAGGCACCATGGGCGGCTTCAAGGAAATCATCGCCGAGGTGCAGGGCCGCGGTGCATTCGCCAAGCTGAAATTCGAATCCGGCGTGCACCGCGTGCAGCGCGTGCCCGACACCGAAACGCAGGGCCGCATTCACACCTCCGCAGCAACGGTGGCAGTGCTGCCCGAAGTTGAGGATGTCGATGTCGACATCAAAAACGATGACTTGAGGATCGAGACCATGCGCGCGCAAGGGGCCGGCGGTCAGCACGTCAACAAGACCGAATCGGCGATCCGCATCACCCATATTCCGACCGGCATCGTCGTCATGATGCAGGACAGCCGCTCGCAGCACAAGAATCGGGCTTCTGCGATGAACATCCTGCGCTCGCGCATCTACGACGCCGAGCGCCAGCGCGTCGATGCCGCGCGCTCCGCCGAGCGCAAGGAGAAGGTCGGCTCCGGAGATCGTTCCGAGCGCATCCGCACCTATAATTTCCCGCAAGGCCGCGTCACCGACCACCGCATCAACCTGACGCTCTACAAGCTGCCGCAGGTGATTGCGGGCGAAGCGCTGGGCGAACTGATCGAAGCGCTGACCACCGAGCATCAGGCCGCGCAGCTTGCCGCGCAAGGCGCGGCGGCGTGAGCACCATCCGCGTGTCGTCCCCGCGAACGCGGGGACCCATCAACAGTTTCGATGTCGTCCCTGCGAAAGCAGGGACCCATAACCCCAGGCGTTCGCTGCTACCAGAGATATCAACCCACGTCGCCTTAATTGAAGGGCCGCGGCGTATGGGTCCCTGCTTTCGCAGGGACGACGTGTGGAGGGATTTGGGCGAGGACTCCACGTGACCGGCGCCTTCACCAACCAAACCGTCGAAGCGGCACGGCGCGCGCTCACCGCGAGACTCAAAACCGCCGCCATCGATTCCGCCGAGCTCGACGCGCGGATTCTGATAGGCCATGCACTGGGCCTCGACCTGACCGGCTTGATCGCGGCCGCGCAACGCCGACTAACGCCGGACGAATCGACGCGTCTCGAAGAATTCGTCCGGCGCCGTCTCGCGGGTGAGCCGGTCGCACGCATTCTCGGCGAGAGGGAGTTTTGGGGCCTGCCGCTGCAGCTTTCGTCCGCGACGCTGGTGCCGCGGCCCGATACCGAAACGGTGGTCGAACTGGCGCTGGAGCTGTTGCGCGCGGGCGGCGATCTCAATCGCCCCCTGCGCATCGCCGATCTCGGCACCGGCTCCGGCGCAATTTTTCTCGCGCTGTTGTCCGAGTTGCCGGCAGCAAAGGGATTCGGAACCGACATCTCCGAAGCCGCACTGCGAATCGCGGCGGCCAATGCGGCCCGCGCCGGGTTGTCGGAGCGCGCGGCCTTCATCGCCTGCAATTATGCGTGCGGACTGTCCGGTCCGTTTGATCTGATCGTCTCGAATCCGCCCTATATCCGCTCGGCCGATATCGGCGGTCTGGCGGCGGAGGTGAGGGATCATGATCCGCGCGCCGCACTCGATGGCGGCGCAGACGGGCTGGATGCCTACCGCACGCTGATCCCGCAGGCGGCCGGCCTTCTGGCGCCGGGCGCCGCCCTGATCGTGGAGGCCGGTGAGGGTCAAAGCGGCCCAATCCAGGCCCTGATGAAGGCCGCCGGGTTAAAGGCTGCGCCCGCCCCCAAAGCCGATCTGGCGGGCATTCCGAGGGCCGTCGCAGGTCACAAAATGGCCCGATAAAGTCCTTTTCGAACGCAAAAAAACCCCTTGGAATATTCCCCGGGAGCGACTACGTTCCGCCCACAACATCGGTCCAGGGTTGCTGGCCCCGTAAGGTTACGCGGGTGAGGCCAGAGTTCTCGAATGAGAGCCCGCCGGGTGAAAGGTTCCAAAACGCAGGTCGAATCGAGCGCAATAGCTGGAGCTGTGCTGCTCTCGACCGCAAAGCGAACGAAAGCCTGATATTGCGGTTGAAGACTTACGCAACAGCCGGTCACGCGAAGCCGTCACGCAAGACGATTAGGCTGGTTTTGGCAGGCTGAATGATTTGGTCCGGCGCGCGTATGAACGCCGCCGGGTGGGGAACGCGTCTTTGCTGAACGCGATGGTTGGCGACATCGACGACATGAAACTGAACGGCACCGTGATTCGGTGCGCCAGAGCGCGCCGGGTCGGATCAGGTTACAACGGCAACTGCATAACTTCAGGGCTGGAATAAAGGCGAGACATGAGAAACGGTCAAAACAACAAGCGGATGCGTAACCGGAATAACAACAATAACAACAATAATAACCGGCGTGGTCAAAACCCGATGACCCGGGTGTTCGAATCGAACGGGCCCGATATCAAAATCCGCGGCACGGCCTCGCACGTCGCCGAAAAATACGTTCAATTGGCGCGCGACGCGCGCTCTTCCGGCGACCCGGTCGCGGCGGAGAATTACTACCAGCATGCCGAACACTATTTCCGCCTGATCGCCGCCGCACAGGAGCAGTTCCGCCAGAACCAGCCGCAGCCGCGCCTCGACGCCGAGACGCCGCCGACGGAAGACGGTGACGACGATGGCGAGAGCTTCTCGCATTTCGGCCAGGAGCCGGGCTTCGTCCCCCAGCAGCCGCAGCCCTACGTCCGCGACAACAATCCGCGTGAACAGCGCGGCGATGGCCAGCCCTACCAACGCGACCAGCAGCCGCGCGAACATCGCGAGCGGGACCGTGAACGCGAGCACCGTCCGCAGCCGCAATATCAGCCGCAACCCCAGCCGCAGCCGGTGATTGCCGATACCGGCGGCGTCGATCGCCTGCCCTCCTTCATCACCGGCCCGCAGCCGCAGGTGAATGGCACGCCCGGTGGGTATGAAGAGGGCCGTGGCGGCGAGCGTTTCCCACGCCGGCGCCGCCGGCCGCATGGCCCGCGTCCCGACAGCATCGCCGCGCCAGCCGCCCCGAGCGAAGATTTCAATCCGGGGAATGAGTAGGTAGCGGTAACTCTCGCCATCTCGTCGTCCCCGCGAACGCGGGGACCCATACGCCGCGGCCGTCATTTGAGGCGCGCGGGTCGACGATCTCTTAAACAAATACCGCCGGTGGTTATGGGTCCCTGCTTTCGCAGGGACGACTGAGACTACGCCTTATCCCTTGTCGCCGTCGACGACGGCACCAGCGCCGGCTCCAGCGAGGGAATCAGCCGCGCGCGTTCGCGGCCCACGGGAATCGCACGATAGACCTGCTTGGTCGCTTCCACGACATGGACGCCTGCGAACGGCAGCGACAGCGCGGCGCCGACACGCTCCCATGCCATGGCCGAGCGCAAAAACCAGCTATTGCCGACCGGCGGCAGGAACAGCGCTTCGCCCCACGCCGCCGGCGTGAACCAGGTTTGCCGCAGCAACTGCGTGATCTGCGCCCGCGAATAGGGCCGGCCGTGACCGAACGGCGTATTGTCGGTGCGCGTCCACACGCCACGCCTGTTCGGGATCACCGCGATCAGGCGGCCAGACGGCGCCAGCACGCGCCACACCTCGCGCAGCAAGCGCTCCGGATCGTCGGACATTTCCAGCGCGTGGACCAGCAGGATCCGATCCACCGCGGCGTCCGGCAGCGGCATCGAAAATTCATCGATCAGGGAAGCCAGCGCAGGCCGCCCCGTCGGCCATTTCAAGACGCCCTGCGCCGCCGGCATGAAGGCGATGCAGCGCTCGGAATCCTCGCGAAACAGGCCGAGATAGGGCGTCGGATAGCCGAGCCCAAGCACACGCTGCCCTGCCGCATCAGGCCAGCGCGCCCGGATGCCGCGGTTGATCAACTGTCGCGCGACGACGCCGAGGCGCTGCGAATAGAAGTCGCGGAGATCGATGACGTCGATGGTCATGAGCGCAATCTACCACACCGTGTTTCGTTACGGCGCGCCGAAAATGGCATTGCCGCGCCAGCGTTAACGCCATATTTCTGGGGAATTAATGGGGCTGAAAGCCTTACTCACGGAGCAATCATGGCCGCAGAAATTCGCACTTTCACCTGCCTCAGCGACAATTTCGGCTATTTGATCCACGATCCCGCGACCAAGGCAACCGCATCGATCGACGCGCCGGAAGCCGCCCCGATCATCAAGGCGCTGGAGCGCGAAGGCTGGACGCTGACGGATATTCTCGTCACCCACCACCATCACGACCATGTCGGCGGCGTCGCCGAACTGAAGCAGAAATATAATTGCCGGGTTGTCGCCCCCAACGACAAGTCCACCAAGATCGCCAATGTCGACCTGCGCGCGGCCCATGGCGATGTGATCAAGGTGGGTAGCCTGTTGGCGCGTGTGCTGGAAACGCCCGGCCATACGCTCGATCATATCTCCTACGTGTTCGATACCGAAAAGGCGGTATTTGCCGCCGACACGTTGTTCTCGATCGGCTGCGGCCGGGTATTCGAGGGCACCTATCCGATGATGTGGGATTCGCTGTTGAAGCTGCGCGCGCTGCCCGACGATTTCAAACTCTATTGCGGCCATGAATATACCGCCTCCAACGTCAAATTCGCACTCACCGTCGACGGCGACAACCCCGCACTCAAGGCGCGCGCCGAGGAAGTGACGCGGCTTTGTGCGGAGAACAAGCCGACGATCCCCGTGCTCTTGGGAGACGAGAAAAAATCCAACGTCTTCCTGCGCGCCGACGAGCCGTCGGTGGCAGCCAAGCTGCACATGAAAGGCGCGAGCGCAGCCGAAGTGTTCGGCGAACTCCGCGAACGCAAGAACAAGTCCTGATGGCGCTCTCGAAAGAAGCCGCCGAGATCATCGCGCGGCTCGACCTGAAGCCGCATCCCGAAGGCGGCCATTATCGCGAGACGTTCCGCGACGAAAGCGTGGATGCCGATGGGCGTTCACGATCGACCGCAATCTATTTCCTGCTGGCGCGCGGCGAGCGCTCGCATTGGCATCGCATCGATGCGGTGGAGACCTGGCATTATTATGCGGGCGCCGCGCTGACGCTGCAGATCGCCGACGGCAAAGGCCGACGTAGCGTGAAGCTCGGCGCGGATCTCGCCGCTGGCGAAGAGCCGCAGGCGATCGTTCCACCGCAGGCCTGGCAGGCCGCGCAGAGCACCGGCGACTGGACGCTGGTCGGCTGCACCGTTGCGCCGGGATTCGAATTTGCGAAATTCGAGATGGCGCCGAAGGGATGGGAGCCCTCTTCGTAGGATGGGTGGAGCGAAGCGATACCCATCAATTGCATCGGTGCGGTGAGATGATGGGTATCGCTTCGCTCCACCCATCCTACAGTCTTTTTCTCAACACCATATCCTTTGCCGCGATCAGGCCGCCGCCGGCGATCAGGATCGCCGCGACGGCGATCGTGGCGGTGGCTTGCGCAAAGCCGGCCAGGATCAAGAACAATGTTGACAGCAATGGCGTCGCGTAGGAAGCCGCACCCAACACGCGGATGTCACCGCGTTTCATGCCGATATCCCAGACAAAGAACGCGGCACCGACAGGACCGACGCCGAGCGCAATGATCGCCAGCCATTGCCCGACCGTCTCCGGCCAGACCGTGGTCTCGACCATGCCGTGAACGAGCGCGGCCAGCAGCGCGGTCGCAAGACAGAAGCCTGCCACCGCATCGGTCGGCACCGCCTTGAGCTTGCGTGACATCACCGAATAGGCCGCCCACACAAAGGCGGCAACGAAAGCTGCGGCCAGCCCTGGTATCTGACCCGGTGCGAAGGCGCCGGTATTACCGACGAACAGCAGCACCGTGCCGACAAGCCCGAGCAAGGCACCGACGATGTGATGCGGCGCCAGCCGTTCGCCCGGCAGCAGCGACGAGAACAGCACGATCAGCAGCGGCCAGAGATAATTCAAAAGGCCGGCTTCGGCCGGCGGCGCGTAGCGCAGCGCGAGGAAATACAGCGCGTGATAGCCGAACAATCCCCCGACGCCGACGACCCAGGCGACCGGCGGCTGCTTCAAGGCGCCAAAAGCAGACGGCCTGAACAGGAAACTTGCGAAGGCGACCAAAGCGCCGATCGCAAACGTCATGGCGGCGAGCTGAAACGCCGGAATTTTTCCGGTCGCAACGGTCAACACCGACAGCAGCGACCACATCAGGATCGCGGTCAGTCCGATCAGCGTAGCGGTGCGGATAGCCATAGGCAGAGTTCTCTCGTCATGGCCGGGCTTGTCCCGGCCATCCACGTCTTTTCTTGTCGCTGGTTGTAAAGACGTGGATGCCCGGGACATCTAGCGCGAAGACGCGCTTCGCGCTTCTGCCCGGGCATGACGACTTTTTCACACAACGCCTCGTCGCAATGACGAGCGCGCCATCACACCATGTACTGCCCGCCGTTGATCGTCATGGTCGAGCCGGTGATGCCGCTCGCCTCATCGGCGGCGAGGAACACCACGGCGCGGGCGATTTCCTCGGGCTCGCCGAGGCGGTTGACCGGGATCAACGGCAGAATGCTCTTCTCCAGCACCTCCTTCGGCACCGCCTGCACCATCTCGGTGTTGATGTAGCCGGGGCAGATCGCGTTCACGGTGACGCCGCCCTTGGCGTTCTCCAGCGCCAGCGCCTTGGTGAAGCCGATGTCGCCGGCCTTGGCCGCGGAATAGTTGACCTGGCCGAACTGGCCCTTCTGCCCGTTGATCGAGGAGATGTTGATGATGCGGCCGAACTTGCGGGCGCGCATGCCCTCGATCACCGGGCGCGTCATGTTGAACAGCGAGCCGAGATTGGTATTGATAACCGCGTTCCATTGATCGAGCGTCATCTTGTGGAAGGCGCCGTCCTTGGTGATGCCGGCATTGTTGACGAGCACGTCCACGGGTCCGAGATCGGCCTCGACCTTCTTAGCGCCTTCGGCGCAGGCATCGAACGAAGAGACGTCCCATTTATAGACGGGGATGCCGGTTTCGGATTTGAATTTCTCGGCGGCGGCATCGTTGCCGGCGTAGCTCGCCGCGACCTTGTAGCCTGCAGCTTTCAGCGCCTTGCTGATCGCCGCGCCAATGCCCCTCGTACCCCCCGTAACCAATGCAACACGTGCCATGTCGTAGTCCTCCTTGGTGGTCTTCTTTCTATGCCGGAATTGTCCCGGTCTTTTGACGAAGCGCAGCCTTTGGCTTGAAGCGTTGTTGAAAACGCTTGCGTAAGATGAAAATGCCCGGCGCGAGACCGGGCATTTCATCTTTACCAATTCGAGCGTCGGTTACGAGATGATCTTTTCATCATTCAACCGCTCACTCTGCCTTTAGTTCAGTCGCGTGCAATGCACATCGCGATGCCCATGCCGCCGCCGATGCAGAGCGTGGCGAGGCCTTTCTTGGCGTCACGCTTCTGCATCTCGTGCAGCAGTGTCACCAGCACGCGCGCGCCCGACGCACCGATCGGGTGACCGATCGCGATCGCGCCGCCGTTGACGTTGACCTTGCCGGTATCCCAGCCGAGGTCCTTGTTGACCGCGCAGGCTTGCGCCGCAAACGCCTCGTTGGCCTCGATCAGGTCGAGGTCGCCGACGCTCCAGCCGGCCCGCTTCAGGGCGGCGCGCGAGGCCGGGATCGGACCGGAGCCCATGATCTTGGGATCGACGCCAGCCTGACCCCACGACACGATGCGGGCGAGCGGCTTCTTGCCCTGCTTGGCCGCTTCCTTGGCGGTCATCAGCACGACGGCGGCCGCGCCGTCATTGATGCCCGAGGCGCTGCCGGCGGTCACGGTGCCGTCCTTCTCGAAGGCCGGCTTCAGCTTGGCCATCGATTCCAGCGTCGCGCCGTGGCGGGGATATTCGTCGGTGTCGACCACCACGTCGCCCTTGCGGGTCTTGATGGTGACGGCGACGATCTCGTCCTTGAACTTGCCGGCCTTCTGCGCGGCCTCGGCCTTCTGCTGCGAGTTGACGGCGAACTCGTCCTGCTGGGCGCGGGTGATCTGCCACTGCTTGGCGACGTTCTCGGCGGTGTTGCCCATGTGATAGCCGTTGAAGGCGTCCCACAGGCCGTCCTTGATCATGGTGTCGACCAGCTCGAGGCCGCCCATCTTGACGCCGCCACGCAGGTATTGCGCATGCGGGGCCATGCTCATGGATTCCTGGCCGCCGGCGACGACGACAGAGGAATCGCCGTTGAGCAGGGCCTGATAGCCGAGCGCGACCGAGCGCAGGCCGCTGCCGCAGAGCTGGTTGACGCCCCAGGCCGGGCTCTCCACTGGAATACCGGCGTTGATGGAAGCCTGGCGGGCTGGGTTCTGGCCCTGCGCCGCGGTGAGGATCTGGCCCATGATGACTTCGGAGACCTGGCCCGGCTCGACACCCGCGCGCTCCAGCGCGGCCTTGATAGCGACGGCCCCGAGATCATGGGCCGGGGTGGTGGCGAACGCGCCGTTGAAGCTGCCGACCGGGGTGCGAGCGGCGCTGACGATGACGACATCGTCTGACATGGACATCTCCTTATGGGGTTTCTTGGGCTTGAGGTTTCTTCGACGGCGGGCGGGCCGGATGCCGGGCCTGTCTCTCACCTTATCCTGTTAACCTCGCCCACCCATGTCAATCGGCCACGGCCCAAATTCCTGCCGCGGCGCATTCAAATTGATCCCCGTGAGAGTTTCCATAGCAGCGTCCATGCCTTGGAATTAACCGTGCCGCACAAAACGGTAGCCGAACCGCATTGAAAATGCTTACTTTGCTGCGTTGCGTTGCTCGTCTGCCCGTCGGCGATGCCGTCGGGTTCCCCGCTCTCGGTGTCGATGTGTGAGCTTATGGCAAAGTCAGACCAACCCACGACCATCAAGAAATACGCTAACCGGCGGCTCTATAATACCGGCACAAGCACCTATGTGACGCTCGAGGATCTCGCAGCGATGGTGAAGGAAGGCGAGGATTTTCTCGTCTATGACGCCAAGACCGGCGACGACATCACCCGTCAGGTGCTGGCGCAGATCATCTTCGAGCAGGAAAACAAGGCCGGACAAAATCTGCTGCCCACCACTTTCCTGCGGCAGTTGATCCGCTTCTACGGCGACAGCATGCAGATGGTGGTGCCGAAATATCTGGAGCAGTCGATCGACACGCTGACGCGCGAGCAGGAAAAATTCCGCAAGCAGCTTACCAACACGTTCAGCGGAACGCCGTTTGCCCCGCTGGAAGAACATGTCCGCCGCAACATGGAATTGTTTCAGCAGACGTTTTCGATGTTCAAGCCGTTCGTGCCGCCGCGCCCCGGATCGACTTCGTCCGAGCCGGAGAAGGCGCCGGAGCCGGCGCCCGACGAAGATAATATCGACGACCTTCGCCGCCAGATGAAAGACATGCAGGAACGCCTCGAGCGCATGTCGAAAGAGCCGAAGAAGGAAGAGTGATAGGGTTCGCTCCCTCGTCGTCCCTGCGAACGCAGGGACCCATAGCCACCGGCTTTTGTTGTAACTGAAGATCTCTACGTCCATCGCCTCACCGATAGGCCGCAGCGTATGAGTTCCCGGGTTCGCGGGGACGACGGAGAGATTTTTTCAACGCGAGAAGACGATCAGCCCGCCGCCGGCAGCGCCGCATCTCCCGCCATGGCCCACGGCCGTTCCGGCGAGGCCAGCCCGATCAAGCGGCCCTGGATGTAATCGCAGCCCCATTCGCGCAGCATCACGGCGGCTTCTTCGTCCTGCACCCATTCCGCGACAGTCTTGATCTGCAGGCGGTTCGCCAGATCGATCAGCGTATGCACGAAGGCGCGATCGTCTGCGGAGCGTGCGATGTTCTGCACGAAGGCGCCGTCGATCTTCACGATGTCGACGCCGAGTTTGCGCAGGTTTCGGAATGAGGTGTAGCCGGCGCCGAAATCGTCGATCGCAATCTGGCTGCCGAAATTCTTCAAGCGGGTCACGAAACCGCGGACGTCGTCGATGTCCTGGATCGCCACCGTTTCGGTGATTTCGACGATCAGCCGCTCGCCGGCGCCGGGATGGGCACGCATCAGCGATTCGATTCCGGTCCACCAATCCGGATCCATCGTGGTGTCGGGCGAGATATTGAGGCTGAGCCGCACGTTCGGCGACGCCGCAAGTTCGGCGATCGCGAGCTCGAGCACGCGGTGGTCGACCAGCCGGATCAGGCCCAATCGCTCGGCGACCGGAACGATGTCAGGCGCCAGCAGCGCCTGGCCGTCCGCCTGCTCCATTCGCACCAGGCACTCGTAGAACGCCGGTTGCCGCGAGCGCGCTTCGACCACCGGCTCGAACGCCGTGACGATGCGGCGCTCGTTGAGCGCAGTGACGATCTCGTCGGTGACGCGGATGTTGACGCGGCGCTGGGCGTCGCGTTCGACATTCGGCCGCCACAGCGAGAACGATCCGGCGCGGCGGCGCTTGGCGCCGTCGAGCGTTTCCTGGGCGCGATTGATCGCCTCATCGGCGTTGCGGGCGTAGCGCGGGATGGTGATCGCGCCGATCGAGGCCGTCACCGAGACCGGGCCGGATTTGGTCGGGATCACCTCGTCGCGGATCCCGGCCAGGAAGCGCTCGGCCGCGATATTGGTGTCGTCGACGGTGCAGTTCCTCAAGATCAGCCCGAACTTGTTGCCGGAGAACCGCCCGAGCACGTCGCCGGCGCGCAGCTTGGCGCGGATGCGCTTTGCGACTTCGGCGATCACGGCGTCCGCTACGTCGAAGCCAAAGGCATCGTTGACGCGCGCCAGATGATCGATACCGATCAGCATGAAGGCGGAGGACGATCGGAAACGCATGGTTTCTTCGATCGATTCCGCCAGCGAGGCAATGAGATGCGTGCGATTGAGTTCACCGGTCAGCGGATCGTGCCGCGACAGCCGCATTAACTGCTCGTCGCGGGCGTGGCGCTCATTGTTGATACGGACGATGCCTTGCGCGCGCACCGGCTTGCCGTCGGGCCCTGCAAACCAGCAACCGGTTTCCTCGATCCAGAGCACGGGCACCGAGGCGGAAGCGCGCACGCCATATTCGATCCGGTAGGCGACGCCTTCGCCGCCCCGCGCCGGCGCTGATTGCGCGAGCGCGTCCGTGCGGACCGAACGGGACGGCTCGATCAGCTTGGCAAACCCGGCGCCGCTGGCCAGCGCACCTGCCGGGACGTCAGTGAAGACCGAGCCTACATTGTCGCTCCAGGCGATGGTGTCCGCGGTCAGGTCCCAGACGAAGGCCGCCTGGCCTAGCGAGGCAAGGATGCTGGAGGCTTGCGGGACAGGGAGCATCAGGACGCCTCGATTCGGGACACCGCCGGGTGATTCGATTCCCTTAAGCCTTGAGGATAGTGGCTGTTCGGAACGAGAGGCTAGGCTAAGTTCATAAATAATCCGGAAACCATGTTTCACAGACTTCCCGCGCCAGCGGGGAACGGATCGGAAGGGAGCGGCATAGGCCTTGCGAGGTCAGATCGCAGGTGGGGGCGGAACGTCCCAAAACGTGACAGATTAGCCGGTTGCGGTGTGCGATGCTGGATATCGATCGATCAGAGGAAGTGTTGGACGGCGACTTCGTCAACGTCGAGCCGGCCTGCGTGGAGCTGGTGCCGGTGACCCAGTCCGTGCACTGGTCACAGAGCGCGGCCACGCCGCGGCCCGATCCGACCTTCCTCGCGCAGTTGATCGCTACCGCCGACCAGGCACCGCAAACCCGCGGCCTGAGGCGGGCCTCGCTGGCGGATGCGCAGACGGCCTATGGCGCCAGCCAGATCCGGCGCTGCGGCACCGGCTTCCGGACGCGGCAAACCATCTAGATCAGCGCTGAGGTGTCTCCGGCTGGTCCGGCTTGTCCGGCTTGTCCGGTGATGGCGGAGAGCCCGGCTGTATGCCGGGCGACGGGACTTCGGGCGACGGGACTTCCGATGAAGGCGTTTTCGGCGAGGGCGCCTCGGGTACGACCGAGGCCGCCTCGGACGCGACAGCAGGCTGCGCCGGTTTCGGTTCGACGGCAGGCCGCCCCGGTTTCGGTTCGGGGTGATCCTGCAGCACGGATTCGGCAACAGAGGCTGCCGCCGGTGCAGATGGCGCGGCAGGCGCAGGCGAAGCTGCCGGTGCCGGCGCGGGCTTGGGCTCGGCCGCAGGCGCTGCCTCGACTTTCTCGACTTTTTCGGCTTCGGCTTCTTTTGCCGGAGGCGCGGGCGCTGGCGCTGGCGCCGCCGCTACGGCAACCGCACGGCGCCGCGTGCGTAATGCGAGACCAGAGAGGAAATCCACCAGCGACAGCGCCGTCAGCAGGAAATAGGTCGAAGTGCCGAATTTCGGCCACAGCACGAATTCGGCCGCGGCTGCGCCGAACACGATCAGCGACAGCAGATGGTCGGTCAGGTACTTCGCACCGGGCCGCGCGCCCTTGATGACCTCGGCGAGCAGCAGCAGGATGGCGAGCGTAAGCAGCACGTCGCTCAGCGTCACCGTCCATTCCGCGCCCGACATCAACGTCAGCTTCACCAGCGGATCGGTGAAGGCAACGGTGGGCATCAGGAAGACGATGATGTTGTAGATCGCGAGCGGAATCAGAAGCAGCGGAAAACCGACCATGGGTATCGCGCCTTCCTAGGAAAACCGGAATGTCCCCGGCGAAGCAAACGCTTCACCTTATGGAACCGTTGGCCCACTCGTTGGCCAAATTCGGGCAGACGCCGCCAGAAGCAGCGTCTTATCCCCGAACCCGATCAGGATTCCTTCTTCTTCAGCACCTGCCGGCCCTTGTACATGCCGGTCTTCAGGTCGAGATGGTGCGGACGGCGCAGTTCGCCGGAATCCTTGTCCTCAGCATAGGTCGGCTTCTTCAGCGCGTCCGCCGAGCGGCGCATGCCACGCCGCGAGGGCGATGTTTTTCTTCTGGGAACGGCCATAACGATCCTCTAGGGGTGTTGTCGGAGGCATCGTCCGAAACCGGACGGCCCAGCGCTTCGCGCACGAGCTGCGATGCCGATAAGGCCGCGCTTATAGAGGATGGCATGGCGTAAAGCTAGGCCAGCTTGCGGTTAAAGCGGCCGAAAATTGGCTCAAAAAGCACGATTTTCGCTCCAGCAGCGCTGTACTGCGCCCGCCCGCGCCATATAGGTGCCGGCCAGACGGCGCACCCCGGGGCCGGGATTGCGGGCGCTTCGCCTGACAGGATTGGGCAGGATCGCCGCCAGCAACGCGGCCTCGCGCGCCGAAAGCGAAGCGGCCGGGCGGCCGAAAGCGTAAAGGGAACCGGCTTCCGCCCCGAACTGTCCGGAAGGCCCGAGTTCGGCGATGTTGAGATAGATTTCCAGGATCCGCTGTTTGGGCAGCACCAGATCGATCCACATCGCGAGCGGCAGTTCCAGCGCCTTGCGGACCACGCTGCGGCCGGGCCACAGGAACAGGTTCTTGGCGACCTGCTGGGTGATGGTCGAGCCGCCGCGGGCCGGCTCGCCGTCCTCGGCATCGTCGATCGCATCCTGCAAGGCGCCCCAATCGATGCCGCGATGGCCGCAGAATTTGGCGTCCTCGGACCCCACCACCGAGCGCGGCAGGTAGGGCGACATCGCGTTGAAATCGATCCACTGACGCGATACCGGCGTGCCCTTGAGCCAGCGCCAGGCCATCAGCGTCGAGACCGGATGTCCGGTACGATAGAACGGCGTCACCAGATAGGGCAGCAGCACCACCGCCAGCAGGATCAGCAGTAAAATTCGGACAATCCGCAAATTCGATGCTTCCGGTTCTGCCCAAGCCGGCCAGGGACCTATCAATAGGCCCCATCCAAGTGACATCTCCATGATATTTCGTGGTTTTTCCAGCCCATTTTAAGGCGGTGTGATCCTCGTCATGGAATTGACGAAGCGCCCGCCATCAAACATTGTCCGGCCAAATTGATCTGGAGCTATTCTTAATGACGACCGCCACTGCCGATTTCGCCAAACGACTGGACCAGACCGCGGAGGACACCGAAGCCCTGCTGGCGAAACTGTTGTCCGATACGCTGCTGCCCGAAGAGATCGCGCGGCCGAAACGGCTGATGGACGCGATGCGCTATTCCAGCCTCGGCGGCGGAAAGCGGCTGCGGCCCTTTCTGGTGGCCGAAAGTTCGGCGGTGTTCGGAGTTCCGCGCGAAGCTGCCCTGCTGGTCGGCGCGGCGCTGGAATGCATCCATTGCTATTCCCTGATCCATGACGATCTGCCGGCGATGGACAACAGCGACCTCCGTCGTGGCCGGCCCACGCTGCACAAGGAGACCGACGACGCCACCGCGATCCTCGCCGGCGACGGGCTGTTGACGCTGGCGTTCGACATCGTCACCCGCGACGAGATCCACAAGGACGCTAATGTGCGCCTGCTCTTGACGCGCGCCCTGGCCCGCGCCTCCGGCATTGGCGGCATGGTCGGCGGCCAGATCCTCGACCTTGCCGGCGAGGGACGGTTCGGCGACCGCGAACCGGTCGACGTGGCGCGGCTGCAGCAGATGAAGACCGGCGCGCTGCTCCGCTATGGCTGTATCGCCGGCGCGATCCTCGGCCAGTCCACGCAGAAGGAGTACCAGGCGCTCGACGATTACGGCCGCGCGCTCGGCGAGGCGTTCCAGATCGCCGACGACCTGCTCGACGTCGAAGGCGACGCGGCGGCGCTGGGCAAGCAAACCGGGCAGGATGCAGCGCTCGGCAAGACCACCTTCGTCACCCAGCTCGGCATCGAGGGCGCCAAGCAGCGCGTGCGCGACCTGCTGGCGCGCGCCGATTCAGCGCTTTCGATCTTCGGAACAAAGGGCGACGTATTGCGGGCAGCCGCGCGCTTCGTCGCGGAGCGCAAGAGCTAGCGAGCATTTAAAGGCGGCGGATGAGCAAGGAATTCGAAGAGCACCTTGTTCGGTTCCGGAACCT
This sequence comes from Bradyrhizobium valentinum, assembly GCF_001440405.1. Lineage (GTDB taxonomy): Bacteria > Pseudomonadota > Alphaproteobacteria > Rhizobiales > Xanthobacteraceae > Bradyrhizobium > Bradyrhizobium valentinum. Next base: position 44,319 of record NZ_LLXX01000208.1, read on the forward strand.
GCCGCTGCCGGTCCGCGTGGTCTACGGCAGGCCGCGAACCTTCATCGCGCTCGCGGTAGGCGTCATCGCGTACTGGCTGCTGCCCGGCACGCTGCGGCTGCCAACGCGGCTAGTCGTCGGCTGGAACGTCTTCGCCGCACTGTATCTCGCACTTGCCTACATCATGATGCTGCGCTGCGACGTCGCCCATATCCGCCGCAGCGCAGTGTTGCAGGATGACGGGCGCTTCCTGATTCTGTTGTTGACCGCATTCGGCGCCCTCGCGAGCCTTGGCGCGATCGTGCTCGAGCTCGGCGCTTCGAAAGGCAATCCGGCCGGGCTGATCCTGGCGACGGTGACGATCGTGTTGTCATGGGCGCTGGTGCATACCGCCTTTGCGCTGCACTACGCGCATGATTTCTACCGCGGCAGCAACGCCGGTGGCCTGCAGTTTCCGAGCGGCGGCGCGCACGAGGATGCGGACTATTGGGACTTCGTCTACTTCTCGTTCGTGATCGGCATGACCGCGCAGGTTTCCGACGTCGGCATCACCGACAGGATCATCCGCCGCACCGCGACCGTGCACGGCATCGTCTCGTTCGTGTTCAACACCGCGCTGCTGGCATTGATGGTGAACATCGCGGCGAGCGCGATTTGAAAAGCCACATTGACCCCGCTGTCGCGGCGCCAATGTGGACTTGATCTGATGCCGGCCGCCGTTACGGGCACACGCCCGACATGATGGCCTGGTAGCTATTGCAGCCTTGCTGGCGTTCGAGGCCGGTGAGCGGGCGGCCATTGGCGCCGATGCTCGGATCCCGTCCCTGATAACGCCCGGCGGTGGCCTGCCTGCCCCGCGGCACCTGATACGGCCTGGCTTCCAGCGCCTGCCGCGGTTCGGGCTTCCCGCGCTTGGCGACCGGCTTCCTGGCGCTACGCTTCTCGCATTCGTTGTCGTCGTTGAGGAACGAGCCCTCCGCACAGGTGACCTTGGTGCAGCGCTCGCCCTCGGCCTTGAAGCCGTGTTCGCAGACCAGCGGGCACACCCGCGATGACTTCAGCTTGATCGTATCGAGCGTATCGACGCTGGCGACCTTGGTGTCGAGCTTGGTTCCGGCATAACGGTTGAACAACGTCAGCGACCGCTGCGAGGCGCTATTCCAGTTGCCATCGGCGTTGCCAGTCAGACAGCCGACCCGGCGCAATTCGGCCTGCACCGACTTGGTGATTTCGGCTTGGGGCGGTCCCGCGGTGAGGGCCGCAAGGTTGACCGGTTTGTCCTTGTCAGCGGGTGCCGGAACGGACGCCTTGTCGCCGGCGGCGCTTTCGGCGGCGACGCGCTTCTGCTCGGCCGCGGCCGCTTGGTCCTGCGCCACCTGCTTGGCCTTTTCAGCCGCGATGCGCGCCTGCTCGGCGGCTTTGGCTTCCGCTTCGGCCTTTGCCTGCTGCGACTTCTGGGCGCCCTCGGCGGCGAGCCGTGCCCGCTCCTGCTCGGCCAGCCGCGCTTTCTCGGTCGCGGCGACGCGCGCTTCCTC
>NZ_LLXX01000209.1:0-197 GCF_001440405.1 Bradyrhizobium valentinum
AACCGCCCGCCCCCGCTCGCCGAGTTGCCGCCGCTGCCGCCGGCGCCGCGCGCATCGACAGTAATGGCGCCGATTGCGATTGCGCTCTCCGCGATCCGCGACGCCGCTGATCGCGGCGCGCCGCGCTCCTTCGCCGGCAAGGCGGACAATCCGATATCGCAGATCCTGCAGAACGCCGATATCGGCTGGGCCGCCCC
>NZ_LLXX01000209.1:212-331 GCF_001440405.1 Bradyrhizobium valentinum
GCGACCGGCGCGCAGGATGTGCTATCGCTGGCGACGCCGCTGACGGGCACATTGAACGTAACCGGCTCGCTGTCGGCCAAGGCGACGGGTGCCGTCGGCGACGCGCTTGGCGGGCTGCT
>NZ_LLXX01000209.1:394-23985 GCF_001440405.1 Bradyrhizobium valentinum
AATGTCGCCAAGCAGATCGGCAGCGTGAACATCAAGAACCTCAACGCCAGCGCCGAGATCAAGGGTAACGTCGTCATATCGGCGCGGCCGATGATCGCCACGAACTGGCGCATCGAGCCCAACCTCGCAGGCCAGGTCAATCTCGGCGACACCAGCCTCAACGTAGCCGGCGCGCGGGTCAACGTGCCGGCGCAGGTCAAGCCGTTGATTGACCAGAATGTCGCCGAGCAAATCGCGCTGGTGCAGGCCCGCATGCGCAACGATCCGACCTTCGAACGGAACGCGCGGGCGCAATGGGCCAAGGCCTGCCGCTCGATCCCGCTGCAGGGCGCTGCCGCCGGTTCGACGATGCCGGCGCTGTGGCTGGAATTGCGCCCCACACGCGCGATTGCCGCGCAGCCGCGTGTCGATGCTTCGAACCTGACCCTGACGCTCGGCATCGAGGCGGAGACGCGGATCACGCCAACTGAGACCAAGCCGTCTTGCCCGTTCCCCGCCACCATCGCCATCGTGCCAGCGACGCCGGGACGCGTCTCTATCGGCGTTCCCTTCGACATGCCCTTCACCGAGATCAACAAGATCGTGGAGGCGCAGTTCACTGGTAAGACTTTTCCGGAGGATGGTTCGGGCGCGGTCGACGTCACCGTCAAGCGCGCCAGCGTGGCCGCGTCCGGCAACCGCCTGCTGATTTCGCTTCTGGTGAGCGCCAAGGAGAAGAAGAGCTTCTTGGGCCTCGGCGGCGAGGCCGATGTGCACATCTGGGGTAAGCCGGTGCTCGACCAGGCCGAGCAGACGCTGCGGCTGACCGATATCGAGCTCGCGGTGGAGTCGGAAGCCGCCTTCGGCCTGTTGGGCACGGCCGCGCGCGCCGCCATCCCGTATTTGCAGAAGACGCTGGCGGAAAAGGCGACCGTCGACCTCAAGCCGTTCGCCGCCAACGCTCAGAAGAAGATTGCGGCCATGATCGCCGATTTCCAGAAGAACGAGGACGGCCTGCGGGTTTCGGCCGAGATCAGCAAGCTGCGGCTCGCCAGCATCGCCTTCGATTCCAAAACGCTGCGCGTGATCGCCGAAGCCGAAGGCGCGATCAATGTTTATGTGACGGCACTGCCGGCGCTGTGACGGCGCGGCGGAACGCTTGCAACACCCTTAAACCCTCATGGTGAGGAGGCGCCAACGGGTCCGCGCGAAGCGCGGCCCGATGACAGGCTCCGCGCCGTCTCCGGACGATGCTACGCATCGCCAGGAGAACCACGAGGCCCCGCTGATGCCATTCATCCTTCGAGACGCCGCTTCGCGGCTCCTCAGGATGAGGTCTTAAAGTGCAAGTCTGTAGGGTGGGCAAAGCGAAGCGTGCCCACCATTCAAGCTGCGATCCGTTGATGGATGGTGGGCACAGCGCGTGCGCGCCTTTGGCCACCCTACACCCTACGCACTGCTACGACCCCTCGAACTTGAACGAGAGGTTCAGCTTGGCGCGATAGGCTTCGACCTTGCCGCTCGCGTCCAATTGCAGATCGAGCTTCACGACCTCGGCGACGCGCAGATCGCGCAAGGATTCTCCGGCGCGACCGACCGCGGCGGCTGCGGCCTTCTCCCAGGATTCCGTGCTGGTGCCGATCAGCTCGATGACCTTGTAGACGCTATCAGCCATGTCGTCCTCCCGTTGCTGCAAGGGTCTATGCAAGGCAGAACGCAGGCGCGCCTGCCGCGATACAACCTAACATCGGGAGGAGCGCACTGATAGGATGCGCTGCACCATTACGAGCGTTTACATCAGCGTGCGCCCATAAAACACAATGGCCGGGCGGCTTACGCCGTCCGGCCATTTGTGAAAGTCGTTGCTACGCGGCCGATGCCTCACTCGGTCGAGTACTTGAACTCCGGCATCGCCTTGAGCTGATCCTTGGTCGCGCTGAACACGGCGTGATCCGGATACCACGGATTCTTCTTGGGAGGAGTCGCGGCCGGCGCAGCGCCCGTCGTCGTACCCGTTCCCGTTGTACCCGCTCCCGGCCGTGCGCCACCGGTGGCAGGCGCGCCGGCCGTGCCGGTATAGGCAATCGGCTCATCGACGAACTTCACCTTGTCGATGGGCACCGCAACCAGATGCTCGCCGACGCCGAGGAACCCGCCGACGCCGATCACCACGCCTTTGATGTCGCCGCTCTTGTCGGTCAAGAGATCGTTGATCGATCCAAGGCTTTCGTTGCTGTCGTTGTAAACGTTCAAGCCGACCAGCTTCGAAGTCCGCCAGCTGCCCTTGAACGACGAGGTATCGGACGCCGCCGCAGGCGCGGCGGTGGTGGCGCTGTCGGTCGTTGCCGAAGGACCTTGCGCGAACGCGACACTCGCCAGCAGCGCGGAAGCCGCGACGCCGGCAACGGCATATTTGGTTAACATATCCGTTCTCCTCAGTTCAGAAACGCTCTGGAAGAACCCGTCACTTCAACAAGTGTTCCACTCATTCGGCACGGAACACTCGCGCCGCACTGCGGTCAGAAGCCACCCCAGTAGGGCGGCATGCGATAATAGCGATGCAGCTCGGCCTCCTTCTCGCGATCGCCCCAATCGAAATCCTTGTCCGCACGAAACGACGGCGCGCGCTTGAGCTCTTCATCGTCGATATCGAGTTCGTAGGCTTCGAACTTCGTGTTGTAGCGAAGCCGTCCCCAGGGCAGCGGAATCAGGTTGGTGCCGATGCCGAGAAATCCGCCGAAGCTCAGGATTGCATAGGATACTTTACCGGTGACCTTGTCGATCATCAGCCGTTCGATGTGGCCGATCATGTCCCCGTTCGGCCGGCGCACCGCTGTCCCCTCGACACGGTCGCTCGCGATCAGCTGATGCGGCTTGGCCATGACATCGCTTGCCATTGGACCCTCCACACATCTGTAAGGAACCAACGTGACAACCGCCGCCCGGTTCCCCACTTCCAAAAATGAGACAACCATCCTTCCCTTTCGGAAAGGATGGTTGCTGCGTGAAGACGCGACGCAGGTTTAGCTGCCGCCGCTGTTCTGATGCGCCGGCAGTCGCATGCGGACACGAGCTCCGCGACTAGATATTTGCGTCAGGCTGCGAGCGCGTCGGGATCGGCTTCTTCGTAGATTGCGATCGCCTCGAAGCGATAGTCGCAAGCGCGGCAGAACCAGAGGAAGGATGTGCGGCCCGGACTGCTCTCGACCCAATCGGGTCTCGGAATCGGCTTGCCGCACTGGGCACAGGGATTACCACGAGGCAGATAGCTGGAGTCGAGTCGAGCCATAGGCGCATCTCCCTTCTGATTTTGTTATGTTTTATTATTTAATGGAATGAGACAGACTTGCTGTCGAAATGAACGCGTTTTCGTTGGGAAATCTTCTTTACACCTTGACTGCGCTATTTGCACGACAATCCTGCGCGTCGGCATGACGCAGCTTCGCGCCGACAGAGCGATGCATCGCACGCACAACGTAAGCGTCACGCCCGTCGCGTTCGTTGGCGCGTGCGACAGCCGCAGACATCTCGCCGCGATGTCGACCGCTTTTCGCCACATCCTCGCCCGGCAATGGAACTAACCGAAAGAGCAGATCGTTATCGCGCCGCTCGCCTTGAGGTTGTTTTTTATGAAAAGTTTGCCAAAGTTTGCCTGGCTTGCAGCCATGGCGACGCTACTGGTTTCGCCCGATGCGATGGCGCAGAGCCGCGCGCAGTATGAGAGCATGGTCGCAACCCATGCGAGCGCCAACAACGTGCCGGAAGCGCTGGTGCACCGGGTGATCGTGCGCGAGAGCAGATACCATCCGAACCTCGTCGGGCGCGGCGGCACCATCGGGTTGATGCAGATCAAGCTGCCGACCGCGCGCGGCCTCGGCTACACCGGCGACGCCGCGGGCCTGCGCAATCCCGACACCAATCTCGCTTGGGGCATCAAATATCTCGCCGGCGCCTATCGCGCCGCCAATGGCGATCACCGCCGCGCCATGCGTTATTATGCCAGCGGCTATTATTACGCTGCAAAGCGTCAGCGGCAGGAAAAGCCCCTGCGGATAGCGCCCATGCTGGCGAGCGATGCGCCGCCGAAAATCGTCGCCAAGCCGGTTGAGGTGGCAAGAACGCCGGCCGACGCGAACGCGCTGCAGACTGCCAAATAGTCTTTTTGGCCCCGGCTCAGCAGCGCACAGCCGGAGTCGCGCGAAGCGCGATCCCGGAGGCGTTGCGCTGCGTCCCGGGCACGGCAGCGGTGCAGTTCCCGCAAAGCCGCGTTGACACCTCTGTCCAACCGCCTACATTAGCCCTGTTCCGAGGGGTGCTCCGATGAGGAGCTGAGATACCGCAAGCTTGGGCAGTTCAGCCTGAGACCGCGGTGACCCTTTGAACCTGATCCGGGTCATGCCGGCGAAGGGACAGGGATGTACCAGAAGTCAGATCTACGCGGGGATTCCCCCGTTTCCATCATCGGCGCGGGCATTGCCGGCGCGTGGCAGGCGCTATTGTTCGCAGAGGCCGGCCACGCCGTCACTCTGTATGAGCGCAGTGACGCCGATATGACGCTCTCCACCAGCCATTGGGCCGGCGGCATGCTGGCGCCCTATTGCGAGGCCGAAACCTCAGAGCCGGTGATCGGCCGGCTCGGCTTCCGCTCGCTCAACCTCTGGCGCGAGCATTTTCCGAAAACCCCGTTCAACGGATCGCTGGTGGTGGCGCATGCCCGCGACCGCGCCGATTTCGAACGCTTTGCGAAACTCACCACCGGCCACGCCAGGCTCGATGCACGCGGGTTAAGCGACCTCGAACCGTCGCTGGAAGGCCGCTTCCGTGACGCCCTGTTCTATGCCGACGAAGGCCATGTCGAGCCGCGAAAGGTGCTCCCCGAACTGCATGCACGGATCAAGGCTGCCGGCGGCACCATCAAGTTCGACTGCGACATCGATGCCGAGGATCTCGAAGGCATCGTGATCGACTGCCGTGGATTGTCCGCGCGCGACGAGCAGCCGGAGCTGCGCGGCGTCAAGGGCGAGATGATCGTCATCGAGACGAACGAAGTCGAGCTGTCGCGACCGGTGCGGCTGATCCATCCGCGTTGGCCGCTCTACGTCATCCCGCGCGGCGACAACAAATTCATGCTGGGCGCCACCTCGATCGAGGCCGAGGACACCGGCGTCAGCGTCCGCTCGGCGCTGGAGCTATTGGGCGCGGCCTACGCCGTGCATCCGGCCTTCGCCGAAGCGCGCATCGTCGAATTCGGCTCGGGGCTTCGTCCGGCCTTCCCCGACAATCTGCCGCGGATCACGGTCAGCAAGAACAAGATCGCCGTGAACGGGCTCTACCGCCACGGCTTCCTGCTGGCCCCCGCGCTGGCCGAGCTGACGCTTGGCTACGTGCGGCGCGGCGCGCTCGACAATGAGGTGATGCGATGCGTGTGACCGTCAACGGCGAAGAGCGAGAGATCACCTCTGCCAGCGTCGACGCCCTGCTCAGCGAACTCGAATACGAGGGGACGCATTTTGCGATCGCCGTGAATTACGACGTGCTGCCGAAAAACCGCTGGGCCGAGACGCGGCTTAAGGCCGGCGACGAGATCGAAATCATCACGCCGCGGCAGGGAGGGTGATGATGGAAGCACGCACGCTCCCCCCGTCGTCCCTGCGAACGTAGGGACAACAGTGGTTGCGCGCGCTCACAACAAACTCCGCTGTCATCGCCCGGCTTGACCGGGCGACCCAGTACGCCGCGGCCTCTCGGTTTACCGTTCCGGCGTACTGGATCCCCGCCTTCGCGGGGATGACGAGTTGTGGATGCAATGACGACTGCGAATTGGAACGCTGACACCATGCTCAACTTCTACGGCAAAACCTTCTCCTCCCGCCTCCTGATCGGCACGGCGCTGTACCCCTCGCCCGCGATCATGCAAGACGCGATCCGCGCGTCGGGCGCCAACATCGTCACCGTGTCGCTGCGGCGCGAGGCCGCCGGCGGGAAAAACGGGGACGCGTTCTGGTCGCTGATCCGCGAGCTCGATGTGACGGTGCTGCCGAACACCGCCGGCTGCCGCAGCGTGCGCGAGGCGGTGACCACGGCCAAGCTGGCGCGCGAACTATTCGGCACGCCCTGGATCAAGCTGGAAGTGATCGCCGACAACGACACGCTGCAGCCCGACGTGGTCGGCCTGGTCGAAGCCGCCGCCATCCTGATCAAGGACGGTTTTGAGGTGTTCCCCTATTGCACCGAAGATCTTTCAGTCGCAATGCGGCTGGTTGATGCGGGATGCAAGGTGGTGATGCCGTGGGCCGCGCCGATCGGCAGCGCCAAAGGCATCACCAACCGCGATGCGTTGAAGCTGATGCGCGAGCGCCTGCCCGACATCACGTTGGTGGTCGATGCCGGCTTGGGCGCGCCCTCGCATGCCGCCCACGCCCTCGAACTCGGCTACGACGCCGTGCTGCTCAATACCGCCGTGGCAAAGGCCGCCGACCCGGTCGCGATGGCGAACGCATTCCGCCTCGGCGTCGAAGGCGGCCGTACCGCTTACGAGGCCGGCCTGATGGAAGCCCGCGACTTCGCCTCCCCCTCAACCCCTGTGATCGGGACCCCGTTCTGGCATGCCGTATCCTGATAGATTCTATCCCGTGGTCGACAGCGTCGCCTGGGTGGCAAGGCTGGCGCTGCTCGGCGCCGGCACCATCCAGTTGCGCGCCAAGAACCTCGACGACGCCGAAGCGCTCCAGGTCGTGACCGACGCCCTTGAAGTCATCAAGGGCACCGATGCCAAGCTCGTGGTCAACGATTACTGGCGCGCGGCGATCGTCGCCGGTGCCAAGCATTTGCATCTCGGCCAGGAAGATCTCGTTGGCGCCGACCTCGGCGAAATCCGCAAAGCCGGACTAACGCTCGGAATCTCCACCCATGACGACGAGGAGCTGGCGACCGCACTTCGCGCCAATCCCGATTACGTCGCACTGGGCCCGATCTTCCCGACCACGCTGAAATCGATGCGCTTTGCCCCGCAAGGCATTCCAAAGATCACCGAGTGGAAGAAGCGCATCGGCAATATTCCGCTGGTTGCGATCGGCGGCATCAAGTTCGAACAATCAGCCGAGATTTTTGCGGCCGGCGCCGACTCCATCGCCGTCGTCAGCGACGTCACCCAGAACGCCGATCCCGATGCGAGGGTGCGGCAGTGGCTGGGCCAGAGCGCGGAGGCCGCGTGATGCCCCACTCTTTCCCCGTCATTGCGAGCGAAGCGAAGCAATCCATTGGCACCGCATGCTCGGCGACAATGGATTGCTTCGTCGCTCCGCGCCTCGCAATGACGAAAGAGACTCCCACCAGCGTCATTCCGGGGCGCGCGTAGCGCGAACCCGGAATCTCGCGCCACAACGTCGAGATTCCGGATCGGTCCGCGCCGCGGACCGTCCGGAATGACAACAAAGGAATAAAGGAGGATACGATATGAACATTCGCTCCAACCCCGACACCACCCTGCCCGCCGTCACCACCGGCCCGCTTCCCTCGTCGCGCAAAATCTTTTCGACCCCGGACGCCGCGCCCGATCTCCGCGTCCCCTTGCGCGAGATCATCCTCTCGGAGGGCGCGGGTGAGCCGAACCTGCCCGTGTACGACACCTCGGGCCCCTACACCGATCCGTCCGTGACCATCGACGTCAACGCCGGCTTGGCCCGCAACCGCCTCGCCTGGGTCAAGGAGCGTGGCGGCGTCGAGGAATATGAGGGCCGCGAGATCAAGCCGGAGGATAACGGCAATGTCGGCGCGTCCCACGCCGCAAAGGCTTTCACCGCGCATCACAAGCCGATCCGCGGCCTGGACGGCCACAAGATCACGCAGCTCGAATTCGCCCGCGCCGGCATCATCACCAAGGAGATGATCTATGTCGCCGAGCGCGAGAATCTCGGCCGCAAGCAGCAGCTCGAGCGCGCCGAAGCGGCACTTGCCGACGGCGAAAGCTTTGGCGCCGAGGTGCCCGCCTTCATCACCCCGGAATTCGTCCGCAGCGAGATCGCGCGCGGCCGCGCCATCATTCCCTCGAACATCAACCACGCCGAACTCGAGCCGATGATCATCGGCCGCAACTTCCTAACCAAGATCAACGCCAATATCGGCAACTCCGCTGTCACCTCGTCGGTGGAAGAGGAAGTCGACAAGATGGTGTGGGCGATCCGCTGGGGCGCCGACACCGTGATGGATCTCTCCACGGGGCGCAACATCCACACGACGCGGGAATGGATTTTGCGCAACTCGCCGGTGCCGATCGGGACCGTGCCGATCTACCAGGCGCTGGAGAAGTGCGAAGGCGATCCGGTCAAGCTGACCTGGGAGCTCTACAAGGACACGCTGATCGAGCAGTGCGAACAGGGCGTCGACTATTTCACGATCCATGCCGGCGTGCGCCTGCCCTACATCCACCTCACCGCCAACCGTGTCACCGGCATCGTGTCGCGCGGCGGCTCGATCATGGCCAAGTGGTGCCTGGCGCATCACAAGGAAAGCTTCCTCTATACGCATTTCGACGAGATCTGCGACCTCATGCGCAAGTATGACGTCTCGTTCTCGCTGGGCGACGGCCTGCGCCCCGGCTCGATTGCGGATGCCAACGACCGCGCGCAGTTCGCCGAACTGGAGACGCTCGGCGAGCTCACAAAGATCGCGTGGGACAAGGGCTGCCAGGTCATGATCGAGGGCCCCGGCCATGTGCCGATGCACAAGATCAAGATCAACATGGACAAGCAGCTCAAGGAGTGCGGCGAAGCCCCGTTCTACACCCTCGGGCCGCTGACCACCGACATCGCGCCCGGCTACGACCACATCACCTCCGGCATCGGCGCCGCCATGATCGGCTGGTTCGGCTGCGCCATGCTCTGCTACGTCACGCCGAAGGAGCATCTCGGCCTGCCCGACCGCAACGACGTCAAGGTCGGCGTCATTACCTACAAGATCGCCGCCCACGCGTCCGATCTCGCCAAGGGCCACCCCGCCGCGCAACTGCGCGACGACGCCCTCTCCCGCGCCCGCTTCGATTTCCGCTGGACCGACCAGTTCAACCTCGGCCTCGATCCGGACACCGCAAAAAGCTTCCACGACGAAACGCTGCCGAAGGAAGCCCACAAGGTCGCGCACTTCTGCTCGATGTGCGGGCCGAAATTCTGTTCGATGAAGATCACCCAGGACGTGCGGGATTATGCAGCGACGCTGAACGATCCGGCGAGCGTGGGGATGTCGGTGTCGGGCACCATCGAGGATGGCATGGCGGCGATGAGCGCCAAGTTCAAGGAGATGGGGAGCGATCTCTATCTGGATGCGGAGAAGGTGAAGGAGAGTAATCGGGTGTTGTGAGGACTGCGCACGCATCTGGACCGCAATGACCGACAGTCTGACTGGTGTCTGGGACGGCACCTATGTTCAGCCGCAGGTTGGAATGGTCACGTTCCTGGCGACACTCATCGAGTCCGGTGGCGCGCTCGGAGGGAACGTGACCGAACCCTGCATCACGCCCGGTTGCCCGGTCAGCATCCACAACGCTTCGATTGCGGGTCATCGATCCGGCAATACGGTTTCGTTCGTCAAACGTTACGAGCCACCTGGCTACGGCTATGACAAGGTCATTTATGAAGGCTTGGTCAATGCTGACGCGACGGAAATCGATGGCCGCTGGAGACTGCCTGGCACTGGGCTGTCCGGAACATTTCTGATGGTTCGCTCGACCAAGCCTGCACAATCGATCGTAGCCGAAGAGCGGGCCAAGGAGCCGGCACGCAGCCCGGATGAGCGAAGCGACATCCGGGGCTAACTGAAACAACGGGCGCCCACCGAAATGCTTGTAGCAGAGCGGAGCGTCAGGTGGTGGGCACGGCGCTAGTGCGCCTTTGTCCAGCCTACGATCTCTACGACGCGAAACTGCGAGGCTGCGCTGACGTCTATCTGCCTTCCGTCGAGCATATACTTCAGGGTGCAACAAAGCTCCGGCAACACTTTTCCGTGCCAATTAACCTTTCATTAACCAAAAGCGCCCACCCTCCTCTACGGCAGGGGGCCGTTGATTCCTGATGCTTCAGCTCCGCGTTTCGGAGCTAGCGTTGTTCGGGAGGTGTTGATGCCCCGGGAGTACCTTGGTGACGTGTACGTTGGCGCGGAGTACAGCCGCGCGGGCGAGATTCCGCTGCCGGATTCTCAGACCCTTTCACCCCACGAGATCGTGCCGATGCTGATCGGCTCCACGGTCGAGGCGATCGAGCGCGAGCTCGTGCTGCAGACGCTGGCGCGCTGCCACGGCAACCGCACCCACGCAGCCCGCGTGCTCGGACTTTCGGTGCGCACGATGCGGAACAAGATCCGGCAGTATGCGACTGACGGCGTCGACATTCCCGCGCACAGCTAGGTCGAGCACGTTTGCGCGTGCCAGACCTCATCCTGAGGAGCGCGTCTTCGCGCGTCTCGAAGGATGAATGGCACCAGCGGGGCCGCATGGTTCGAGACGGCGCTACGCGCCTCCTCACCATGAGGGTTTAATGGTTGCGACGGACCTGCGCGCTGCGCGCTGATTTGCTTTGTGCGCAAGCGCAAATCCTCTGCGGCGCCTGCGACATTTCAACCCGACGGGCAAATCACCTAAAACCTGTCCAGCCCTTCGCGCAAAAATATTCCGCTTTCGTTCTCACCCAAATCACTCGCATAACTCCGCCCGTCTCACCCGATGAGAGGGGCGGGTCGCGATCGTCACGAACGCGCGGTGGGATGCGGTGGACACGAAAGCCATGACTGACGTGCGTGGCTGTTGTGTACGGCGAAGTCGTGTGGTCCTGATGTCGCGGTGCTGGCATCAAGTTGGCGGGAAGTGTCCCGCTGGCGACGGTGGCAAGAAAGCCGTTCGCCGGGGAGAGCACGAAGTAAGCCGTAAAGCCATCGCGCAGGGAAAGCCGGGATGCCTCCGCTGGACCTGTATGCTCGTGTGCGCGTTCCTTGTGCGCAATTGCACACGAGACCGCGGGTGCAGCGTGCACTCGGCTTTCCCTGCGTCCTCTTCTCTATGAGGGCGGGAAGCGACGATGCAAACCTCGGGTGATGAGCGCCGCGAGATCGAGAAGCTGTATCCACTCGTCATTGCGAGCGCAGCGAAGCAATCCATCTATCCCGATGCCGAGATGTGGATTGCTTCGCGGAGCCTGTCATCGGGCGCGCATTCGCGCGACCTGTTGGCTCGCAATGACGTGGATGGGCCGCAGGCGACGGCTAACCCATGATCATAGGCGATGACTATGACCCTGCGTACAATCGGACGTCATAATGAAGATAAAAAAATGCAGATGACCACGCCACATTAGAACTATTTTTTGTTTACCCGCTTTGATTGAACTTGCGATGACTTATTTTCGACGCACGGAACGCCAAGAGAAAAGAGAAAAGCAAGAAAAAGAACTAAGGTCGCAAGTAGCGCCAGCGAGGAAGACGGTGGCGGGGGAAGGAAGCAAGTGGGTGAACTCCTGGGGTCTATCGCATTTTCGTTGATCGTCATCGCCGTGATCGCCGGCGCCTGGGCCTGGATCTCGACGCTGTTCAGGAAGGGGATGACGGCGCTGCTCGGCTTCGAGCGGGTCGGCGTTCAATCGTTCGAGACCGTGCTGCTCTACAGGAACGGGTGGTTTGAAAAAGCCCTGCCGCCCGGCCGGCACTGGATTGGCGCCGGCAGCCGCCAAGTGGCGAGGATCGACAAACGCCCCGAGGTGTTTCGATTTGCGCAAGGCGCCGTCTCCGCGGACCGGATGGCCGTTCACCTCGTCTATGTCGCCCGGACGCAGATCGTCGACGCGCGAGCCTCTTTCGAAAGCACGCAGAACTACCGGGACGAAATCTCCATCCGCGTGCAATCGGTCGTGAAGGCGGTATGCAGCCGAAAGCCCCGCCTCGAAATTCAGATGGATCACCAGAGCTTCAGCAACAACGCCCAGAAGGCCGCCAACCAGGCGCTTCGCGCGATCGGTTGCGAGTGCCTCACATTTGAGCTGCTGCAGGTCGATTCCGCAGGGCCCATCGCGGAGTTCGATACAAGGCGAATGGGATTTGCGGCGGAATAGCTTGCGGCGCGCCAACGGCCGCGGCGCCAACCCGCCGGCGGTCCGATCGGGCGCCGACAGTGCTGTTCGGCTGTCAGGGTATCGGCTGGAAGGTCGCCGATGCTGCGCCGTACCCTGATTGCGAATGGATCATTCTATGCCGACGCGCATGCGCTGTTGGGCGACGCCCGCCCAAGGTCGGGATCGAGCGCAGCTCGTCTGCGCAAGCCGAATGGCTCAGGGATTGCGAGAATTGCCCGCAATGCCCAACTCCCTTCGATCATCATCCACCCGGACATCCCTGACATGAGCCAGACCAAACTGTTCGAGCCCTTCAAGCTTGGCCCGATCGCGCTTCCCAACCGCCTCGTGATGGCGCCGCTGACCCGCAACCGCGCGGTGCCGCCCGGCATGGTGCCGAGCCCGCTCGCGGTCGACTATTACGGCCAGCGCGCCTCCGCAGGCCTCGTGATCACCGAAGCGAGTCAAGTGTCGCAGCAGGGCCAGGGCTATCAGGATACGCCCGGCATCTATTCGAAAGAGCAGGTCGAAGGCTGGCGCAAGGTGACCGACCGCGTGCACGAAAAAGGCGGGCGCATCTTCATCCAGATCTGGCATGTCGGCCGCATCTCCCATACCACGCTGCAGCCCGGCGGCGGCAAGCCGGTGGCGCCATCCGCGATCCGCGCCAAGGGCAAGACGTTCGTGAACGGCATCTTCACCGAAATCTCCGAGCCGCGCGCGCTGGAGCTTTCGGAAATTCCAGGCATCATTGACGACTTCAAGCGCGGTACGGAGAACGCGCTGGCCGCCGGTTTCGACGGCGTCGAGATCCATGGGGCCAATGGCTACCTGCTCGATCAGTTCGCCAAGGACGGCACCAACAAACGCACGGACGCCTATGGCGGCCCGATCGAGAACCGCGCGAAGCTGATGCTGGAAGTCTCCCGGGCGGTCGCCGCGGTCGCCGGCCCCGAGCGCACCGGCATCCGGATTTCACCGGTGACGCCGGCCAACGATGTCTCCGATAGCAACCCGCAGCCGCTGTTCGATCACATCGTGGATGGGCTCAACGCGCTGAAGCTGACCTATATCCACGTCATCGAAGGCGCGACCGGCGGCCCCCGCGACAACGCCCCGTTCGACTACGCGAGCCTGCGCAAGCGCTTCGGCGGCGCCTATGTCGCCAACAACGGCTACGACTTCGATCTCGCGACCAAAGTGCTCGACGCCGGCGCGGCCGATCTGATCGCGTTCGGCAAACCGTTCATCTCGAACCCGGACCTGGTCGAACGGTTGAGGAAGGGTGCGCCCTTGAATGAGTGGGACAAGGCAACCTTCTACGGCGGCGGCGCGAAGGGGTACACGGATTACCCGACGCTCGCTGCCGCGCAGGCGGCGGAGTGATTCGATCCATCACAATGAGTCGTCATGCCCCGCGAAGGCGGGGCATCCAGTAATCGCCGGCGTCAGCGATAGAACCGAGAGGCTGCGGCGTACTGGATCGTCCGCCTTCGCGGACGATGACAACGGAGTAAGGGCGTCGATAGCGAACGGCAAAAGGCCGGGATTGCTCCCGGCCTTTCGTGTGTTTGCATCACTCGTGGTTTGCGAAGCTTACTTCGCCTCGGCGCGCTTCGGCGGGGTGGCCGGCCACGACTTGATCAGCGCGTCGTAGTCGACGGTCTCGCCCTTCGGCTTCTCGTTCGCCAGCTTGCGCGCCGGCGCGATGGTCTTGTCCTTCTCCGCCTTGGCGAACCAGAACTCGGCCGTCTCCTTCTTGTTCAGCTTCGGCCCGCACTCTTTCTGCACGCCGGACTTCTCAAGACGTTCGAGCACCGAGTCCTGGGCTGCGGCCAGCGCATCCATCGCCTGCTGCGGCGTCTTCGCACCGGACGACGCATCGCCGATGTTCTGCCACCACAATTGCGCAAGCTTCGGATAGTCAGGCACGTTGTTGCCGGTCGGGGTCCACTGCACGCGCGCGGGCGAGCGGTAGAACTCGATCAGGCCGCCTAGCTTCGGCGCACGCTCGGTGAACGACTTGTCCCAGATGTCGGATTCACGAACGAAGGTGAGGCCGACATGGCTCTTCTTCAAGCTGACAGTCTTCGAGTTGATGAACTGCAGATAGAGCCAGGCCGCCTTGCGGCGATCGGGCGGAGTCGATTTCAGGAGCGTGGAGGAGCCGGCGTCCTGGTAGCCGAGCTTCATGCCCTCTTTCCAGTACGAGCCGTGCGGCGACGGCGCCATCCGCCACTTCGGCGTGCCGTCCGCATTCACGACTGCGATGCCGGGCTTCACCATGTCGGCGGTGAAGGCGGTGTACCAGAAGATCTGCTGGGCGATGTTGCCCTGCGCCGGCACCGGACCTGCTTCGGAGAAGGTCATGCCTTGCGCCTGCGGCGGGGCATACTTCTTCATCCAGTCGAGGTATTTGGTGATCGAATAGACCGCAGCCGGGCCGTTGGTGTCGCCGCCGCGCTCAACCGACGAGCCGACGGGACGGCAGCCTTCCATGCGGATGCCCCATTCGTCGACCGGCAGGCCGTTCGGGATGCCCCTGTCGCCGTTGCCGGCCATCGACAGCCAGGCGTCGGTGAAACGCCAGCCGAGCGAGGGATCCTTCTTGCCGTAGTCCATGTGGCCATAGACCTTGACGCCGTTGATCTCCTTGATGTCATTGGTGAAGAACTCGGCGATGTCTTCATAGGCCGACCAGTTCACGGGAACGCCGAGTTCATAGCCATACTTGGCCTTGAACTTGGCCTTGTACTCCGGATTGGAGAACCAGTCGTAGCGGAACCAATAGAGGTTCGCGAACTGCTGGTCGGGAAGCTGATAGAGCTTCTTGTCCGGCCCCGTCGTGAACGACTTGCCGATGAAGTCGTCGACGTCGAGTTGCGGATTGGTGACGTCCTTGCCCTCGCCGGCCATGTAATCGGACAGGATCACGGTCTGGCCGTAGCGGAAGTGGGTGCCGATCAGGTCGCTATCATTGATCCAGCCGTCATAGACGTTCTTGCCGGACTGCATCTGGGTCTGCAGCTTCTCGACCACGTCGCCTTCCTGGATCAGGTCATGCTTGACCTTGATGCCGGTGATCTCGGTGAAGGCTTTCGCGAGCGTCCGCGCTTCATATTCGTGCGTCGTAATGGTTTCCGACACGACGTTGATTTCCATTCCCTTAAAGGGCGCGGCGGCCTTTTCGAACCACTGCAGCTCTTTCAACTGGTCGGCCTTCGACAGCGTCGAGGGCTGGAATTCGCTGTCGATCCACCTTTGATTGACGGCGTCGTCCGCACGAACAGGTGCGGCAATGGTCACGGAAGCGGCGATCAGCGCTGCCGCGCTGGTCATCGTCAGAAAGCTCTCCTTGGTACTACGTCGCATGTTGGATCCTCCGGTTGCAACGACAAACACAAACTCAGGCCCGGGTTGATCCCGGATCTGTCTTTTTTCGCTGTTCAGACGGTGCGGAAAATCGCAACGGCCGAAACGAGCGAAATCAGGGTTGCGAGCCACAGGCTCGATATCTCGACGCCCTCGCCGATCGGGAGCGTCAGAAGCGGATCGGTGCCGGCAAAGGCGATCCACAGCAGATGAATGACTGCGGCGAGCACCAGCGAAATGAACAGCCGGTCGCCGCGCGTGGTCGGAATGCGCAGGATGCCGACGCGCTCGGCCTCGGGATAGGCGATCCCAAGCCATGTCATCACACCGAGCGTCAGCGCCAGCATCACGAAGAAAATCGCGGTCGGCAGCGTCCAGGCCATCCATGCGATGTTTTCCATGGCTACACCCTGCCCAGCGCGAAGCCGCGCGCGATGTAGTTGCGGACGAACCAGATCACCAGGGCGCCGGGGATGATGGTGAGCACGCCGGCGGCGGCGAGCAAGCCCCAGTCCATGCCCGCGGCCGACACCGTGCGCGTCATGATGGCGGAGATCGGCTTGGCGTTGACCGACGTCAGCGTGCGCGCCAGCAGCAGTTCGACCCAGGAGAACATGAAGCAGAAGAACGCCGCGACGCCGATGCCGCTCGCGATCAGCGGCACCAGGATCTTGACGAAGAAGCGCGGAAACGAATAGCCGTCGAGGAATGCGGTCTCGTCGATCTCGCGCGGCACCCCGGAGACGAAGCCTTCGAGGATCCAGACCGCCAGCGGTACGTTGAAGATGCAGTGGGCGAGCGCAACCGCCCATGGCGTATCGAACAGGTTGATCGCCGAGTAGAGGTTGAAGAACGGCAGCGCGAACACCGCGGCCGGCGCCATCCGGTTCGACAGCAGCCAGAAGAACAGATGCTTGTCGCCGAGGAAGCGGTAGCGCGAGAAGCCATAGGCCGCAGGCAGCGCCACCGCGATCGAAATCACGGTGTTGATCATCACGTATGTCAGCGAGTTGATATAGCCGGAATACCAGCTTTCGTCGGTGAAGATGCGCCTGTAGTTTTCCAGCGTCGGCTGGTGCGGCCACAGCGTCATGGTGGTGACGATCTCGGCATTGGTCTTGAAGCTCATGTTGACGAGCCAGTAGATCGGCAACAGCAGGAAGATCAGGAACAGCGAGATGATGAGTCGGCGTCCGGGAATCGAATGCATCAGGCGCCTCCCTTCTTGGCGGGACGCTCAACCCCGGCATTGGTCATGACGGTGTAGAATACCCAGCACACGATCAGGATGATCAGATTGTAGACCAGCGACAATGCAGCCGCCTTGCCGAGGTCGAACTGCCCGAGCGCGATCTTGACCAGTTCGATCGAGACGAAGGTGGTCGAATTGCCGGGGCCGCCGCCGGTCACCACAAACGGCTCGGTGTAGATCATGAAGCTGTCCATGAACCGCAGCAGCACGGCGATCAGCAGCACGCGGTTCATCTTCGGCAACTGGATCGCCTTGAACACCGCCCAGCGCGAGGCACCGTCAATCTGCGCCGCCTGATAGTAGGCGTCGGGGATCGACTTCAGCCCGGCGTAGCAGAGCAGCGCGACGAGGCTGGTCCAGTGCCACACGTCCATCACGATGACGGTGGCCCAGGCGTCGAACTCATTGGAGACGTAGTTATAATCGATACCCAGAGTATTGAGCGTATAGCCGAGCAGACCGATGTCGGGCCTACCAAAAATCTGCCAGATCGTTCCGACCACGTTCCACGGAATCAGCAGCGGCAGCGCCAGGATGACAAGGCACACGGCGACGGTCCAGCCCTCGCGCGGCATCGACAGCGCGACCACGATGCCGAGCGGCACCTCGATCGCCAGGATGATGGCGGAGAACAACAGGTTGCGGCCGAGCGAAGCCAGGAAGCGTCCGCCGAGATCGGTCGAGGGGTCGAGCAATTCCTTGAACCAGCCGACGCCGTTCCAGAAGAACTGGTTGTTGCCGAACGTGTCCTGCATCGAATAGTTCACGACCGTCATCAGCGGCAGGATCGCGGAGAACGCGACCACCGCGAATACCGGCAGCACCAGGAACCAGGCCTTCTGGTTGATGGTCTTGTCCATCAGGCAACCCCCTCGACCAGACGGCTGTCGGCATAGACGTGAACATGGGCGGGATCAAACACCAGCCCGACCATGTTGTCGGGGACGGAAAATCCCGGCGGCATGCGGGCGGAAAACTTTTCATCGCCGACGCGAACGCGGGCGAAGCGGGCACGGCCGAGATCGTCGATGCGCTCGATCATGGCCGACAACAGCCCGGACGCGGGCGCTGCGACATGGAGGAATTCCGGCCGCACGCCGATCTCGATCTTCGTGCCGGCCGGCAGCACGCCGTAATTGCGATGCAGGCCGATGGTGTGGCCGTCGACGCGCGCCTCGTGTCCGCTCACCGCGGCCGGCACGATGTTCATGCCGGGTGACCCGATGAAATAGCCGACAAAGGTATGCGCGGGCTTGTCGAACAATTCAGCCGGCGTGCCGCTCTGCACCACGCGGCCGTCATGCATGACGACGACGGTGTCGGCAAAAGTCAGCGCCTCGGTCTGGTCATGGGTAACGTAGATCATCGTGAGATCGAGCTCGCGATGCAGCGCCTTGAGTTTTGAGCGCAACTGCCATTTCAATTCGGGATCGATCACCGTCAGTGGCTCATCGAACAGCACCGCAGCGACGTCGGAGCGGACGAGGCCGCGGCCGAGCGAAATCTTCTGCTTGGCGTCCGCGGTCAGGCGCGTCGCCTTGCGGCCGAGATAGGGCGTGAGATCGAGCAAATCGGCAATCTGCTTCACTCGCGCGTCGACCTCCGCCTTCGGCACGCCACGGTTCTTGAGCGGGAATGCGAGGTTCTGCCCGACCGTCATGGTGTCGTAGATCACCGGAAACTGGAACACCTGCGCGATATTGCGCTTCTGCGTTGACAGCGGCGTGATGTCGGCGCCGTCGAACAGGATTTTCCCGCGCGAGGGCGTGACGATGCCCGAAATGAGGTTGAGCAGCGTGGTCTTTCCGCAACCGGAGGGACCGAGCAGCGCATAGGCGCCGCCCTGTCGCCAGGTCATCGTCACCGGCTTCAGCGCAAAGGATTCCGGCGGCGCGGCATTGCCGCCGTAGGAATGCGCGAGATCGACGAGGTCAATGCGAGCCATGCGGTTTTCCCCTCAGGCCCTGCCCGGCGCGGCCACCAGACGGTCGGCGGCGTCGAACACGAAGACATTGTTGGGATCGAGCACAGCATCGAGCACATGTCCCGGCTCGTATTCATGCACGCCCTGCAGCACCGCGACCCAGTTGGAGGCGTCACGGTTGAGATGCACAAAACTTTCCGAACCGGTGATCTCGGTCACGGTCACGGTGGCATGGAACGCGTGGCGGCCGGCGATGCCGTTAGCCACTTCGAGCTGATGGGCGCGGAAGCCGACACGGTAAGGACCATCGGCCAGCGATGCATAGAGCCCGGTGGCGGGCGCCTGGATTCCGCCGGCATATGCGACCTGCCCGTTTTTCTTCTCGATGCCGACGATGTTGAGCGGCGGATCGGAGAACACCTGCGCGACCCGTAGCGTGTCAGGCTGGCGATACACCTTCGAGGTATTGCCGGCTTGAAGCACCTCACCTTGCCACATGCACACGGTGTCGCCGCCGAGCAGCAGCGCCTCCGAGGGCTCGGTCGTCGCATAGACGAAGATCGCGCCCGATGCCTCGAAGATGCGCGGCAGTTCGGCGCGCAGCTCCTCGCGCAGCTTGTAGTCGAGGTTGGCGAGCGGCTCATCCAGCAACACCAGATCGGCGCCCTTGACCAGCGCACGCGCGATCGCGGTGCGCTGCTGCTGGCCGCCGGACAATTGCAGCGGCGTGCGCTTCAGAAAAGGCTCGAGCCTGAGGAGTTTTGCCGCCTCCTGCACGCGCCGGTCGATCTCCTCGCGCGGCCGACCCTGCACGCGCAGGGGCGAGGCGATGTTCTCATAGACCGTCAGCGAGGGGTAGTTGATGAATTGCTGGTAGACCATCGCTACCGAGCGCTGGCGCACGTCGGCGCCGGTGACGTCCTTGTCGTCGACCAGCACACGGCCGCTAGCGGGCTTATCGAGTCCGGCGAGCAGCCGCATGATCGAGGTCTTGCCCGACAGCGTCGGTCCGAGCAGCACGCTCAGCGTGCCGCGTTCAAGCGTCAGCGAGACATCGCGAATGGTCGGGATGCCGTCCACGGTTCGCGTGACATGTTCGAGCGTGACGCTCATGGCCGCCCTCCCGCTTCACGCAAGGGACGTTCGCCGGAGCCGCGATGGGCATTGATCCATTCGTCGAGCGCGGCAATTTCATCTGGCGACAGCCGCAAGCCGAGCTTGGACCTTCGCCACACCACGTCCTCGGCGGTGCATGCCCATTCGTTCGACATCAGGTACCGGACCTCGCTCTCGGTCAAGGTAGCGCCGAACGACTGGCCGAGATCGGCAAAAGATTTGGCGTTGCCGAGCAATTTTGTCGCACGCGTGCCATAGGCATGCGCGAGCCGGTTGGCATGCGCCGGGGCGAGGAACGGATATTTCCGCGTCAGTTCCGCCGTCAGCGCGGCGACCGCCGAAACATCCATGTCGCCGCCGGGCAGCGGCGCCTTGCCCGTCCAACCTTCTTTCTCTTTCGCGCTGTGCAGATAGGGCGCGAGCCGTTCCAGCGCTTCTTCCGCCAGCCGCCGATAGGTCGTGATCTTGCCGCCATAGATCGACAGCAGGGGTGCACCGCCGGGCGTATCCAGTTCGAACACGTAGTCGCGCGTCGCGGCCTTGGCCTCGCTGGCGCCATCGTCATAGAGCGGCCGCACACCGGAATAGGTCCAGACGACGTCCTTAGGGAGCACCGGCTTCTTCAGATACTCGCTGGCCGACGCGCAGAGATATTGAATCTCCTCAGGGCTAGCTTTCACCTTGGCCGGATCGCCGTCGTAATCGCGATCGGTGGTTCCGATCAGGGTGAAGTCGTCCTGATAGGGAATGACGAAGATGATGCGGCCGTCGGCGTTCTGGAACATGTAGGCGCGGTCATGGTCATAGAGCTTGCGCACCACGATGTGAGAACCCTGCACCAGCCGCACCTTGGCTCGCGCGTTGACGCCCGAGCCGGACGAGAGCACCTGTTCGACCCACGGGCCGCCGGCATTGACCAGCGCGCGCGCCTGGATGGTGGTGCGCTCTCCGCTGATCGTGTTCTCGACGGTGACCTGCCAGATGCCGTCGATCTGCCGGATCTCGACGGCGCGCGAGCGGGTGTGGATTTCGGCGCCGCGATCGGCCGCGTCGCGTGCGGTCAGCACGACAAGGCGCGCGTCATCGACGAAGCAATCGGAGTATTCGAAACCGCGCTTGTAACGGTTGGCGATCAAGGGTTTGCCCACCTCGTCATGGACCAGATCGACGGAGCGCGTCGGCGGCAGCAGATGGCGACCACCGATATGGTCGTACAGGAACAACCCTAGCCGAAGCAGCCAGGCCGGCCGCAAGCCGGAGTGGTGCGGCAAAACGAAACGCAGCGGCCTGATGATGTGGGGTGCGATCTGCCAGAGAATTTCGCGTTCGATCAGCGCCTCGCGAACCAGCCGGAACTCGTAATATTCGAGATAGCGCAGCCCGCCGTGCACCAGCTTGGTCGACCATGACGACGTTCCGCTCGCCAAGTCATTCATTTCACACAGGAAAACGGAATTGCCTCGACCCGCCGCATCGCGCGCGATGCCGCAGCCGTTGATGCCGCCTCCGATGATGGCGAGGTCGAATACCCTGTCCAACGAAACGCTTCCCCGGCGATCGCCTCTTCACTTCGGCGATTTTACTTTCGGATGGGAGTTAATCACAACGAAAAACGAAAGCAAGCCGAAAGCGAAACGAAGATAGGAACTTTTGAGGGCAGGCCTTTGAAGTGCGTGACATGCAGTCGGGCCACGTCCTTCGAGACGCGCGTTCCGCGCTCCTCAGGACGAGGTCCGACATGGACGACCAATCCTTAGACCTCACGGCCAGGAGCGCGGCAGAGCCGCGCGTTGCGAACCATGTGGCCGATATCGGCCCGCGCTACTTCAGCCGCACGACGGTCGAAGCCGGCTCGCCGCCGGGGTCGTCGATATCCGCCGCCGACTTCTCCATCGCCTCGACGACCTCGATGCCGCGGTGGTGGCAGATGTTGGCGAGACCGGCCGGTAATGGCGCATCGGTCACGAACGTCTGGATCTGGCTGAGATGGGCGATGCGCACCGGGGCACTGCGGCGGAGTTTTGTCGAGTCCGCGACTAGCATGACGCTGCGGGCGTTGGCGATGATCGCCTGCGCGGCCTGCACCTCGCGATAGTCGAAGTCGAGCAGCGCGCCCTCCTCGTCGATCGCGGAGGCGCCGATGATGGCGTAATCGACCTTGAACTGGCCGATCAGACTGATCGCGGTCGATCCGATCACCGCGCCGTCGGCACGGCGCACCGCGCCGCCCGCCACGATCACCTCGATGCGCGGGTGACGGTAGAGCAGCATGGCGACGTTGAGATTGTTGGTGATGACGAGCAGGTCCTCATGCGAGGTCAGCGCGCTTGCGACTTCTTCCGTCGTGGTGCCGATGTTGATGAACAACGAGCAGCCGTTCGGAATCCGCGACGCCGCGGCAATGCCGATCGCCCGCTTCTCTTCCGCCGCCACAAAGCGCCGCGCCTCATAGGCGAGGTTCTCGACGCCGGAGGCGATGATGGCGCCGCCATGGATGCGGGTCAGCGAGCGCTGGTCGCAGAGATCGTTGAGATCCTTGCGTATGGTCTGCGCCGAAACCTCGAAACGCTTGGCGAGGTCTTCCACCATCACCCGGCCAAAGGCTCGGGCGATGTTGAGGATTTCAGTCTGACGGTGGGACAGTCCGGCCACGGCTGGTACCCTTGAGATATCGACTGGGGGCACAAAGTTGCCGTTATGGTGCGGCTGATTGGGGCCGCGGTCAACGAGGGAGATCGACTGCGAAGGCGTTTGCCGGGGCGAAACGACGAATCCTGGTTAAGGCGACCGCGCCCGAAGCCATGCCGCCCGCACCATGCGCGCGGCCGCTCGACAAAGCAATTTGTGGCTGCAACACTGTGATCACAACCAGAAACGAATGGAGGAAACCATGAACATCGATCGCCGTCAGCTCGCCTTGCCTGTCCTCGCACTTGGGCTTGGGGTTGGGCTCATGAGCGTCGTCCCCGCTTTTGCCGGTGCGGACGAGGATGCCATCGCGAAGAACGTCGAGGCCTTCCGAGCGGCGCAGGCGGCCGGCAATGCCGAGGGTATCGCCCCGCTCTGCGCGGAAGAACTCAGCTACAGCCACTCCAGCGGAGCTGTCGACGACAAGGCGGCGCTGCTGGCGGGCACCAAGAATGCGAAATACAAATGGACGTCGCTTGAATACAAGAACCCCACGATCC
Organism: Bradyrhizobium valentinum; assembly: GCF_001440405.1. Taxonomy (GTDB): domain Bacteria; phylum Pseudomonadota; class Alphaproteobacteria; order Rhizobiales; family Xanthobacteraceae; genus Bradyrhizobium; species Bradyrhizobium valentinum. Next base: position 23,315 of record NZ_LLXX01000209.1, read on the forward strand.
GTATCGTCGGTCCGGCCGCCATCGTGCGCTTCAACTTTGTTGGCGAGCAGGAATTTGCGGCCGACGGGAAGAAGGTTCCTCAGAACCTGCACATCCTGATGAACTGGCAGAAACAGGGCTCGGACTGGAAACTGCTGTCGCGGTCGGCCACCAAGCTCTGATCGCCGGAAGGCGGGCGCTGGCGGTTACGCCGCCAGCGGCATCCCGCTGGCGAGACGCCATGCCGCGCGCTCGGCCTCGCGGGCGTTACGGAATACCTGCCCTTCCAGCCGGTCGAATTGGTGCGTAGCGGCAAAGAACCGATAGCCGCCGGGCGCGCGCACGATAATCCCCGCCGGCTGCGAGCCGACTTCGATGATGTAGGTGTCCGACATGGCCCAGCCTCTGATTTCTTCCGGGCCTACAACCGGTTGCAGGGCAAATCGTTCCCCCTTTCCAGCGTTGCGCCGCAAGGCCAACCTATGTCAAAGCTGGTTGCGAAATATGCTGGCGAATCGTTGAAATGGCTGGAGAACTGACATGATGCCGAAATTCGCGCTCTCGATGCTGGTTGCCCTTGCGGTCTGCGCACCGCTCCAGGAGGCGGCGGCGCAGGAAAGCACGCTCGGGGGCGCGCTGTTCGGCGGCGCCGCAGGCGCCATTGTCGGCGGCGCGCTCGGCGGCGGCCGGGG
>NZ_LLXX01000210.1:0-254 GCF_001440405.1 Bradyrhizobium valentinum
TCGTTTCGCTTGGCCTCGGGCGCCTTCGGCTTGGACGGCGGCGTGCTGGCGGTGGCGTCGGCTGCGCTGCCGAGGCCGACCTTGCGGGCAAGATTGGAGAAGAATCCGTCATCCTGCGCCGCCGGCGCCGCATTGGCGACCCGCGTCGGGGCGGAAGCGGGAGCCGGCGCCGCAACAAGTTTCGGCTGTTCCGGCGCGCCCGTCAGCAGATTCTCCGAAGGCGTACGGCTCTCGGCGGGGGCCCTGGGGGGGGT
>NZ_LLXX01000210.1:331-31080 GCF_001440405.1 Bradyrhizobium valentinum
GCCGGGAGCCCGCGCCATCAGCGACAAGGAGCCGTCGCCGGGCTCCGAAAGGCCGGTATTGCCCTCGGGTACGCGCGCCGCGAACACCCTGTGCATGCCGCCGTCGATGCCGGTGTTGGTCCGCGCCACCGGCGTTCCCTTGGCAATCAGCCGTGCGGTCTCGGCGAGGTCGGTGGCCTGTTTTTCGCGCACGGCGTCGGCGACTTCTTGTGGAATCACGTAGGCTGGGCACTTGGCAGAGGCATCGAACACCAGCTCACGCGTCGCGTTCGGCGGCTTGGCGGCATCGAACACGTATTTCTTTTCGCAGAAATCGACCTTCGGCTCCTGCCGCGTCACCTCGAAATGATCATTGCCTTCCTTGATCATCTTCCAGAACGGCATGTTCGGGTTGTTGCGGTGCTTGGCCATGTTGGCCGGCGTCATCTTGAACGGATAGGCCTGCAACTGAAACGACTTCTGGCCGCCGAAGAAGGATTCGCGGCCCAGCGAATAGATTTCCGCCATCTGCTCGTCGGTCATCGCGTAGCAGCCGCGCGAGGAGCAGTCGCCATGCACCATCAACTGCGAGCCGGTACGGCCGAGCGCCTTGTCGAAGGCGTTGGGATAGCCGGTGTTGAAAGAGAGATAATAGGCCGACTGCGGGTTCATCTGCGCCGGCGAAATCGAATAGAAGCCTTCCGGCGCCTGGCGGTCGCCCTCGCGGACCTTGGGGCCGAGATCGCCCGACCAGCGGCAGATCGGATAAGTCTTTAGCAGCGCGAAGCGGCCGGAGCGATCCTGCTTCCAGATTTCGAGTTCGGCTTCCTGCTTGAACAGCCGGACCAGGATCGGCGACTGCAGGTCCATGTCCTTCGCCGCCATGTCGGCGATCAGTTTTGGCGGAACCGGCTGATTGGCCTTGGCGTTGTTGGCAAGTGAGATGTCGTCGGTGTTGCAGCCGGCCATTAGTAGGCCTGTGCCCGCGAGGACAGCCGACGTGAGAAGCGCGCGAACCAGCGAGCGGTTAATCAAAGGCTAAGCTCCACACCCACCGGGCATTTTCGCACCCCAAATCACAGCGAACATGCCCTGAAGCCATTGCATAAAATAGTATCCTTTGACCTTCCGCGCCGCAACCCGAACGCGATGAGCCAGCCGCTTCCACGGCAGGCATGGTCAACAGAGTTTAAAGACCGGGGTCTGGGCCTAATTAGGGCCGAATCAGGTGATTCGGCGAAATAAAGCACCATTAAGGCGGCGTTAACGATTGGGATGCCGAGCCGGTGACCTCGCCGCAAGGGGAGGCATCGGCTTATCAGCCGAGCTTGCGGCCGATATCGAGGAATTTCTGCCGTCGCTGCCGGCGGATGCTATCCGAGTCCAGATTGCGGAGGTCGTTGAAGGCCTCGGCGATGGCATCGCCCGTGGCCGAAATCATGGCGGCCGGATCGCGGTGGGCGCCGCCGGCGGGCTCGTTCAGGATCTGGTCGATCACGCCAAATCGCAGCATGTCCTGCGCCGTGATTTTCATGCTGGTCGCGGCTTCCTGCGCCTTGGTGCCGTCGCGCCAAAGGATCGAGGAGGCCGCTTCCGGCGAGATCACGCTGTAGATCGCGTGTTCGAACATCAGCACCTTGTTCGCAGTGGTGATGGCGATGGCGCCGCCTGACATGCCTTCGCCGGTGATGATCGCCACGTTGGGAACGCCGAGTGACAGGCAGGCATCAGTGGAGCGCGCGATCGCTTCCGCCTGGCCGCGTTCCTCGGCGCCGATGCCGGGATAGGCGCCGGCGGAATCGACGATCGACAGCACGGGAATGCCGAAGCGGTCGGCCATCTCCATCAGGCGGACGGCCTTGCGATAGCCTTCGGGGCGGGCCATGCCGAAATTATGCTTGATGCGGCCCTCGGTAGAGGCGCCCTTTTCCTGGCCGACCACGCAGATGCTCTCGCCGCGGAAGCGGCCGAAGCCGCCCATCAGCGCCTCGTCCTCGCCGAACTTGCGGTCGCCCGCCATCGGCGTGAATTCCGTGATCAGCGTGTTGACGAAATCGGTGAAGTGCGGGCGCTGCGGATGGCGCGCCACCAGCGTCTTCTGCCACGGCGTCAAATTGGCGTAGAGGTCGGCCAGCGCCTGCTGCGCCTTGTCCTCTATGCGCGAAATCTCATCGCCGATGTCGCTGCCGGACGCCGCCAGCGCGCGCAATTCATCGACCTTGGCCTCTAGTTCGGCGACTGGTTTTTCGAAGTCGAGATAGCTGCGCATCTGATCCGGCATCAAGACAATATAGGTAACAACGCGCTATGAGGCGAAGCGGTTTTCGGTTCGCTCCGGGAAAGCACGCATCTTCAATGATTTAGCGCACATATCGGTCCGGATGACCCGGTTTGCCGAAAGCGCGCCAAACAAGCCGCGGCGGGAAACGGCTCTTTCGGGGGAGACGGCCCGGAAGTCAAGGCGGGCGTGCGACGAAGTTTACTTCTCCGCCAGCGGATGCAGGTCGCGCACCAGGCTTTTCAGCCGTTCCTCGACCACATGGGTGTAGATCTGCGTGGTGGAGATATCGGTATGGCCGAGCAGCGTCTGCACAATGCGCAGGTCCGCGCCGTTATGCAGCAAGTGGCTGGCAAAGGCGTGGCGCAGCACGTGCGGCGAGACCAGCCGCGGCGCCAGGCCCGATGCCGCCGCCAGTTCCTTCAGGTCGCGCGCAAAATGCTGCCGCGTCAGATGGCCGCTCTCGCCGAAGGAAGGAAACAGCCATTTCGAAGGGGCGGCGCTATTCTTCTTCTCGGGCCTGAGCGCTTCCATCGCGGCGAGATAACCTGCCATCGCCTGCCGCGACGCTTCGTTGAGCGGCACCAGCCGTTCCTTGTTGCCCTTGCCGCGCACCACGATCATTCGGGCGTCGCGGCGCGCGGCCGACAGCGGCAGCGCCACCAGCTCCGAGACGCGTAAGCCCGTGGCGTAGAGCACTTCCAGAAGGCAATACAGCCGCATCGCGCGCAAACGTTGCTGCGGCGAAGCGTTCTCGGCCTCGGTCAATTCCTTGGCCCGGGTCAACATGCGGTCGACATCCGCGATCGACAGCACCTTCGGCAGCCCGCGGCCGCGTTTCGGGCCGGACAGGATCGCCGCCGGATCGTCGCCGCGGATCCGTTCGTTCAGGAGGAAACGGAATAAGTGCCGCATCGCCGACAGCCGGCGCGCCACGCTGGAGGATTTGAAGCCGCGGGTGTCGAGGTCGGCAAGATAATCCTGCAGCACATCGGTTCCCGCGCCGGCAAAATTTTGCCGCTTGCGGCCGAGAAATTCGGAAAAATCCGTGAGGTCGCGGCGATAGGCGTCGAGCGTGTTGTCGCCCGCTCCCTGTTCCGCCGCGAGCATGTCGAGGAACAGGTTGGTCAGTTTCGTGTCTGAAGGGGTGGTGCGCATTCGCTTTGATAGCGCATGATCGGGGCGGGACGGAGACTTTTCAAACCCGCGCTCAGAGATTGCAGGGAAGCTAGGGCATCGGGCTGATCGCGGTGGCCTGCGACCAGACCACCATCCATTGCCCATCGCGATGTTCGTAGGTGTCGGTGTGCCAGTAATCACCTGGCGCAACCCTGTGGCCGCCGAACACCACTTCGAGCCTGGCGCGATATCGGATCACCGCGTGGCTCTGATGATGTCGCACGGCGATGGGTCCAGGCTCCCAGGCGAGATATTTGATCTGCCCGCTCGCAATCGCTCCCAGATAATCCTTCTTGGACAAGGCCATTCCGATCGGCGTAATCAACTGGAACTCGGCTGCATGAAGCCGCCCGGCCGTCTCTATGTCGCCTTCGACCAGCGCGCGAAGTCGGGCGCGCTCGGTGTCGCGGATGAATTCGGCTTCGGGCGATGGGTCCTGATCGGCCGTATACGTGGACATTACACGTTCTCCTTGATCGCGTGATTCGTGAAAGGGCTGTTGTGGTCGGATCGGGCGGCAGCGGCCGATCTATGCTGCTGCGATTAGACCGTGGCCGATCAGGCTCTGCGCAGTGGCGCGGATGCAATCCTCGTCGGGCCGCGCTTTCCAGTTCAGTATCCGCTGCGCCTTGGCGGCGCTTACGCTGAGGTCGCGGCTGAGCTCGTGAACGATCATGCGCGAACGCGCGCTGAAGGGAGCCATCGCCCTCACCATCCAGTCGGGCACTTCACCTGATGGCAAATGCGCAGCATGCGCTGGAAACGACCTTGCCAGCACCGCGGCCAATTCTCTCAACCAGAAAAACCGCCCGCCGACGATGAAGCGCTGGCCGGACGCGTCCGGGTGGGTCATTGCCCGGACATGGGCGTCGGCCGCGTCTCGCACATCGACAACCGAAAAGCCGAAGCGCGGAACACGCCGGAGCTGGCCACTCATCATTTGCCTGATCAGCCCAACCGACGTGCCGTGTTCCGGGCCGAGCAGCGGCCCAAAGATGGTGGCAGGATTGATGACAGCCAGATCAAGTCCGGTTTCCTTCGCGAGGGTCCAAGCCGCCTGCTCGGCCAGCGTTTTCGACCGGTAGTAGGGCGTCGCCCGGGCGCTGGCCGGATCGGTCCAGTCGTTCTCGGTGAAGGGAGCCTGCCCGTTGCCATGATTGGTGGCTGCGATCGACGATGTTAGCACCACCCGCGCTACGCCGGCTTCGTGGGCCGCGCGCAGCACACGAAGCGTGCCGTCCCGCGCGGTTCGGATCATTAGGTTCGCGTCCTTTGGCAGGGTCGCCGGAAAAGGCGAGGCCGTGTGAATTACGAAGCGGCATCCCCTAAGCGCGACATCCCATCCGGCATCGGAGCAAAGATCCGCCTGTACAAAGCTAACTGCTTCGGTCGCCGTATCGGGACAAAGCTGGCGCCTGATCCTGTCGCAAACGCCAATGCTGCGCACACTGCCTCGAACGTGATAGCCGGCTGCCAGCAATTGCTTGGCGATATGTCCGCCGAGGAATCCGCTGATACCCGTGACGAGAACAATGGCGGGCGCGGGGTCGTTCAATTTGGAAGGCATTATCAACTCCTCGGGTCTGCGAAGTGCTGGACCGTGCCCTCATTAGACACTCAGACAAATATTGTCTATTTGTTTTTGACGACTTGGACGAAAAGTGTCAGATTGCCCAGATGGATCAGAACGACCAGAAATCCGACGCGATTCTTGACGCGGCCCTACCGGTTTTCGTGCGCCACGGTTTTCGCAAGACGTCCATGGCCGACATCGCGCGTGCGGCACGCATGTCGCGCGCGGCGCTTTATCTAAGCTTCAGTAGCAAGGAGGAGCTGTTCCGGGCAGGGTCTGCGCGTGCGCATGCCCGTACCATGCAGAACGTCGAGGCTGCGCTCGCGGCCGACGGCGACGTTTTCAGCCGGATCGAGTCGGCGCTGGCAGCTTTCCAGCGAGAACTGGTTGCGCCATTCGCAGGCAGCGCCGACGCGGCCGAGCTGTTCGACGTCAACATGACGTTGGCCAGGGACATTACCCTTGGGGCGCGGGCCAGGCTGGTGGCTCTGCTCGCTCAAGTTCTGTGCGACGCAGAAGCATACGGCGCCATATCCTTGCAGGTCGTCGAGGCCAAGCCTGCCGACGTGGCCGGCATGATCGTCGCGGCAATAGAGGGCATTAAAGACGCGACGAACGCAGGGCAGAGCCTGGACGAAGGCACGCGACTTTTCATGCGCCTGCTGCGTGCAGCGCTAAGTCAGAATGTGCCGAGAAGCTGACCGAGCGGTCGCTCCAGGGCTCACCTCTTGAGGAACTTGTCTGCGGGGATGGTGACCGTCATTTCCCGGGGCTTTGGGTTGACGAAATTCGCCAGCGCGAAAATGGCGCCATAGAACACCCCGGCGATGATGCCGACGACCGTCAGAAAGCGGAACAAACTGGGCATAGGGGGCTCAGGGCGGCGAATTAACCAATGAAATCATCCATCATGTTCCTGTTCCCCTGGCAAGAGTCTCTGGCGGGGGCGTCAATGGGGGTAGTATAGGTGTCGCAGCGCGGAGCAAATCCCGCAAAAGAGCAGAGTTTTTGATGTCCGAGACCGCCGCAGCGGCGCAAACGAACCCCACCCAGGATGCCGACATCACGTTGGCGCTGGGAAGGCGTTCGGTCGTGCTGGTCGGCATGATGGGCGCCGGCAAGTCCACCATCGGCCGGCGGCTGGCGGCCCGGCTGCGCCTGCCGTTTCTCGACGCCGATATCGAGATCGAGGCGGCGGCCGGGATGTCGATCCCGGACATTTTCGAAATCCATGGCGAACCGCATTTCCGGGACGGCGAGGCGCGGGTGATCGCGCGACTGCTCGACAGCGGCCCGGCCGTGCTTGCCACCGGCGGTGGCGCCTTCATGCGCGAGGAGACCCGCAACCGCATCCGCGACAAGGCGGTCTCGATCTGGCTCAAGGCAGATGTCGACATCATCATGAAGCGGGTCAAGCGCCGCGCCGACCGGCCGCTGTTGCAGACCGAGGATCCGGTTGCGACCGTCAGCCGCCTGCTCGAAGCACGCGAGCCGGTCTATCGGACCGCCGACCTGACGATCGCCTCGCGCGACGTGCCGCACGACCGTATCGTCGACGAATGTATCGATGCCCTGCGCGCCCGGCTGTGCGCCGGCGCTCCTTCTGCCCAGCCGACAACCGACGGGATCAGCGTTACGCCATGACTGCGCCACTGAAACATTCCGCCGCCATCACCGTCGAGGTCGCGCTCGGCGAGCGCGCCTATGACATCGTCATCGGCCGCGGCGTGCTGGCCTCGTTCGGCGCGCGCGTTGCTTCCTTGAGGCCGGGCGTGCGCACGGCCATCATTACCGACCGTACTGTCGCTCGAAACTGGCTGGAGCAAACCGAGGCATCGCTTGCCGAAGCCGGGATTCCGACCTCGCGAATCATCGTCGAGGAAGGCGAAGTGTCGAAAACCTATGCCGGTCTCGAAAAAGTCTCCGAAGCGCTGATCGCGGCGAAGATCGAGCGCAACGATCTGGTGATCGCGCTCGGCGGAGGCGTGGTCGGCGATCTCGCCGGTTTCGCGGCGGCGATCCTGCGCCGCGGCGTCGATTTCGTGCAGGTACCGACCTCGCTTTTGGCCCAGGTGGATTCCTCGGTTGGCGGCAAGACCGGCATCAACTCGCCGCAGGGCAAGAACCTGCTCGGCGCGTTTCACCAGCCGGTGCTGGTCGTTGCCGATACATCGGTATTGGATACGCTGTCGCCGCGCCAGTTCCGCGCCGGCTATGCCGAAGTCGCAAAATATGGCGTGCTCGGCGACGACGCCTTTTTCACCTGGCTCGAAGCCAACCACGCCGACATCTTCTCCGGCGGCGCGGCGCGTGAGCACGCGATCGCGACCTCCTGCCGCGCCAAGGCTGCGATCGTGTCGCGCGACGAGCGCGAAACCGGCGAGCGCGCTCTGCTCAATCTCGGTCATACCTTCGGCCATGCGCTGGAGGCCGCAACCGGCTTCTCCGATCGCCTGTTCCATGGCGAAGGCGTTGCCGTCGGCATGGTGCTGGCGGCGGAATTTTCCGCGCAACTCGGTATGATCTCCGGGGCCGACGCCGCCCGCGTCGAACGCCACCTTGCTTCCGTCGGCCTGCCGACCCATTTGCAGGATATCGCAGGCTTTGCGCAGGAGGGGCTCGCGGATGCCGACGCCCTGATGGCGCTGATGGCGCAGGACAAGAAGGTCAAGCGCGGCAAGCTGACCTTCATCCTGCTGCAGGCGATCGGCCGCGCGGTGGTCGCAAACGACGTCGAGCCCGCTTTGGTTCGCGGCTTCCTGCAACAGAAGCTGGCGGGATGAGGACGAGATTGTCCGCGCGCATTGTGGGCGACACGTCGCGCAGGCCCGTGGCCGTCGCCGCGAGGCAATCATGAGTTCGACTGCATTCAATCTGCTGCTTGCGTTCCTTCTGCTCGCCGCCAACGCGTTCTACGTGGCGGCCGAGTTTGCGCTGGTGAAGAGCCGCGGGTTTCGCATCAGGGCGATGGTCGAACAGGACCGGTTCGGCGCGCGCCTGCTGCACAGCATGATGGGTAACATCGAGGCCTATCTGGCGTGTTGTCAGCTCGGCATCACCATGGCCTCGCTCGGCCTCGGCTGGGTCGGCGAACCCACCGTTTCGGCGCTGCTCGAACCGTTGCTGCTTCCACTTGGGATGTCGGAAGGTACGCTACACTTCGTGTCGTTTCTGGCTGGATTCCTGGTATTCTCCTCGCTGCACATCGTGATCGGCGAGCAAGTACCGAAGACGCTCGCGATCAGGGAGCCGATGCCGGTCTCGCAATGGATCGCCTATCCGCTCTATTTTTCCTATCTGGTATTCTGGCCGCTGAACTGGCTCCTCAACAGCGCGTCACGCGGAATTTTGCGCCTGCTCGGCGTGCAGGAATCCTCGCAGCACGAAATCCTTACCGACTCCGAGATCGAGGGGCTGGTGGAAGAATCGGCTGAGCACGGCGGGATCGAAAGCGGCGAGGCCGAATACATTCAAAATGTCTTCCGCTTTGGCGACCTGGCCGTGTCCGACGTCATGGTTCATCGCACCGCGATGGTGATGATCAATGCCGATCTGCCGCCAGACGAACTGGTGAGCGAGGTGCTGGCGACCGAATACACCCGCATCCCCTTGTGGCGCGACAAGCCGGAAAACATCATCGGCGTGCTGCACGCCAAGGATTTGCTGCGTGCGATCCGCGCGTCCGAAGGCGACACCTCGCACATCGACGTTTCGGCGATCATGCTGCCGCCCTGGTTCGTGCCGGAGATGCGGCCCTTGTCCGAACAGTTGAAGGCGTTTCGCCGCCGCAAGACCCACTTCGCGCTCGTCGTCGACGAATATGGCGAGGTCGAAGGCATGGTAACGCTGGAAGACGTGCTGGAGGAAATCGTCGGCGATATTTCCGACGAGCATGACGTGGTGGTGGCCGGCGTCCGCATTCAGGCCGACGGTTCCGTGGTGGTCGACGGCTCGGTGCCGATCCGCGATCTCAACCGTGCGATGAACTGGCACCTGCCCGACGAGGAGGCAACCACTGTTGCCGGGCTTGTGATTCACGAGGCGCGTTCGATTCCCGAGCGCGGACAGAGTTTTACCTTCCACGGTTGCCGCTTCCGCGTGCTGCGGCGTGAGCGTAACCGCATCACCGCGCTGAAGATCACGCCGCTGCCGCGCGAAGCCGAAGATCCGAAGCCGAAGCGGGCCGGGACGGCGTTTTGAGCGTCGGCGCCATAACGGCGTCAGCTATTCAATATCGATGGTGACGCCGCTGAGCTTCCATTGGCCGTCAGAGGGAATGAACCCGAGCTGGTACTTCACCTTTTTCGGAGTGGTGTCGAAACGGCCCTTGAGGCGCAGCACGCCCTTCTCGTCGATTTTGGCTTCCTCCTCGGGAATGACCGGGCTGGCGACGATCGCGTCGAACACAGCGTGCTTCTCGACCAGGTCCTTAAAGACGGCCCGCAGCTTCTCGGGCGGAAACTGATCACGGAACGGCTTTGAAATCTTGGCGTGCAGGACCGCGAAATTATCCGACGCCACCGCATCGTTGAGCGTCACCAGAATGCTTTTGATCAGCACTTCCTGGACAAAGGGGCTCGGCATATCAAGCGCGTGCGCCCTGATCGAGGAGACCGCAACCAGCAAGACCACGGCGGCGGCCCATTTGAAGTGTGCCCAATATCGCATCGGACGGATCCATCGACCTGCGATGGCGTCGGGGGTCAGCCCGACCCGCGTCCGAACGGAACCGGATCCATCGCTTCGGCGATTGTCTCACAAAGACCAAAGCGGTTCTACCGGCTCCGCCGATCTTCACACAATGCTGGCCGACCACGTCATGTCAGGTAGACGATGGCTTCCGCGAGCAACCGTTCGGGCGGGTGCGCCGACGTATCCAGCGTCAGCCTTGCATCGGTCCAGGCTTCATAGCCGGTGCGCCGTTTCTCGACCTCGGCCCACGTGATCTCGGTCATTCCCTCGATGGCGCGCATTCGCGCTTCGATACGCCGGCGGTGCGTCGCCTCGTCCATGCAAACGCATTCGATGATCGGAAGGCTCGCGCGATATTTTGCGGCGAGGTTTCGCCATGCAGCGCGCGGCGCCTCGACCGGATTGACCGCATCGATGACCACGGAATGCCCCAGCCGCAGGTGCTCCTCGGCCAATGCTTGCGCGATGGCGTAGGCGGCAATCCCCGTTTGATCCCGGGGCAGGCCGCCGCGCCACATCGCCGCCTCGATCGGATCGATGGAAAACAGCGGCAGTGAAAAATGGCGCGAAAGCCCTTCTGCCAGCGTGCTTTTCCCAGAACCTGGGAGCCCCGCCAAGATTACGAGCTTTTGCGACATCATCGGACGCTCATTGCGGCAGGTTTGCCAGATTACCGGCCGGCGGCTTCTCCCGGCGCCTGCGCCTTGATGGCGAGCGCATGGACGGAGCCGTTGAGTTCCGCCTCCAGTATGGTGTTTACCATGCGATGGCGTTCAATCCGGCTCTTCCCTTCGAAGGCCGGAGACACAATATAAACCCTGAAATGCGTTTCGCCGCCCGGCCGGTGGCCCGCATGGCCCTCATGCAGATGAGATTCGTCCGTAACGTCGAGGCTTTCCGGCAAGAAAGCTTCACGCAACTTGTGTATGATAGCGTCCCTGGTGCTCATGATGGCGGCAGATAATTCTGTATCCGCTTTTCGTCAATGGCGCATCCGAATGGAGGTATTCGCAATGTCAAGACTTGAAGCCTCGGGCATTGCGTAGTCAAAGTCAGCCATGGCAATTGATTCATCCAAATTCTTCGATTCCATTCGCATCAAGCCCAACAAGCTGAGCGCGAAGCAGCAGGCGCAGGCGCGCGAAGAAGCCGCCATGTGCGAATGGGCGGGCTGCCAGAACAAGGGGCCGCACCGCGCGCCCAAGGGCCGGGAGAACTCCCGCGAGTATTGGCACTTCTGTCTCAACCACGTCCGCGAGTACAATCAGTCCTACAATTTCTTCCAGGGCATGAATGCCGATGCCGTCGCGCGCTACCAGAAGGACGCGCTGACCGGCCATCGCCCGACCTGGAAGATGGGCGCCAACACCGCCGGCAAGAAGGGCAAGCAGCCCGGCGCCGAGGACTTTGACGGCGCTGCCGATCCGTTCAGCATGTTCTCCGAACTCAACGGCCGCGGCCGCTGGCGGCCCGGCCCGGGCGCCGAAGCCAAGGTCGAAACGCGGAAAGTGATGAATGCCGAGCGCAAGGCGCTGCAGGTCATGGGGCTCACCGCGGAAGCCACCCTCGAGGACGTCAAGGCCAAGTACAAGGCGCTGGTCAAGCAGCATCATCCCGATGCCAATGGTGGCGACCGCTCCACCGAGGACCGCCTGATCGAGATCATCAAGGCGTATAATTATTTGAAGACGGTCGTCCGCGGCGCTTAGTTTTCGTCGTCCCTGCGAAAGCAGGGACCCATACGCCGCGGCCTCTCCACTTTAATTCCGCTGTTCGACGGTTTTCGCGCAACTACATACGCCTGTGGTTATGGGTCCCTGCCTTCGCAGGGACGACAGCGGAGATAGTGGCTCCGCTGTTGCCTTCAAACGCTTTTGCCCTCTCACCCAGGCATCGCCCCGATATACGCCGAACTCGGCCGGATCAATCTGCCGGCACGCTGCTGCTCGCGGGCATGCGCGGTCCAGCCTGCTGCACGGGCCACAGCAAAGATCGGCGTAAATGCCTGCCGCGGGATTTTCAGCGCGTCGAGCAGGATCGCCGTGAAGAACTCCACATTGGTGTCGAGCGGACGGTCCGGATTTTTCCGCCGCAGCGCGTCGCGGATATAGGCCTCGACCTCGCCCGCAAACGGCAGGTCGGTGCCGTCACCGGCGAGCCGCTCGATCGCGCCCTTCAGCACGTCGGCGCGGGGATCGCGGACGCGATAGATGCGGTGGCCGAATCCCATCAGCCGCTCGCCGCGGGCCAGCGCGCTGTCGACCCACGGTTTGATGCGCTCGGTTGAGCCGATCGCGTCGAGCATTTCCAGCACCGGCTCGGGGGCGCCGCCATGCAGCGGGCCTGTCAGCGCGCAATAACCGGCTGTGACGGCTGCGAATAAATCCGCCTGCGTCGAGGCCACGACGCGCGTCGTGAAGGTCGACGCGTTCATGCCGTGGTCGCATACCGTGACGAAATAGGCGTCCAGCGCTGCCACCTCGCGCGCGTTGGGCTTGCGGCCGAGCATCATTGACAGCGTGTCGGCGGCGTGGCTCGCGGTTGGATCGGGTGCGACTGGGTCGTTGCCCTTCACCCGCTGGACCAGGGCACCGGCGATGACCGGAAACGCGCCGACGATCGTGGCCTCGTGCGCCAGACCCGCTTCCGCGCGCAGCCCAGCGATCGCCGCGCGAAAACCATCGACGATCGACAGCCCGCGCGTGATGCCGAGCAGATCCGGCAGCCTGGCGAAGGCGCGTTCGCGGCCCGCACCGAGGGCGGCCCGTACGGCGGCTTCGCCAACCGGCTGGCCGGTTCCACCACTCCACAGCCGGGCGGTCACGCCCTCAAAACCGGTCTTGCCGGCGAGGTCGCCGACCCGCTCGCCGGCGATGATCAGTTCGCCGCGCTCGCCATCGACATGGCTGAGCACGGTTTCGGCGGCGGGAATCCCGTCCAGGCCGATCGGGGTCTTCGAAAGCTGCATATTCATGAGGGCGCTCCTTTGTCGCCAGCAAAGGTCGGGCCTCTCGACAGATTGATCAATCTTGATTATGTAAATCAATATGAAAAAATCCGCCGGCCTTTATCTCTCGGCCCGCGAGGCCTCCGCCGAACTCGCGATCTCGCAGGCAACGCTGTACGCCTATGTCAGCCGCGGCCTGATCCGCTCCGAGCCGTCGCAGGATTCGCGCAGCCACCGCTACCGGGCCGAGGACATCCGCACGCTAAAGGAGCGGCGCGCGCCGTCGCCGGAGCCGCGAGGGCTGCGCAGCTTCGATGCCGATCTGCCGGTGATGGATTCGGCGGTCGCGACCATCACCGAGGACGGGCCGATCTACCGCGGCGTCAATTGCGTCGACCTCGCCGAGCGCGACACGCTCGAACATGCCGCGACGCTGCTATGGGATGTCACCGGCGTCGATCCCTTCGAACAGGATAATTGCCCGGTTGTGTCGGACGAAATGCGCGCCGTGGCTGAGGCTACACGCGGGGCCAACGCGATCGATCGGACGATCGCTGTGCTGGCGCTGGCGGCGAGCGCCGATCCGCGGGCATTCACCCGGGCCCCCGAAGGGCGCGCGATGCTCGGCGGCCGCATCATGCGGCTGGTGGTCGCGACCATGCTGAACGCCAGATCCTCGGCAAGTCAGCTTCATCTGCAGATCGCGCGGGTTTGGGCGCCGGAGCACAAGCACGCCGCCGATTTGATCCGCCGCGCACTGGTGCTGCTGGCGGATCATGAATTGAATGCCTCGACCTTCACCGTGCGCTGCGCGGCCTCGACCGGCTTGAATCTCTATGACGCTGTGATCGCCGGCCTCGTCGCGCTGAAAGGCCCGAAGCACGGCGGTGCCGGCGTGCTGGCGGCGCAGCTTCTGAAGACGCTTGCCAATGGCGAGGTCGCCCCCGTCATCCGCGAGCGCGTCGCGCTCGGCGAACGCTTCGCGGGCTTCGGCCACGGCGTCTACAAGCATGGCGATCCCCGCGCGCGGGCGCTATTGGAAGCGCTGGCGCGCTCCGGCGCCGACCGCAAACTCACCCACGAAATCCCTGACCGTATCGCGGAGGCGACCGGCGAGTTCGTCAACATCGACTATGCCCTTGCGGTGCTGGTGCATACGCTCGGCCTGCCGCCCGGCCATGAACTGGTTCTGTTTTCCATGGCGCGAACGGTGGGATGGATTGCGCATGCCTGCGAGCAGTTGCGCCATGGCGGGCTGATCCGGCCCCGCGCCCGCTATGTCGGTCCTGCACCAGGGCGGAGCCCGGCCCGGGCCTGACGGCGCCGCAGCGCCCAGACGCCGAGTGCGGCGATCGACGCCGCGAACACGGCCAGCATCCACAGATGTTTGCCGGTGTGCTGGTGGTGCGGCAGGCCGGCATATTCATGCAATGCCGAAACCGCGAGCACGCCCGGCAGCACATGCGCCAGCGCCCAGCCAAGGACCGCGGGAATATTGACGCCGAAGAAAAGCATCGGCTGCATCCCGAGCGCACCCGCCGTGACCGGCACGAAGGCGCGGATCGGCGGCACAAAGCGCGCAAAAAGGACGGCCAGCGCTCCCCAGCGGTGGAAGAGCGCCTCGCTCCGCGCCATCACGCCTGGATATCTCGACATCGGCCAGGCGGCCAGAATTTCGCGTTGCGCGCGATGACCGGCCCAGAACGCCGAGCCGTCGCCGAGTACGGCGCCGGCGATCGCTGCCGCCAGCACGCCCCACAGCTTCAGTTCGCCGCCCGGCACGAGCGCGCTCAGGGCAAGGATGATGGTCGAACCCGGCACCAACGCCCCCACCACCGGGATCGCCTCGAGCAGGGCCGCGAGAAATAGCGTCAGATAGGCCAGCCACGGATGGGCCGAAACGAATGCAATCACGGGATCAAGGAATGAAGTCACAACATTGCTGTCCGACGGGTGGGCTGTACTCAGAGCTACCAAGCCCAGGCAGAGGCTGAAAGTGCCGGTTTTGTGCCTGGCGGATGCCCAAGGCGGCAAAAGTGCGGCGTGATTCGCAGGGCAGCCCTCCAAAAACCTGATACACAGCCTATCTCAATGATAAGGCAACGGAACTTTGATTGTGCCGCGGGCTTCTGCCGGCCGTTGCTCTCTGATAGGTTTGCATTAGCCCCCATCCGCAGCCATTCAACAGATCTGGTTTCGGGAACGCCCGGGACCTCGGAGGATTGATGACGACCGCCGCCATGACCAAAGTTACTGAGCCTGCCGGTTTGCCCGATATGAAGGTGTCGGTCCGCCAGGTCTTCGGTATCGACAGCGATCTCGAAGTGCCGGCCTATTCCGAGGTTGACCCGCATGTGCCGGAAGTCGATTCGGACTACCGCTTCGACCGCGCCACTACGCTGGCGATCCTCGCCGGTTTCGCCAAGAACCGCCGCGTCATGGTCACCGGCTATCACGGCACCGGCAAATCGACCCACATCGAGCAGGTCGCAGCGAGGCTGAACTGGCCCTGCGTGCGCGTCAATCTCGACAGCCACATCAGCCGTATCGACCTCGTCGGCAAGGACTCGATCGTCATCAAGGACGGCAAGCAGGTCACCGAATTCCGCGACGGCATCCTGCCCTGGGCGCTGCAGCACAATATCGCGCTGGTGTTCGACGAATACGACGCCGGCCGTCCTGACGTGATGTTCGTGATCCAGCGCGTGCTGGAAGTCTCCGGCCGCCTGACGCTGCTCGACCAGAACAAGGTGATCAAGCCGCACCCGTCGTTCCGCCTTTTCTCGACCGCCAACACGGTCGGCCTCGGCGATACGTCTGGCCTCTATCACGGCACCCAGCAGATCAACCAGGGCCAGATGGACCGCTGGTCGATCGTCACCACGCTGAACTATCTGGCGCATGACGAAGAAGTCGAAATCGTGCTGGCCAAGGCGCATCATTACCGCACGCAGGAAGGCCGCGACATCGTCAACAAGATGGTGCGGCTTGCCGATCTCACCCGCAACGCGTTCGCCAATGGCGATTTGTCGACGGTGATGAGCCCGCGCACCGTGATCACCTGGGCCGAGAACTCCGAGATCTTCGGCGACATCGGCTTTGCCTTCCGCGTCACCTTCCTCAACAAGTGTGACGAACTGGAGCGGCCGCTGGTGGCGGAATTCTATCAGCGCTGCTTCAATGCGGAATTGCCCGAGAGTTCGGTGAACGTGGCGCTTTCGTAGTCGTCGGTAGTCGTCGTCCCTGCGAACGCAGGGACCCATACGCCGTGACGTTTCAGCAGCGCGACGGAGCCAGAGTTTGGAAGACAATGATCGCCGGTGGTTATGGGTCCCTGCTTTCGCAGGGACGACGGCGGTGAGGTGGCAATGACGACGTCGAACATCAAATTCCGGACCGGATCTAAGGAAGCACCGACCGAGCCGTTCAAGCGCGCGGTGACCTCCTGCCTGCGCGCGATCGCGAAAGCGCCGGAACTGGACGTGACGTTCGCGGCCGAGCGTCCCGGTCTCGCGCCGGGCAAGGCGCGGCTGCCGGAGCCCGCCCGCAAGATGACCAAGCGGGACGCGGCGATCGTGCGCGGCCACGCCGATTCGATCGCGCTGAAACTCGCCTGTCACGATCCCAAGGTGCATCGCAAGCTGATGCCGGGAAATCCGCAGGCGCGCGGCGTGTTCGAGGCGGTGGAGCAGGCGCGCGTCGAGGCGATCGGTTCGCGCCGGATGTCGGGCGTTGCGAAAAACCTCACCGCGATGCTCGACGATCATTTTCATCGCGGCAAATACGACGAGATCACTGATCGCGCCGATGCGCCGCTGTCGGATGCGCTGGCGATGCTGGTGCGCGAGCGGCTGACGGGGCTGGCGCCGCCCACGGCTGCCAGGAAGATGGTCGATCTCTGGCGCCCGGTGCTGGAAGACAAGATCGGCACCCGGCTCGACAAGCTCAGCCGCGTCACCGAGGATCAGGCCAAATTCGGTGATCTCGTGCATGACCTGCTGTCGGCGCTCGATCTCGGCGACGACCGCGATGCAGACGCCGATGACGATGAAAACGACGACGAGAATCAGGACGGCGAGAGCGACCAGTCCGGCGCCGAGGGTTCGCCCGATTCCGACGCCGCGCAGGAAATGAGCGCCGACCAGGCGCAGGCGTCCACCGACGAAATGTCGGAGAGCGCGATGGAGAGCGCGCAGGCCTCCACGTCAGACACCTTCGACGATGGCGAGCTCGGCGACGACGAGACGCCGGGCGAGGCGACGCGGCCGAATACGCGTGGCGCCAACGAGCCGCGCGGGCCGGAATATCACGCGTTCGCGCCGAAGTTCGACGAGGTCATCGCCGCCGAAGATCTCTGCGACCATGACGAGCTGGAGCGCTTGCGCTCCTATCTCGACAAGCAGCTTGCGCATCTGCAGGGCATCGTCGCGCGGCTCGCCAACCGGCTGCAGCGCCGCCTGATGGCGCAGCAGAACCGCGCCTGGGAGTTCGACCTCGAGGAAGGCATCCTCGATCCGGCGCGACTGTCGCGCGTGGTCACCGATCCCTATCATCCGCTGTCCTTCATGCACGAGAAGGAAGCGACCTTCCGCGACACCGTGGTGACGCTGCTCCTGGACAATTCCGGATCGATGCGCGGCCGCCCGATCACGGTGGCGGCGACCTGCGCCGATATTCTTGCGCGTACGCTCGAGCGCTGCGGCGTCAAGGTCGAGATTTTGGGCTTCACCACCCGCGCCTGGAAAGGCGGACAATCCCGCGAGGCATGGCTTGCCGCCGGCAAGCCGGCTAATCCCGGCCGCCTCAACGATCTCAGGCACATCATCTACAAATCCGCCGATGCGCCGTGGCGGCGTTCGCGCAAGAATTTGGGCTTGATGATGCGCGAGGGTCTGCTGAAGGAGAACATCGACGGCGAGGCGCTGGACTGGGCGCACAAGCGGCTGCTCGGCCGGGCCGAACAGCGCAAGATCCTGATGATGATTTCGGACGGCGCGCCGGTCGACGATTCCACGCTGTCGGTCAATCCCGGCAATTATCTCGAGCGGCATCTGCGCCACATCATCGAGGAGATCGAGACCCGTTCGCCGGTCGAACTGATCGCGATCGGCATCGGTCACGACGTCACGCGCTACTACCGCCGCGCGGTCACCATCGTCGACGCCGAAGAGCTCGGCGGCGCCATCACCGAGAAGCTCGCCGAACTGTTCAGCGAGACCCAGGGCGCCGCGCCCGTCACGGGCCACCGCCGGCCGCGCCGTCTGCATTCGTGAGAGCATGCGCACGCTCATAGGCCGCCGCCGCCTTCTGAAATATGCAGCGGCGGGGCTTTCGGCGGCAGCCCTGCCTGTGGCGGCGCTGGCGCAAACGGCCGTGCAGCGGCCGCCGAAGCAGAGCGTTCCCGACGAATTCTCGGTCAGTTCGCCGGTCTCGATCGACGTCAATGCCCGGCCGCTACCCTCGTTCGACACCCGCGACCGATCGCATGTGCGCTTTGGCGAGCTCGAATATCGCAGCGGACTCATTCTGACTTCGCGGTTTCGCGGCTTCGGCGGATTGTCGGGCCTGCGGCTCGACGCCAGGGGCGAGCGCTTTATCGCGATCAGCGACAAGGGAGGCTGGTTCACCGGCCGCATTGTCTACAAGGGCCGTGAGATGACCGGACTCGACGATGTCGAGGCGTCGCCGGTGCTTGGTCCCGACGGCAAGCCGATCACCTCGCGCGGCTGGTACGATACCGAGGCGATCGCGCTCGACGGCTCGCTGGTCTATGTCGGGCTCGAGCGCGTCAATCAGATACTGCGCTTCGACTTCGCCAAGGGATTTACGCGCGCGCATGGCGAGTTGATTCAGTTGCCGCTGGGCGTGCGCAAGCTGCCCTACAACAAGGGAATCGAGGCGCTTGTCGCGGTGCCGAAGGGCTTGCCGCTGGCGGGAACGCTGATTGCGATCTCCGAACGCGGGCTCGACGCGCAGGGCAACATCACAGCCTTCCTGATCGGCAAGACGATGGGGCTGTTCAGCATTCGCCGCACCGATAATTTCGACGTCAGCGACGCGGTGCTGCTGCCGTCCGGCGGGCTGTTGCTGCTGGAACGCAAATTCTCCTGGCTCGGCGGGGTCGGCATCCGCATCCGGCGCATTGCACTTGCATCCGTCGGCCCGGGCGCCGTGGTCGATGGCCCCGCGATCTTCGAGGCCGACCTCGGCAGCGAGATCGACAACATGGAAGGCATCGACGCCCATGTCACGCCGGAGGGCGACACGGTGCTGACGTTGATCTCCGACGACAATTTCTCGATGATCCAGCGCAATCTGCTGCTGCAATTCACGCTGGTGGAGTGACGGTGCCGGTGACGCGGCCAGCGATGAATCGCCCGGCAGGGTTGCAGCCGAAGCGGGTTGAGGAGCGCCGAGCGGCTCGCTAGACATTAAGGGTCGCTTTCCTCCCGGTCCGGATCCCTTAGCCCATGAGCGCTTTGTTTACCCCGATCAAGCTGCGCGGCCTTAACCTTGCCAACCGCATCATGGTGGCGCCGATGTGCCAGTACTCAGCCGTCGATGGCGAGGCCAACGACTGGCACTTCACCCACATCAATTCGCTGGCGCTGTCGGGGGCGGCCGCCTTCTGCATCGAGGCGACCGCGGTGGAGGCGACCGGCCGCATCACGCCGGGCTGCCTCGGCCTCTACAACGACGCCACCGAAGCCGCACTTAGGCCGATCCTCGCCTCGGTGCGCAAGCGATCGAAGGCCGCCGTGATGATGCAGCTTGCCCATGCCGGCCGCAAGGCGTCGAGCCACACGCCATGGGAGGGCGGGCAGTTGATCCCGGTGACTGAGGGCGGCTGGCGGGCGGAGGGCCCGTCGGCCATTCCGCACAAGGAGGGCGAGACGCCGCCGCTGGCGTTCGGTGCGGCGGGACTTAAGCGCGTGCGCGACGCTTTCGTGGCCGCAGCGCAGCGCGCCGAGCGGCTCGGCATCGACGCCATCGAGGTGCACTCGGCGCACGGCTATCTCCTGCACCAGTTCCTGTCGCCGATCGCCAACCGGCGCACCGACCAATATGGCGGCTCGTTGCAAAACCGCATGCGCTTTCCGCTCGAAGTGTTCGACGCGGTGCGCGCAGCGTTCCCGCATGACAAGCCGGTGGGATTGCGCGTTTCCTGCACCGACTGGGTCGAGGGCGGCTGGGATCTTGAGCAGACCATTGAATTCGCAGGCGAACTGAAGAAACATGGCGTCGATTGGATCGATGCGTCCTCGGGCGGCGTGTCGCCCTTGCAGAAGATTCCGCTCGGCCCCGGCTACCAGGTGCCGTTCGCGCAAGGCATCCGCGAGGCGACCGGCCTGCCCACCATTGCCGTCGGCCTGATCACGGAAGCCAGGCAGGCCGAGGAGATCGTCGCCTCGGGCAAGGCCGACATGGTCGCGCTCGCGCGCGCCATGCTCTACGACCCGCGCTGGGGCTGGCACGCCGCAGCCGAACTCGGCGGCGAGGTCTTCGCCCCGCCGCAATACTGGCGCTCGCAGCCCTCGACCCAGAAGGCGCTGTTCGGCGCGACCACGTTCGGGACGCGGTAGTTCTTTTTCTTCCTTCTCCCCTTGTGGGAGAAGGTGGCGCGAAGCGCCGGATGAGGGGTTCTCTCCGCGGAGAAAGACCCCTCATCCGTCTCGCTGCCGCTGCGCGTCAGCGATCCACCTTCTCCCACAAGGGGAGAAGGAAGTAAGAGTCGCTTCGCTCGCAATGACGCAACCAACTCAACCCATCTTCGGCGGCGCGTCGGCGGCGCGGACTTGCCAGAAGCGCAGCAGGCGGCGGGCGTTTTCGACCGTCAGCTTGCCGTATTGCTCTCTTGCTTTCGCCAGCTCATGGCGGCCCATCGAGCCGGCGGAGAAGCGGCTGTCGAGCACGGCGGCAACCGTTTCCCAGTTCAATCCGGCGACGCGGCAGGGGATCAGCACGCCGTCGTCGCGCAGGCTTTGCATCACCGGGCGGATCACCTCGATGCGCGAGCCGGAGAGTTCGGCGAGTGCCGCGATCGTCTCGGCGTATTTCCGCTCTTTCGCAAAGGCGAGCAGCGCCGGCTCGTTGAGCTTGCCGTGCTTGGCGAGCGCCGCGACGAAGCGGCGGGCCGCGTTGAAATCGCGCGTGCGCGACATCTCGCGGTTGGCGCCGGTGGCCGCGATCGCGATCGCGTTCCTGATTTCCTCAAACAGATGCGGCGGCGCCCGCGAGAGCAGCCGCGTTCGCACCACCTCGGTGGCGTTCTTCAACAGTTGCTGGCGCTGCTCGGCGGGGAGGTCGATACGAATGCCGGTCTCGACGGCCAAATCAGGATCGCTCTCCGCCTGCTTCAGCACGATGGCATAGCCGCTGGCCGACATCCGCGCGCCGGGATTGCTGACGAGCCGCCGGCTGACGGAGGGATAATGCCGCTTGAGAAGCGCATCGGTGACGATCTCGGTCAGCCACCAGCGCCCGGAGATCGCGAGCAGATGCTGCTCGCTTTTGGTCCCTGCCAGCTCGATCAGATCCTCGGCCGTCAGCCGCGCCGATTCGGTCAGCACGGGACGGGCGATCGAAATCTCGTCGTTGTGCGCGAGGCGGCGGATTACGGCCGGCGGCGCCTGCTTGATGGAGGCGAGCTGCGTGCTCATTTCGGCAAGCGCAATACGTGCGGAGACATCGGCCAGCGCGCGCAGCTCGATGGTCCGGATCAGCCGCTCCAGCACGTCGCCGAACAGCTCGATCTGCTCGCCGGAATAGCTTTCGGTGGACTGCAAGAACAGGTCCGTGACCTGTCGCAGCGCATCCAGATGTTTGTCCGTCGAGCCGGCCTTTATGGCCGCCTCGACCTCGTCGGTGATCGATCGTTCCAACATCGCTCGTCCTGAGCGTTTCAAGCCGGTTCTGGCAGCAGATGGACGGAGAATAGGGAGCAGAGTTGAACGATTCGTAAACCATTTGGGTCGCGAGGCGGCAGGATTGCGGCCGTAGGATTGCGGGGAGTCGGCCAATGGCCGAGTGGTGCGGCGGCGCCCACGCTATCCGCGCGCAAGGACCCATCACCGTAGGATGGGTGGAGCGAAGCGATACCCATCAACGCCTCTAATCACTCCGGCGATGGGTTTCGCTTACGCTCTACCCATCCTACGAAGGCGCGACGAATGAGCGCGATCGTCATACCCCGCGAAGGCGGGGTATCCAGTACGCCGCGGCCTATCGATCAATCGCCGAGGCCTCTGGGATACTGGATCACCCGCCCCCAGTGCGCAATTGCGCACAAGGCGGGTGATGACGGCTGAGGTTTCGCGTCCTGAATGGTGGGCACGCTACGCTTTGCCCACCCTACGATTCCGCCGCCGCATGCACCGGCGCGACCGGCATCGGCCACGTCTCATACTTGTTCGGAAAATTCACCGGCCGGTAGCTCGGCATTGCATCCATCCGCTTCACCACGGACTCGTGGATCACCGCGCCTTCCGGAATCAGCCGCGGCTCGGCGTCGGGGATGTAGTAGCCGAAATAGGTCTTGCGCGCCGGCCATTCCTTGTAGGTCGCGCTCTTCGGGATGTATTCGAGAATCCACCACGCGCTCCTGAGCGAGGTGTGCACCTCGCCGCGCACGTCAGGCGCGACGTAGGAGAACGGTGAGCCCTTGCGCTGGATGCCCCAGGCGAGCTGGTTGACATTGGCCTGGTTGACCTGCAGCCCGCACTTTGTCGCCTCGTCGATCATCCAGAGCAGCGGATATTTGGAAAGCCCGCTTTCCTTTTCCGGATAGCCGCCGCCGATATCGGCATGCACGCCTGAGAACCACACCTGCAGAATATCCTGCGGCTCGGCATGCGCATCGTTGAAGCGGTTATGCTTGTAGGTCTGCGGGTCGTCCCACTTCTTGAGGCGGAACATGCAGCGCCGCTCGTCGATCGAGATCGCCTGCCGGAACGTCTGCACGCTCGGGTTCGAAATCGTGTAGGCCAGCTCTTCCAGGCTCGGCCAATAGAAGCGATCGGGCCGTGGCACGATCACGCTGGCGACCGTATCCCAGACGCCGACGAAGCGGATGGTCGGCCAGCGCGCCGAGGTGATGCGCGCGAACTGCGCCGCGTTGTCGAACGGCCCTTCCGGCAGCGGCCCGTCCTCGTCGCCGGTATCGGTGAGCGCCTTCGGGCTGAGGCGCAGCTTTGGCGCTTCATCACTGGAAAACTGCTTGTAGGCGATCAGCCCCGAGCCGGCGAGATTGACCTGCTCGGGCGAGATCAGCCCCACCTTGTGGATCAGCCCCGCCAGCGCCCGCACGGTATAGGCGCCGCGGGAAAAGCCGAACAGGTAGATCGCATCGCCCGCCTGATAATGGTGCACCAGGAAGGAATAGGCCGCGAGCACATTGTCATCGAGCCCATAGCCGGTGGCGAGGCCGAGAATGGCGTTGAAATCCTGCTTCAGCTTGTGCCAGGGGTCCGGCCGCTCCAGCGTGCCAACCCCCGGATCGTAAAACACGAGTTGCCGCGGCTGCGTCTTCTCCGTCTTGCGCAGGCAGCGATAGAGCTTGAGCACATTGGAGATGTTCTCGGAAATTTCGTTGCCAGTGCCGTCGCAGCAGATGATGATGTTGCGCATGGTGATGCTCTCGCGGTGCTACCGGAGCGAGTATAGCGCGATTCTTTTGGAGCGGGCATTATGTCGGCCCCCGTGCGCTCCACTATGCAGGAATTACTACGGTCCCTTCTTCTTCGGTCGTGCAGCTGCGTTGATCGGCTCCCAAGAGTGATCGTAGCCGTCAACGTCCATCATGTACGCTTTTATGCCGGTGCCTTGGATTCGCGCCAATATTCTTTGACGATGCCTTAAATTAACGCGTGATCCAAAGTATATTGTTTTCACCGCTTGGACACGTCCTATCTCGACACGACCGACCGAGCCCAACACGCGCCATTCGCGCTCATATGCCCAATTATATTTCTTTTGCGACAAAATGTGAGTGGCGGCGTTGCTAACGTTGTTAACTTGGCTGGGAAAGATTATCGGCGGCTCATCTACATAAGCTAGCCGAACGAGGCGGACATGGTGAGGAAGCCCGGCAAGCAGTTCCTTAGTAGAGTAGGAAAGACACATGCCGGTGTAGTTGCCGGCATAGTGAGTCCACATCAACACGTTCTCGAAAGTCTCGGTGAAACATGAGATACCAACGTTTGATTTGATGCCAGTTATCTCTCGCACAATATCTTTGTAGTCGGACTTCCCACTTAGAACCTTGCTTGGCCGATAAAATCCTTCCATAGGATCGTTCATTCGCATGAACGATGAACAAAATAGGTATTTCTGCAGTATTGAATCTATCTCTTGTTCGACGGCATTTTCATCACGGATCAAAGATCGATATCTATAGAGGCGGGTGGGCACGATCGGTTTTTCTACTTCTGCCATATTGCAATACCCACTTCTAGCGTGATGATCGATCATGAAATACTGATGCGTAATGAAGGTTGTTCAGTCCCGAGTAATCTGTTTGTTCGTCATGACTTTAGATGGTCGAGCATATCGGTAACGCGTTTAAAAATTGGACCGTGGGATGCTGCCTGTCGAGCCTTTTCGATGATCACTTGATCTAGAGCAATAGATCGGGACAATGCTTCGTAGATATCGCGCCCGTCCATACAGATGACCTTCTTTCCTCGCCCGAAGGCGAACAGCCCATCTTCACTGAAACCGCTGTAGCTGATGAAGAGACCGCGTGACCATGCAGCTTTCTCTTCAATCTTGCCGTTAAAGGCACGCAGATGCGGCAGCATTCGTCAGTGGGTTCTGCCACTTTGCCTCGAGCAAATAGGTAGCGCCTTCTAGTTGAAAGCTGCCGTCGATCTGTTCTCCGCGAATGCGAAAGGGATTTCGGGCTTCCATCCCGTAGGCATTGAAAAGCTCTTTGAGAAACTTCTCGAAATCATACCCCCGACGGTGAGGTTCGACGTTCAGTAACGCCATGAATTGCGAGGAGAGGGCCGCTACCTTTTCTGGCGCCACCTTCGGCTGCGAAACACCCGCAAGAGGTGTCGCGGAAGTGACGCCATAGTCCCAGCTTCCTCCAATAGACTGCATCAGCGCGGCCATCTTCCGATGGACGTCGGGAATTGTTTCGTTCTCGCCAGCGCGTTCCATTGCGGCTTCGCGATGTTGCCACAGAACTTTCAGCGCTTTCACAACGACTGTGGGTGGTGAATTCTGAAGAAAATAGCGCATTCGCTTTCCCTTCGATCCACCCATCACGGAATACTTAGGGTCATCGATGTCGATCGACAGCTCTTCGCGAAAAAATTCCGCGAAGGTTCGATCAGAAAAGTTCAACACATAGCCGCCGCCCATGCGGAGCACATCCTCAAGGAGCTGCATCTGAAGAGATTTGAAGTTGGCCATTCAGGTATAGTATAGCCGTTCTACCTTTACGCGAAATGGTGGCAGGCAGACTAGTCAACAGATTTGGGCGGTGCAGCATGGCCGAGGCGAAAAAGTCGGCTGAGATAGGAATCAAGCGGGGGCGAATTATTTCGAACCTCTCGCAGCCCCAACAATTGGACCTCGTCGCTGACGGGCTGCCACTATTGATGAAGAGCGCGAATGACCTTCTGTTAGCCTCCAAAGCGTTGGACGGGCACTACCGAGCCGCGAGCATCCTCGAAGGGCATGCGATGGAGGAGGTCGCAAAGATATTAATCCTCATGGACATAGTGCGCTGCCCGCCAAATATTCGCCCAGCACGCATTGGTCCGATGATGGGTTGGTTTTACGATCATCTTGCTCGGCTGATTTATATAGATGCGCAGGACTGGAAGCCTCAGGATACAAAGCAGCTCCAGGAATATGTCGATAGCAATCGAAAGTCTCATTACGTTGAAGGTGCGGTTGGCGAATACATCACGCCAAACTGGACGACCTATTCACGTGAAAGCTTGCTCTACGCAGACATCGTTACCTATGAAGAGGGTGAGCCGTTCTGGAACGAGCCGCAAGAATACGAGCCAATGGTTCGGTGGCGCGAGCCGTCCTCCTGGCAGGTGTGCCACGCATTGCGGAACATGGGCCTCTTCACCAGAGCCGGGTTAGATGTGGTGTCGTCGGTCTGGAGTCAGGTGGATTTCGCTACCACAGAAAATTGGAGTGATGCTCGGCGGCTAACGCACGCAACACTATTAGCGCTGGAGAAGGCACAGCTAATAAGCAAGGATGCCCAAGAGTCACAAGTTGGTACCCTGTACAATCATTGGCAGTTGCCGATGTACCGGATCGACTTCAAGCGAATTGAGGTCCCTTTGGAGGACCTAAGGGCGGAGCAGAATGCCAACCTGTGGTCTGAGGCCGGCTATTGAAAGACAAAAACGGCCGGGTCATCCGACCCGGCCGCTTCAAACTCCGATCCGCCGATGTAGCTAAAACTCAGCTCGCCTTCTTCACGAACACCGGCTTGCCGACCTTCTTCTCGATCGCGCGCTTCAGGTCGAGCGCGCGGGGCGAGAGCACGTCGGCCTTGGCCTTGATCAAATACGCGTCCAAGCCGCCATTGTGGTCGACGCTCTTGAGCGCGTTGGTCGAGACGCGCAGGCGCACGTTGCGGGCGAGGGCGTCCGAGATGAAGGTGACGTTGACCAGGTTCGGCAGGAAGCGCCGCTTGGTCTTGATGTTCGAGTGGCTCACCTTGTGGCCCACCTGGGGGCCCTTGGCCGTCAGTTCGCAGCGCCGGGACATTTCGAAAAATCCTCTTCCATCCCCGCCATAGCCGAGCCGCTTCTCGCAGGCGCCCGCGGGGGTCCAAAATCGCGTCCATTTCCAGGAACCGCGGACGTATAGGGGCAGACGGCCGGGCGGTCAAGGTTCTTGGGATGGTTGGAGCCCCGTTCCGCGGCTCCAAATCCCTTGTTTTGACGCGTTTTCTTCACGCGAACCGGAAGTCCACTTCGCTTGAAAGCGCTATGCGCAGATTTGGCCGGTTTCTAAGGGGTTCCAGCCACTTAAGCCATCATATAAAGGGCGCAATCCCCGCCGACACCATGGCTTTCGCTTTACTAGGGCCTTGGCCTTCCGCAAAGCGGCTGAAGGCGATGAGAGGTCTGATTTCAGCGTGGTTTTCGCGAAGCTGCGCGTTGTTTGCCGGATATTTCTGCCTAAATGAACACCCAATCGCGCCGATCCCGGGACTATCCATTCGTGACTGCAAAACGCGCCGTTTCGCTTCCTATCAGACTCGGTTTCGGCCTGTGCGCCACAGCATTTGTCGCGCTGGCGCCGCCTGCCGCATCCGCGCAGGGTCGGCTCGACGCGCAATATGAGGCGACGCTGGCGGGCATTCCGGTCGGCAAGGGGGCCTGGACCATCGAAATCGGCGACGACACGTTTTCGGCCTCCGCCCAGGGCGGCACCGCTGGCCTCCTGAAGGCGTTTTCCGGCGGCACCGGTTCCGGCGCCAGCCAGGGCCGCGTCGTGAGCGGCGCGCTGGTCGCCAATGCCTATACCGCGACCACCACCACGCAGAAGAAATCCGAAACCATCCGCCTGGTGCTGGCAGGCGGCAACGTGAAGGATTTTTCGATCGATCCGGCGCCGCCGGTCGATCCGGATAGAATCGTCGTCACCGACGCGCACCGCAAAAACGTACTCGATCCCATGACCGGCTCGATGCTGCGCGTGCCGGGCAATGGCGAGGTACTGACGCCGGACGCCTGCCGCACCGGCGCGGGCATTTTCGACGGCCGCCTGCGCTACGATCTCAAGCTCGACTACAAGCGCATGGAAACGGTCAAGGCCGAGAAGGGCTACCATGGCCCGGCGATCGTCTGCGCGATCTATTTCACGCCGGTCGCGGGCTACATCCCCGATCGCCCCGTGATCAAATATCTCGCCACCGAGCGCCGGATCGAGATCGCGTTCGTGCCGATCGCGGGAACACGCGTCCTGGTTCCCTTCCGCATGACCATCCCGACCCCGTTCGGGCTGGCAATGCTGGAAGCGACGTCGTTCGTGACATCAGCGATGCCGCCAAGGGTGGCGAAGACGAATTGAGGCGTGAGGGACGGTAAGCTCTATCGCTCCCTCCCCCCTTGCGGGGGAGGGTCGGGGAGAGGGGTAGCCACACAACGAGCTCTGCCCGTGAAACCCCTCTCCCCCGCCCTCCCCCGCAAGGGGGGAGGGAGCGCAGCTTCGCTTGTGGCGACGTCGGTGCAAGCCAAGCAAACACGAAAGCCATGAATCATGTTGACTCTTGCCCGGTTCTGATTCGACTCCACGCGTCCTCGATTTTTAAGATTGCACCCGAAAACCGTCGCTTGTGGAGCCTGTGCAAACTTGATCTAGTGCCGCCCCGGGCGTGTCAGCGCGAGATGTTGCGGTGAACGTATCGGGTTTCGGGAGGAGTCAGCGATTCGGACGCGATTCGTTCCAGACTCGTTCCAGAGCTTAAGCCGCGACCGCATCGCCGTCGCAAAGTGAAACAGAATCGGCGGAATTGACGCCGAGCGAGCAGAAAGGCTTCGCTCCTCGCAAGAACATCCCCTCATGGTGAGGAGGCGCGAAAGCGCCGTCTCGAACCATGTGGCCCGGCAGGTGCCATTCATCCTTCGAGACGCGCGAAGACGCGCTCCTCAGGATGAGGTCTGGCACCTGCGATTTGAGCGACGGCATTCAATAAAGAAACACCTGCACATAATGGCTTTCTCTCCTTCCAAGTTCGCGAACGATCGCGCGCCCGGCGCGGGCGTCACCGCCGTGCTCGGGCCGACCAACACCGGCAAGACGCATCTGGCGATCGAGCGGATGCTGGCGCATTCGTCCGGCGTGATCGGCCTGCCGCTGCGGCTGCTCGCGCGGGAGGTCTACAACAAGATCGCGGATCGGGCGGGGACTGAAGCGGTTGCGCTCGTCACCGGTGAAGAGAAGATCAAGCCGAAGAATCCGCGCTACTGGGTCTCCACCGTCGAGGCGATGCCGCGGGATATCGACGTCTCGTTTCTCGCCGTCGATGAAGTCCAGATCGCCGCTGATCTCGAGCGCGGGCATGTCTTCACCGACCGCATCCTGCATCGCCGCGGCCGTGACGAGACGCTGCTGCTCGGTGCTGCGACGATGCGTCCGATCGTCGAGCGTCTCTTGCCCGGTGCGTCCATCATCACGCGGCCAAGACTCTCGCAACTCGAATTCGCCGGCGACCGCAAGATCACGCGCCAGCCGCGCCGCACCGCGATCGTCGCGTTCTCGGCCGATGAAGTCTACGCCATCGCCGAACTGATCCGCCGGCAGCATGGCGGCGCGGCGGTCGTGCTCGGCTCGCTCTCACCGCGCACCCGCAATGCGCAGGTCGCGATGTTCCAGAACGGCGACGTCGATTATCTCGTCGCGACCGATGCGGTGGGCATGGGGCTCAATCTCGACGTCGATCACGTCGCCTTTGCTTCCGACCGCAAGTATGACGGCTATCAGTTCCGCCGGCTCAATCCGGCGGAGTTCGCGCAGATCGCGGGCCGCGCCGGGCGCGCCACGCGCAATGGCACCTTCGGCACCACCGGGCGCTGCGCGCCGTTCGAGCCGGAACTGGTGAACGCGCTGCAGAACCACACGTTTGACAGCGTCAAAATGCTGCAATGGCGGAATTCGAAGCTGGATTTCTCCTCGCTCGGCGCCCTGCAGGTGTCGCTGGCGCTGCCGCCGGGACACGACGCCTTGACCCGCGCGCCGATTGCCGAAGATCTGCGCGTGCTCGATCACGCCGCACGCGACGGCGAGGTGAGGGACATGGCCCACGGCGCGGCTGCCGTGGAACGGCTGTGGGACGCCTGCCAGATCCCGGATTACCGCAAGATCGCGCCGGCCGCCCATGCCGAACTTGTGACTACGCTCTATGGTTTCCTGATGAAAAGGGGCCGCATACCTGACGCATGGTTTGCCGCCCAGGTCGACCAGGCCGACCGCGTGACCGGCGATATCGACACGCTGTCGGGCCGGATCGCGCAAATCCGCACCTGGACCTTCGTCGCCAACCGCCCGGACTGGCTGTCCGACCCCGACCACTGGCAGGGGATCACGCGGGAGGTCGAAAATAAATTATCCGATGCGCTACATGAACGGCTTACAGAGCGTTTCGTTGACCGCCGTACCAGTGTATTGATGCGCCGCCTGCGGGAGAACTCAGTTTTGAATACGGAAATTGGCAAGACCGGCGAAGTGATTGTTGAGGGCCACGCGATCGGCCGGCTCGATGGATTTACCTTTGCGCCAGATGCGGCGGAGGCGGGCTCGGACGCGAAGGCGTTGCAGGCTGCTGCGCAGCAGGTGCTCGCCAGCGAGATCGACGCGCGCGCCACAAAGCTTGCCGCGGCCCCCGACGACCAGTTCGTGCTGACATCCGACGGCACCATCCGATGGACCGGCGATGCGGTCGCAAAGCTCGTCGCGGCCGACGACGCACTGCATCCGCGCATCAGGATCATTGCCGACGATCGGCTCTCCGGCGCACCGCGCGAAGCCGTGCAGACGCGGCTCGATCTGTGGCTGAAGACGCATTTCGAAAAGCTGCTCGGCCCGCTGTTCGGCCTCTCCAAGGCCGAGGACATCGCGGGCATCGGGCGCGGTATCGCGTTCCAGCTCGTCGAGGCGCTCGGCGTGCTGGAGCGCTCGAAGATTTCCGCCGAGATGAAGGATCTCGACCAGGCCTCGCGCGCGAGCTTACGCAAATACGGCGTGCGCTTCGGCGCGTATCACATCTATTTCCCCGGTCTCTTGAAACCCGCGGCGCGGGCGCTGGCCTCGCTGCTGTGGGCCGAGAAGCAGGACAATGTCGACATGTCCGCGCTGTCGGGCGCGCAGCATCTGGCGAGTTCGGGCCGTACCTCGTTCCCGGTCGACAAGGCGTTGCCGCGCGATGCCTATCGTGTGCTCGGCTATCGCCAGTGCGGCGAGCGCGCGGTGCGCGTCGACATTCTGGAGCGTCTCGCCGATCTCATTCGTCCCGCGCTGGCCTGGCGTGAGAGTTCGCCCGGCGAAAAGCCGACCGGCGCATTCGACGGCCGCGGTTTTGTGGTGACGCAGGCGATGACCTCGCTCACGGGATCGGCGGG
>NZ_LLXX01000210.1:31248-31433 GCF_001440405.1 Bradyrhizobium valentinum
ACGCCGCCGGTGGAGGCAACCGCCGAAGCAACGTCCGAGACGCCGGCGGAAGAAGTCGCCGCCGAATTGCCCGTGGCGAGCGAGCCCGCGTCGTCGGCCTCACTGCTGCCGGAGGTCTCGCTGGGCCCGGCTGCCAGCGAAGAGCCTGCTTCTGCGGTCGAGACGGCGCCCGTCGAGACCACGCC
>NZ_LLXX01000211.1:0-431 GCF_001440405.1 Bradyrhizobium valentinum
CAGCAAGCCGCGTCGCCGCAGGCCGCCGCGACCCTCGCGCCGTCCTTGTCGCCTGCCTTCGATGCGCAGGAAATCATGCTGCCGCAGGCGCGATTGCCCGCCGCCGAGAATTTTGCGCTGGCGGGCCAGGCCCGCAATCCGCTGGCGGCGGCGCTCGACGCCGGACCTTCGGCCGGTGCGACCTTCCTGCTGCAGGAAGCGCTGCAGCAGGTTGGCAACCCGGTGCGGGTCGCCACCACGCCGAAAGACGTTCGTGGCGCGGACATGACCTTTCACACCAACACGCCGCCTCCGCCCATCCGCGGCGCGCTGCCGGCCGCGCAACCGATCGCCACGCCTACGATTGCCCCGCATGCGCCGATCGAAGCCACCGCGCATCATCTGCTTGATGACACCGATGCCGCCATCGCACGGCAAACCCTGCTTCAGGT
>NZ_LLXX01000211.1:501-22718 GCF_001440405.1 Bradyrhizobium valentinum
ATCGCGTCGATACGTCAGCGCTGAAAGCCGACGCGACGGCTCCACGCTGGAATTTCGAGATTCCCTTTGTGACGCCACAAGGCACGGCGATGGCGCAGTTCGAGATTTCCCGCGATGGCGGCGAGCAGGAAGTCGAGGCCGCCAAGCGAGTGTGGCGGGCACGATTTTCGCTCGACGTCGAGCCGGCCGGTCCGGTTCACGCGCTGATATCGCTCACCGGCGACAAGACCTCGGTGCGGATCTGGGCGGAACGGCCTGCGACGGCGGAGCAACTGCGCGCCGGCGCGTCCGACCTGAGCCAGGCGCTCAGCCGGGCCGAACTGCAGCCCGGCGATATCGTGATCCGCGACGGCGCGCCGCCGCAGGCCGCACCCGCCGCCCGTGCCGGCCATTTTCTGGACCGCGCGCTATGAGCGTCGAGACCAGGAACAAGCTTGCGGTCGCGCTGCACTATGACAAGACCGGCGCCCCGCGGGTGGTGGCGAAGGGCAAGGGCGTCATCGGCGCGAAGATCATCGAACTCGCCCGGGAACACGACATCCCGATCGAGGAGAACGAAGTGCTGGCGGGCGCGTTATCTCACGTGGAGCTTGGCGACGAAATTCCGCCGGAGCTCTACAAGGCGGTCGCCGAAGTGCTGATCTTCGTGCTGCGGCTGTCGGGACGTGTGCGCTAGCAACTCTTCCCATTGTCATTGTTTTACCACGATGCCATCTGCATCGTTTCTGCATCCCTCAACCAGTTCGGATAGAGCCGTGATCAATCGCCGCCATGCGCTCGGTCTTCTCACCGCCGCGAGCATTCTTCCCAACCGCAGTTTCGCGAATGTCTCCTACCAGCGCAGCGAGTTTCGCGACGATCTGTCCAAGCGGTTTTTCGACCTCGGCACAACAGGCACCTTCGTCGCCTACAAGGTGGATGACTACCTGATCATCGCCAGCGACAAGGTCCGCTCGGGCGAGGGCAGGCTGCCGGCCTCGACCTTCAAGATTCCGCATTCGCTGATCGCACTGGAGACCGGCGTGGTCGAGGACCCCGACAAGGATGTCTTCAAGTGGGACGGCGTGACGCGCAACATCGAGGCCTGGAACAAGGACCACACGCTGCGCTCGGCGATCGCGGCATCTGCAGTGCCGATCTATCAGGAAATCGCCCGGCGCATCGGGGCCGAGCGCATGCAGAAATATGTCGACCTGTTCGACTACGGCAACCGCGACATCGGCGGCGGCATCGATCAGTTCTGGCTGACCGGAAATTTGCGCATCGACCCGGTGCAGCAGATCGATTTCGTCGACCGGCTGCGGCGCGGCGTGCTGCCGGTGTCCAAGCGCAGCCAGGAACTGACGCGCGATATCCTCACCGTGACCAAGGTCGGCGACGCCACCATCCGCGCCAAGAGCGGGTTGCTGGGTGCGGAAGCAGGCAAGCCGTCATTGGGCTGGATGGTCGGCTGGGCGGAGAAGGGATCTTCCGGCACCGTGTTCGCCATGAACATGGACTGCAAGGAGCAAAGCCACATCGCCGCCCGCATGACCGTAACGCAGCAATGCCTTGCCGATATCGTGGCCTATTGACGGGCTGATTCGGGTTGCGCAGGCTAGGGTTGCATGAGCCCGGCCGCGCGGGGCAGGGACGGCCAACGGAGCTTGCATACTGCATCGCCGCTCGGTTCTGCCGCAGGCCCCGGCGCTGCTGCTCGCGCGGGGAGGAGCACAGGCCCAGTCAATGCAAGCCCAGTCAATGCCGGAGCAGGAGCTCGCCGCCATCCTGAAGGAGCGCGTGGATATCGCCCGCGACACCGTGGGAATCGTCGCCGCGACGATCGACAGCGGCCGGCGCAGCGTAACGGCCTACGGGCGTTCCGGCACCGATCGCCGGCTCGATGCCGACACGGTGTTCGAGATCGGCTCGATCACAAAAGTGTTCACGGCGCTGCTGTTCGCCGACATGGTGCTGCGCGGCGAGGTGGCGGCGGACGACCCTACGGCTAAATTTCTGCCTGCCGGCGTCAAGATGCCGGATTTCGAGGGCGCGCCGATTACCTTGCTTGATCTCGCAACCTACACCTCGGGCCTGCCGCGGATGCCGTCGAATTTCGCGCCGAAAGATTGGAGCAATCCCTACATCGATTACACGGCCGAGCGGCTTTACGAATACCTGTCGAACCACAAGCTCGGCTTCAAGCCGGGCACGCACTACGAATATGCCAATCTCGGCTTCGGCCTGCTGGGCCATATCCTCGAACTGCGCGCCGGCAAAAGTTATGAAGAGCTCGTCGTTTCGCGCATCTGCGCGCCGCTTGGCATGGACGACACCCGCATCACCCTCACAAGCTCGATGAGACAGCGCCTGGCGCAGGGCCACAGCGCGGAGCTCGCGCCGGTCGCGAACTGGGATTATTTGGCGCTTGCGGGTGCCGGCGCGTTTCGTTCAACGGCGAACGACCTGTTGAAGTTTCTTCAGACGTGCCTCGATCCCGCCGATACGCCGGTCGCCGCAGCACAGAGGATGGCGCTTTCCGTGCGCCGCCCGCAGACCGATCAGCGCGACGTGGGTCTCGGCTGGTTCGTCTCCTTGCGGTTCGGCGACGAACTGATCTGGAAGAGTGGCGGCACCGGCGGCTATGCGGCCTTCATCGGCTACTCGACCAAGACCCGGCGAAACTGCATCCTTCTGTCCAATGCAGCCGACTATGACCCCAATATCGCGCTTGGCATGCATCTCTTGAACGCGGCATACCCGCTCCCAAAAACCTGACGGTATATCCCGATGACGAACGGCTGTTCATTCCGGCGATGGCAGGCCGAGTTTAAGTTCGATGCCGCTGCGCGTGTCAGCAACGATGAGCGTCGCTGCGCGCATCGCGGAGGCGCAGCAATGCCTCGCGGATATCGTGGCGCTCCTTCGCTAACGCCGGTTCAGCGCGAGCGAGACGGACGTGACGTTAGTGCCCTGAGGTTGGATGGACACTGTCTGGCGGCCGCCACGCGTCGTCAACGACAAGTTGGCCGAGAAGCTGTCGCCTCTCGCTGCAGCCTGGACGCGATCGCCGGAGGCGCGTCCGGAAAGCGTTCCGGAAGCGTTGCGGCTGGTTTCGCTCCATGAACCCGAGATCGCGCCGCCATGGTATTCAACGTCGCTTGCGAGATCGAAGTTATAGCTTGGGCTGGCACATCTTATATTGAGCCGAAGCTGCTCGCCGGCTCCGGCGACATTGTAAGCTGCGCGGCAACGCAATTGCTCCTGTTGTCCGTCCGTGGTGCTGAGCACGCCGCCACCGGACCATGTACCCGCCATGGCGGCAAAGGGGGAGATGGGTGCGGCCAGGGCCGCGCTGCCCGGCAGGGTTAGCGATGCAAGCAGCAACGCCGTTCGGGTGAGACTGGATCCAGACATCTTGATGGCCCTCCATTCGGTTAGGCAATAAACGCCCAAACGGCGAGCCGGTTCATTGTTTCCGGCGCCGCCCTCGGTCATGCGGGCGGGTTCCACTGCCACTACCCCAGCTCGAACAGCGCAAGAGGAAATTCGCTCCCGGCTTTCTGCGCTTCCTTTGCGGTTGCCGGATGCCAGCAGAGACGATCACGCGACGGCCGCGTTCACTCACTTAAGCGTGCCGCCTGCCTAAGCCTTGGTGGACGGCTTGCCGATCCGACCCAGATGGGTGAAGCCAAAGCCGCTGGCATATTTCAGGCCGTAGCCGAGCGCGCGGTCGAAGCCGATATGGGCCAGCCAGATCATCGCGATCGAGAGCACCAGCGGCGAGGCGGTGGCAAATCCGGTCGTCATCATCGCCATCGGCGCGAGGTAGCTATGCACGGCGTTGTAGACGAGGGCGCCGAAACGCGGTCCCGACAGATAGGCCGCAAAGCTGAGATCGGGCACGAAGAACAGGATGGCATAGATCCACCAGTCGCCGTCCCAGATATAATAAAGCAGCGTCATGCCGATAAAGAGCGCTAATCCCTCGAGCCGAAGCACTGTTCGCAGGCCCCCGGTAACGGCGCCTGACGTCTCGGCGCTTGCGGTATCGGTCATTCCATTCCCCTGATCAGGATGGGCATATAGGGCGTGCCGGATGGCGGTACCAGAGGCCGGAAGGGGTGTTTCCCGTTCAGAAAAGGCCGTGTTAGAAGGCCCATGAAATCGGTCTAAAGGCGGGCGGAAGCAGCATGAAGGATATCCTGGACACCCTCGAAGAACGGCGCGCCGGCGCCAAGCTCGGCGGCGGCGAAAAGCGCATCGAGGCGCAGCACGCCCGCGGAAAATTGACCGCGCGAGAGCGCATCGAGCTGCTGCTCGACAAGGGCTCGTTCGAGGAATTCGACATGTTCGTCGAGCACCGCTCGACCGAATTCGGCATGGAAAAGACTAAGGTGCCGGGCGACGGCGTCGTCACCGGCTGGGGCACCGTCAACGGCCGCAAGACGTTTGTCTTCGCCAAGGATTTTACCGTGTTCGGCGGCTCGCTTTCCGAAACTCACGCGCTGAAGATTACAAAACTGCAGGACATGGCGATGAAGGCGAGAGCGCCGATCATCGGCCTCTATGACGCCGGCGGCGCGCGCATCCAGGAGGGCGTGGCGGCGCTCGCGGGCTATTCCTACGTGTTCCGCCGCAACGTCATTGCCTCGGGCGTGATCCCGCAGATCTCGGTCATCATGGGCCCGTGCGCCGGCGGTGACGTCTATTCGCCGGCGATGACCGACTTCATCTTCATGGTGAAGAACACCAGCTACATGTTCGTTACCGGCCCCGACGTGGTGAAGACCGTCACCAACGAGGTGGTCACGGCAGAAGAACTCGGCGGCGCCTCGGTGCACGCTACGCGCTCCTCGATTGCGGACGGCGCGTTCGAGAACGACGTCGAGACGCTGCTACAGATGCGCCGGCTGATCGACTTCCTGCCGTCCAACAACACCGACGGCGTGCCGGAATGGCCGAGCTTCGACGACATCGGCCGCGTGGACATGTCGCTGGACACGCTGATCCCCGACAATCCGAACAAGCCCTACGACATGAAGGAATTGATCCTCAAGGTCGTCGACGAGGGCGACTTCTTCGAGATCTCGGAGGCGTTCGCGAAGAACATCGTCACCGGGTTCGGCCGCATCGCCGGCCGCACCGTCGGCTTCGTCGCCAACCAGCCGATGGTGCTGGCGGGCGTGCTCGATTCCGACGCCTCGCGCAAGGCCGCGCGCTTCGTTCGCTTCTGCGACGCCTTCAATATCCCGATCGTGACGTTCGTCGACGTGCCGGGCTTCCTGCCGGGCACCGCGCAGGAATATGGCGGCCTGATCAAGCACGGCGCCAAACTGCTGTTCGCGTACTCCCAATGCACGGTGCCGCTCGTCACCGTCATCACCCGAAAAGCCTATGGCGGCGCGTTCGACGTGATGGCGTCGAAGGAAATCGGCGCCGACATGAACTACGCCTGGCCGACCGCGCAGATCGCTGTCATGGGCGCCAAGGGCGCGGTCGAAATCATCTTCCGCAGCGACATGAACGATCCCGATGCGATCGCCAAGCGAACCAAGGAATACGAAGACCGCTTCCTGTCACCGTTCATCGCCGCCGAGCGCGGCTACATCGACGACGTCATCATGCCGCACTCGACACGGAAGCGGATCGCACGGGCGCTGGCTATGTTGAAGGACAAGAAGGTCGAGATGCCGGTTAAGAAGCACGACAATTTGCCGTTGTGACGAGAAGAAGTGGGGGACGTATCGAAGTCCCCCACGGATATAACTAGCTTCTTCGATCGTCCAGATTCGCGGGTTCGACATCCGCATGAATGCGGCCAAACTTTAGATCCGCGAGACGCCCTTGATTGAGTCGATAGTCCGACGCGATGTCCACATAGCGATCGCCCCGAAGAATACGCGCCTTAACGATCGCAATTTCAGCTTTTGATAGATGCTTCGTTTCATGGCTCCTGTCGTTAATTGAATGAGTCGTGGTGAACGGCCGTTCGTTGACAGGATTTGCGGGGGCATCGCCCAAATCAAGGAATGGAAATTTGTGTTGTCCTCTCACCGACGCGTAGCCCATTGATATTTTTAAGTTTTTCTTGCGAGGGCGACTTTTTTGGACAGTTCTGCCACATTTAGCGCGTTGTCAAAGATCGGTTTGTATTGGCGAAGGAATGAAATGTAGTAGCTGGGATTATTGAACTCGCGATAGCTGCGAGAGAATTCGCGGAGCGGGTAGTATCGCAATCCGCACCTACGTAACGTCAGGCGCCAGACGTGCTCCACCGATCGAATATGGCCGTAACGTCTAGGGAAGTTGGTCCGGAAACCAAAAGCGATTTCCATCAAATTCAGGTGCACCAAGTTGTCGTATCTGATCCAATATTCTCTTTGCATCGTTCT
The DNA here is from genome assembly GCF_001440405.1 of Bradyrhizobium valentinum. Lineage (GTDB taxonomy): Bacteria > Pseudomonadota > Alphaproteobacteria > Rhizobiales > Xanthobacteraceae > Bradyrhizobium > Bradyrhizobium valentinum. Next base: position 6,876 of record NZ_LLXX01000211.1, read on the forward strand.
CGATGTTCTCTCGGCATTCGAACCAAAATTCCTTTTCGTCGGGAGCGTAAGGATACCAATGAGGTCCATAGATTTGGTTCCATTCTGCACGGAGAATGCGAGTGAGTGGAGCGCGAAACTCAAAGTAAATTCTGATGGCTAGAGCTTGTTGCCGATACTCGGTCTCGGATTCCAGGATATCAAATATCTGGCGATATCTCTTGTCGGAAAGCTTGTTAAGCGCGGGATATCGTACCTTTCGTACCCGATCCCACTCAGTCGAGAAGGAAGACGCAAATTCATCGTGAAAACGTCCCAGAGGGCCGTGGAAGGACGCGCCGCGTTCGAGAATTTGAGAGACGAAAGACCGCAGCGTCCTAACATTACCAGCTGATAGGTCAGCTCTCGCGAGTGCTCTTGCGACTTGGCCCGGTTTCAACTTTGCTAGAGGCGTTTCCTCGAGTGCTTTGGAAATTTTGCTAGCAAAGAGTTTGTCTAAACGATCGAGATACTTTTGAGAGGCGTTGTTGAGTTTTAGTCCGCGCAACAAGGAATCTCCTGCGCGCCCTAGAGGAAGCGATTTTACCAATTCTCCGACAGCGCGATGTTCTATCCATGCTTGTTCTGTGCCTGTCAGTTTCCCCTTGATCCGATCTATCTCATCCTTTGCCCAATCCCGCGCATCCTCGAGATATTCCCCAAGACCGAATTTGTCTTCGCGATCAGCGTACGAAAAACCCAATCTTCTTCGCCATGCGATGTTCGGATCATAGGTCTTTCGAATCATCTTGCCGTTACGCTTTGCGGCGCGGATTGCAAAAGCTTTTTGGCCTCCGGAAGCCGTAGACCAGAGTCTGAGCCCAAATCCCTTGATCTTCGTGTCGGCTACCCAACGCTCGCCAGTCTTAGGAGGGTCAATCTCGAAAACTAACTTTGGTGTAAGCTCAGCTCGACGAACCATGCTGTCGCTCAAATGATCATTTGCCTAAATGTCATTGAGTTTCGCTGAAGGAAATTGCCGTGTCCACGATCTTCATCGTCCAGCCTGAAGCGTTTTGCTGGCGGCGATGCTGCGATTGAGCGAGTAGAGTACGATGGGCGAATGCGCAGGGTGGTTAGCCGACCTGTCCGCCGTAGCTCGGAAGAGCGAAGGCGGAAGGCGTAACCCACCATCGTGGCGATATGCGTGGTGCAGGGCGGGTTGTCGGGCGGGCCACGCTTCCGCCTTCGCTCTTCCGAGCTTCGGCGGACAAGCTAACCCGCCCCGCATTATTCTGCAGCGAAGCGCGCTAGGCCGCCTTGTTTTGCTGCTTCATGAATTCCGTCGCGCGCTTCTTGAGCTCGGCAGGCGAAACGTCCTCGACGTGGGTGCCGATGTGCCAGTGATTGCCGGCTGGATCCGTCACGCCGCCGCTGCGGTCGCCATAGAACATGTCCGCGGGCTCCATCACCGACGTGCCGCCGGCCTTCAGCGCCATCTGGTAAACCGCATCCACATTGGGCACGTAGACGTGCAGCATGGCCGAAGTGGGCTTTGCGCGTTCGGAAGCATCGGAAATCATCACGACGGAATCGCCGATCTTGAGCTCCGCGTGCATGATCTTGCCGTCGGGCCGCATCATCGGCTCGAACACGAATTGCGCGCCGAATGCGTTCTTCATGAACTGGACGATCCTTTCCGCGCCGTCGACGACGAGATAAGGCGTGAGGGTGTGATATCCCTCAGGAACGGGCTTTACTTTAGTTGCCATCGCTGTCTCCTCTGGTTTGGATGACGCCTGCAGCAAAACGACCCAACATTCCCCCTTAGTCTTTTGGATTTTCACGCGGTTGTTTGTAGAAAGTGTGACGGTCTCATTGCCGCGACGGCGGGTCCGCGGGCGCTCGCGCTACAGGGTTCCGCGTTATCTTGCTTCTCGGAACAATAGGAAGTCGCGCTGACCATTCCTCAACATCATGAAAGCTCGGCCTAACGCGACACCAGCGGAACAAAATCGTATTCGCCGACGCCTTGCAGAACCAGGAAGGTGAGCGACGTCGTCCCTCCGTTGGTCACCAGATGCGGTCGCCTGGGTTTGACCACATAGACTTCGCCGGGCTTCAAATTCACTTCCTCTTTCGGATCCTGCAGGAACAGCCGCATGTGGCCTTCCAGAACGTAAAAAGTATCTGACACATTGGTGTGGGTGTGCCACGGCACCTTCTGGGTTGCAGAGAGCTGCAGCTCCGTAATGCGAAAGCCGGGGCGCGCGACGTGCTGGGCGCGACGCTCGACTTCGTAAAGCTGACTGGCGTCCTTGACTGGCTGCGGCTGGTTCATGACTTCACTCCCCATCGTCCCTTAGCCGCTGCTCACCCTCGCGCAGCCGCTGCGCGATCGCCCTTCGCCTTGGGATCAGCGCGGCCTCGTCCGCGAGCCGCTGTGCCAGATCGGAGTGGTATTGCTGCACGACGTCGAGCACTGCTTCCTTGGCGAGCCGGCGATGGTAGTCGGCCAGGAATCTGTGGAGGTCAGCGAGCTGTTCTTCGTCCATAGCTATCGCGCCTCAGCCGCGATTGCTGGATTATACCGCAACCTGTTGACCCCACACCAGCTTGCAGCGTCCCAATGCCCTGAGTTCCACAAATCCAGCCGCCGCAGAGAGGTCATCGCGGCAAGTTCAAGCCGGCGGCGCGCCGCCCGTTAACCATCTGTTAACCACAACGCCCTTAGCCTTGCGGTCACTACCCGGTCATCATCAGCCGATTCCCGCGGTTCGTTCGAGGAGAACAGCCGATGCCCGTTGAGATTCTGACTTATGGCGCTCTCGGCGCACGCCTGAAAATTTCGCCAGCAGCCGCCCGTTCGCTTGCCAAGCGGCGCGGCTTGCCACGCTCACTTTCGGAGGATGGCAGGGCCCTGGTGAGCGTTGATCTCGCTGAAATCAGATATACGCCACAGCCACCGGGCCGTCGCCAGGCAGGCGACGGCGCTCAGTTGACGGCAATGATCGCGACGCTGCGGGCGGAGATCGCGCAGCTTGAGGCCAGGGCGGCCGGCCATCGCGCGGACTTCGAGCACGAACGCGAGCGCGCCGATCGCCTGATGGCTGAGGTCTTGCAGGCGACCGCCGAGACCACAGCCGCCAGGGAGGCGACGGCGCGGCTGGAGGGGGAGGTGGCAGCGCTGCGGATCGCGGTCAGAGCTGGCAGTTCGAACGAGAATCACGGACATTCTGCGCGCCGGGTGGGGCATCTGGCTGCGAGCTTGGTGGAAGCAGACCGCAAGGCTGCTGGCGGGTAGCAATCCCTTTTCTCTCATTCCGCGGCTTGGCGGAGCAACCGTGGGGCAAAAATGAGTGGCATCACCGACGTCCGCGAGCTGAGGGCACGCATCATCGTGTTTGGGGTCGGCGGCGCGGGCGGCAATGCCATCAACAACATGATCGAGGCCGGGCTCGAAGGCGTCGAGTTTATCGTCGCCAATACCGACGCGCAGGCGCTCACCAGTTCGAAGGCCGGGCGTGTCATCCAGATGGGCGCGCAGGTGACCGGCGGCCTTGGCGCCGGCGCACAGCCCGATGTGGGACGCGCCGCGGCGGAGGAGACGCTCGACGAGATCCGCGATCATCTGACCGGCGCGCACATGGTGTTCATTACGGCCGGTATGGGCGGCGGTACCGGCACTGGCGCTGCGCCCATCATCGCCCGGGCTGCGCGGGAGCTCGGCATTCTCACCATCGGTGTCGTCACCAAGCCATTCCAGTTCGAGGGCCAGCGGCGCATGCGCTTTGCCGAAGCCGGCATCGCGGAACTCCTGAAGGCGGTGGACACCCTCCTGATCATCCCGAACCAGAACCTGTTCCGGGTTGCCAACGAGAAGACCACGTTCGCCGATGCCTTCGCGATGGCCGACCAGGTGCTCTATTCGGGTGTGGCCTGCATCAGCGACCTCATCGTCAAGGAAGGCCTGATCAACCTCGATTTTGCCGACGTTCTCTCGGTGATGCGCGAGAAGGGCAAGGCCATGATGGGCAGGGGCGAGGCTTCCGGCGACAAGCGCGTGCTCAACGCCGCTATTGCTGCGATTTCCAATCCATTGATCGAGGATCCCTCGATCAAGCGCGCCAGCGGCCTCATCGTCTCCATCACCGGCGGCAGGGATCTCACGCTGTTCGAAGTTGACGAAGCTGCGACCCGCATCCGCGACGAGGCCGACCCGGATGCCAACATCATCGTTGGCGCTACCTTCGATGCAAACCTCGAAGGTTTGGTCCGCGTCTCGGTCGTGGCGACCGGCATCGATAATCTCGGCGCGGTGCGTCAGACGCAGCCGGCGGAAGGCTCACTTACGGACCTCGCCGGCCGTCTGAGCAACGACAGGCGTCGCATCGCCGACCGGATCGAGCGTAGTCCACCGCCGCCGCAATCTGAGGGGCCGTCGCTCCTCCCGACGGCCCGCCAACTCGAAGGGCGAACGGCAAAGCCGATCGCGGAACATGCGCGGCAGGCGGCTCCGCAGGGGCTCGATCCGTACGGCCGCGCCGCTCCTGTGCGCAATTCGATCGAGGAAAAAGTTCTCGATATCCCGGCCTTTCTGGGCCGCAAGGCCAACTGAGCCGTCGTTGGAGCCAAGGTAGCTCACGCTCTACCCACGCTGCAGCGGGCCCTTCGCCTGGGCGGTGCCAGAGGGCTGCTGCCTAAAATCAGCCCTATACTTTCCATCGTCCAGCCTTGCTTTGGTCAAAACGGCGGTAGGAAGTGTCTACAATCCGACGATCGCCCGTTCAGTTGACGGCAAACTGGGAGCAGGCGCCCATGGATTCCGCAGAGGACACCAAGCAAACCGATCCACGCGATGTTAGTCCGGGACTGTCTACGCAAGAGGTTGAGCTGGTCGCGCGCGCCGATGAACGGCTCGCGCATGCCTATGAACAGATCGCCCTCGCGGATGAACAGCTCGCGCGTCTCAATGAGCAGATTTTCAAGATAGATCGCGATGCCGCGCGCCGTTCTTCGGATGCGAAGAGGGCCGTGAAAGAGCTTCAACGGCCATCGCGTGGCAGGCCGGCGCTGCGCGGCTTCATCGGCCTGCTGTTGACAGCAGGCATCTGTACCGCCGCTTTCGCCTGGCAGTCCTATGGCGAGACGGTGAGGCCGATGATCTCCCGGTGGGCGCCGCAACTGGCCGCAGCTTCGTCGTTGCCGTCGGCGACGCCGAAGCTCGCTGCCGAGGAGAGCCCGCCCACCGTTCAGGTGGCTGCGGCGGATGCAGCGCATTCGCAATTGCCACCTCCGGCTCAGACCGCGCCGCAAGACGCGGCAGCCGTCCCGATGCCAGCCGAGGTGACACAGTCGCTGCAAACGATGGCGCGTGATCTCGCAAACGTGCAGCAGGAGATCGAGCAGCTCAAGGCCAGCCAGGATGAATTGGCCCGCGAAAATGCTGGGATCGCCGAACAGCTCAAGGCGAGCCAAGAACAAATAGCGCGCGCGATCTCCAACGCCTCCGAGCAGAACCTGCGACCCAAGACTTCAGCGGCGACATCCGCGGTGCCATCAGCGGCGACATCAGCTAATCCGCCGCTGCCGGTTGCCAGCCCTCCGCGTAAGCCCGTGTCGACGCCTCCACCGGCGCAAACCAGGGCGCAAGCGCGGGCGCCAGTGCAGTTGCAGCCCCGACAACAATAGTTTCATAGCCGCCGCCGTGGTTCTTGAAGAAGGCATCGGCCCGTTTACATTAACGATGCCTAAGATCGAATGGTGACCGAGGGAACGACACGATGGCGGCGGCGCCGGAAGTTAAATCCGCGGACGCAAACGTCCAAGCAGGCGCGATCAGCACCATTGTGCTCGGCTTTGCGACCGACCCGATGGCACGTTGGGCTTGGCCCGATCCGTCCGTGTACCTCCGAACAATGCCTCGGTTCGTCAATGCTTTCGGCGGCCGGGCTTTCGAGCATGGCACAGCCTACATCACTGAAGGGGCTCGCGCCGTTGCGCTGTGGCTGCCGCCAGGCGTCGAGCCAGACGAAGCAGAAATGGACGCAATCATGGAGGAGACCCTGCGCCCGGAGATATCAGAGGATATCGGGGCCGTCATGAAAGGAATGGCCGAACATCATCCGCTTGAGCCGCATTGGTATCTGCCTGTTATCGCCACCGATCCGACCTGGTTCGGGCAAGGGCTCGGCACGTTGCTGATGAAACACGCTCTTCGACGATGCGACGAGGAGGGCATCGCGGCCTACCTCGAAAGCTCGAATCCGCGTAACATTTCGCTCTATGAACGTCACGGCTTCAAGATCACCGGCAGAATCCAAAGTGGCTCTTCTCCGGTGCTGACGCCGATGCTGCGGCCCGCATCCCGCGCGCTCTAATTGTACAACTCTCCGTTAGCGCGCTTGCGGATCATGTGCCGAGAGCCCGAATTTCGCTAAGTGCGCCAATCTGTCCCGGCTTTCGCATATGGCAGAAGCCGGGCGATGCGATACCCTCTTTGAAAAACCAAGGAGGAAATATGCCCTTAAAATTCAACCGCCGTCATTTCATCGCTGCTGGTACGGCCGCTGCCGCGCTGCCTTTTCTTTCGCGCAGCGCCTCAGCGCAAGCTGCGTGGCCGTCGCGGAATATCCGCATGGTCTGCAGCTACCCGGCGGGCGGACAGACCGACCTGTTGGCGCGCGCCTTCGGCGATTACATCTCCAGGCAGGTGGGGCAGAACGTCGTCATCGAAAACAAGGCAGGGGCTTCCGGCTCGATTGGCGCGGCAGAAGTCGCGCGTGCGGCGCCGGACGGCCACACCATCCTGTGCTCCATCTCGACCACTTACGTGATGAACCGGGTGATGATGAAGAATCCCGGCTACGACATGGACAGGGACTTGACGCTCGTCAGCGTCATCCCGGGCGCCGGGCTGCTGCTGGTCGCGAGCCTGGCGTCCGGCGTCAAAACGCTGGACGACTTCGTCGCGTTCGCGCGCAAGAAGGGCCAGGTGAACTTCGGCACCTATAGCGCAGGCTCGGCCCCGCACATGACCATCAACGAACTCAACAAGCAGTATGGCCTCAAGATCGAGCCGATCCACTACCGGGGCGAGGCGCCGATGTGGACGGGGCTGATGGACGGCACGCTCGACGTCGCGATGGGCAGCTACACGGCCGCGCAACCCGTCCTGCAGGGTAACCACGGCGTGGTGTTCGCGGTGCACTCGAAGAAGGTCGCCGCGATCCCGAACGTCAGGACGTTGCCTGAACAGGGCGCGACATCGAAGTTTTTCACGGTGAGCGGTTTCACGGGCTGGGCGCTGCCGAAGGCGACCCCACAGCCGATCGTCGACCGGCTGTCGGAACTCTGCGTGGCGGCCAATAGCGATCCGAAGGTGAAGGAAGTTCTCTCCACGTTCGTGCTGGAGCCGGCGCTCGGCTTCAAGGAAAGCAATGCGCTGTATCAGCGCGAATTGCCGACCTGGATCGAGACCGCGCAGGCGCTCGGCCTGGAGCCCGCCTAGCGCGAAAGGCGCTCAGCGGGTAGGGTGGGGGTTCGCCAACGGGTCGCGTGAATGCGCGCCCCGTTGTCTAACCCGCCTTGCGAAACCGACACATTGGTGCTCGATCTTGAATCTGATGGCCGAGGACGACCCGATCGACGAGATTTCACTCATCGAGGAACGGCTCGAGGAGCTTGCCGAAATCTCGGAGCGATGCCGAAAGATCATTCTGGTTTCCAAGGCGGCAATCGCCGGCGGCGTCGCATTGCTGCTCGTTACGATGCTCGGCCTGTTCGGGTCCAGTCAGGTTGCCGTTATCGGCTCGATCGCCCTGATGCTGGGCGGAATCGTGTCGCTCGGATCGAATGTCAGTACATTGCGACAGACCATCGCTGCGATCAGCGCCGCCGAGGTGCTTCGTTCGGACCTGATCAGCAGGATCGATCTGCGGGTGGTTGGTGATAGCCCCATGAAACTGAGTTGACGTGCCTGCTCGCACAGGCAGTGCGTAGGATGGGTGGAGCGCAGCGATACCCATCAATGCCGGTGCGTGTGGCGATGGGTATCGCTGCGCTCCACCCATCCTACGAAGCCCTCACTTCATTCCCGTGCAACTTGCGTAGAAGGTCGTCGTCGCCGGCCAGTCCGAGAACATGCCGCGCACGCCGACTTGTTTGGCGAGCACGTCCAGCACCGTCAGCGTATCGCCATCGCGGTCGATCGCCGCCTTGACCGAGCGGTGATAGAAGCCGCCTCCCTTGTGCAGCGGGCCGTCGCGCTCCAGCGACCAGCCGATCAGGTCGAGGCCAGCGGCCTTCGCGGCCTTGGCGTATTCGGACGGCGCGATTTCCTTCTTGTCGTTCAATGCCAGCATCATCGGGATCGGTGGGCCCAAGATCTTCACGCCGGAGGCTTTCAACTCCTCCATTGAGGGTTTCCAGGTTTCGGGCTTGCCGGGATCGAGACCATGCTTCTCGTAGCGCTCTTCGAGATAGACCGCCTGTGCCCCAAAGTCCGGCTCGGTCTTCACCCAGTGGAGGACATCGGCGAGATTGAAACTCTGGGCGAACACGTCGCTTGAGGGAATGCCGGCCTTCTTGTAGGCCGCAATCATCTGGCTCGCATATTTCTCCTGGGTGTAGTCGCCATCGAACGGCATCGGCACTTCCGGCGCCTTCAGCTCCGGCGTGAATTTGGCCCCAAGGCTTTTGATCAGCGCGATGCTCTCGTCATGCGTCATCAGCGTTCCGGAGTTGGCGTGGAGATCGGTGCGCCAGCGTGGCGTGCCGTTCTGGTATTCCTCCGGCGTCTTCGCATCCGGATTGAAGCCGTCCATCTTCGCCGCGAGCGTCCGGAATTCGGCAAGCGTGATGTCGGAAGTGCAGCATTTTGCCGAAGCCTTCTTGCCGGTTGCGGGATCGGCAGGGCTGAATGCTTGCGAGCATTTGGCGGCAAGCTCCGGCACGGTCAGGATGTTGGTCGTCGTGTGCAGGTCGCACTGCGAGTGCCGGCAGACCAGTTCGCGGTCTTTGGTAAAGGTCACGTCGCATTCGATGATGCCGGCGCCCGTCCTGGCGGCCGCCACATAGGACTCTTTCGTATGCTCGGGAAATTCCAGCGCCGCGCCGCGGTGGCCGATGGAAAAGTCGGTCTTGCGAAACGGCCCGGTACACTGGCTGAGCTGTTGCTTCAGCGGCCCGTCCTTCATCTTGTCGACGAGATAGAACGGTCGCGGCCCGATCTGCGGCTCGCGCGGCAGCATGATCCCGTCCGCAAGCGCGGGAGCAGTTGCCGCTAACAGGCAGAAGACTGCGAGGAGGGCGGAGCGATGGCGGGCAGGCATGGGTGGCACCTCGGATAACGCGTTGCGTGCGGCCTTGATATCACGGAGCATGTGACATTTGCGTGTGGGCCGGCAACCGGTGTCCCATGCGCCGAACAAAAACAATCCCCGGGAGGAAATCCAATGGCCGCAGCCCTTTTCGTCGTCCGCGCCACCGTGACCGATCCGGCCAAGCGAGAGGCGTTCGACACCTGGTATTCGCGCGAGCATCTGCCGGATGCCATGAGATCGTTCGGCGCCGTGAAGGCGTGGCGCTACTGGAGCGACACTGATCCGTCGCTGCATCACGCGATGTACCAATTTCCTGACAAGGCGGCACTCGATCGCGCAATCGAGGGACCGGAGATGAAGCGTCTGGTGGCGGACTTCAATCGCGACTGGCCGGACGTGACGCGCACGCGGGAAGTGCTGGTGCTGGCGGAGGAGCTCGCATCGGCCTGAGATGAAGATCGCGGTGTGGTCACACGCGCGCGTGACGCAGAAATGCCGCACCAACGACAAAAGTTCCGCTGCGAGCATCGGCGCGCGAAAATAATCTTGGATCAGCTTCGTTCGCGGCAAAGCTGAGCGCGCAATTCACCGCGCGTTCATCTCGGCAGCTCGAAACTCTCTTTCTTGCACACAGCAAACGGAGGAGGAGATGTGATGGAGCGCCGCCACTTTCTGAAACTCGCCTTTGGATTTGCCGCGGGCGGTGTCGCGCTCGCAGCGAGCGCGCAAGCCGCGCCGCTGATGCCGACGCCGCTCGCCGATGACGCCAAACTGCCCGCCAATAAGGATGCTCAACCCGCTGTCACTTCGGGTGATGAGGTCGATCGCCTCACGCCCGAAGAAGTGCGTTGGGGCCGCGGCCGCCATCGCGGCTGGGGCCGAAGACGCTGGGGCTGGCGTCGCCGCCGTTGGCGTCGCAGGTACTGGGGTTGGCATCGCCGCCGTCGCTGGCGCCGCCGCTACTGGCGTCGTCGTCGTTACTACTGGTAAGCCGCGCCAGGGATTGTTTAGAGAAAAATAAAAAAGCCCCGCGCGAGCGGGGCTTTTGTGATCTGGAAATCTCAGTAAACGCGGCAGCGTCCGTAGCGCCACACCGTGCCGTAGGGGCACACGCGGCCGGGCCGCACCACGACGGTCCGAGCTGGAGGCCGCACCACGACGACCGGGGCCGCCGGCCGGACAACGACCCTGCGATTGGGTTGGCAGCCGCCATACGGGCCACGATGCCAGCCGGGGCCGCATCCGCCAGCCGCTTCTGCGGCGCTAAAGCCGGCAACCGTGCCCAGGGCCAAAACTGCTGCGAAGAGGTATTTCATGTTTTCTCCCGTTTTCGGCCGCAAGGCGGCGCGGACCGGAACTTAGTCACGAGACCTGAATGGAACATGAATGTTCCCTGGTGCTATGGCGCGGCCAAGAATCCGAGCACCAGTTCGTTATATTTACCGGGCGCCTCCAGAAAGACCAGATGCCCCGTGTTCGGGATCACTTCGGCTCGGCCCTTCGCCATCCTGGCGGCGAGCGCTTTGGCGAGCTCGGCGTTCTGCCCCATCTTCGCGCGCAGCGCCTCCGGCGCATTGGCTCTTCCCGGCGCGTTCTTGTCGTCGGCGCCCATCACGAACAGTGTCGGCTGCGTGATCAGCGGAATCTCGTGCACAACAGGCTCGCGGTAGATCATCTGCGCCGAACTGACGAATGCGCGCAACCAGCGCGGATATTCGGCGCTGCCCTTGATGTTGAAACGCGCATCGATGAACGGCGTGATCTGTTCGGGCGGCAGCTTTAGCGCGTAACTGGTTTCGAGCTGCTTGCGATAGCCGTCCGCGGTGAGCTTGCCCTCGTTCTCCAGAATTTTCTCGGTCGGCGTCGGCGGCACGTAGAGCCGGTAATCCTCCAGGCCGATCGGAGCGGTCAGCACGAGATGCGCGATCCGGTCGGGGTAGGCGCGCGCGATCCGAACGCCGAGCATGCTGCCGAGCGAATGCGCCACGATGTCGGCCTTTGCGATTTGCAGATGATCGAGCAACGCGATCGTGTTGCGCGCCAGCGTATCGAAATGCAGGTCGCCTTGCGGCTTGGAGGATTTGCCGAAGCCGATCTGATCCGGCACCACCACGCGATAGCCGGCATCGCTCAGCGTCTTGATGACGGGCGCCCAGTAGCTCGACGGAAAATTGCGGCCGTGCAGCAACACCACGGTGCGCCCGTTCGGCTGCGCCGGAGCTATGTCCATATAGGCCATCCGCAACTGTTCGCCGTCGTTCACCAGCGGCAGCATGTGGACGGGATGGGGGTAGGCGAAGCCTTCGAGGCCGATCCCGTAAGGTTCGCGCGCCGCAGTCTCGGCTGCTGCCTGCGCGCAGGAGAGGCCGCCCACGATAATGAAAAAGCAGACAATGATCGCGCGTCGCATCGCAGGCTCCATCGTTTTGGATGCGGCCTTATTGATGCGATGAACGCGCGCGGTAAAGCCTTTGCATTTCACGTTTTGGCGAGAGCATGAGCCAATTAACCAGCTCCGCGCCGTCTCCGGACGATGCTCCGCATCGCCGGGAGAACCATGGGGCCCGTGGCCCATCCCTCGAGTCGCCGCTAACGCGGCTCCTCGGGATGAGGTCCCGTTGATGCCTTCCTCGTTGCAGTTCAGAGGAGGCCCTAGTCCTGCGCGTGGCCGAACAGCGCGGCAAACTGCTTTTCGCCGGTCCGGGTGAAATTGACGACGCGGCTGCCCGGCGCGGGGTCGCGCGCCGCCCAGTTCAATTCGGTGAAGCGGCTCATGACAGCGGCGCCCAGCGTTCCCGCGAGGTGATGCCGCCGTTCGCTCCAGTCGAGGCAGGCTTTGCAGACCGGCCTTCGCGGGTGGGCCAGCGTCTCGATGTCGATCTGCAGCGCCTCAGCCATGAAACGCTTGCCCTCGCCGGTGAGCTCGATCGACTGCTTGGTCTGGCGGACCAGCCGCTGGCTTCGCATGCTGTCGAGCATCTGCACGCCGAGATCGCCGGCAAGATGGTCGTAGCAGATCCGCGCGCGGCGCAGCGCCGGTTCTTTCGGCCCCGTACGCACGCGGGTGTGGCCGGCGCGCTCCGCGAGGCCCGCAAGGCCTTCGAGCACATGAGCGACGTCGGGGCCGGTGAGTCGGTAGTAGCGGTGACGGCCCTGTTTCTCCGGCTCGATCAGGCCGCCGGCCTCGAGCTTGGAGAGATGCGAGCTCGCGGTCTGCGGCGTGATGCCGGCCTGGTGCGCCAGCTCGCTCGCGGTCAGCGCGCGGCCGGTCATCAGCGCGGTCAGCATGTTGGAGCGCGCGGGATCGCCGACCAGCGAGGCGACCATGGCAATGTCGGGACCTGCTTTCATAGTTCGATGTTAACCGAAGCATCGTGGTAGGGCAAGCGGGTATTGTGCGCTCTCAGAAGTCAGCTCCGTCATTGCGAGGAGCGAAGCGACGAAGCAATCCATCGCGTCGCAAGCGGGGGCATGGATTGCTTCGCTGCGCTCGCAATGACGGTTACAATCACCGGAGTCTCCATCATGACCGTCACCGTTTTCATCCGCTACCAGCTCGATCCGTTCAAGCGCGCTCTGTTCGAGCAATATTCGAAGAACTGGCTCAGCATCATCCCGAAATGCGGCGGCGACCTGATCGGCTACTGGATGCCGCACGAGGGCACCAACAACATCGCCTTCGCGCTGATCTCGTTCGAAAGCCTCGCCGCCTACGAAAGCTACCGGGCGCGGCTCCGCGCGGACAGCGAAGGCATGGCCAACTTCAATTTCGCCGAGGAGCACAAGTTCATCCTCGCCGAGGAGCGGACGTTTCTGCGCAAGGTCGTGGCGTGAGGCGTCTGGCGGAATAGGCGTTGCGTTCCTATCTACGCGGCGCAAGCAATCACCAGAGGGGAGCGACCATGCTGACACCTGCTGACAAACGCGCCGCATTCAGGAAATTGCACGAGAGCGGATGCTTCATTATCCCCAATCCCTTTGATGTCGGCAGCGCGAAAGCCCTGCAGCATCTCGGCTTCAAGGCGCTGGCGTCGACGAGCGCAGGCTTTGCCTGGACGCTTGGAAAGGCCGACAACCGCGTCACCGTCGACGACGTCTGCACGCATCTCGCCGCGATCAGCGCGGCGGTCGATATTCCCGTCAATGCCGATTTCGAGGATGGCTTTGCGCACGAACCGGACAAGGTCGGCGCCAATGTCGCGCGCGCGGTGAAGACTGGCGTGGCCGGTCTTTCGATCGAGGATTTTACCGGAGACAACGCAAAGCCGCTGTTCGATCGCGCGCTTGCCGTCGATCGCATCAGGGCGGCGCGCAAGGCGATCGATGCCGACAATAGCGGCGTCCTGCTTACCGGCCGCTGCGAGGCGTTCCTGCGCGGGCAGAAGGATCTGAAGCTCGTGATCGACCGGCTCACGGCCTATGCCGAAGCCGGCGCCGATTGCCTCTATGCGCCCGGCATCGCGACGCCGGAAGAGATTTCGGCTGTGGTGAAGGCGGTGCATCCAAAGCCCGTCAATCTGCTGGTCGGCGCGGCCGGCCCGTCGCTGCAGGCGGCCTCGGATCTCGGCGTCCGCCGCATCAGCGTCGGCGCCTCGTTGGCGCGAATGGCGTGGGCCGGCTTCATGAAGGCATCAAAGGAGATGGCGGAGCAGGGCACGTTCATCGAATTCGCGAACGGTTATCCCGGCGGCGAACTCAACAAGATGTTCAGCTAAAGCATGAACCCATAAAACTGATCACGGTCGGTACCTGCGAGCACTCTGGTTTAGCGCTTCGGCTTTGGCAGCACCATCCTGCCCTGCGAAGCAATGCCACCCCACTTGGCGGACCAGGCGACTTCAGAGGCTGAGGGTTGCTCGGTGTCTTGCGGACCTCGAGCACCCTGCAGCGCAAACAGTGCGCCTTGGGGATCGGCACATCGCGCGATCCAGCAACCATCCGGCAATTCGGTCGGACCCTGGAGGATGCGGCCTCCGCCAGCATTGACGCGCTTGGCGGCCGCGCCGATGTCGTCAACATTGAAGTAATAGAGCCAACACGGCTGCGACACGCTCGGAAGCTTGGTGAGCATGCCACCGATTGTCTGCCCGGCCGCCGAAAACAACTGATAGAGGTCTGCCGCATCGGTTTCACCGTCAGCCTTCTGCCAGCCAAAAAGCTCGCCGTAAAAATCAAAGATCTTGTTCCGGTCCTCAGCCAGCAACTCGTGCCAGCCCACGCGTCCCAGCTCGTCCAGCCCGCTGGGTTGCCGTTGGCCGTACGTCAGTCCGCTGACCAGCGCAAAAGTAGCCTTCTGCGGGTCGGCGACCACTGAAACCCGGCCGATATTGCTGTCCGTTGGCGGCAGCAGGACAGCGCCTCCACGACGCCTGATCTGTGTGGCCGTCGCATCCATGTCATCGACTGCGACGTAGCCGACCCACCTCGGAGTTGCCCCCAATCGCCGCCCTTCTTCCGGTAGATCCATCAGTCCGCCTACCGGAACTTCGCCGGCAGTAAGCACCGTGTAGGCCAGTTCCGGAGTCGACGCATCTCTCGCACCCCAGCCGACGACCTTGCCATAAAAGGCGCCTGCTGCCGCGACGTCCGTGGTCAGGAGCTCATACCAGGCGAAGTGTCCGAGTTGATTGACCAAACCAATTTCTCCGTTCAACCTTGGAGACGATTGCGCACTGCACCAAGTCGCACTCGTTGCAATCTGCACTGCGGGCGCGGACCGTCGTTGCAATGAACGAAAATGCGGCAACATCTTCATGAAGTTGAATGCAATCTGAACGAGCGTCATTACGTTTTCGTGTGCGCATGAATCTTGTCTGCCTTATTTGATCAGCGTAAGATTGCGTCACGGATATCCTTCTGGCAACATTGGAGGATGCGACCATGCCGCGGGTGAAGCAAGCTTCGAAAAAGAAGCGAGTAGCCAGAACCGCAGTACCGGCGTTGGGTGCCGCCGGATTAACTTTTTCGCTAGCAGGAGGCGCATCAGCCTCGGCCGTACCGACCGGTGACGTTCAACAGGGGCGGAATTTCGCTCCTGGCATGATGATCACGCTCGGTGAAGAGGAACTTGCCGACGTCAGCCTCGCCACCTTCCATCTCTTCGACAACGAACTGTTCGACAACGACCTAAGCGGAGTGCAGCTGGCCCAGCGCGGCTGCGGCAGATGCGGTGGTTGCCGCGGATGTGGCGGCTTCCGGGGATGCGGTGGCTTCCACGGATGCGGTGGTTGTCGCGGCTGCAGAGGCTGTGGATGCAGAGCCTGCCGATGCGGCGTCGGGTGTGGTGGCTGTGGTGGCTGCGGCGTTGGTTGGATAGGGGTGGGCGTGCCGGGCATAGGCATAGGCATAGGATGTGCAGGTTGCTGTGCATCTTGGGGCCGGTGCCGCTGGTGCTAGGCAACGACGCTTGCTGATTGTGTATCGACAAGCCACGATTTCATTGGCCGGGCTCGCGATCGACCCGGCCAATCTCTTGTTTTCGTTGCACCGTTCGCCTGCCAGCGTGGGCAGCTTGCCGATGACAAGCGTGTGTATTCCAACTCAATCGAACAATACCAGTCGA
>NZ_LLXX01000212.1 GCF_001440405.1 Bradyrhizobium valentinum
CCTTGTATTAGCGCGAAGGATTAAAGTGGCCTTGTTCCGTGAGGAATGGCCCAGCCTGGGTGGCCGCCCGGGCTGGGCCGCCGATTGATCGGATCGATGCCCACCGAAGCCTTGAGGGCTGTCTTTCGTAGCAAGATCGCGATCGGCACTTCATCGGGACCCGGATGGTTGAACGAACTTTAGGTTCGCATTCACAAGGGAGGGTCGAGGAAGATGGCCAAGCGTATCACAGTCTGCGCCGGGATCGATACCGGCAAACGGAAGCTCGACGTGGCAATCGATGGCAACTGCGAGCAGTTGCAGGTCGAGAACACGGCGGAAGGTTACAAAGTGCTGTTGGAGTGGCTGCGGCGCCACAAGGTGAAGCGGATCGGGATCGAGGCAAGCGGCGGCTATGAACAACCGGTGGTCGTCGAGTTGCGACGCAAGCGGTTTGTCGTAGTGGTGTTTCAGCCGGCGCAGGTGCGTGCCTACGCCAAGTTCCACTTGCAGCGAGCCAAGAACGACAAGATCGATGCCGCGCTGATCGCAGCTTGCACTGCTGCGGTCAAGAAGATCCATCCCGCCCCCGATCCCCGGCTGCAGCTTTTTGCCGAGCACCTGACGTTGATCGAGCAGATCGGCGAGGATGTTACGCTGTACAAGAACCGGCTCGAGACCTGCCGAGATCCGCGTATCCAGAAGGTCTGGAAGGAAGAGATCGCCCGCCTGGCCAAGCGCGAGAGGGGCGAACTCAAGGCTCTGGTGGCCGCGATCCGCGAGCATCGCGACCTCGCCCAGCGGCTCGACCTGATCTACAGCGTCGGCGGCGCCGGGCTGCCGACCGCGGTCGCAATCCTGGTGCGCATGCCCGAGATCGGCCAGCTCAGCCGCGAGCAAGTCGCAGCCCTCGCCGGGCTCGCGCCCTATGACGATGACAGCGGCGAGCAAGTCGGTATTCGTCACATCGACGGCGGGCGCAAGAGGCTGCGTCGGGCGCTTTATACCGCCGCGCTGCCGGCATCCTTTCGCTGGAATCCGCAGCTCATCGCACTTTACAAGCGGCTGAGGGCCGCCGGAAAAGAACACAAGCGCTGCCTCATCGC
Source organism: Bradyrhizobium valentinum (assembly GCF_001440405.1). GTDB lineage: Bacteria > Pseudomonadota > Alphaproteobacteria > Rhizobiales > Xanthobacteraceae > Bradyrhizobium > Bradyrhizobium valentinum. Next base: position 1,086 of record NZ_LLXX01000212.1, read on the forward strand.
CTGCGCCAGGAAGCTGCTCATTTTCGTCAACTCCGTCGTGGCCCGCGGCACGCCATGGCAAGATGAGCCGCCTCCCTCCGCCATAATCGCCCCGACTGGATGAATTCGGTTTCTTAGTTCGACCGGAGTACCGTTTCTTCGTCCCGACCTGCCGCTCCGACGACGTCGTGCGCAGACGCCGTCAAGGATGGCCGTCGCTCTAATTCCTCCACATCACGCTGTCCCCAGGCCACGCCTTGACGGCGGCGAGCACGGCGTCAGCCTCACCGGCGGTCGGGTGCCGCTT
>NZ_LLXX01000213.1:0-186 GCF_001440405.1 Bradyrhizobium valentinum
CTTGGCGCCGCCGGCCGCGCCGTCATTGATCTGTCCGAGCAGCGCGCCGACGGCGACCGTCTCGCCGTCCTTGGCCGCGATCTCGCCGAGCACACCGGCCGACGGCGCCGGTACTTCGATGGTGACCTTGTCGGTCTCAAGCTCGACCAACGGCTCGTCCACCGCTACCGCCCCGCCGGCTTTCTT
>NZ_LLXX01000213.1:247-14763 GCF_001440405.1 Bradyrhizobium valentinum
GGCCGATGGTGGCTTCGGTCACGGATTCGCCGAGCGTCGGAACACGAATTTCAGTCATGGTATAGTTTCCTCAGTAACCTTGGGCGTCATCAATTCCAAAATGGTCATCGCCCGCGAAGGCGGGCGATCCAGTACGCCGGGACGGTCATGATCGAATTCTAACGGCGCCGGGTACTGGATGCCCCGCCTTCGCGGGGCATGACGGATTGCTAGTTCAGCGCCTCATCCAGCATCGCCTTGAGCTGCGCCAGATGCTTCGACATCAAACCGGTGGCGGTTGCGGCCGCCGCCGCGCGGCCGGCGTAACGCGGACGCCTGTTCGGCGCGTGGATCTGGTTCAGCACCCACTCGAGATAGGGCTCGATGAAGTGCCACGCCCCCATGTTGCGCGGCTCTTCCTGGCACCAGACGATTTCCGCACTCTTGAAGCGTGCGAGTTCGTGCACCAGTGCCTTCAGCGGCACCGGATAAAGCTGCTCGACGCGCAGGAGGTAGATGTCGTCGATGCCGCGCTTCTCGCGTTCCTCGTAGAGATCGTAATAGACCTTGCCCGAGCACAGCACGACGCGGCGGATCTTGTCGTCCGGCACCAGCTTGATCTTCTCGTCGGACAGCATCTGCGCGTCATCGTAGAGGATGCGGTGGAAGGTCGTATCGTGGCCCAACTCGTCGAGCCGCGAGACCGCACGCTTGTGCCGCAACAGCGACTTCGGCGTCATCACAATCAGCGGCTTGCGGATCTCGCGATGGAGCTGACGCCGCAGCACGTGGAAGTAATTCGCAGGCGTGGTCGGATAGACCACCTGCATGTTGTCTTCGGCGCACATCTGCAGAAAACGTTCGAGCCGCGCCGACGAGTGCTCCGGCCCCTGCCCTTCATAGCCATGCGGCAACAAACAGACGAGGCCGGACATGCGCAGCCACTTGCGCTCGCCCGAAGAAATGAACTGGTCGAACAGCACCTGGGCGCCGTTGGCGAAGTCGCCGAACTGGGCTTCCCACATCGCCAGCGCCTTGGGCTCCGCCAGCGAATAGCCGTACTCGAAGCCCAGCACCGCCTCTTCGGACAATAGCGAGTTGATGACCTCGTAATGGCCCTGGTCGTGGCCGAGATGGTTGAACGGCGTGTAGCGGCTCTCGTCTTCCTGGTCGATCAGCACCGAATGGCGCTGCGAGAAGGTGCCGCGCTCGGAGTCCTGTCCCGACAGCCGGACGTGATGGCCTTCCTGCATAAGCGTGCAGAACGCCAGCGCCTCGCCGGTCGCCCAGTCGATGCCGACGCCGTTGTCGATCGCTTTGGCACGGTTTTCCAGGAAGCGCTGGATGGTGCGGTGAACCCGGAAGCCGTCCGGCACCTTGGTGATCTTGCGCCCGATATCCTTGAGGATGCTGACGTCGACGCCGGTGACGCCGCGGCGGGCGTCCTCTTCCTGGTCGGCGGACTTGAAGCCGGCCCATTTGCCGTCGAGCCAGTCGGCCTTGTTCGGCTTGTAGCCCGAGCCCGCCTCGAGCTCGGCATCGAGCCGCGCGCGCCAGTCGGCCTTGGCCTTGTCGACCTCGCCCTCGGTCATCACGCCGTCGGCGATCAGCCGCCTGGCGTAGATCTCCAGCGTCGACGGATGCGAGCCGATGCGCTTGTACATCACCGGCTGGGTGAACGCCGGCTCGTCGCCTTCGTTGTGGCCATGGCGGCGATAGCAGAACATGTCGATGACGACTGGCTTGTGGAACTTCTGCCGGAATTCGATCGCGACCTTGGCCGCGAACACCACGGCTTCCGGATCGTCGCCGTTCACATGGAAGATCGGCGCGTCGATCATCTTCGCCACATCGGACGGATAGGGCGAGGAGCGCGAGTAGCGCGGATAGGTGGTGAAGCCGATCTGGTTGTTGACGATGAAATGCAGCGAGCCGCCGGTGCGGTAGCCCTTCAGGTCGGACAGGCTGAAACACTCCGCCACGACGCCCTGGCCGGCGAACGCCGCATCGCCATGCATCAGCATCGGCAGCACGGAAATGCGCATGTCCGGCGGATCGCCATGCTGGTCCTGCTTGGCGCGGACCTTGCCGAGCACGACGGGATCGACGATTTCGAGATGCGACGGATTCGCCGTCAGCGACAGATGGATCTTGTTGCCGTCGAACTCACGGTCCGACGACGCGCCGAGATGGTATTTGACGTCTCCGGAGCCTTCGACCGCGTCCGGGTTGGCGGAACCGCCCTTGAATTCATGAAACAGCGCGCGGTGCGGCTTGCCCATCACCTGGGTCAGCACGTTGAGCCGGCCGCGATGCGGCATCCCGAGCACGATCTCCTTCACACCGAGATTGCCGCCGCGCTTGATGATCTGCTCGAGCGCCGGGATCAGCGATTCAGCGCCGTCGAGGCCGAAGCGCTTGGTGCCGGTGAACTTGAGATCGCAGAACTTCTCAAAGCCCTCGGCTTCGACCAGCTTGTTGAGGATCGCGCGGCGTCCCTCCCGCGTAAAACTGATCTCCTTGTCCGGCCCCTCGATGCGCTCCTGGATCCAGGCCTTCTGCGCGGCATTGGTGATGTGCATGAACTCGACGCCGAGCGTCTGGCAGTAGGTGCGCTCGCAGATCGCGACGATCTCGCGCAGCGTGCCGTATTCGAGGCCGAGCACGTGGTCGAGGAAGATCTTGCGGTCGAAATCGGCCTCGGAGAAGCCGTAGGTGCGCGGATCGAGCTCTTCGCGATCGCGCGGCGCCTCGATGCCGAGCGGATCGAGCTTGGCGTAGAAATGACCGCGGATACGATAGGCGCGGATCAGCATCAGAGCGCGGACCGAATCGCGGGTGGCCTGGTTGATGTCGGCGGGCGACAGCTCCGCGCCTTTGGCCTGCACCTTGGCGGCCAGCTTGGCGCCGACGGCCTTCTCGACGGTGAGCCAGTTGCCATCCAGCGCCGAGGTCAGCTCGTCACGCGGCGTGAGCGGCCAGTTGTCGCGGCCCCACGAAGCGCCCTCGGCGTTCTTCTGGACATCCGCGGGGGTGTCTTTCAGACTTTTGAAGAATTCCTGCCAGTCGGTGTCGACCGAGCGAGGGTCCTGTTCATAGCGGGCATAAAGATCGTCGATATAGGCAGCATTGGTGCCCTGCAAAAAGGAAGAAAGGGCAAATGCTGCGTTTGCGTCCTGGCGAGACATGGTAGCGTCCTGGTGATTTTCAGTTTGCGCATAGTAAACGGCGCATCGACCGATCCGGAAACCGGATCAGCGGGATAAAGAACCCTTTACCCCATTCGCCGCGAACTTTCGCCCCGAAAAGAACCAAGAACTGAATTAAGATTTCAACTTTTCGGCAAGGGTATGTCCGAGCCGTGCCGGCGACGGAGAGACCGTGATCCCGGCGGCTTCCATCGCCGCCGTCTTGGATCCGGCGTCGCCCTTGCCGCCGGAGATGATCGCGCCGGCATGGCCCATGCGGCGGCCGGGAGGGGCGGTGACGCCGGCGATGAAGCCGACCATCGGCTTTTTCCGGCCGCGCTTGGCTTCGTCCTTGATGAACTGGGCGGCGTCTTCCTCGGCGGAACCGCCGATTTCACCGATCATGATGATCGAGGTGGTCTTGGGATCGGCCAGGAACATCTCCAGCACGTCGATGAATTCGGTGCCCTTGACCGGGTCGCCGCCGATGCCGACCGCGGTGGTTTGGCCGAGGCCCTCCTGGGTGGTTTGGAACACGGCTTCATAAGTCAACGTGCCCGAGCGCGAAACGATCCCGACGCTGCCGGGCTTGAAGATGTTGGCCGGCATGATGCCGATCTTGCACTCGCCCGCGGTCATGACGCCCGGGCAGTTCGGCCCGATCAGGCGCGATTTCGAGCCCGAAAGCGAACGCTTCACGCGCACCATGTCGAGCACCGGAATGCCCTCGGTGATGCAGACGATCAGCGGGACCTCCGCATCGATCGCCTCGCAGATCGCATCCGCCGCGCCCGGCGGCGGGACATAAATCACGCTAGCGTCGGCGCCGGTCTTCTCACGCGCTTCGGCGACGGTGTCGAACACAGGCAGGTTCAGATGCTTGGAGCCGCCCTTACCCGGCGAGGTGCCGCCGACCATCTGGGTGCCGTAAGCGATCGCGGCTTCCGAATGGAACGTGCCGTTCTTGCCGGTAAAGCCCTGGCAGATGACTTTGGTGTTTTTGTCGATCAGAACGGACATGATTGGTGACGCTTTCGTAGGTGACCGGGAACGATGGGTTTAATGAATCCGCCGGTAGACGCCGGTGAGCACGTCGGCCCATCCTTCGGCATCAGGCGAGAACTGGATTTTCATGGTGTAGTTGTCGTTGTCGACGACCTCATAGACATGGCGTGCATTGCCGCGCAGCGAGCCGCGCACCAGCACCAGCGACTTGCCGGCCCAGCCGCCGGAGGCCGGCGCCGGCGAATAGTAGCCGAGCGAATCGTGCCAGAACAATTTGTAGGTCCGGTCGTCGCGGTCGTAGGTGAACACGCCATGCGTCGCGAAGGCTTCCTTGCCGTCGCGCGTCTGGCGGGTGTCCTGGATCAGATAGAAACCATTGAGATCCATGCGCGCGACCACATGCGAGGTCGCAGGTCCCCCGGCGGTCCAGCGCGACGGATAAACCATTTCCTCGCCGGTCCACTCGCCCGCAAAAACCGCGAGCCTGCGGTGTTCTTCCAGCGGTGTCGGTGCGGCGAGATGGTCAACCATCGCTAGCCTCCCTTGACGGCTTTCACGATTTTCTGTGCGGCGTCATCGAGATTGTCGGCCGGCACCACGTTGAGGCCGCTTTCGCGGATGATCTTCTTGCCGGCGTCAACATTGGTGCCTTCGAGCCGAACGACCAGCGGCACCTTGAGGCCGACTTCCTTGACGGCCGCGACCACGCCTTCGGCGATGATATCGCATTTCATGATGCCGCCAAAGATGTTGACCAGGATGCCCTTCACGTTGGGATCGGCGGTGATGATCTTGAAGGCGGCCGCGACCTTTTCCTTGCTGGCGCCACCGCCGACGTCGAGGAAGTTCGCCGGCTCCATGCCGTAGAGCTTGATGATGTCCATGGTCGCCATGGCAAGGCCGGCGCCGTTGACCATGCAGCCGATGGTGCCGTCGAGCGCCACGTAATTGAGATCGTATTTCGACGCCTCGATTTCCTTGGCGTCTTCCTCGGTCTCGTCGCGCAATGCTGCGACTTCGGGATGGCGGAACATGGCGTTGTCGTCGAACGACACTTTGGCGTCGAGCACGCGGAGCTGGCCCTGCTTGGTGACAACGAGCGGGTTGATTTCCAGCATCGCCATGTCCTTGGCGGTGAAGGCGTTGTAGAGCTGCACCACCAGCTTCTCGGCCTGCTTGGCGAGATCGCCGGAAAGATTGAGCGCCTTCGCCACCGTGCGGCCGTGGTGGCCCATGATGCCGGTCGCCGGATCGACCGAGAAAGTGACGATCTTCTCGGGATTGTTGTGCGCGACTTCCTCGATGTTGACGCCGCCTTCGGTCGAGACCACGAAGGCCACTTTTGAGGTTTCGCGATCGACCAGGATCGAGAGATAGAACTCCTTGTCGATATCGGAGCCTTCCTCGATGTAGAGGCGGTTGACCTGCTTGCCGTGCGCGCCGGTCTGGATCGTGACCAGCGTTGCGCCCAGCATCTGCTTGGCGAATTCGTTGACCTCACCGACCGACTTGGCGATGCGGACGCCGCCCTTGTCGCCGGCGGTAGCTTCCTTGAACTTGCCCTTGCCGCGGCCGCCGGCGTGGATCTGGCTCTTCACCACCCAGATCGGGCCGGGAAGCTGCTTGGCCGCAGCCTCAGAATCCGAGGCCTTCAAGACAGGCACGCCGCGCGAAATCGGCACGCCGAATTCATGCAGCAAAGCCTTGGCCTGGTATTCATGGATATTCATCTGGACGCTCCCCAAAACCCTTAGCGGCGAATTCTACAGCTCACCGGCATTGGTAGTTGGCATACCATATACCAATAGAACTGCAACCCTGAAAACACTTTCGCCCCGGCGAAGGGGCGAAAGCCAAACAAAATCAACGGCCGAGCAGGTCGGGCGCGATCTTCTTGCATGCATCGACCAGGCCCTGAACGGCTCCAACCGACTTGTCGAAGGCTTCGCGGTCCTTGCCGGCCAGCTCGATCTCGACGATACGCTCGACGCCCCTCGAGCCGATGACGACGGGCACGCCGACATACATGTCCTTCACGCTGTATTCGCCGTTGAGATAGGCGGCGCAGGGCAGCACGCGCTTCTTGTCCCTCAGGTAGCTCTCCGCCATCGCCACCGCGGAAGCGGCGGGCGCGTAGAACGCTGAACCGGTCTTCAACAGGTTGACGATCTCGGCGCCGCCGTTGCGGGTGCGGTCGACGATTTCGTCGATGCGGGTCTGCGAGGTCCAGCCCATCTTGACGAGGTCGGGCAGCGGAATGCCGGCGACGGTGGAATAGCGCGTCAGCGGCACCATGGTGTCGCCGTGGCCGCCGAGCACGAAGGCGGTGACGTCTTCGACCGAGACGTTGAATTCGTCGGCCAGGAAGTAGCGGAAGCGCGCGGAATCGAGCACGCCGGCCATGCCGACCACCTTCTTGTGCGGCATGCCGGAAGCCTTCTGCAGCGCCCACACCATCGCATCGAGCGGGTTGGTGATGCAGATGACGAACGCGTCGGGGGCGTACTTCTTGATGCCGGCGCCGACCTGTTCCATGACCTTGAGGTTGATGCTGAGGAGGTCGTCGCGGCTCATGCCGGGCTTGCGCGGCACGCCGGCGGTGACGATGCAGACCTTGGCGCCATCGAGCGCCTCATAGGAATTGGCGCCGGTGAGATTGGCGTCGAAACCGTCGACCGGGGAAGACTGCGCGATGTCGAGCGCCTTGCCCTGCGGCACGCCCTCTGCGATGTCGAACATCACGACGTCGCCGAGCTCCTTCAGGCCGATGAGGTGAGCCAGCGTTCCGCCGATCTGACCGGAGCCAATCAAAGCAATCTTGTCGCGCGCCATGGGAAATTTGTCCTTCTGAGACGAAGATGAGGGTGGATAGTCAGCCGGATGGGTGGTTATCCCTTTCGAATGAGCGGTTCAAGCCGGGGCATGCCCAATTCTAAGGCCCAGCCTCGATTTCGGTCAGGTATGCCAACGGCCACTGTCATTCCGGGGCGATGCGCAGCATCGAACCCGGAATCTCGAGATTCCGGGTTCGCGCTGTCGCGCGCCCCGGAATGACAGCAACCGCTACGTCTCCACCAGCCCCGTACTCGACCCGCTCGCCGCAGAATCTTTCCGCCCGTGCGGCAGCGCCAGATAGGATTCCGAACTCATTTCGATCAGCCGCGACGCCGTCCGCTTGAACTCGTTGGCCTCAACGCCATCGGTCGCCAGATACAACGACACCGGATCGGCCTCGGCCGAGGCCATCAGCTTCACGGCGTTGTCGTAAAGCGTATCGATCAGCGAGATGAAACGCTTGGCGGCGTTGCGCTCGGCGTAGTCCATGACCGGAATGCGGTCGATCAGGATCGTGTGATAATCATGCGCCAGGCGCAGGTAATCCGACGCGGCCAGCGGCTTCTCGCAGATGTCTGAAAAACCAAATCGCGCGACGCCGTGCGCCGAGCAGGGCACGTGCAGAATGCGGCCCTTGATCGTGATGTCGCGCGGCTTGCACGGCGCATTGCCGGTCATCTTGCGCCAGGCGCGGTCGAGCGCGGCGCCGGCTTCATCATCCGGCGGCACCAGCCACATCTTCACGCCGGCGAGCTTTTCCAGACGGAAATCCGTGCGCGCATCGAGCCGCAGCACGTCCATGTGATCTGCGATCTGCGTGATGAAGGGCAGGAACAGCGCGCGGTTGAGGCCCCCCTTGTAGAGGTCTTCGGGGGCAACGTTCGAGGTCGCTACAACCACGGTGCCGAGTTCGAACAGTTTGGAGAACAGCCGCCCGAGGATCATTGCGTCAGCAATGTCGGTGACGTGGAATTCGTCAAAGCACAGTAGCCAGGCCTCGTCGAAGATCGCGTTGGCTGTCAGCTCGATCACGTCGCCGTCTGCAATTTCACCACGCGCGATGTTCTGGCGATAGGCGTAGATCTTCTCATGCGCCTCGGCCATGAATTCGTGGAAATGGGCGCGGCGTTTGAGCTGGACCGGGCTCTGCTGAAAGAAAAGATCCATCAACATGGTCTTGCCGCGGCCGACCTCGCCGTGAACATAAAGCCCGCGCGGTGGCGGCTCACTCTTGTCGCCGAACAGCCGTCCAAGCAGACTCAGCTTGCGCACCGGCTTGTAGCTCGACAGCCGCTCTTCGAGCGCTGAGAACGCCTCGGCGGCGTCGGCCTGCGCGGGATCGGCCTCGATCGCGCCAGAGGAAACCAGCGCTTGGTACTGCGCGCGGAACGAGGTGGGGTCGGTCGACAGCATGGCCCCCTTTCGGCCTCAAGCGAAGAGAAATTGCAAGCCGTGAATTGGTGTTGGGGGTATGCAAGTGCAGCCTGTCATACCCGCGAAAGCGGGTATCCAGTACGCTGCGGCTCCTCGGTTCGATCGCAGAAGTCTCTGGTATACTGGATCATCCGCTTTCGCGGATGATGACAGCGGTGGACGCGACGCGCACCAAGCCTCACGCACTCAGCGCGTAGGAATCCTCGACCACATACGGCCCGCCGCCGGTGGAAGCGCGCGAGGAGAACAGCACGAAGCGTGAAGCCATGAACGTCCGGCTCGGGAAGTAGCCGCGTACCGAGAGGTAATCAGCAACATCCTGGCTGGAAGCGTCGTGCAGCCGCGCCAGCGTCACATGGGGGATGAATTTTCGCCCCTCCGGATCGAGCCCGAGCCGCTGCATCAGCCGTTCGAGTTCGGCCTGCAGTTCGATCAGCGGCCGGCTCGGCTCGACGGACGCGACCACCGCGCGAGGTTTCTTGCCGCCAAAGCTTTGCAGCCCCTGCACCTTGACTTCGAACGGCTTGCGGTTGATCCGAAACAGCATCGAGGCGATTTCATTCGCCGACATGCCGTCGATATCGCCGATGAAGCGCAGGGTGACGTGATAATTTTCGGGATCGATCCAGCGTGCGCCAGGAAGGCCGCCTCGCAAATTGGAAAGGCTCTGGCCGATCTCGGCCGGAATTTCCAGTCCAGCAAACAAACGTGGCATCGCATGACTCCCGATGCTTGGGCATGACCTTGAAAATGACCATGTCCTGTAACAGCGCCCGGTGACGAATCACCGATAGTTATTTTTATCCGACTTATGTGACTCTGCGAAGCACGGGGCGTCTACGGATTGGAAACCTTCGGGGAAAACGCCGGGTAACCTTATCCGCCGCCACTTTTTCAACTCCGTTGCCCAGAGATCGTGCCGAGAAATGCCTCCACCATAGGCAGAATATTCTTCACGATGACATCGACGCCCTCGGGCGTCGGGTGGATTCCGTCAGGCTGGTTGAGCTTGGCGTCTGCCGCGACGCCTTCCAGAAAGAACGGGTAGAGCGGGACGCCGAAGGATTTGGAAAGCTCCGGATAGATCGCGTTGAAGCGGGCGGCGTATTCGCTGCCGTAATTGGGTGGGGCGAGCATGCCGCACAGCAGAACGGCAATCTTTCGCGCCTTGAGCCGCGTCAGGATTTCGGTCAATGCAGCGCGGGTGACGGCGGGGTCGATCCCGCGAAGCGCGTCGTTGGCGCCGAGCTCGAGAATCACTGCCTCGGTTCCCTCGGGGATCGACCAATCGAGCCGGTCGCGGCCGCCGGACGTGGTATCGCCGGACACCCCGGCATTGATCATGTCGACCTTTATCCCCTTGTCGCTTAATGCTTTTTGCAGGCGGGCCGGGAACGCCGCCGGTGCCGAAAGACCAAGGCCGGCGCTCAAGGAATCGCCAAGCACGACCATCTTGACCGGTTTGGCGGGCGCGGTGGCCGGGACTTGGGCCTGATCTTGGGCCTGAGCTTGGGCCGGCCCGGCCGTCATCAAAGCCACAATCAACACGCGTATGTGCGCAAACATCCGTTTCAAGCCCTCGACCCGGGTAGCGGAAGTGCCATATGACCGAGCCATGGACAGTCTCATCGAACCCTCTTCACTGACCGGCCTCGGGCCGGACACCATTTCCATTTCCAACATCAACCTCTCGCTCGGCACCGGCGCCGCCCGCGTTCATATCCTGAAAGATATCAGCCTTCGTGTGGCATCGGGCGAGGCGATCGGCCTGATCGGGCCGTCAGGCTCGGGCAAATCGACCTTGCTGATGGTGATGGCGGGGCTGGAGCGTCCTGACAGCGGAGAGGTGGTGGTGGGCGGCACGCCGTTCAATGCCCTCGACGAGGATGCGCTGGCGCGCTTCCGCGGCCGCCAGGTCGGTATCGTGTTCCAGTCGTTTCATCTGATCCCGACCATGACGGCGCTGGAAAACGTTGCGGTGCCGCTGGAACTCGCCGGCAATCCCGACGCGGCGGAGCGCGCGGCGCAGGAATTGAAATCGGTCGGACTCGGGGATCGCCTGCACCATTATCCGACGCAATTGTCGGGCGGCGAACAGCAACGCGTGGCGCTGGCCCGGGCGCTCGCGCCCGATCCCGCCATCCTGGTCGCGGACGAGCCGACCGGCAATCTCGACGAAACCACCGGCAAGCAGATCGTCGATCTCCTGTTCACCAAGCATTCCGAGCGTGGCATGACGCTGGTGCTGGTGACGCACGACAGTTCGCTCGCGCAGCGCTGCGATCGCGTGGTGCGCCTGCGCTCGGGCCGGATCGACGGACATTCATGACCACCGTTTCCGAACCCGCCTACGGCAGCAGAGCGTCATCGCTGGCCCTGCGCTATGCACTGCGCGAACTGCGTAGCGGCCTGCGCGGCTTTTACGTCTTCATCGCCTGTATCGCGCTCGGCGTGATGGCGATTGCCGGCGTCGGCTCGGTCGCCGCAAGCCTCAGCGAAGGTTTGACGCGCGAGGGCCGCACGCTGCTCGGCGGCGACGTGGCGTTTTCGCTGATCCAGCGCGAGGCCAAGCCGGAGGAAATCGCCTTCCTGCGGGCGCGCGGCCAGGTTTCGGTCGCAGCGGCGTTGCGCGTGATGGCCCGCAGCAATGACGGCAAGCTGGCGCTGGTCGAACTCAAGGCGGTGGACGGCCACTACCCGATGCTCGGGGAGCTGACGCTCGATCCCAAGATGCCGATGGCCGATTTGCTGGCCGAACGCGACGGCGCGTTCGGTGCGGCGGTCGATTCCACGCTGCTGGCGCGGCTCGATCTAAAGCTCGGCGACCGCATCAGCATCGGCAATGCCGCGTTCCAGATCCGCAGCGTCGTCGGCGCCGAGCCGGACAAGCTCGCCGGCAATGTCGGGCTGGGCCCGCGCGTTCTGGTCAGCGAAGCGAGCCTGCGCACGACCGGATTGCTGCAGCCGGGCAGCCTGGTGCGATGGATCTACCGCGTGAAGTTGCCGGCCAATGCGGCCGACGACCGCGCCGCCACCCAATTGATCGACAACGCCCGGAGCGCCCTGCCGGAGGCCGGCTGGTGGATTCGCAGCAGCAGCAATGCCTCTCCGCAACTCGAGCGCACCATCAACCGTTTCACCCAGTTCCTGACGCTGGTCGGCCTCGCTGCCCTTCTGGTCGGCGGCGTCGGCGTCGCCAACGCCGTCAAGAGCCATATCGATCGCCGCCGCGACGTCATCGCCTCGTTCAAGGCGCTTGGCGCCACCGGCCGCGATGTCTTCACGATCTATCTGACGCAGGTGATCCTGCTCGCTGCGGTCGGTTCGATCATCGGGCTGGCGGCCGGCGCGGCATTGCCATTCATTATCGTCGGCGTGTTCGGCAAGCTGCTGCCGCTGCCTGTGATCCCTGCCCTGCACGCGGACGAACTTGCGCTGTCCTTCGTGTACGGCCTGCTCACCGCGCTCGCGTTTGGATTATGGCCGCTCGGCCGGGTGCATGACGTACCGGTCGCGGCGCTGTTTCGCGAGGAGGTGGCCCGCGAATGGCACCGTCCACGCTGGAGTTACCTCGCGCTGATGGCTGTAGTGATTGCGCTCCTGGTCGCAGTCGCCATCGGGCTTGCCTATGACAAGCGGGTCGCGGCCGTGTTCGTCGCGTCTTCGGTCGCGGTGTTCGCGCTGCTCCGCGGCGTCGCCGCCGGGCTGATGGCGCTGGCGCGCCGGCTGCCACGCAGCCGCATTACCATGCTGCGGCTGGCGATCGCCAATATCTACCGGCCCGGCGCGCTGACGCCCTCGGTCGTGATGTCGCTCGGACTTGGGCTCGCAGTACTCGTCACCATCACCCAGATCGACGGCAATCTGCGCCGGCAATTCCTGGCGGCGTTGCCGGAGAAAGCGCCCTCGTTCTACTTCATCGACATTCCGACCGCCGATGCCGACCGCTTCGGCGACTTCCTGAAGAAAGTGGCGCCGCAATCGACGGTGGACGATGTGCCGATGCTGCGCGGACGCATCGTAGGCGCCCGCGGCGTCAAGGCCGACGAACTCAAGCCGTCGCAGGATTCCGAATGGGTGCTGCAGAGCGACCGCGGCCTGACCTATACCAACGAAGTTCCCAAGGGCTCCAAGGTGATCGAGGGCGAGTGGTGGAGCGCGGACTATAAGGGCCCGCCGCTGGTCTCGCTGGAGAAGAAGATCGCCGACGGATTGAAGCTCAAAATCGGCGATGAAATCGTCGTCAACGTGCTCGGCCGCGATATTCCGGCCCGGATCAGCAACCTGCGCAACGTCGACTGGCAGGGGCTCGGCATCAATTTCGTGCTGGTGTTCTCGCCGAACGCGTTCAAGGGCGCCCCGCACAGCCACGTCGCGACCCTGTCCGAGGTCCATCCGGATCCGGCCGGCGACGCCCGAATCATCAAGCAGGTAGCGGACGCCTTCCCGATGGTCACCAGCGTTCGGGTCCGTGAGGCGCTGGAAACCGTCGGCACCGTCGTCACCAACCTGGTGCTTGCCATCCGCGGCGCCAGCGCGGTGACGCTGATCTCGGCGATCCTGGTGCTGGGCGGCGCGCTGGCCGCCGGCCATCGCCACCGGGTCTATGACGCGGTCATCCTGAAAACGCTGGGCGCGACCCGGGCGCGCCTGCTCGGCGCCTACGCCCTGGAATATCTGATGATCGGCCTCGCCACGGCGGTGTTCGGCGTGATCGCGGGCTCGATCGCAGCCTGGCTGATCGTGACCCGGCTGATGACGCTCAGTTTCATCTGGCAGGCCGGCAGTGCCGCCGGCGTGGTCGCCGCCGCCCTGATCGTCACGGTGGGGCTGGGACTCGCGGGAACGTTGTTGGCCCTGAACCAGAAGCCGGCCAGCGTGTTACGGAATTTGTGACAATTTGTAGCGGCGGAAGACGGGGTTAACGCTGCATTTACGCGGAAATCTCTGCGAGAAGCGACATTCAGCCGCGCGTGGAAGCTTGCGTCGAATGTGTTAGTTTCCCACATACCAGCCAAGTTCAGTGACCGGGTTCATGACGTAAAACTAACGTCGGCAGATCGGGACATCTGAGAGAGAAATCTAACCGGCGCCGCAAACCCCTTGCGCTCCGCCGGGCAACCAACGGGAATTCGACCATGTCGGACCTAGACCGCAACTACGTATCTCCTTTCGGCCGGGCCGCCGGACGCGTTGACGCTGCGGCCGTCGATGCCGGTCTGCGCGCCTACATGCTGCGCATCTACAACTACATGAGCATCGGCCTGGCGATCACCGGCCTTGCCGCGCTCGGCGTCTACATGGCTGCGGTGACCCCTGATCAGGCCGGTGCCGCCGCCAAGTTCGGCAACGCCTACCTGACGCAGTTCGGCTACGCGATGTATGTCAGCCCCCTGAAGTGGCTGTTCATCCTCGCGCCGCTGGCCATGGTGTTTGCCATTTCGGCCGGCATCAACCGGCTGCGGCCTGCGACCGCCCAGATGCTGTTCTGGGTGTTCTCGGCGCTGATGGGCATTTCGCTATCGTCGATCTTCCTGGTGTATACGCACACCTCGATCGTGCGGGTGTTCTTCATCACCGCAGCCACCTTCGGCGCACTGAGCCTCTACGGCTACACCACCAAGCGTGACATGAGCGGCATGGGGTCGTTCCTGTTCATGGGCCTGATCGGTGTCATCATCGCGAGCCTGGTCAATCTGTTCCTGGCAAGCTCGATGCTGCAGTTCATCGTCTCGGTGGTCGGCGTGCTGGTGTTCGCGGGCCTCACCGCCTGGGACACCCAGCGGCTGAAGAACGACTACATCTACGGTTACGCCTCTGAGGGCGGCGAGATTGCGGAGAAAGCGGCGATTACCGGTGCATTGTCGCTCTACCTGAACTTCATCAACCTGTTCACGCTGCTGTTGCAGCTACTCGGCCAGCGCGACTAGGCGCTACCGACCAGGTACGAGTTGAAGCCCCGGCCTCGCGGCCGGGGCTTTTCTTTTGCTCAGGTGGCTCGTCATGCCCGGGCTTGTCCCGGGCATCCACGTCTTAGCAGTACCGCAGCAACAAAGACGTGGATGGGGGGGGGGA
>NZ_LLXX01000213.1:14820-27089 GCF_001440405.1 Bradyrhizobium valentinum
AAGCCCGGGCATGACGGAAAGTGCGTTGATCCAGATATTTGTCTGCTGATATCTTTTCCGCATGTCCGCACCTGAAATCCGGCCCGCCACCGAGGCCGACCTGCCCGCTATCACCGCCATCTATGAACACGCCGTGCGCTACGGAACCGCGACGTTCGAGCTGATCCCGCCCGATCCCGCCGAGATGACCCGGCGCTTCAGGGCGCTGGCGGACGGCGGCTTTCCCTATTTCGTCGCCGCGGTCGAAGGGCGGGTGATCGGCTATGCCTATGCCGGCCCATACCGCCCGCGGCCGGCCTACCGCTTCACGGTGGAGAATTCGGTCTACCTGCAGCCCGCCATTCACCGGCGCGGCATCGGCCTGCAACTGATGCAGCGGCTGATCACCGAGTGTGAGGCGCGCGGCTACCGGCAGATGATCGCCGTCATCGGCGATTCCGCCAACGCCGGCTCGATCGGCGTTCACACGAAATGCGGCTTCCAGATGATCGGGACGCATCCCAATGTCGGCTTCAAGTTCGGCCGCTGGCTCGATACCGTGATGATGCAGCGCGCGCTGGGCGAAGGCGCGACGACCTTGCCGAAGGATGAGACGGCTTAGGCTTAGCCAGACCTGTAGCCCGGATTGCGCTGCGCTCGATCCGGGCTACGAACTCAAAATCGCGAAAACAACCCCATGCAAAGTAGAATGGGCCCGGCCGATTAAACCAGCGCCAGCTTGCGGTCGATCACCAGCAGCACGCGTTCGAGTTCGTGGCCGCGGCGCAGGATCAGCCCGGTCGCCGAGATCACGCTGTACATGCCCTGCTTGCGCGCGAGCCGCGGATCTTTCTCGATGCGGTAGATCGGAACTTCGGAGGCGCGGCGGAATACCGAAAACACCGCACGGTCCTTCAGAAAGTCGATGGCGTAGTCACGCCACTCGCCGTCGGCGACCATGCGCCCATACAAATTGAGGATACGGTTGAGTTCGAGACGATTGAACGTGACACGATTTGGCGGCGGGGCTGCAGTGGCGGCGCGCGCCACCGCGCGGCTCGCGTTTGGATCAGTGTCCTCCGATATCGAGCTCATGGAGCGCCTCCTGTCATCTCAGGCATGCTCTCGTTCCGAAAACCGGTCCCCACTTTTCGGGAGCATGCCTGATTTACATGATCGCGCTAACCGCAGGACGCCGCAAGGGGGCTGTAAATACAAAGGAAACTGCGGCGGATGACCCGATATGGCGGAAATATCGATTCACGGGATCGTTAGCGGAATCTTATTGCTGCCCTACTTCCGCCCACCGCCCGCCCCGCTAGATTGAGAAAAGATAATCCTGCGTTGGCCCGGTCCTTTCGGTTCCGGATTCCTCAGCCCCCAGCCCCCCGGGGCCGTCGGGATCGGGCCTGTTCGCAGAAGGGAGTTAATCCCGATACTGGGCCAACGAAAGTTGGTCCTTTTTCGTTTTAAGGGTCTGCTCTGGCAGATGCCACGCGCAACTCCGGCCTTGCCGCTGCCGCGACACCCAATTTGAATCTTCAGCAGCGCAGCGTAGCCCGGATGGAGCCGCCGGGTCGCGCGAATGCGCGCCCAGCGACGAGCGCAATTGCGCTCGCGTAGTGATGACAGGCTCCGCGAAATCCGGGAATCACCTGGGCGGAGAAAGCGAATCACGCGGGTGGAGAAAGCCCTCCCGGATTGCGCTTCGCTCCATCCGGGCTACGCGCTACACGAGCGCTGGTCAGCGCAGCTCGGTATAGGCGGCGCCGAGCATCGGGCCCGGCTTTTCGCGGTTGCCGTCCTGGACATAGACGACCGCGGCATCGACGCCCTCTCGGGAAATATTTTCAAGCGGCACGGTCCAGTTTCCCGGACTGCCGTTCCAGTCGCCGACCTTCACGAGATTACGCACCACATTGTAGTAGGTGACCTCCTGGCCACGATTCTCGCCGCGCCCGATCATGATCGGTATCGCCTTCGAGATCGAACAGATCCAGACTTCGCCGCGCGCCACGGTCGGCTCCTTGCTGGCGGCCACCGAGACATTGAGCAATTTGCCGGACAGTGTCATCGTCACCGGCACCGACATCACGCCGTCGGCCTTGCTTGTATTCATGATCGCGCCTTCGATGCCGGCGCGATCGCTGCCGATCACTTGCGTCGAACCATTGACGATCATCTGCGGCGTATAGAGATTGCGATCGCCGCGTACCTGCGAATAGGCTTTCTGACGCGCACTGAACCGCTTGTCCGCCAGCGTGTCCTTCCAGCCGAGATAATCCCAATAGTCGATCGGCAGACTAAGCGCGATCACTGACGGATCCTTGGCGAGTTCGCCGATGATCTGGTCAGCCGGAGGACATGACGAGCAGCCTTGCGAGGTGAACAATTCAACCACCGCGCGCGGCTCGGCATGGGCTGGGCGGATGACGGCGATGATTGCGCAAACGCCGAGCGCACCGGACCATCGCGAGATACAATTATAAGCCATCATCGCTGTCATACTGCAGACCGATGGTTGTGTTCATCCGTATTTGTACGGGGCATGATTTGATCCCAAGTGAGTGCCTCAAAGCGTACCCCAGACGCGCGAAAGCGGCCTTGTCATAGGCCGCCTTCTTCCTGCTCGCTACTCACTTCGCAGTGAGGCACTGATCACAAATCCGCGTCAGGCCGCGAGTTTGCGCAGCACATAATGCAGAATGCCGCCGTTTCGGTAGTACTCGAGCTCGTCGAGGGTATCGATGCGGCAAAGCAGCGGCACGCGCTGCAGCGAACCGTCGCCGGACACGATCTCGGCCGTCAGGGTCTGACGCGGCTTCAGGTCGCCCTGCAGGCCCCGGATCGTCACCTTCTCGTCGCCCTTGAGGCCAAGCGACATCCACGACGTGCCGTCCTCGAAGGTGAGCGGCAACACACCCATGCCGACCAGGTTGGAGCGGTGGATGCGCTCGAAGCTCTGGCAGATCACGGCGCGCACGCCGAGCAGCCGCGTGCCCTTCGCCGCCCAGTCGCGCGACGAACCGTTGCCATATTCGGCGCCGGCAAACACCACCAGCGGCACCTGCTCCGCCTGGTACTTCATCGCCGCATCGTAGATCGACATCTGCTCGCCGTCGGGCCAGTGCTTGGTGAGCCCGCCTTCCGGAATATTACCGTCGGCGCCCTTCAGCATGAAGTTCTTGATGCGGATGTTGGCGAACGTGCCGCGCATCATGATCTCATGATTGCCGCGCCGCGTGCCGTACTGGTTGAAGTCGGCAGGACGCACCTGGTGCTCCGAGAGGAATTTTCCGGCCGGCGAAGTCAGCTTGATCGAGCCGGCCGGCGAGATGTGGTCAGTGGTGATCTTGTCGCCGAACATCGCCAGAATCCGCGCATCGACGACGTCCAATATCGGATCCGGCTGTTTCTTCATGCCTTCAAAGTAAGGCGGATTCTGCACATAGGTCGAGCTCATGTTCCAGCGATAGGTCTCGCTCTCGACCGTCTTGATCTTGCGCCAGTTGGTGTCACCCTTGAACACGTCGGCGTAGCGCTTCTTGAAGATCGTAGCCGTCACGTACTTCTTCATGAAGGCGTTGATCTCTTTCGTGGTCGGCCAGATGTCCTTTAGATACACCGGCTTGCCGTCCTTGCCGGTGCCGATCGGCTCGACCGCGAGATCCTTGGTCACCGTGCCGGCCAGCGCGTAAGCTACGACCAGCGGCGGCGACGCCAGATAGTTCGCCTGCACGTCCGGCGAGACGCGGCCTTCGAAGTTGCGATTGCCCGACAGCACGGCAGCGGCAACGATGCCGTTGTCGTTGATCGACTTCGAAATCTCTTCCGGCAGCGGGCCTGAGTTGCCGATGCAGGTGGTGCAGCCGAAGCCGATCAGATTGAAGCCGACCTTGTCGAGATCCTTCTGCAGTCCGGAATTGGAAAGATATTCCGCAACCACCTGGCTGCCCGGCGCCAGCGAGGTCTTCACCCACGGCTTGGCCTTCAGGCCCTTGGCGGCGGCATTGCGCGCCAAGAGGCCCGCGCCGATCAGCACGCTCGGGTTCGAGGTGTTGGTGCAGGAAGTGATTGCCGCGATCACCACATCGCCATGGCCGAGATCGAAATCACGGTTCTCGACCGAATAGCGGTTGTCGGCGCCTTCCGGCTTCTTGTATTCGCCGGCGAGTGCGGTGGCGAAGCCGGTGGAAACGGCGGGCAGTGCGACGCGGCCTTCGGGACGCTTCGGGCCGGCCATCGACGGCACGACATCCCCGAGATCGAGCGTCAGCGTTTCCGTGAACACCGGGTCGGCGGATTTCGCCGTGCGGAACAAGCCCTGCGCCTTGGCGTAGGCCGCCACCAGTGCGACGCGGTCAGCCTTGCGGCCCGAGGTCTTGAGATAATCGATGGTCGCGGCGTCGACCGGGAAGAAGCCGCAGGTCGCGCCATATTCCGGCGCCATGTTGCCGATGGTCGCCTTGTCTGCGACCGAGAGATAGTCGAGGCCGGGGCCGAAGAACTCGACGAACTTGCCGACCACGCCCTGCTTGCGCAGCATCTGCGTGACCGTCAGCACGAGGTCGGTCGCGGTGACGCCTTCCTTGAGCTGGCCCTTGAGCTTGAAGCCGACGACTTCCGGCAGCAGCATCGACAGCGGCTGGCCGAGCATGCAGGCTTCCGCTTCGATCCCGCCGACGCCCCAGCCGAGCACGGCGAGGCCGTTGACCATTGTCGTGTGCGAGTCGGTGCCAACAAGCGAATCCGGATAGGCGACTTCGAAGGTGCCGGTCTTCTTGCCGACCGTCATCTTCTCCTTCTTGGTCCACACCGTCTGCGCGAGATATTCGAGATTGACCTGATGGCAGATGCCGGTGCCGGGCGGCACCACGGAGAAATTCGAGAACGCCTTCTGGCCCCATTTCAGGAATTCGTAGCGTTCCTGGTTCTGCTTGTATTCCTCGACGACGTTCTTGCCGAACGCCTTGTTGTCACCGAAGAAGTTGACGATGACGGAGTGGTCGATGACGAGATCGACCGGCACCAGCGGGTTAATTTTCTCGGCATCGCCGCCGAGCGCCTGCATCGCATTGCGCATCGCGGCGAGATCGACCACCGCCGGCACGCCGGTGAAATCCTGCATCAGGACGCGCGCCGGACGGAACGCTACCTCATGCTCCAGCTTGCGCTTCCGCAGCCACTTCGAAACCGCGACGATGTCCTCTTTCTTGACCGTGCGATCGTCTTCGTTGCGCAGCAGGTTTTCCAGAAGCACCTTCATCGAGTAGGGCAGCTTGGAAATTCCCTTCAGACCGTTCTTCTCGGCGGCGGGCAGGCTGTAATAAACGTAGGTCTTGCTGCCGACCTTGAGGGTCTTGCGGCATTTGAAGCTGTCGAGCGAGGTCATGTCAGGAAATCCCAAATCCTAGTTATACCCGGTAAGGGTATTTAAACACCGTCGGCGTTAGGCTGACCTATCGGCTTGCAGCCGCCGATTGTGTGCTGCATCAAGTTCCGGGCTTATAGAATCTTTCTAGAAGCGCCGCCACACCGACAAGCGTGCTGCAGCAATGCGGTACCCACAAATTCTGACGCGGTACCCATCAATTTCAGAGGGCTGTGACGAAGCAAATGCGGCTCTCCGGGCGCCAAATCGACTGTATCAGGGGTGGCCGCGGCGTGTTCTCCGGGCTCGATTTCGAAGCCTCTTCCGGCGAGGTGCTGGCCGTGGTCGGTCCGAACGGCTCCGGCAAGACCTCCCTATTGCGCCTGATCGCGGGTCTCCTGGTGCCGGCCGGCGGGTCGGTCGTCCTGGAAGGCGGCGAGGCCGAGCTGACTTTGCCGGAGCAATCCCACTATCTCGGCCATCGCGATGCGCTGAAGCCTGCGCTGAGCGTGCATGAGAACCTATCGTTCTGGCGGGATTTTCTGGGCGGCAAGGTCGGCGACGTCAGCCAGTGCCTCACCGCGGTGGGGCTCGGCCACGCCACGCATCTGCCGGCGGCGTACCTGTCGGCGGGCCAGCGGCGGCGGCTTTCGATCGCGCGCCTCTTGGTGGTGCGCCGGCCGGTCTGGCTCCTGGACGAGCCAACCTCGGCGCTCGATACCGCCGGGCAGGACCTTTTCGTGGGCATCATGCGCGACCACCTCGCCGGCGGCGGCATCATCATCGCCGCCACGCACGCCCCGCTCGGGATTGGGGCCAGGGAACTGCGGATGGGGGGCGGGAAATGATTGTGGAGTCTATGTCTCCTCAAATGGGCTTTCGCCACGTCATGACTCTCTCCGTTCCCTCCCCCCTTGCGGGGTCCGAGGCGAGCGAAGCTCGCTCTCGAGGTCAGGGAGAGGGGTATCCCACGACGTGTTCTCTCGATTGGATCTTTCGCAACGAGCACACCTATCGAACACCTTTTCCGGGGCCACCCCTCTCCCCCGCCCTCCCCCGCAAGGGGGGAGGGAGCTACCTGTACGCGCCGCTGCTGCGGAGTTCACAACGTACGCGCGTAATAAGAGGTCCCGCATGACCGCCCTCGCCGCGCTGATTCGCCGGGACATCAAAATCGCGCTTCGCGTCGGCGGCGGCGCGTTGATCGGCGTGCTGTTCTTCCTCACAGTGACCGTGCTGATGCCGTTCGCGATCGGGCCCGACCTGGCGCTGTTGACGCGGCTGGGGCCCGCGATCCTCTGGCTTGGCGCGCTGCTGGCAAGCCTGCTCATGCTCGACCGCCTGTTCACGGCCGACCACGAGGACGGCTCGCTCGACCTGATCGTGATGGGCCGGGCGCCGCTGGAACTGGCCTGTGCCGCGAAGGCGCTGGCCCACTGGCTTGCCGCCGGCGTGCCGCTGATCGTGGCCACCCCCGCGCTCGGGCTGCTGCTCAATCTCGACGCCGCTGCGACCTCGGCGGTGGCGTTGACGCTGCTGGTGGGAACGCCGGCGCTGACCTTCACGGGGATGATCGGCGCGGCGCTCGCCGTGACACTCCATCGCGGCGGCCTCTTGCTGGCGGTGCTGGTGCTGCCGCTGTCGATCCCGGTCCTGATCTTCGGCGTTGCGGCGTCGCAGGCGGCCATATCAGGTCCGCTGTCATTTGGAACACCGTTTTCGATCCTGTGCGCGCTCTCGCTGGTCAGTCTCGTCGTCGGGCCGTTCGCGGCGGCGGCCAGCCTGCGGCATGGCCTGGACTGACATGGCCTGGACTGACAATGACTTGACGCCGATCAACTCTCGCGGAAGGCCATATGAAACAAACCAAGCCGCATTGCCTGCCCCGCTGCTGACGACTATCAGGATGCCATGACACTGATCGACCTTGCCAATCCCACCAAATTCCTGTCGCTGACAGCGCGCGTGCTGCCGTGGCTGGCGGGCGCGACCGCGATCCTGCTGCTGGTCGGCTTCTATCAGGCCGCGATGGCGCCCGACGACTATCAGCAGGGCGCCACCGTGAAAATCATGTTCGTCCACGTCCCGAATGCGTGGCTTGCGATGTTCGTGTGGGGCGTGATGAGCCTGGCGGCGCTGGGCACGCTGGTGTGGCGGCATCCGCTCGCCGATGTCGCAGCCAAGGCCGCCGCCCCGATCGGCGCGGCGTTTACGTTTCTGGCACTGGTCACCGGCTCGCTGTGGGGACGGCCGATGTGGGGCACCTATTGGGAATGGGATGCGCGGCTGACCTCGGTGCTGATTCTGTTCCTGATGTATCTCGGCCTGATGGCGCTGTGGCGCGCGGTGGACGATCCGTCGCGGGCGGCGCGGGCTGCTGCCGTCCTGACGCTGGTCGGCGCGATCAATCTGCCGATCATCAAATTCTCGGTCGACTGGTGGAACACGCTGCATCAGCCGGCGGCCGTGCTGCGAATGGGCGGCCCTTCGCTCGACAAGGCGTTCCTGATTCCATTGCTGGTGATGGCGGTCGGCTTCTCGCTGCTGTTCGTGACGTTGCACCTGGCGGCGATGCGCAACGAGATCCTGCGCCGCCGCGTGCGCAGCTTGCAGATGATGCAAGCCAGCCAACAGGCGGCGTGACGTGACGTCGCTCGGACCCTATGCTTCGTTTGTCGTGACCTCCTACGCGCTGGTGGCGGCGATCGTGCTGATCCTGATCGGCTGGGTTGCGCTCGACTATCGCCGCCAGAAGGAGCGCCTGCGCGAACTCGAGGCCAGCGGCGTGACCCGGCGCTCCGGCCGCCAGGCGACGGACATCCGATGACCGCGCCGCCCACAACATCGGATGGGCCGCCGCGCCGCTGGCGCTGGCTTGTGGCGCTGCCGCTGGTCGGTTTCATGGCCGTCGCCGGACTTTTCCTGCTGCGGCTCTATGGCGGCGATCCCGCCAGAATCCCCTCCGCGCTGATTGGCCGCCCGGCACCGCAAACCGCGCTTCCGGCGTTAGAAGGCCTAACCCATAACGGGGCGCCGGTCCCCGGGCTCGACCCCGCGATGTTCAAGGGCAAGGTCTCCGTCGTCAATGTCTGGGCCTCCTGGTGCGTGCCATGCCACGACGAGGCGCCGTTGTTGACCGCGCTGGCCAAGGACACGCGGCTGCAGATCGTCGGTATGAACTATAAGGATTCTCCCGATAACGCCCGACGCTTCCTCGGCCGTTACGGCAATCCATTTACCGCCGTCGGCGTCGACGGCAACGGCCGCGGCTCGATCGAATGGGGCGTCTACGGCGTGCCCGAAACTTTCGTGGTCGGCCGCGACGGGACGATTCTGTATAAGCTGGTCGGACCGGTGACGCCGACCAATCTCGACAGCGTGCTCAAGGTCGAGATCGAGAAGGCGTTGAGAACGGGAAGTTGAAAAGGTCCTCATCCCCGCGCAACGGCTTCGCCGTTGTCGCTGGAGGAGCCGCCAACGGGTCGCGCGAACGCGCGCCCGATGACAGGCTCCGCGGCGTCTCGAAGGATGGCGGCATTGGGGCTCTATGGTTCGAGACGCGCGAAGACGCGCTCCTCACCATGAGGGACAAATAAATTTCCAGTTTTATCTATCGTTCATTTTGCAGCCATGGCGCAGCCATGAATTCGCAGCTAGCTTGATGGGGTTACTTAAACCGTCCTGGGAGGGACAACGATATGCGTCATTCCACGCTCGCTTCTCTTCTCGCCACTGCGCTGACCCTGGGGCTGCTGACGGCAACGCCGTCGATGGCCCAGACCGCGCAGCCCGCGCCCAAATCCGACAGCAAGATGGCTCCTGCGCCGAAGGCCTCGGAGTCGAAGATGGCGCCCGCGCCGAAGGCGGAGTTGCTGGACATCAATTCCGCGAGCGCCGACCAGCTCGACGCGCTGCCGGGCGTCGGCAAGGCCTATTCGGAGAAGATCATCAAGGGCCGCCCGTACAAGGGCAAGGATGAGCTTGTGCAGAAGAACATCGTCCCGCAGGCGACCTACGACAAGATCAAGGACAAGATCATCGCCAAGCAGAAGAGCTGAGGCGCTTTCTTTAACCTCTCCCCGCGCTTTGCGGGGAGAGGTCGAAATTCGCGCGAAGCGGGAATTTCGGGTGAGGGGCCGGGCAGGCGCTCACCACAAGCAAGACTTTCTTCGACGAGAGAGCCCCTCACCCCAACCCTCTCCCCGCAAGTGCGGGGCGAGGGAGCAGAGCAGCGCCAGAACTCACCCCTTGCTCACGTCACCCGCTTCCGCCTCGCTGACCTCCAGCGAAGCCGGCTCCAGATGATAGCGTTTGATCAGCGGCATCTGCGTCACGGCAAACAGCATCGTCAGCGGCACCATGCCGAACACCTTGAAGGCGACCCAGAAGTCGGTGCTTTGCGTGCGCCAGATGATCTCGTTCAGCACCGCCATCGCGAAGAACCACACCGCCCAACGCATGGTCAGGATGCGCCAGCCGTGCGGGGTGAGATTGAACATCTGGTCGAACATGATGGCGATGAAGGAGCGGTTGAACAGCAGGCCGCCAGCGAGAATGGCGGCGAACAGCGTGTAGACGATGGTCGGCTTCATCTTGATGAAGGTCTCATCATGCAGGATCAGCGTCAGCGCGCCGAACACGATCACAACGACCGCCGTGACGATGGCCATCATCGGCACATGCCGCGTCACCATGTATGACGCAACCATTGCAGCCAGCACCGCCACCATGAACACGCCGGTGGCGATGAACAAATTGGACTTGGCGTTGGCGACGAAAAAGATGAGAAGTGGGCCAAGCTCGGTCGCAAGCTTGAACAGTGGATGCGGTACTTTCTTATCCATTACTCAATTCCTGCAATCGCGTTGGCGAAATCCCGTGCGGTGAACGGCGCGAGATCGTCGATGCCTTCGCCGACGCCGATGAAGTGCACCGGCAGTTTGAACTTCTCCGCCAGCGCGACCAGGATGCCGCCGCGCGCGGTGCCGTCGAGCTTCGTCATCACGAGGCCGGTGACGCCAGCGGTACGATGGAATGCCTCGACCTGCGACAGCGCATTTTGTCCCACCGTGGCGTCGAGCACCAACAGCACCGCATGCGGAGCCGACGTATCGACCTTCTTGATGACGCGAACGACCTTCTCGAGTTCATTCATCAGCTCGGCCTTGTTCTGCAAACGCCCGGCGGTATCGACCAGCAGCACGTCGAGCTTCTGTTCCTTCGCCGCGCTCAGCGCGTTGAAGGCAAGGCTCGCCGAATCCGATCCTTGCGCGCCTGATATGACAGGCGACCTGGTGCGCTCGCCCCAGACCTTGAGCTGCTCGATCGCCGCGGCACGAAACGTATCACCGGCCGCCAGCATGACCTTGCGGCCCTCGGCGCTGAGTTTCGCGGCGAGCTTGCCGATCGTGGTGGTCTTGCCGGAACCGTTGACGCCGACCACGAGAATGACGAACGGCTTTTGTGCCGCGTCGATTTCCAGCGGCCTTGCTACCGGCGCCAGCACCTTCTCGACTTCGGTCGCAACCACCGTCTTCACTTCGTCGGCCGAGATCGCCTTGTCATAGCGGCCGGCGCCGACGGCGTCCGCGATCCGTACCGCGACCGCGGTGCCGAGATCGGCGCGCAGCAGCACATCCTCGATATCGTCGAGCATAGCGCGGTCGAGCTTGCGCTTGGTGACGAGGTCGGCAACGGCCGACCCGAGCGCACCAGAGGTTCGCTTCAGGCCGCTCGAAAGCCGCCGCCACCAGCTCAGCTTGGGAGTTCCGGGAGTGGTATCGCTCATGTCGGGGACGTGTTAGCGGTTTCGCGCCATGAGCGGAAGTCACAACAAATCCTTTGATGTTCCCGGGCCATCCCTTGATGTGCCCCGGACCTCCCTTGATGTCCGGGCATTAACGGCAGATGAAATCCAGGCCCGCGTACTGCATCGCGACGGGCTCATGCTGGTCATCGACAAGCCCGCCGGCCTGCCGGTGCACCGCGGCCCCAAGGGCGGCGCCAATCTGGAAGCCTCTTTCGACGGTTTGCGATTCGGCCTGCCGCGCCCACCGGTTTTGGCGCACCGGCTCGACAAGGACACGTCAGGCTGTCTCGTACTGGGACGCCATCGCAAGGCGACCGCGTCGCTCGGCCTTTTGTTCAAGCACGGCAAGGTCGGAAAGACCTATTGGGCCGTGGTCGAGGGCGGGCCTGCCGAGAACGAAGGCACCATTGATATGCCGCTGGGCCGGCTCAACGCCGAGCGCGGCTGGTGGCAGAAGCCGGATCCGGAGGGGCAGAAGGCCGTCACCAGCTGGAAAGTGTGTGGCCGCAGCGATGGCCTCGCCTGGCTGGCGCTGGAACCGGTAACCGGCCGCACCCACCAATTGCGCGTGCACACGTCAGCGATGGGCTGGCCGATCGTCGGCGACAATATTTACGGCAACGGCCCGCGCTTCGGCGAACCGATCCTGCACCTGCACTCCCGCGAGATCGTGGTTCCGATTTCGAAGAACAAGGAGCCGGTGCGCATCGTGGCACCGGCGCCGGAACATATGCGCGAGCGGCTGCGAAAGTGCGGGTGGAACGGGGAGTAGTCGGTTCGCGGGTAAGCACGGCGCCCCAACCACCGCTGTCATCATCCGCGAACGCGGATGATCCAGTATTCCAGAAACATCTGTGATGAGCCGAGAGACCGCGGCGTACTGGATCGCCCGGTCAAGCCGGGCGACGACGACGGAGTTTGTGGATCATACCGTCAACCGCGCGCCATCATGTCCAGTGATCGCAAGCGTTCGTACCGCGCCCGGTGTTTCGCCATTGATCGCAACCGGCAGGAAATGTTCGGTGCGTCCCTGCGTCGCGCTCTCGATCAGCACCTGACGCGTCGCGCCGACTTCTGCCGCCAGCCGCCGCTGCAATGCGGCCTCGCCCG
>NZ_LLXX01000214.1:0-2251 GCF_001440405.1 Bradyrhizobium valentinum
CGCTTCGAACTGTGGGTCGGCGCCGCGGTGCTCGCCAACAATCTCATGAGGATTGCGGCAATGCTGATGGCGGGATCGTCGCGCAGGCGAAAAGCTGCTTGATAGACCCGTAGGGCTGTCCCGGTCACTCAAAGTGGCCACGGCTCAGCGCATCTCAAGCTGACAGCCGGCGCGCAATACCTGAAACCAACTCAAAAATCATCTGTCCCGAGCTTGCCGGTCCCGTTGCTCTCCGTCATTTTGTGCCCAATCCATCGGCATAACTTGGATCGGCGCCCCCAAATCCGGGCGTTTCGCGACAGGAAACTAGCCTACTTTCCGGCGCAAAAATCGGCGGCCTTGTGCGGCTGCCAGAATCGCTCGCTGTGGCGAAAACTGCAAGGTCGGACGGATTGGGGTTGACTTGAAGCGGCAGCGTTGATTCATTCTTATGAATGATTCATAATCGAGCCCTTCAAACGCGTGAGAAGCTTGTCGACAAGCTACCGGTCACCGGCGAACTGCTGCGCGGCTCGCTGCTGGAGCGCACGGTTCGTCATAAGAGCGGCTGCCCGAAATGCGCGCGCGGCGAAGGGCACCAGGTGCATGTCCTGACGGTAAGCTATGCGGGCGGACGCGTGCGTCAGTTCAGCGTGCGGCGCGAGCGCGTTGCCGAGGTGCGCCGTTGGCTGGACAACTACCAGAAGCTGAAAGACGCGATCGAGGCGATCTGCGAGCTCAATCACCACCTGCTGCGCCCTGATGCGGCGGTGCCGCGGGGTAGGAAGAAACGTGATTGAGATGCGCAGAGCGCAACTGAGCTTCGGCGACGGCTTGATCGCCGGGGAAGTGAGCGATCTTCGCGAAGGCTGGATGACCCATGCTGACCGGGTTCTGGCGGATGAACAGATCGTCGGTGCGGTGTACGAGGCGCTGGCGAGACGACATCCCAAGAGTCGTGGTCGTGGTCGGCTGGGAGCGCCGGCCGAGGTGGTGTTGCGATTGTTGATCCTCAAGCACGTTCGCAACTGGAGCTATCACGTACTGGAACGCGAAGTGCGCGCCAACCTGGTTTACCGCGACTTCACCCGGGTGGGCGGCGGCAAGACGCCGGACGTCAAGACGATGGGACGTTGGGGCCTGGCTGTGGATCCGGACACGATCAAGCAGATTCACGACCGGATCGTGCAAATTGCGCAGCAACAAGGGGTGACGCAGGGACGCAGAATGCGCGTGGATACGACGGTGGTGGAGACCAACATCCATTACCCAACCGACAGCACGTTGCTGGGCGACGGGGTAAGGGTGTTGATCCGCACCATGAAGAAGGTCACCAAGATCGTCGGCACGGTCGGAACAAAACTGCGCGACCGAACGCGAAGCGTAAAACTGCGCCTGCTCGATATCTCGCGAACCGCGCGTGCCAAAGGACCGCTCAATCACGAGAAGCTCAAGCAAGGCTACCGGCGGCTGTTGAACTCGACGAGCCGTGTGGTGGGGCAAGCGAAGCGCTTCTCCCATGAGATCGCCACCGCCGTGAAGCGGGCCAGGGGCATCTTGAAGCGGCTGGCGCTGCAAGGTTTGCGGCTGGAGCTGGAAACGATGATGTCGCTCGTACGGCAGGTGATGCAGCAGACCCGGGAACGCATCTTCCGCGGCAACACGCGGGCGGAGGACAAGCTCTTCAGCGTGTTCGAACCCTCGACGGAGATCATTCGCAAGGGCAAGGCCGGCAAGCCCAACGAGTTCGGCAAGATGGTCAAGCTGCAGGAAGCCGAAAACCAAATCGTGATCGACTACGAAGTCTACGACCGGCGGCCGAGCGATTCGGACCTGTTGATCCCGGCCATCGAAATCCACCAAGCCAAGCTCGGTCGCACGCCACGTCTGGTCGCGGCAGACGCCGGGTTCTACTCCGCCAGGAATGAAGCCGCGGCGAAGGCAAGTGGCGTCAAACGCGTCTGCATCCCCAATCGCTCCACCAAGAGCGTCGCGCGCAAGCGCGAGCAGAAGAAGCGTTGGTTCCGCAACGGCCAGAAATGGCGGACCGGATGCGAGGGGCGCATCAGCGTGGCCAAACGGCGGCACGGGCTCGATCGCTGCGCTACAAAGGCAGCACTGGAATGAAGCGCTGGGTCGGGGCTCGGCGTTGTCGCTGACAATCTCATGAGCATCGGTCGCGTGATGGAAGAACAGTCACTCCAAAGCTAGTCCATTTCCAGCGCCAATCTTGGCCTCTCATCGCCCCGCGGCCCCCGCGGGGCTTCTCGTT
>NZ_LLXX01000214.1:2622-2726 GCF_001440405.1 Bradyrhizobium valentinum
TTGGCGATCAGTGAGCCGGCTCTTGAAGGCTTTTCCGCGGCGGCGGACTTGGTGCCGTGCTTCTGCCTTCCGGTGGCGATGTAGCCCTCGATGCGCCGCCGTTT
>NZ_LLXX01000215.1:0-194 GCF_001440405.1 Bradyrhizobium valentinum
GGCTGGCCGGCGACGGGCGCAGGCGGCGCATTGACGACGGGCGGACGCGGCGCGGTCGTCTTCTTCGCCGGAGGCCGCCGCGGGTCGCGGCCACTCTTTGGCTGGATCACCGGCGCGGTCGGCGCCGTCGCCTCCGGGATCGGCAATTGTCCATCCGCGGGCAGTACGATCGGCGGCGGCATCGGCGGCGGGGG
>NZ_LLXX01000215.1:293-25475 GCF_001440405.1 Bradyrhizobium valentinum
GATCGCGCGCACCGCCAGCCACGAAGATAGTGGGGCAACATCGACGCTGCGGCTGAGCGCGTCGGGCGTGCCCACGGCAAGCAGTTGAATCTCCGGGCGCCCGGTCGTCATTGTCAAGGAAAGCGCGGCGCGGATATCGGCCTGATCGGCGGCAATATCGTAGCCGCCGGAAACGGTGGCCCGCACGCCATTGCCGTCCAGCGTGGTGGCGCCGACACGAAGCCGGCCGTCCCTGACGGTAAACGGGATTTGTGCGGAAGGAACCGCAAGCGCGCCGGCCGGCAATGCGGACTCGACGATCTGCTTCAATCGGATGTCGTCCTTTGCCTGCCCGCTGTCATTGGCGCGAACCGCCACTTCGAAGGCGCGCGGATCGAGGCCTGAGATCCTGGCCGCCTCCAGCGTCAGCGTTCCGCTGCCGGACAGCGCGCCCGCCAGCGCCGAGGCGCTGCGGCCCTGGCTCGTCAGCGTCATCTGCATCGACGCGCGGCCGGCGGGCATCGCGAGGTTGCGATAGCGTAGCGTCGTGCCGTCGACGTTGGAGAACTGGACGCTTGCGTTTATCGCAATTCCGTTCGCGCCCGGCCTCGCATCGACAATTGCGGCGACATCGCCGCCGCCGATCTTGCCTTTGATGGTATCGAAGGTCAGCGACTGGCCGTCGCTCTTGACCACCCCGCTCACCGGCTGCAGTTCACTTCCGCCCGGCAGCAGGCCGCGCAATGCTTGAAACGCGATTCTGCCACGCCAGCCCTTCGCGAGCCCGGTGCCGAGCGGCTCGGCAGCGTCGTGCCCGGCAGCGCCGAGCGCCAAGGCAAAGGCCGGCGCCAGCGCGAGTTGCTCGGCGCCGATTTCACCCTCGATGTCCTTTTCCTCGCCAAGCGTCACCGCCACGCGGCCGCGCAGGCGCGAGCCGCCGATGCTGCTGTCGAGATCGTCGAAGGTCAGCCTGTTGCCGGCCAGCGACACGCGCGAAGACAGGCCGATATTCTGCGCCAGCGTATCCGCCGGCTTGAGGTCGAGCAGCGGCCCGAAATCGGCGCTGCGAACTTTTAAGGAGAGACTGGCCTTGGCCTCCTGCGCCCAAGGTTCGGCGGAGCCCTCCGCTTCGGCATCGAGTCCCGTTCCCGAGATCTTGGCCTTGAGCCGCAACGGCGCGCCCCACGCACCCGTCGCGGTGCCCTCGAATCGCGCCGGGCCGTCGCCCGCCGTGACGGCGCGATCGAGCCCGAGCAACGCCAGCAGCGCGCGGCCTTGCTCGGACGACAATTTCGACTCGATCCCAACTTCGCCGTGCCGGAGCGTGGCAAGATCGAGACCCTGGACTGCCGCGACGGCTGGTCTGGCGGTGATTGTGGTGACGCCCTTGAGCTGCGGGGAGTCGAGATCGGCTGTGGCGCGCGCCTGGAGGCGATCGGACTGCCCGCCATCCCGGTTGAGGTCGAGCGCCAGTTTCAGGCGCGCCGGGCCGGGGCTGTTCCCCATTGCATTGAGCCTGGCGGCCAGCGTCGGTGAAAAAGGTACGATCAGGCTGTTCAACCGACCGAGCGAGGCAGCGCTCGAGTTGAGCGCAAACCATCCGGTCGCATTGACGCGGTCGAAATTGCCCGCGCCATCCAGCGTCACGTTCTCAAACTGGCCGATCTTCAACTGCTCAAGCGCCAGCTTCGCCGGCGAGTAGGCCAGCCTGGCGAGCAGCGGACTAAGCTCCTGGCCGGAGGACGTGGCCTGGCCGACATCGAGCGAAAGCCTTCCTTCATCCGGCCACTCGCCCTGCGGTCCCGCCAGCGACCGCATAAAGGCCGTGGCGGCATCGAGATCGAGACGCGCCGCCTTCAGTTCCGCATCGACCCGGGAACCGCGATCCGCTTGCCGGTGCGACACCACGACCCGCCCCTCCACCGTGCCGCCTTCGATGTCGGCCTTCATGGTGTCGATGACAAAGCCTTCGGGCGCCACGGTGACGTCGCCGCGCATGCGAAGCGGCTTCTGGCTGCGATAGGCGATCTCGCCGCGGCCCTGCAGCCAGGTCAGCAGCGCCTCGGGATCGGAGGATTCGACGCTGAGCGCGGCTTTAAACCGATCCGGCGCAACGCTCTTCGCGGTGGCCTCGCTGAGCGAAACCTTGGTCGCGCCGGGCGCGCGGAACTCCAGCCTGTGGATGCGCCAGGATTTGGCATCGCCTTCCAGCTCGGCGGCGATGTCCTGCAATGGGCGTCCGCCCAGCATGATCTGCTCGGAAGCGAGCTCGATTTGCGCGGGGATCGGCAAATGCGGAATGACGGACGTGAGTGCCCGCAGCGCCGGCAGCGCGCGCGCCGGTTCGGGGGAATTGTCCGTGGTATTTTCCTTGCTATTTTCCTTGCTGTTTTCCTTGGCGACGAATCTGTCGGCATCGAGCTGACGCGCCGACAGCGCCGCGCGCAATAGCGGCGTCGCACCGAAGCGGATGTCGCCGCTGCCTGAAAGTTTCAGCGCGCGCTCCTCAGGGCCGTAAGTCACTTCGACCTGTTCGAGGCGCCCCGCCGAATAATCGGATTTAACCTTCGCCGCTATACGCCACGGTGGATCGTTGCCCTTACCCTTCTGGCCGGGAGGAGCGACGAGCGTTATCGCGCCGTCGAAGCGCGGCACACGGGCGTCGAAATTCAAGACGCCATCGAGATCGATTGCGAGCGCGCGCTGGCCCGGATCGATATTGAGGTGAACCCGGGTGCCGTTGCCGTCGGGGCCCTGCCCCGAGGAGATGCGAAATGGATAACGCGTGCCCGACAGCATGAAATTGCCGTCGCCGCGGATCGAGCCGGCCAGCGAACGCACGTCGCCGCTGAAAGCGATGTCGTTCAGTTCGAGCGTAGAGCGGCTGGCCGCATCATGCAGGGCGATGCGGCCGGTGAGATTGAGCCGATCGATCGCCAGCGACCCCAGATTGACCGTCCCGGTCGATGCCGGCCAATCGATCCGCCCCTTGGCGTCGAGCCCGAGATCGAGCGACATGCCGTTGATCGTCAATTCGGTGGCGCGCACCTCGCCACGCATCAGCGAGCCCAGGCTGAACTCCACGTCGAGCTTATCGGCGCGAACCTTGCCGAGATCGTTGGCGCCGCCGACCGCGACCGAGCGCAGTTGCAGCGACGGCGCGGGCAACAGCCGCGCGTCCAGCTTGCCGCCGACCCGAACCGGCGCGCCGATGATCCGCGTCGCCTCGGCCTCGAATTGCGGCCGGAACTGGTTC
The DNA here is from genome assembly GCF_001440405.1 of Bradyrhizobium valentinum. Classification (GTDB taxonomy): domain Bacteria; phylum Pseudomonadota; class Alphaproteobacteria; order Rhizobiales; family Xanthobacteraceae; genus Bradyrhizobium; species Bradyrhizobium valentinum. The sequence continues at coordinate 3,529 of NZ_LLXX01000215.1, forward strand.
CAGTCAATAAAATACGGCCCGACGAGCGCGGCAATCAACGCAATGATGAAGGCGATTGCCAGGCCGAGCAGTGTCGTCTGCACGGTGTCTCCCCTTGAACCGCCCCGGCGCGCAGGCCGCGCTACGCCGAACCCGGCCCCGGAGCTGCCGGGAATATAGAGAGAAGTGTGGCGAAGTCACAGTGGCATACTGACAGGCGCCCCGCCCGGCTCTCCAACCACCGGAGCCTGGGACTAAAAACCGCCGCGATGCGGCTACCAGCTCGCCGGCAGGCGCTTCAGGCCGCGCAGCACGAAGGTCGGCCGCCATTCCGGATTGAGCGCGTCATCCAGCCGCAGGTCCGGTATCCGCCGAAGCAGGGTCGAAATCGCAACCTCGGCCTCGATTCGCGCCAACTGGGCGCCGAGGCAGAAATGGATGCCGCCACCAAAGGACAGCGGCCTCACATTCGGCCGGGTAATGTCGAGCCGCTCCGGGTTATCAGGATAGACCGCAGGGTCGTGGTTGGCCGAGCCGAGCAGGCACAGCACGGCCTCGCCCTTCGGAATGCGTTTTCCCCCGAGGTCGTCGATGTCTTCCAGCGCCACCCGGCCGGTCAATTGCACGGATGAGTCGTAGCGAAGGAATTCCTCGATCGCGTTGGTGATGAGCTCCGGCTTGACCTTGAGCAGCGCAAGCTGGTCAGGATTGCGATGCAGCGCCAGCAGGCCGTTGCCGATCAGGTTGACCGTGGTCTCGTGGCCCGCGCCGAACAGGAGAATGATATTGGCCGTCAGTTCCTCGTTGGAGAGCTTGCTGCCATCCTCCTCGGCTTGCACCAATTGCGTGATCAGGTCGTCGCCCGGGTTCTTTCGCCTGAGATCGAAGAGCTGCTGAAAATACATCGCGGCCAACGCGTTGCTGGCGTTGCCCTGCTTGATCTCCTCCGGCGACAGCGGCACCGGATCGAGCAGGCGTCCACCGTCGCGCGAGCCGGTGTAAAACGCCTCGCGATGATCCTCCGGGATTCCGAGCATGTCGCAGATAATGGTGACCGGCAGGCGGAACGCGAAATCCTCGATCAGGTCCATCCTGCCCTGCGGGATTACTCGGTCGAGCGTTTCGTCGACGACCTGCTGGATGCGCGGGCGCATGTCCTCGACCCGGCGCGCGGTGAAGGCCTTTACCACCAGCCCGCGCAAGCGGGTGTGGTCCGGCGGATCCTGCTGCAGCATCCAGTGGCTCATGCTGCGGAACACCGGCTCGTCCATGATCTTCGGGCCGTAGCGGCGGATCGTGCGTTCGACGTAATCCTTGCCGAACCGCTTGTCGCGCATCACGAGGCTGACCTCGGCATGGCGGCTCGCGACATACATCCCAAGCGGCGCCAGGTGCACCGGATCGGTGGTCCGCATCCGCTCGTAATGGGGATAGGGATTGCGAATGAATTCCGGGGCCAGCGGATTGAACAGCGGCGCGCTGCTGGCAGTCTGAACATGCTCGTTCATGGTGACCTCAACTGGTTGCTATGCGCAGCTCAGCGCGTTTCCCCGGGCCATCGATCGGAAACTCGATACATTATTGTATTGAGTTGCATTCTCGCCTAAACTGGACGGATGTCAAGAGTGCGAACGAGACCCACAAGGGACGATACCCGCGAGAAGCTGTTCGAAGCGGCGGCCCGCGTGTTCGAGGAACAGGGAATCGGCGGCGCCAGCATCGAGGCGATTGCGGCGGCAGCCAGCTTCACGCGCGGGGCGTTCTATTCAAACTTCAAAAGCAAGGACGAATTGATCATCGCGATGCTCGAGGATCACGTTGAGCAATCCATCGGGCGCATCCGCGATCTGCTCCACAGGCACAAGAACCTTGCGGACTTCATCGATGCGCTGAAGACCATGGACCGCAGTCAGCAGGACCCGCTCGGCCGCTCTCCCCTGCTGCATATGGAAATGATCCTGTTCGTGGCGCGCGCTGAAAAGCGCCGGCCCGAACTCGCCAAGCGGCTGCGCGCCCGGCGAAAACTGGTCACCGACATCATCGAGACCACGGCCAGGAACGCCGGCAGAACGACAATTCTCAATCCGACATGGGCCGGCGCGCTGGTGCTGGCGCTGGAGGACGGCTTCCGCCTGCACCGCCTGATCGATCCCGAGACCACATCGCCCGACAGCTTTTTTCGCGCCATCGGCGATCTGCAGAGGGCGATGGGAATTTCATCGGCCTGAGACGTGTTGCGGAAACCATTCTACATTGAAGCGCGCTCGATTAGCCACGATCGAGCGCCGTGCAATTACGGCGGCTAGCCCGCCTCGCTCTTGATTTGGCGCTTATGCATTTGTCCTGCAACCGCCCTCACCTTGCGCGGCGACGCCCGCCAGATCGCCACCGCCGACAGGATGCTGACGGCAATGCCGATCGCAAAGGCCGACGTGTAGCTGCCTGACAGATCGTAGAGCAGCCCAGTCGCCCACGGGCCTGCAGCGCCTCCGGCCAGCGCCGCCAGCATGATGGTGCCGAAGATGCTGCCATATTGGTTGCCCTGAAAGATCTCCAGCACCACCGCGCCGATGATCGACGTCAGGCCATAGCCGAGGGCGCCCTGCGTGAAGATCATGAGATAGACCAGCGGCAACACCGGCGCGAATTTCAAGGCGATCAGCGCCGCATAGCAGATCGCAAAACCGGCGCAACTGATCGCCCATATCCATTCGCGCCCGATCCGGTCGGAGAGATGTCCGAGCCAGATCTGGCCGGGAATGCCGAGCAGGCTGACGACCCCGAGCGCCCACACCGCCACGTTCGCGCTGAAACCGACGTCGAGCAGAAACTTGGTCTGGTGCACCTGAACCGCATACCAGATGTACAGGCCGCAGAAGTAACCGAGCGAGATCCACCAGAAGCGCGCGGTACGCAACGCGCGGCGCAGCGTCCAGTCGGTATTGACCCACACGGGATCGACGACGTTCGAGCGAGGTGCGGCCGATGTCGCCGACGGCGCTGCATCGCCATCCGGCAATAGCCCGATATCCTCCGGGCGCTTGCGCAGCAACAAATTGATCGGCGCGAGTACTACGAGCACCAGAATGCCCATCGCGGTGCAGGCGGTGCGCCATCCGGTCTGCTCGATCATGTGCTGCACCCACGGCAGCAAGGTCACCGAGCCGATGCCGACGCCGGCAAAGGCGAGCCCCATGGCGAGCCCGCGGCGGCGAATGAACCAGTTCGGCAGAAACAGCGATTGGCCGGAATAGCCGAGACACACGCTCCCCGCCCCCACCAGCACGCCGATGGTGAGATAGAGATGCCAGGGCTGCGTCGTCAGCGGCGCGAGCAACAGCCCGCCGCCCATCAGCGCGACGCCAAGCTGCATCACCCCGCGCGGCCCGAAGCGATCCATCATGCGCCCGATCAACGGACTGACGGCCCCCGAAACCACAAAGCCGAACGAAAACGCGCCCGCGGTGACGCCGCGATCCCAGCCGAACTCGCCGATGATCGGCGGAAAGAACAGCGAGAACGCCGTCCGCGCATTGACGCCGATCGCCATGGTGACGAACGTCACCACAACGATCAGCCAGCCGTAGAAGAAGGGGAGAGGCATGGGGTTTGTATAATTGCAGGACCGCGTCGAGGTTCGCGCAAGTTCGAAACGACGGAAACATCGATGAATGATTTCAATTCATTCTTCCGACCATCCGTGGACGACGGGGTCAAGCTTTTTGTCTCGGGCCGATTCAATTGAAGCAATCTTGTGATGGCTGATCCTCGAGAAGTGGCGGGGGAAGGCCGCCTCCGATGCCGAGCACTGCTCAGCAGGAAGGCCGGCCGCAGGGTGCTCAAATCCGGTGTCGCCGGGCATCGACAGATAGAGTAGAGTATCGGCCTGACGCGACGATGGAGCGCTGTCGCGCCACGCCAAGCACAGCCATCGGAGGCTACGCAAATGGCTATCGCAGACGAACCCGCAGGGCATAGTGCCTGGAACCCAACTCGGCATGGCGCCTGGAGCTCGCGCCAAGCGACTGACGGCGAGCTGACGGCGGCCTCATTGCGACACCCGATGTCTCCATTCGTGAGGACGGTGGACCGATCGCGCATCGCAACCTCGCTGCAAAATTCGGCCCACGAGTATCTCACGAGACTCAGGGAGTTTGGCGAGACCGAAGGTCTGCCACAACAATGGCTGGATGCACTCGGTCCGGGAAAGGACGACCCGACCTTCGGCTGGATGCCGATCGGATGGCCCCCCGAGAACGAGGCCGATGAAGATGCCGGCAATCCCTTCGTTTCATTCCGGCTTGGGCGCAAGACGATGGAGGGGGCTGAGCCTGACCAAACCGTTGTTCTCCTGGCTTCCGAGCGGCTGAGCGGCAAGTTCATCGGTTCGGGATTAGGCCTTAGCATGGTGGCGAATTTGCGCTCAACTGCGGAAGGAGAGCTCAACGCGCACTTCATCGGAATATCCGCTTCGTTCTATGGCCCCGATACAAGAGGCCTCGAGAGCGTGGACTGGGAAGAAGTCAGGACGAAGCCGGCACAGCTGCTGGCGCAGTTGCACTCCGAGGAAGTCAAACGCGACATTGCTTCGATGCTGGGCCTTACTTCAATATCTGTTCGGGGCGCCCGTCTGATTTGGGTTGATGGAGAGGACGAATGGCAGGTTGAACGCCGCGGGACTGGCCGCAGCCACTCGTCCTCAGGCGAAGCAATCAGCTACTTCTTCACTGTTGTCGGAACGCCCAAGAAGGCTGGAAAGGTGCTTGGCCGTGTCATGCTGCAGGCCCACGCTGTGGGCGACGCACGGTTGTTTCCGATCGATCCACCTTCGCAAGCCACGAACCAGGGCTATGGCAAAAGTCGCCCTTCGCGCTCCGATGATGAGCTGGACTATTATCGTACCACAGTGTCGGGACTACCTTATTATCCTAGGCCTCTCGTCCTCAGCAGCGGAGGCCACGAGTGGCTGCGGGTAGTCCAGTGTCCAGGATTCGTCCTAGCCGACCACGGAGCCCCCGCGAATAGTCCTAAATCTGTCAACCTTCCTGGCGGCACGAAACCACCCGTTCATTCCGACGACTTCGCCGCGGTAAGCGCATTCTACAATGTGAGCCGGATCTTTAACCGCCTTGCTGCTTATGGTCTTGATCCGTTCGCGTATTTCCGAATAGGGAGCCTGCCTCTGCGGCTCGCCTACCGCTCGGGCATGCAGGCCGGCCCGGGCAAGGACGGCCGTACCGTCAATGCGTGCGTACAGGTTGATGGTTGGCCATTCGATTTCGTGGGTCCGACGGCCGTCGGTGACCGTCCGGGGATGGAGATGCATCTCGCCTGGGCTGACATGTCTCGCCGGGAGCGCAAATCATGGAACAGTATCGACCCTTCACCGGCTGAGCCAATCGGAATAGCCGCCGACGATCGCTGGATATGGCATGAGATCGGTCACGTGTTGCTGGTTGCTGCCGTAGGCGAACTCGAGCTTCGTTTTGCGCATAGCCCTGGTGACGCACTCGCTGCGATTGCTCTGGATCCGGTATCCCAGCTATCGAAGAAGGGCACATACTGGCGAGGGATGACCTTTCCATGGGTATTCCTCCCGCGCCGGCATGATCGTTCCGTGACGAACGGCTGGAGCTGGGGCGGCACCATGCATAGCGCGCTTGCCCGCGTGCCCGAATCGACAGCACCGAGGCGCAAGGCCTATTTGAGCGAGCAAATCTTATCGTCTTCGCTATTCCGGCTCTATCGCGTTCTGGGCGGGGACACGATGGAGGAAACCCCGGACGATATTAATACGCGCCACACTGCTTCGCACTACTGCCTGTTCCTCATCATGCAGGCACTTCAACTGCTGGGTACACAGCCGGCAGTCCCTCTGAGGAATGATCCTGAGCAATTTGTAGACGCGTTGATCGACGCTGACTTTGGTGCAACAATTTTCAGAGTGGCGTCGGACGACGGCGCCACGTACTATGAACGGATTGGCGGCTGCGCTCAAAAGGTCATTCGCTGGGCTTTCGAAGCACAAGGGCTTTACGCGCCTGCAGGCACGATTACAAATGCGCCCGGCCTGCCGCCTCCCGTCGATGTCTACATTGCAAATGGTCGAGGTTCGGAATCGACGGAGAGTGAACCCATAGAGTATGGGCCGGGAAGCTATGCTCCGGTTTCGCTGCACTGGCCCCTCGATCAGAACGTAGGAGATCCGTTGCCCTGGCAGGCGCATCGCAACGCGATCACGGTGGAAGCCAGCGGTATCTCTGTCGTTGTTGGCAATCGCGGGTCCGAGAAGGCTACCGGCGTCACGGTCGCCGTATGGTGGCGCGAATGGCCAATCAATTCCGCTCCACCTGCCTGGAATGAACCGGGCTGGACTGCTCTACCGGCAACCGCAGCTCAAGACATCGAGGCGCAGGCCGACGCAACGTTTGGCCCCTTCCAGTTCGCACCCGCGTCGGGCCAACGCTTCATCATCCTGGCGAAGGCATCCTGCCTTGCCGATGGGGCCTACATCGATGTACCGGCCCGCGCTTGCTCCTATATGCGTACTCGGCTGATCGATCTCGTCTCAGGCGACAACAACATGGGTTTGCGCGTCGTCACGCTTCCTCTTCCGTAAGCTTATGCGAGCGGATCAGGACCAATCCGTTGGCCATTCGGCTGTGGCGTGGCTGAGAACTCGCTCCAGAGTTGGACACACGATACGCCTTGGCGTCGTTTCTTTTCGAAGCGCGTACCAGATGCCGAAAGCAAGATGCCTGCTTGCGAATGAATCCGATGGGTAGTGAACGCCCAGTCGCTCGCGATTTTTTGCCAAACGCTGCGACAGCCAGAACATCGGCGATGGAATTGGATCACGTCCCTCTAGTGTATCCGCGCTCACACCCCCCCCAACATCTCCTTCACCCCCGGAGAAGATACCGTAACGCTGATACAGCGCTGGGATTTCCAGCAGCAGCAGCGCAATGAAGTGGCCCAAAAACGAATGTCCGCTGGGGAAGGCCGGATGTGCGGGAGGACCAAACGCCGGAATAAGCCCAGGGCACAGAAACGAGGGGCGGACGCGCTTGAATTTTTGCTTGTAGGACATGTAGGCGATGTTGCCGATCGCGAGCCCGCAGTTGACAAGCTCAATCGTCCAGGGGTGGCGGCCTTCGCTAGCCCCGATAAAGTGCAAGAAGTAGTCAGCCAGTCCGTCGGCTTGTACATCGATCTCGGAAAGGTAGCGCTCGCGGTCATCCACCATGAACTGCTGAAGCTCTCGGATTTCACAGAGGATGATATTCCATGCGCGAAGCTTCTCAGCATCCCAGCCTGGGTCACCGTAAAGGTCCGGGTCAGGCTGCCAGGCGAGATCGTCGGCCTCAAGCCACCCATCCGCGATCAACTTGGGGCGATCGTGCAGCCAGAGGTCTTTTTGCCCGCCGAATTCACAAGCGGCAAGAATCGATGGCTTGGTGGGATCGACGGCCTTGAGCCATTGAGTGAGTTGCAGATCGTAGGGCAGCGTCCAAAAGCGCAGTGCCGGGTCCCAGTCCTCCGTTGTCCACTCCAAGAACGGATCGGCCTGGTAGGGATTGACGAGATAATCATGCGGGAACGCGGGCGATCCAGCATCGTCAGGCGTAAAGTCCAACGTCCAGGGTCGATATCGTAGCTCCCACGGCGTCGCGTAATAGCTGCGCCCAGCACTTGGATATACACTTGCTCCCGCCCCAGCTCCCGCACCTGCCCCAGCTCCCGCACCGGCTCCTGCCCCAGCACCCGCTCCAGCACCGGCGCCCGCTCCTGCTCCCGCACCGGCTCCTGCCCCAGCACCCGCTCCAGCACCGGCGCCCGCTCCAGCACCCGCGCCCGCTCCTGCACCCGCTCCTGCTCCTGCTCCAAAAGCCATATCTCGCTCCTGTCTAAAATAACTTCTCCTGCTATGCGCTTATTCCGACACGCCAGCGGCGAGTAATCCCTCAGCGAGACGAGACAAGTCGTCTGGCCGACGTAGCGGATACCAAGAAATAAATGTCGAGACTCGAAACGAAGGCTCAATTGCGAGCAACTCCTGGACGATTGCCCGAGCTCCAGCTTCATCGCCCGAAGCAGCCAATGACGCCGCTAACATACGCAGGCAAGCGATGAATCGTGGATTGGCTCGCCTGCTTTTGCGAAGCCATCCGATGGCCTCGCTATAGCGTCCGGCTACGAACTCAGCGATGCCAGCCACGATCCAGAAATAGAAATTTAGCGGATCAAACGGATTCAATCGCCAGACATTTTGCAACCGTTCCAGCGCCTCGTCGGGCCGACCGAGGTATGCAAGCGTTAGGGCGCTCAGCCCCCAAGCGAACGCAGAGTTCTGGTTGAGAGCCAGCGCCTCTTCAAAGAGGTCAAGCGCGTCCTCGGGGTTTCTCCCGAAGAAGGATAGAATATGCCCAGCTACCGCGAGTGCAAATGGATCCTCGCGGTCGAGTTCGATCGCTCGCTGCGATACCAGGAGTGCCCGCGCCTTGTCGGCGTCCGGATCCTTTGACCAGCCTTCACCGATCCAGAAATTCAGCCACCATCCGAGATAGGCATAGGCCTGGGCATAGGAGGGATCGAGCGTGACGGCACGCTCGAGCAGTTCTCCCGCCTCCCGGTAGTTTTCCAACGTAAACGTGTAAAGCAAGGACATCGCCCGCAACACGCAGTGGTAGGCGTCCAGGCTATCGGTCGGCCGGTCACCGAGACGCGCCGTCTCAACTGCGCGCACACGAGGCTCGATCGAAGATAGGATGCTGCCGGCGATGCGATCCTGAAATTCGAACAGATCATCGGTGGAGCCCTCGTATCTCTGGGCCCAGATCGAGATATTGCCGACGATATCGATCAATTCGGCATTTATGCGCAAACGGGTTCCTTGCCTTTGCACGCTGCCGTCAAGCACGTAGCGCACGTCGAGTTCACTGGCAATTTGACGCAGATCCTTGTCGCGGTCGCGATAACGCCACGTAGAATTTCGCGCTATCACGTAAAGCGACTTGTTTCGCGACAGGCCCGTAATGATCTCGTCGGTGATCCCCTCACCGTAATAAGTCTCGTCGTCGGTCCCGCTGACCGTCCGGAATGGCAACACGGCTATCGTTGGCCGCGCTGCCCATTGCAGGTAGGGCTGTGCGACCGGGTCGCCTCTGGCGCCTTCGTTCCATTTGACCGTATAAACACGAACCATCCGATTGATGTTTTTCAGCGGAGGCGTGCCAAGATCATGAAAAGTTAGCGGCAGGCGATTCATGACGTAGTCTCGGACCGCCGCCGTGACGACTATCTGGCCAGGCTCTGCGGCCTGATGGATGCGAGACGCGATGTTGACGCCGTCCCCCTGCAAAATGCCGTCTTCATCGATCACATCATCCACATTAACGGCGATCCGAAGATGGAGCGGGGACGAGCCTTCCAGCGTTCGCTGGGATTGCGCTTGCTGTACGTCAGCTGCCCAGCGGACAGCATTTACCACGCTCGGAAACTCCACCAACACGGCATCGCCAGCAATCTCAGCGATCCGTCCGCCGTGCCGTACCATGTGCGGCTCCATAATCTCGGTCCGAAGCGTCCGCCAACGGAGCACCGTCTCGACATCCTGGAGAGCCATCAGACGAGAAAAGCCTGCTACATCCGCAAAGGCGATGGCAGCAAGTCGCCTTGTAATCACTGACGGCGCGATGGATGGCGCCTCTAACGCTTGCTCAACTTGGATCATGCGGACATCGTCTTTTCATAACTGAAATACCTAGCCGCGTTCCGTAGAGTGACGCGCCTGCCATTAAAACTCCAACAATTTCTTACCGCAATCTTGCCTAACGACTAAGCGGCTTGGATAGCTTGCTTTCCCGGCGTAACCACCCCGGCTATTTTTGCCTTCGAACTCTACCCTACCGCCGACTTGTGGCTAACTGAAACTAAGGGCGAGCGCAGAAAAGCGCTCGTCGTCTGCAAATTTCGATACCTTGGTGAGCTACAAACTGTGCTACCCTAGGCCTGCGGCTGACCGAGTTGGTCACCGCTGCAGACACGGGGGCTTGGTCTCCGGTGTACTGGCAACTTGGGCCGTAGTTCGCATCACCAAGTCCCGTCCCTGCACGAAGCAAATTTTTTAAATGAGTATTCTGATAATTGTGTCATTTTTATCAAGCATGTCCTTGGTGCTGCGGTGTTAATAGCGCTGGCTCTCGTTGTGCTGCCGGTGCTGGCTTAAGGCCACCGCTTCCAACTATCCGCATTCACCGCCCCCGCCGGTACCTCGCCCGCAACGATGGCCTCGACCTGCCGCACAGTCTCCAGCGACTGGCTCTCGATCGCCGGCGGCGTCAGGCCGCCGATATGCGGCGTGGCGATCACGTTGGGGAGCTTTGCGAGCTCGGGCGTCGGCATCTGGTCCAGAGCGCGACCAACATCCATCGCGGCGCCGGCGATGCGGTTTTCGCGGAGCGCCGCTGACAACGCGGCCTCATCGACGAGGTTGCCGCGCGACAGGTTGATGAAGAAGGCATGCCTCTGCATGCACGCCAGTGCCGCCTGCCCGATCAGATTTTCGGTTTGCTCGTTGGCGATAGCGAGGCAGACGACGTAGTCGGAGCAGGCCAGTAGATCGTCGAGCGGCACATGACGGATCGCGGTATCGCTCACGGTTGCAAAGGGATCGGCGACCAGGATCTCCATGCCCAGCACCTTCGCGATATCAGCCAGGTAGCGGCCGATGCTGCCATAGCCGATGATGCCGAGACGGCTGCCGGCCAGTTGCCGGCCCATGATGATCTCGGGCTTACGCGCCGCATGATAGTCGGCCGTTGCGCGGGAAACGCCGCGCGACAGGTCGACCATGAAACCGAGCGCGAGTTCGGCGACCGATTGCACGAAGCCCGGCCCAGCCCGCGTGACCAGGACGCCGGCGGCGGAGGCAGCGTCGACATCGATGTTGCGAATATCGACCGCGCAGCGGACGAAGGCGCGCAAGTTCGGCAGCGCTGGAAATATCTCGCCCGGCCCCGCCGTGAGCCGGTCGGCCACGATGATGTCGACATCATCAGCGGCCTCGATCAGGCCGGCGGCGTCGAGCGCATCGTTTAATTCATGCAGCTTCACCTGCGCGATGGCTTGCAGCCCGTTGAGGCTGCGCGCGCCGTAATACTGGGCACGAGACTGCGGCGTATGAGTCAGCAGGATTTTCAAGGCTGGCGGCTTCCCTGTCGATCGCCATGACATGTGCGTTACGGCCGGCACATCTATGGCCAAGCCGCCGCCTCGCGCAAGGCTGCGGCCGCGTCGGCTACTTGGATCGTGCGATCGTCGTTCCGTCCCAATCTTCGTCGGCGGGATTTTCGAGCTGCTGCCGGCAGCGGTCGATCATCGTCAATGAGGCTGCATCGTGCTCGCAGGCCTCCAGCACTTTCTCGAACGCGCCGATCGCGGCAGAAAAATCCCGGGCGCGCCAGGCGGCAAGCCCGGCTTCATACGAAGCGACCCAGTCGGGGGCGCCGCCGATATCGCCGGCCATATCAAGCAATTCGTAGATCTGCAGTCCGCCGGCGCGGCCATAGACCGCCAGCCGGTCGAGTTCGCGAACCACGATACTTTTCCCCGCCAGCCGGCGCGTTTCGGGGCCGATGATGATCGTGGAGCCGTAAACCTTGTTGGTGCTCTCGAGCCGGCTCGCAATATTCACGGCGTCGCCGATCACGGTGTAGTTCAGCCGAACTTCCGATCCGATATTGCCGACCAGCATGTCGCCGGAATTGATGCCGATGCGAATCTTGACAGGCTGGCCGTGGTCGTCTGTGAGATTTGCCTGCTCCATGGCGCGCCGGCACGCCAGCGCCGCGCGGCAGCAATCGACGGCATGATCCGGATTGGGCGCCGGCGCGCCCCAGAACGCCATCACGGCATCGCCGATGAATTTGTCGATGGTGCCATTGTGGTTCTGAATTTCCGCCGAGACGCTGTCGAAATAGCGCGACAGCAGCGGAATGATGCGGTCGCCGAGCCGCTCCGACATGCCGGTGAAGCCGGCGAGATCGATGAACATCACACTCATCGGCCGTACCGCGCCGCCGAGGCGCGCCCCGTTGCCGTCACTGATCAGCCGCTTGACCAGATCCGCCGGAATGTATTTGCGGAACGCGGCCAGCCCCTGCGCCATGTCGCCGATGGCGCCGGAAAGATTCCCGATCTCAGTCAGCCGCGACGGATAGCGCTGCACCTTGTCGAGGTCAAAACGCTCGACATGCCTGATCTCGTTGATCACTTTGATCAGCGGCGCGGCGATCAGGCGCTGGGCGAGCCACGCCGACAACAGCCCGGCGAAAACGATCAGGACCGCAAGGCCGATCAGCAAATTCCGGATCGTCATCTGCACCGGGCCGAGAAATTCCGATTCCGGCACCACCGTCACCAGCGACCAGCCCGGAAACGAGATCGGCGTCAGCACCGCCTGATAGGCCTTGCCGTCCCGCGTCACGGTGGTGTGGAAAGGCTCCCCTTCGCCGGGCTCGTAGGCGCTGGCGTTTCGGATCGCCTCGACAGCTATGGGAAACAGCGGATGATCAGTTTTGAGCGCCACGGCCTCGTTGGCGTTCGGATCGGGCGCGGCAACCACCTCGCCGTTCCGCTCGAGGATGAAGGCGCCGGCCGATTTTCCGACAGTGAGCTGCGACAGGAAATTCGAGACACGCGTCAGTTCGATGATGATGGCGATGACGCCGGCGGGCTTCTGGTCGATCTCGATCGGCGCCGCGAAGGCGGCCGCCAGCCGCTCGCCCTTCGGATGCGTCGTGAAGGTCGTCCAGAGTTCGTCGTTCGTCTCGATCGTCGTGCGAAACCATTCCTGATCGGTGACGGAATATTTTGTGTCCTCGACATGGCTGTTCGTGAGCTGAAGATCGTTGCCGACGAATTCATACCGGTCGGTTCGCATCTTGCGATCCGGGGTGATCTCCAGCATTTCGATCACGCCATCGCCGGCCTTGTGCCCGGCAGAGAACGATCCGTCCGGCCATCCGAACGCCACCCACGAGATGGTCGGCTGCGACAGCAATTGCGACCGGAAAACCACTTCGCGTTTCCTGGCATCGCGCGGCTCGAACACTTTTTCGGCGAGCAGCGTTCGCACCGCCATCATGGACGACCGAGCCTCCGTCGTGACCGACTGCAGTTCGTCGCCGACCGCGGATACGATCTGGTCGTTGATGGTGTTAGCTAGCGTCTGGCTGACCTGATGAGCGGTGCGCCACCACAATAAATGCACGCCGACGGTGCTGACGACGATGGACGTCAGCACGAGGGCGGAAATGGCGGTTCGGATGCCGAGGCGCATGCAGGGTCCTGTTTCGCGGGGTTGTTACCGGCGTTACGCAACCATACCAGCGTCCGTTTCGCCCACGAGGCCAATTTGGCGGCCCGGACACGTCTCTGTGACCGCAGTTGAGCCGCAATGGCGGCGAAACTTATCGATTGTCTGTTCCGTACAAGCCAGGAGGGCGCTATGCCTTGCGGCAGTTCTCGAAGGTCATGCAATGCACGATGTTTCCATCCCGGCGGCCCTGATTGCCGGTCTCGTCAGCTTCCTGTCGCCCTGCGTGCTGCCGCTGGTGCCGCCCTATCTGATCTATCTCACCGGCGCGACCATCGAGCATGTCGCCAATGACGGACCGACGCAGGCCTCCAAGCGCGCGGTGATGGCTTCGGCGCTGATGTTCGTGCTCGGTTTTTCCACCGTCTTCGTGGCGCTCGGCGCCAGCGCTTCCCTGATCGGCGGCCTGATCCGCGCCTGGTCGGCAGAGCTCTCGATCCTGGCCGGCATCGTCATCATCATCATGGGCCTGCATTTCCTCGGCCTGACCCGGATCGGCCTGTTGATGCGCGAGGGCCGGATGCCGATGCCGAAACCGGTCGGCCTCTGGGGTGCCTATGCCATGGGGCTCGCCTTTGCCTTCGGCTGGACCCCCTGCATCGGCCCCATTCTGGCGGCGATCCTGTCGATCGCGGCGGCGGAAGCGACCGTCACCAAGGGCGCAGGCCTGCTCGCGGTCTATTCCGCCGGGCTCGGAATCCCGTTCCTGCTGGCAGCCTTCATGATCGAGCAGTTCTCCTCCCTGTTTGCGCGGATGAAGCGACACCTCGGCAAGGTCGAACGTGCCATGGGCGTCCTGATGGTGATCACCGGGATCGGCTTCCTGACCGGCGCCGTTACCAGCGTCAGCATTTGGCTGCTGGAGACCTTCCCCGCACTGCAAAATTTCGGCTAGGCCCCGTAACAAGCGGGCCGGCTGTTGCGAATTTCCTGTCAGGACCAGATTGCCGCCACCGCGGCCGCGACGTCTTCCGCGCGAAATGGACAGGAGAGCCGCAGGTCGCGGCCTCGCGTCGCCAGGATATCAAGGGGGGTTCGCATGTATTTCCTCGTCAATCTTCTCATCCTGTTGCCCGCGCAGATCGCATCGTATTTTTCCTGGGCCGGGCCACTGATCATGCGGATCATCGTCGGCTATACCTTCATGCTGTCTGGCTGGGGCAAGCTCAATCATATGGCGCAGGTAACCGAGAACTTTGTCGGCTGGGGCATTCCGTTTCCTAAAATCCTCACCCCCTTCGTAGCGGGCGTCGAATTTTTCGGCGGTGCGATGCTGATCCTCGGCCTGTTCACGCGAATTCCGGCCGCGATGCTGGCAGTGGTCATGGTCGTTGCCATCAAGGCGGCGAAATGGGACGACGTCGATTCCCTGGAGACGCTGCTCGGCTTCGAGGAAGCGACCTACTTCGCCGCGTTCATGTGGCTCGCGATCGCAGGCCCCGGCGCGGCGTCGCTGGACCGGCTGCTGGTAAATGCGACCGGGCATCGCGAGAAATCGGCCTGATCTCACAATCCCGTGACGCCGCCGAAAAGCTGAGCCCGGATTTTGCCTCGCCCGTAGCTATCGAAACGCCAGCGCTTCCGGGAGCCGCCATGAAGTTCGTCCGCATTGCCACCGTTGCCCTCGCGCTTGCGGCATCCCCGTCGTTTGCCGCCGACGGGCCCAAATGGAGTGAATGGACCGACGATCTGTTCGCCCGCGCCGCGGCCGAACAGCGCTTCGTCATTCTCGATCTCGAGGCGGTGTGGTGCCACTGGTGCCACGTCATGGAGAAGACGACCTACGCCAATCCCGAGGTCAAGGAATTGCTGGCCGCGAAATATCTGCCGGTGCGGGTCGATCAGGACGCCAACCCTGATCTGTCGAGCCGCTATGGCGACTGGGGCTGGCCGGCGACCATCGTGTTCGGCCCTGATGGCGCCGAGATCGCCAAGATCAGGGGATATATCGAGCCGGAACGGATGCAGGCGCTGCTCAAGGCCATCATCGACGATCCTTCGCCGGGGCCGTCGGTCGGCGAAGCCTTCGAGGTGAAGCCGTCGACCTCGGCCTTCCTCGACAAGGAACAGCGCGCCACGCTGACAAAGCATTTCGACGAATCCTACGAGGAAAAACTCGGCGGCTGGGGCGAGAACCAGAAATACATCGACGCCGACAGTATGGATCTCGCGATCACCCGCGCCGAGGCCGGCGACGCCATAGCCATCAAGCGCGCCCGGCAAACCCTGGATGCCGCCATTGCGCTGATCGATCCGGTCTGGGGCGGCGTGTACCAATATTCCGAAGGCGGCTCGTGGACCCGTGCGCATTTCGAAAAGATCATGTCGTTCCAGGCGCAATATCTCCGGCAATACAGCCAGGCCTATGCGTTGTGGAAGGATCCGAAATACCTTGCCGCCGCACGCAACATCGAACGCTATCTCGCGAATTTTCTGACGAGCCCTGACGGTGCGTTCTATGTCAGCCAGGACGCCGATCTCGACCACGATACCGACGGGCACACATACTACGCACTGCCGGATGGCGAGCGCCGCAAGCTCGGCATGCCGCGCATCGACAAGAACCTGTATGCGCGCGAGAACGGCTGGGCGATCTCTGGGCTTGCGGCCTACTACAACGTCACCAACGATCCCAAGATACTTGCAATTGCGGAACGCGCCGCAAAGTGGGTGGTCGACAATCGCGCACTGCCGGGCGGCGGATTCCGTCACGGCGAGAAGGATCGCGGCGGCCCGTTCGTCGGCGACACGCTGGCGATGGGCCAGGCCTTTCTCGATCTCTATGCCGCTACGGGAAATCGCGACTGGCTCACCTCGGCCGCGAAGGCCGGCGATTTCGTCGCGACCTTCCGGGATGAGGCCGGCGGCTTCGTGACCTCGAAAACGGCGGAAGGCAAAACCGGCGTGCTCGCGAAGCCCGCCAGGCTGATCGACGATCAGGTGCAGGTCGCAAGGTTCATGAACCTGCTCAACCGTTACTTCGGCAATGAGTTCTATCGCGAGCAGGCCACGCACGCGATGCGTTATCTCGCGAGCGCCTCGGCCGGGATGATGCGTCCCCTGCCTGGCGTTCTGCTCGCCGACGAAGAGCTCGCCGTCGAGCCCACCCATGTGACGATCGTTGGACACAAGGACGACGCCCGCGCCAAGACCTTGCATGCCCTCGCCCGCGCGCTGCCGGCCCGCTACAAGCGCCTGGAATGGCTGGATCTGCGCGAGGGCAAGTTGCCCAATCCCGACGTCGAATATCCCGATCTCGGCGAACCCGCGGCGTTCGCCTGCAGCAACCGGATCTGTTCGTTTCCGTCCTTCAATGCCGAGGAGTTGCGGGCCACGGTCGCGCAGATGGCCAGGCTGAAGCCTGCGCGCGGCTAGCGGAAGTTCATTGTGCGAAGCAAACCGCCGCGTGCGCGTCCGGCCTAATCGGTTGAAGCTGCACGCTTTCCGGCTGAACCTGCCTTCTGCCATCGTGTTGCGCCCTCAAGGAAATACCCCGGCGGCGTCGGGGTTAAACGTCGACGGGATGTCGAACCGCAAAAAAAAGAAAATTTTCTTTCGAAACTTTGTAACCAAATCGCTTGATGCCCCGTAGCTGGCTCTGGATGAGCATTCATATCACGGCGACCTGACGTCCTCCGGCAGGTCATCGCGATCTGATTGGCATCCGCCCCGCCCCTGCGTCGTGGGGTCCGTGATCGAACGATCGATGGATGCTCGCGGCGTGTTGTCTTCAAACAATCATCGAGGAGATCGTCATGAAGTTGAATTCCAAGTCCGGTGCGACGCTCGCCGCTGCCGCCGCCACCCTGTTTCTCGCCGGCTCGGTGGTGTCGACGGTGTCGACATCAGCGAACGCCGCCCCGGGCAAGTGCATGGCCGGCAACGCCTGCAAGGGCCAGAGCGCGTGCAAGGGCGCGGCGAATGCCTGCAAAGGTCAGAACGCCTGCAAGGGTACCGGCTTCTCGATGGCCTCGGAAAAGGAGTGCGCCGCCAAGGGCGCCAAGTTCGTCAAGGGTTGACCGGCGGATCAGGTGCGAGGAGGGCCCGGCGCTGCCGGGCCCTCCTTGTTTCGATCCGGCAGCCAGATAAATTCGGTCGCGCGTGTAACTAAAGCCAGACCCACTGCGTAACCATCTCCGGGTGCCGTTTGTCGGCTGGAACTATCGCTGCTCGCGGGCGATGCACCCTCACACTTCTTTGGAGGATGACCATGAAGATGACTTCCAAGTCCGGCGCCGCACTGGCCGCCGCGGCTGCCACTTTGTTCCTGGCCGGCACCACCGTGTCGACCGTGACCTACGCTGCCGGCGAAGGTAAGTGCGTCGGCGCCAATGCCTGCAAGGGTCAGAGCGCCTGCAAGGGCGCGGCCAATGCCTGCAAGGGTCAGAACGCCTGCAAGGGCCAGGGCTTCTCGGAGATGACCAAGGAAAAATGCGCCGCGGCCAAGGGCAAGTTCACGCCGTCCTAGTTACGGCTCGATCGAGGCCCGGTGTAGGCCGGGCCTCGCATCCATGCTAGGTTGACGGAACGGTTTGGGACACGCCGCCTCGTTTGGCGGTGGAGCGGAGGCGAGATGAACGTCGCAAGCAGATTGCCAGACAGCTCGGCGGCGGCGCGTGCAGACCGTCCGGCGACATCGGGCAAGCCGCCCTTCCTCGGCTTCGGTCTCGGCCTGCGCCACCAGCATTACGACGAAATCCTCAGCGGCAATCCGCCGATCGACTGGTTCGAGGTCATCAGCGAAAACTACATGCTGCCCGGCGGCCAGCCGCTGCGCACGCTCGATCGCATCTGCGAACGCTACCCGGTGGTGATGCACGGCGTGTCGATGTCGATCGCCTCCACCGCACCGCCGAATTTCGAATATCTGCAAGCCCTGAAGGACCTCGCGCGACGCGTCGAGCCGAAATGGGTGTCGGACCATCTGTGCTGGACCGGCGTCCACGGCAAGAACCTGCATGATCTCTTGCCGATCCCCTACACCAGGGAAGCGCTCGATCACGTGGTCAGCCGCGTCCACGTGGTGCAGGATTTCCTCGGCCGCGCCATCGTGCTCGAAAACGTCTCGACCTATGTCCAGTTCAGCAATTCCGAAATGACGGAATGGGAATTCCTGTCCGAGTTGTCGCGCCGCTCCGGATGCTGGCTCCTGTTCGACGTCAACAACGTCTATGTCAGCGCCTTCAACCACGGCTACGACCCCATGACCTTCCTCAACGGCATTCCGGCAGATCGCGTGGTGCAGTTTCACATGGCCGGCCACAGCCACATGGGGACCCACATCATCGACACGCACGACCATCCGGTGTGCGAGGATGTCTGGGACCTCTATGCCGCGGCGTTGAAACGCTTCGGCCGGGTCTCGACCATGATCGAACGCGACGACAACATTCCACCGCTCGACGAACTTCTGCTCGAGGTTGTCAGGACCCGCGAGATGGCGGAGAAAGTTTTGCCGGCAAAGCAGACTGAATGAGCGATTTCGCGCGACAGCAGGTTGAGTTTCAGCGCGGCATCCTTGATGGCGACGACACGGTGCTGGCTGAAATTCTCGACAGCCCTCGCGAGAAGCGTGAAACGCTGTTTGGGGTTTATCGCCATGCCTACGGCTCCCGGCTGGTCGAGGCAATGCGCAACGACCATGAGCTGCTGCATCTCTATCTCGGCGACGAAATGTTCGACGAGATGGGGCACGCGTACGTCAGGGCGCGGCCGTCCGGGCACCCGAACCTGCGCTGGTTCTCGCAAGGCCTGCCGGAGTTCCTGAAATCGGCCGCACCTTACTCCGAACACCCCGTGCTGTCCGATCTCGCCCTGCTCGAAAAGGCGCTCAACGACGCCTTCGACGCCGCGGAAGGCAAGGTCGTCGAACTGAGCGATATGGCGGGCTTTGCCCCCGAAGCATGGTCGGGTCTCCGATTCCAGCCGCATCCCAGCGCATTCAGGCTCGACCTTGCGACCAATGCGTCCGCGATCTGGCTCGCGCTCAAGAACGACGAAACGCCACCGGACGCGAGCAAATTGGAGCAGCCCGCGCATCTCCTGATCTGGCGTCAGGACGTCACGCCGATGTTCCGCGAACTTTCGGCGGAGGAAGCGATGATGTGGGACGAGGCCGCGAACGGCATTCCCTTCGGCGTGCTCTGCGAAATGTTAGCTACCTATGACGACCCCGACAGCGCGGCGGGCCGCGGCGCGGGCTATCTGCATGGCTGGATCACGGCAGGACTTTTGACGGATGTTTCCGTCGGCTCATGAAGGGGGAGCGCCCGGCGAATGGGAACGGACACCGATCGCCATTTCATCGAGCGCATGCATTGGGACGAAGTCGCACGGCGCATCGGCGATGGCGCCGTGGCAATATTGCCGATCGGCGCCGCCGCCAAGCAGCACGGCTTCCACCTCCCCCTCAATACCGACCGCATTCAAGCCGAATGGCTCGCAGGCAAGATGGCGGAAAAGATCGACGCGCTGATCTGGCCGACGCTGACCTATGGCCATTACCCCGCCTTCGTCGATTATGCCGGCAGCAGCAGCCTGTCGATTTCGACCTTTGAGGCCCTCGTGCGCGAGATTGCCGGGCAGATTCTCGGCGGCGGATGCCGAAAGCTGCTCGTGCTCAATACCGGGATCAGCACATTGGCCCCCGTCGATCGCGCACTGGCACGTCTTGAGAACATGCGGATCAAGCATTTGTGGATCCACGAAGGCCCGCGCTATCCCCGCGTGGCCAAGCAATTGGCGGAGCAGAGCCATGGCAGTCATGCCGACGAGTTGGAAACGTCGTTGATGCTGGCGCTGGCGCCGCATCTGGTCGACATGACCCGCGCCGAAGCCAGCCCGATTCTGAAACAGGAGACGCCGGGCGCGTTGACGCCGTCGGATCCGAATTCGCCGAACTACAGCCGGTCCGGCAGCTATGGCGATCCGACACGCGCGACAGCGGCCAAGGGCGAGGCCTTGCTTGCCGCCATGCTTGACGATCTCCACGAACAGGTCGCCGCATTCATCGCGCAAGGCACCGGCGAGCATCGGTCGGCCGCGGTGCAAAGCGTGCTCCGATGAAAACCGCCAGCGCCTTTCGCTGGACCGTTGCCGCCGCGATGCTGGCAAGCACCATATCGTTCCGCGCCGACGCGCAATCGGAATATATGCGCGGCGGCCGCATGCCGTACGACGCGTTCGACCGGCTGCCCAGGACCGATCTTGAAGTACCCGGCGGCACCATCAATGTCGCGTTCGCGCCGGGAGACATCGCGCTGCCAAAAGAAAAACTGCTTGACTGGATCAGGATGTCGGCTCGCGCCGTCACGACCTATTACGGGCGGTTTCCCGTCAATTCGCTGCGGCTGCTATTGGTGCCCGTCGACGGCGCCCGCATCCGCGGTGGCACGACATGGGGCTATCGCGGCGCCGCCATTCGGATTCCCTTCGGCCGCGATTCCACCGAGGATGTTTGCGGCGCGACTGGGTGATGGTGCACGAGATGGTGCATACCGCCCTGCCCGACATGCCCGACCGCTACGCGTGGCTGTCGGAGGGACTGGCCGTCTATGTCGAGCCGGTCGCGCGGGTGCAGGCCGGAGACCTCACGGCGCGGGAAATCTGGCAGGCGATGATGCGCGACATGCCGAAGGGGCTGCCGCAGGCCGGCGACCAGGGCCTCGACAACACCGGCACCTGGGGACGCAAGTACTGGGGCGGCGCGATGTTCTGCCTGCTCGCCGATATCGAAATCCGCAAGCGTACCAATAATCGCCTCGGCTTGCAGGACGCGATGCGCGGCGTGCTCGCCGCCGGCGGCAATCACGAGCAGGACTGGCCGATCGAGCGCATTCTTGCAACCGCGGACAAGGCCGTCGGCGTCGACGTGCTGACCCGGCTCCACGACGAGATGGGACCGAAGCCGATAACGCCGGATCTTGCCGCGCTATGGCGCGACCTCGGATTGAAGCGGATCGGCGAAGATGCTGAATTCGACGACGCCGCGCCGCTCGCCGCGATCCGCAAGGCGATCACCGCGCCGCACTTCCAATAATGCGCCTGGACAAGCCGATGATCCGGCAGCCGATCGCCGCCGGACCATCCTGAGCGGAGCATCAGAACCGATAACTGGCGCCCACGCGCACGAAGTGCATCTCGTTGCGGAATTCGGCGCGCGTGCGGTCCCGGCTGGACAGCGTGACACTGCCATAATCGGCGTAGAGATATTCGCCGCGCGCGACGAAATGCTTGGTGAAAGCGTACTCGATGCCGGCGCCCGCGATCAGCCCGGCCTTGACCTGCTCGTCCCAGATCGCCTGCTCCAGGGTATCGCAGCCCCTCTGAACCGTATAGCGATGGCCGTTGCTGATGCTGGCCACGCCGACACCGACCGCACCAAATGCCAGCAGGCGGTCGAACGCGTAGCCTGCGCGCAGGCGGGCGGAGCCGAACGCGCCGAACCTCGACAGCAGCGCGCTGTCGCCAAAGACGAGCTCGTCCTGCGACGAGGTGGACTTGCCCCAATCGAATTCACCGCCGATCACAAAGCGGCTGGCGAACTGATAATTGTAGCCGCCGTAGACGCCGACGGCGAAGCCGCCCGCCT
>NZ_LLXX01000215.1:25532-47507 GCF_001440405.1 Bradyrhizobium valentinum
CCCCTCCGCATGACGGCAAGCACCATTTCGGCAGTAGTCAGCGGCCCACGCCGCATACGCTCCGCCGCCGTAAACGCCCGCATAAAATCCGGTCCAGTTGTAGTGAGGCGAAGGCAGGTCCGGAACACGAAAATCGGCAGCCTTCGCCGCCGGTACTGTCAGTAAAAAGCCACAAGCGGCAACAATCCCCCAGGAAACAAACCGCATCAACGCACCTCATCACGCACGACACACGCAACACATGTTGCGGAACCAAGCTGAAGAGGGCAGTTCGGGCGCGACGATGTTTAAGTCGGGCGGCGCCGTGGTGAAACGAGGCTATGTTTGGAACCAAACTGCGACGGCCGCCACAATATACAACCCTTGAGCGAAGAACGTCGTTGCAAGTGCTTGCCCGCCACCAGCGGTTTCAGCGCAAAGGTGGCGAGCCCCGGAGGCGCTATCTTGCCTTCATCCGGTAGCCATGCACGCTTGCGCTCTAGTTCGCCGGCACGATCTTTCCGGGATTGAAAATATTCTGCGGATCGAGCGCCTGCTTCAACGCGCGCATGGCGTCGATCGCCTCGGGGCCGAGCTCGGCCTCGAGGTATTTCTGCTTGCCCTGCCCGATGCCGTGCTCGCCGGTGCAGGTGCCGCCCATCGACTGCGCCCGTTCGACCAGGCGGTGCATGAAGTCCTCGCCGCGCGCCATTTCTTCCTTGTTGTCGACGTCGCAGACCAGTGAGCAGTGGAAGTTGCCGTCGCCGACATGGCCGACGATCGGCGACAGCAGGTTGAGCCGTTTCAGGTCGTCCTCGGTCTCGGTGACACAATCGGCCAGCCTTGAGATTGGCACGCAGACGTCGGTCGCCACCACGCCCGCGCCGGGGCGCAGCGCCTTGACCGACCAATAGGCGTCATGCCGCGCCTGCCAGAGTTTTGTGCGGTCCTCGGGCTTGGTCGTCCAGGTGAAATCGCCGCCGCCGCATTCCTTGGCGATCTCGCTGAAATTCCTCGACTGCTCGGCCACCTCGACCTCGCTGCCATGAAATTCCAGAAGCAGCAGTGGCGTCTCCGGCAAGGTCAGCTTCGAATAGGCATTGCAGGCGCGGACCTGCTCGGCGTTGAGCAGTTCGATCCGCGCCAGCGGAATGCCGATCTGGATGGCCAGTATGGTAGCCTGGCAGGCGCCGCGCACCGTCTCGAACGAACAGGCGGCGGCTGCGATCGTCTCAGGAATGCCGCGCAGCTTCATGGTGAGTTCGGAGATGATGCCGAGCGTGCCCTCGGCGCCGACGAACAGATGCGTCAGGTCGTAACCGGCCGATGATTTCTTGGCCCGCGTGCCCGTCGTGATGATCTCGCCGTCGCCGCGCACCACTTTCAGCGCCAGCACGTTGTCGCGCATGGTGCCGTAGCGCACCGCATTGGTCCCGGAGGCGCGCGTCGAAGCCATGCCGCCGAGCGACGCGTCGGCGCCGGGATCGATCGGAAAGAACAATCCCTGGTCGCGCAGATGTTCGTTCAACGCCTTGCGGGTGACGCCCGGCTGGATCACGCAGTCCAGGTCCTCGGCATGAACTTCGAGAATCCGGTTCATGTCGCGCAAATCGATGCAGACGCCACCAGCCGGCGCGTTGACCTGGCCCTCCAGCGAGGTTCCGGTGCCGAAGGCGATCACGGGAACGCGGTGCTTGGCACAGATCCGCACGACATCCTGGATGTCGGCGGTCTCCTGCGCCATCACCACCGCATCCGGCGGCTGCGTCGGCAGCCATGTGGTGGTATGGGCATGCTGTTCGCGCACCGCCTGCGAGGTGATCAGCCGGTTGCCGAAGCGCGCCGCCAGCGCCTCGACCGTGCCTGCCAGCGCCTGCGGCTCCGGCCGCTTCATACTACCTGATATCGTCGTCGCCACGCCAAATTCCTCCGGATTTGAGCGGACCGTGGCAAAGGATATAAGGGGGGTCAAGAGACCCGAAAAAACAAAGGGATGCATGATGACGAGCGCTGCCGCCGCCGGCGACCGCCTGAAGACGATACCGCTGCCGCCGGCCCCGTTCCTGTCTTCGGTGATGCAGATCGAGCCGCAATGGATCGACTATAACGGCCACCTCAACATGGCCTATTACAACGTCATGATGGACCGCGCGATCGACGAAATGTGGCTGCAGCTCGGGATCGGACCGGCCTACATGAAGGAACGCCACTGCTCGACCTTCACCGCCGAATGCCATGTACGCTACATACGCGAGATTCACCTCGGCGATCCCGTACAGGTTACAGTCTACGTGCTCGAAAGCGACGAGAAGCGGCTGCATACGTTCGAGGAGCTGCGCCACGCCACCGAAGGCTGGCTCTCCGCCACCTCGGAAAACATGACGCTCCATATGGACATGACGCAGCGGAAGGTTGCCGCCTTCCCACCGGACATTCGTGCGCGCATCCAGGCGGTGGTGGCTTCGCATGCAACCGTGCCGCGGCCCGAAGGCATCGGCCGCAAGGTCGCCATGCCCCAGAGATAGCCACCCGGTCGCTAGACGTTGCTGCGTCCGCGCACCAGTCCGACCACCGCCGAGATCAGAAACAGGATCACGGCGATGAAGAAGATCGCCTTGGCGATTTCAACGGAAGCGCCGGCGATGCCGCCGAAGCCCAGAACACCCGCGATCAACGCGATAATCAGAAACGTGACGACCCAGCTCAACATGATACGACCTCAATTGGCTGTTGCGCTCGCGACGGCGACGACTGACGCGCCGCGCATCACCCGCAGGACCAATCCGGGCCGGGAATGATGGTTCCGGGCCGCAAAATCGCGAAATTTGACGATTTAAGCGGAACAAAATCGCAGCAAAGCCCTGAGATCAGGCCTGCAAACGCGATCGGATAAAACCTGTCAAAATGGCCGAACAAGCCCTATATGGCTCTCAATCCCTGCTAAGAAGGCTCCCCTTTACCGCCTCACGGTGCCATCGTGGGGCCAACACGATTCGACGATGACCGAGCCGAGCAAACTGCCCCATCGCGGCGTCCCCGAGCACCAGCCTGCGGCTGGCGGCATCGCCGCGCGTGCGCGGGCTGCGGCCGGTCCGCAATATCTGAGCGGGCTCAATCCGGAGCAACGCGAGGCGGTCGAGACGCTCGACGGACCGGTCCTGGTGCTGGCCGGCGCCGGCACCGGCAAGACCCGCGTGCTGACCACGCGCATCGCCCACATCCTG
Organism: Bradyrhizobium valentinum; assembly: GCF_001440405.1. Taxonomy (GTDB): domain Bacteria; phylum Pseudomonadota; class Alphaproteobacteria; order Rhizobiales; family Xanthobacteraceae; genus Bradyrhizobium; species Bradyrhizobium valentinum. Next base: position 28,736 of record NZ_LLXX01000215.1, read on the forward strand.
AGCCAGGGCCGTGCCCGGCCGCATGAAATCCTGTCGGTGACGTTCACCAACAAGGCCGCGCGCGAGATGAAGCTGCGGCTTGGCCAGATGCTCGGCCAAGCCGTGGAGGGCATGCCGTGGCTCGGCACCTTCCACTCGATCGGCGGACGCATCCTGCGCTTCCATGCCGAGCTGGTGCAGCTCAAATCCAATTTCACCGTGCTCGATGTCGACGATCAGGTCCGCCTGCTCAAGCAATTGCTGCAGGCCGAGAGCATCGACGACAAGCGCTGGCCGGCGCGCATGCTGGCCGGGCTGATCGACGGCTGGAAGAACCGCGGACTGACGCCCAGCCAGGTACCATCAGGCGAAGCTGCGATGTTCGGCAACGGCAAAGGCGGCAAGCTCTACGCCAGCTACCAGGAGCGGCTGAAGATCCTCAACGCCGCCGATTTCGGCGATCTGCTGCTGGAGAACATCCGGCTGTTTCGTGAAAACCCCGATGTGCTGCGGCAGTACCAGAACCGGTTCAAGTTCATTCTGGTCGACGAATATCAGGACACCAACGTCGCGCAGTATCTCTGGCTGCGACTGCTGTCGCAGGCACCGTCGCGGCCGGGCGTTCCGCTGTCTGCGATCATCCCGGGAGCTATGGACCCAGCCGTCATTCCGGGGCGCGCCGCAGGCGTGAACCCGGAATCTGGAGATAAAGAGGACTCAGCTCGAGATTCCGGGTTCGCACCTGCCGGTGCGCCCCGGAATGACGCGGGAAATCCCGTCGCTCAGCCCTCCCCCCCGAAAAACATCTGCTGCGTCGGCGACGACGACCAGTCGATCTATGGCTGGCGCGGCGCCGAGGTCGACAACATCCTGCGCTTCGAGCACGACTTTCCTGGCGCGAAAGTCATCCGGCTCGAGCGCAATTACCGCTCCACCGGGCATATCCTCGCCGCCGCCTCGCATCTGATCGCGCACAACGAAGGCCGGCTCGGCAAGACGCTGCGCACCGAGGATGTCGACGGCGAAAAGGTCACCGTCACAGGTTCCTGGGATTCGGAAGAGGAAGCCCGCGCCATCGGCGAGGAGATCGAGGAGTTGCAGCGCGCGGGCGAAAACCTCAACGAGGTCGCGATCCTGGTGCGGGCCTCGTTCCAGATGCGCGAATTCGAAGATCGTTTTGTGACGCTCGGCCTGCCCTATCGCGTCATCGGCGGTCCGCGCTTCTATGAGCGCGCCGAAATCCGCGATGCGCTGGCTTATTTGCGCGTGATCAATTCGCCGGCTGACGATCTCGCCTTCGAGCGCATCGTCAATGTCCCGAAGCGCGGGCTTGGCGACGCCACCGTGCAGTTGCTGCACGACCATGCCCGCAAGCGGCGCATGCCGCTGTTCGAGGCCGCCCGCGCCGTCGTCGAAACCGACGAATTGAAGCCGAAGGCGCGCGGAAGCTTGCGCGACCTCATCCTGCAATTCGACCGCTGGCGGGCCCAGCGCGAGGTGACCGCGCATACCGAGCTCGCCGAAATCGTCCTCGACGAGAGCGGCTATACCGAGATGTGGCAGAAGGACCGCTCGGCGGACGCCGCCAGCCGGCTCGACAACCTGAAAGAACTCGTACGCTCGATGGAAGAGTTCGAGAACCTGCAAGGGTTCCTCGAACATATTTCGCTGGTGATGGACCGCGACGGTGGTGCCGAGGACGAAGCCGTCTCGCTGATGACACTGCATTCGGCCAAGGGGCTCGAGTTCGACAACGTGTTCCTGCCGGGCTGGGAGGAAGGCCTGTTTCCGAGCCAGCGCACGCTCGACGAACAGGGCCGCGCCGGCCTCGAGGAAGAGCGGCGCCTCGCCCATGTCGGCCTGACGCGCGCCCGCCGCCGCGCAAAACTCTATTTCGCCACCAACCGCCGCATTCACGGCACGTGGTCGACCACGATCCCGTCGCGCTTCCTCGACGAACTGCCGTCGGCCAATGTCGAGATCACGGAATCCAAGGGCGGCTCCGGCTGGGGCGGCGCCGGCGGCTACGGCCCGTCGCGCTTCGACAATGTCGAATCCTTCGGCTCCAGCTACGCCACGCCGGGCTGGCAGCGCGCGCAAGCCAACCGCAACCGCGGCCAGGCTGGCCGCAGCGGACAGGCGCGCGGCGGTTTTGAAGAGGGACAGTCGTCATTTTCAGGCTCACGCAGCGATGCCTTCTCAGGCGGCGGCTTTTCGCGCAACAAGCGTGGCCCGTTGGTGATCGAAGGCGAGCTGGTCGCAAAATCCACCGGCACCGTTTCGGAATTCTCGCTCGACGACCGCGTGTTTCACCAAAAATTCGGCTACGGCCATGTGGTGAAAATCGACGGCAACAAGCTGACGATCGCGTTCGAGAAGGCCGGCGAGAAGAAGGTGGTCGATAGTTTCGTGGAGCGGGTGTAGGAGCGATAATTTTTCCCCATGCGATTGCATAAGTAGCATAGCGTTCCTATCTCCCGGTTCCCACCCCTCCCCCGCGTCGATCCGGCCGAAAGCGCCGCTGTGTCGTCGCCCATATCCGTTTCAGACTGCCATGCTCGCGATGCCCCCCATCATATCCGTCTCAAATCTCTCAAAGATCTACGGCTCCGACTTCAAGGCGCTGAACAACATCAATCTGGACATCAAGCGCGGCGAGATATTCGCCCTGCTTGGGCCGAATGGCGCCGGCAAGACCACGTTGATCAGCATTATCTGCGGCATCGCCAATCTGAGCGAGGGCAGCGTTACGGTGGGCGGCCATGACATCAACCGGGATTATCGCGCCGCGCGCTCGCTGATCGGGCTAGTGCCGCAGGAACTGCACACCGATTCCTTTGAGACCGTATGGGCGACCGTCAGCTTTAGCCGCGGCCTGTTCGGCAAGCCGAAGAATCCCGCGCACATCGAAAAAGTGCTGAAGGATCTGTCGCTGTGGGACAAGAAGGATTCCAAGATCATCACGCTCTCCGGCGGCATGAAGCGCCGCGTGATGATTGCGAAGGCGCTGTCGCACGAGCCGCAGATCCTGTTCCTCGACGAGCCGACCGCGGGCGTCGATGTCGAATTGCGCAAGGGCATGTGGGATGTGGTGCGCGCACTGCAGGCTTCCGGCGTCACCATCATCCTGACCACGCATTACATCCAGGAAGCCGAGGAGATGGCCGACCGCATCGGCGTCATCAACAAGGGCGAGATCATCCTGGTCGAGGACAAGGCCGGGCTGATGCAGAAGCTCGGCAAGAAGGAATTGAAAGTGCATCTGCAAGGCAGGATCGATGCGATTCCCGCCTCGCTCGCCGCTTACAATCTCGAACTGTCCGACGACGGCCACGCAGTGATCTACGACTACGACACCAAGGGCGACCGCACCGGCATCACCAGCCTGCTCAATGACCTCCGCAATGCTGGCATTCGCATCTCGGACCTCGATACCCGCCAGTCTTCCCTGGAAGACATCTTCGTCAGCCTGGTGAGGGCGCCATGAATTACCGTGCGATCCGCGCCATCTATCTGTTCGAAATGGCCCGCACCTGGCGCACGCTGCTGCAAAGCATCGTCTCGCCGGTGGTTTCCACCTCGCTCTATTTCGTGGTGTTCGGGGCCGCGATCGGCTCCCGCATCACCGAGGTCGAGGGCGTCAGCTACGGCACGTTCATCGTGCCGGGGCTGGTGATGCTGTCGGTCTTGACGCAGAGCATCGCCAACGCCTCGTTCGGCATCTACTTCCCGAAATTCGTCGGTACCATCTACGAAATCCTGTCGGCGCCGGTTTCGTATATCGAGATCGTGATCGGCTATGTCGGCGCGGCCGCGACCAAATCCATCATCCTCGGGTTGATCATCATGGCGACCGCCGCGCTGTTCGTGCCGCTGCATATCCAGCACCCCTGGTGGATGCTGACCTTCCTGGTGCTGACGGCAGTGACCTTCAGCCTGTTCGGCTTCATCATCGGCATCTGGGCCGACGGCTTCGAAAAGCTGCAGATGATCCCGATGCTGATCGTGACGCCGCTGACCTTCCTCGGCGGCAGCTTCTACTCGGTGAACATGCTGCCGTCGGGCTGGCGTACCATCACACTGCTCAATCCGGTTGTGTATCTGATCTCGGGCTTCCGCTGGAGCTTCTACGAGATCGCCGACGTCAGCGTGGCCTTGAGCCTCGGCATGACGCTCGGCTTCCTCGCCATCTGCATGGCCCTGGTGTGGTGGATTTTTCGGACCGGTTACCGGCTGAAGAACTGACGCGCAGCGTCATTCCGGGGCGGCTCGCAGAGCCGAACCCGGAATCTCGAGATTCCGGGTCTGGTCCTGACGGACCATCCCGGAATGACGCTTTCAAATCCGCCGGTAACACAACGCCCAGAGCGCTTCCCCGCTCGCGAAAAAGTCAGCTCCGTAGCCGGCCCACGCCGTCCTGCCGCCTTGTTTGCGCCGCGGGGGGCGTTAACGATTGCGGGCGCAGGCCACTGGAACCAGTAGCGGTTTCCGGGCATAGTGATGCCGGGGACGGAGAGCCGGCGTTTTAGTACAGAGGCCTGGAGGCCAAAGGTAAAATGCGTTCCTTCCTCATTGCCGTCGCCGCCCTGACGCTGTTTGCCGCTGGCGCCGCCCAAGCCAAAGTCGCCATCACTGTGGATAAGGACAATCAGCAGATGACCGTCGCCGTCGACGGCGTCGAGCAGTACCGGTGGCCGGTATCGTCGGGCCTTCCCTCCTACGAGACGCCGAACGGCAGCTTCCGCGCCTTCCGCATGGAGGAAGACCACTATTCCAAGGAGTTCGACGAGGCGCCGATGCCGCACTCGATCTTCTTCACCAAGATCGGCCACGCCATTCACGGCACGGATTCCGTCAATCGCCTTGGCAGCCCGGCCTCGCATGGCTGCGTGCGGTTGTCGCGCGACAATGCCGCAAAGCTCTTTGCGCTGGTCAAGGAGCAAGGCGTTCTCAACACCACGGTGACGCTGACCGGCTCGTCCCAGGTCGCGCTGGCGCGCAATCCGCGGCCGCGCTCCAACACCGCGGTCGCCCGCCGCGCGCCGCTGCCGCAATATGAACAGCAATACGACTCCGCAGCAGGTGATCCCGTCGTGATCACGCCGCAACAGCAGCGCGTCGCGCCGCAGGCCCGGGCCGGCGACGGCTATATCTATCCCGCCGATGGTACGTCGAACGAAGCGCGCTATCCGGCGCCGCCGAGCCGCCGCGTCTATGACACCCAGGCCTATCAGCAGCAGCAACAACAACAGCAATACTACGACAACCGCGGCTATGCGCCGGCACCGCAGGGCTATTACCAACAGCCGCGGCCGTATTATCAGCAGCGCGGGCTGTTCACTTACCAGGACTAGCCGGCGACTTCATCGCGGTCGCAGGACGTCCGCGGCCGCCATCTCAGCCATCCGTCGCGCTCGCCAGCAGGCGCTCGCGTTGCGCCGTCAGCCGCGATTGTTGCCAGGCATCGTGAGCCATCATACCGGCGGCCATCGCGACGACGAAGACGATGATGCCGGGCGACAGTGTCGCCAGGCTCTCCAGAGCTGGCCCTGGGCATAGTCCGACAAGGCCCCATCCAATTCCGAACAGCGCGGCGCCCGCAACCAGCGGCGAATCGATCCCCGACTTGCCCGGCCAGAAATATTTCCCGGCAAGCCACGGCCGCGAACGGCGACCCGCCAGCATGAAGCCCGGCACCGACACCGCGAGCGCCGCAGCCATTACCACCGCGAGGCTCGGATCCCACGCGCCGAAGATGTCCAGAAAACCTAAAACCTTGGTCGGCTGCACCATGCCCGAAATCAGCAGGCCCGCGCCGAAGATCAGGCCGCACAACAGGGGAGGGATGATCCGCATGGCTCAACCTCCCAGCACGTGACGCGTGATCGCGACGGTGACGATCGCGGTCACCATGAAAATGGCGGTAGCGGCGATCGAGCGCGGCGACAGCCGGCCTATTCCGCAAATGCCGTGACCGGAAGTGCAGCCGCCACCGAGCCGGGTGCCGAATCCGACCAACAGGCCCGCCACGATAATGACGGCCCAGTTCAATGGCAGCTTCGGCGGCGCCATACCGTACCCGATAAGGCCGGCGATCACGGGCGCCAGAATGAGCCCGGCGATGAAAGCGATGCGCCAGCCTTTATCCTCGCTACGCAAATTCAACAGGCCGCTGAAGACACCGCTGATGCCGGCGATCCGGCCGGTCGATAGCATCAGCAGGACCGCGGAAAGCCCGATCAGAACGCCGCCGACGGCGGCCGAGACGGGAGTGAAATTGGCCATGACGGATCTCCAGTCATTGGAGCACAATTGATCATAGGCGCGCCCTGCCTGATCGCAACTCGGGCTATTCCTCGCCCTTCCTGAACCGCCGCCACACGGCGCCCAGCACGTTGGAATAATCGTCGGTCCAGACCCGCTGGTCGTCTTCGGCCTCTGTCAGCGCCCATTGATCAGAGGACGCCAGCTTGCCGACGTCGGCCTCTTCCCGCGCCGAGACCACGACCGAGGTCGAGAAGATGTATTCGGCGTCGCGGCCGGAATCCTCGCTGTAGACCCAGCTCTTCAGGTCGTTGGCGTCGGCGATGCCGACGACGACGCTGGGCAGTTCCAGATGCCGGTTGGAGACGTGCATCACCACAGCCCCCTGCGGCGCCAGCTTGGACTTGTAGATTTCCATCGCCTCTTCGGTCGCCAGGTGAATCGGAATCGCATCCGAGGAATAGGCGTCGACGATGATCAGGTCGTAGACGCCGTCGGGCTCGCGCGCGAAGGTCAGCCGCGCATCGCCGATCACAGGCTCAAGGTTCGGCTCGCAAACCTGGATGTAGGTGAAATATTTCGGATCGCGCGCGGTATCGACCATCGTCTGGTCGATCTCGAAGAACTTCCACTCCTCGCCGGGCTCGGAGGCGCAGACCAGCGTGCCGGAGCCGAGCCCGATCACCGCTACGCGCAGCGGCGCGCCCTTGCGCTCGCGAATCGCCGTGATCGCCTGACCGATGCCGCCGTCCTTGTGGTAGTAAGTGATCGGCTCCGGCTGACCGGTGACCGGCGTGCCGTCGTCGTTCTTGAATTTCTCGGCGCCGTGGATCGTGGTGCCGTGCATCAGCACGTGATACTGGCCGTTCGGCGTCACCACGATCTTGTGAACGCCGAAGAAACTTCGCACCGTCTCGACCCGCCCGTCGTCGGAAGGATAGGCGCGCAGCAATACCAGCGCCACAACGACGGTCGCAAAGATCTTCCAACGGTTGGCATTGAGCGCAAGCGCCAGCAGCGCCGCCAGCACGCCGACCGCGCCGATCACCCAGACGCGATGATCCTCGAACCAGTTGAACCATTTTCCAGTCGACCACGCCGGCGCCATCAACGCTACCGCCAGCACCGCGAGGAACGGCCAGTACCACGCGCTCCAGCGCGGCAAGCGTTCGCCGCCGGGCGGCCGGCACAGCGCCGCAAGCGCCAGCAGGATCGGGTATTCCGCAACCCATGAGAAGGTGAACGGCGCAATCAGGCCGGCAAAGAGTCCGCCGACCATGCCACCGAACGACAGCGCGACATAGAAGCCGGTGAGATATTTCGCCGCCGGGCGAGTGCGCGCCAGTTCGCCATGGCAAGCCATCGCGATGACGAAGAAGCAGAGCTGATGTCCGCCGAGCGTCAGCAGCAGATTCTGCTCGCCGCCAAAAGCAAGCAGCACCACGACGCCGGCGATCGCCAGCGGCTGCGCCAGCAGCATCCATTTGTGCGGCAACAGCGGGCGTGACTGGAACACCAGCACCCAGGTCAGGAGATAGAGCGACAGCGGCAGCACCCACAAAAGCGGCGCGGCGGCGACGTCGGTGGAAATATGCGCGGTTACCGCGATCAGCAGCCCCGACGGCACGGCCGCCAGAAAGATCCAGCGGGCACGCAAAATCCATGGCGGCGCCGGCGCGTTGATATCGTCGGCCGGCATGTTCAGTTCCGCTGCCTTCGGCGGCGAGCGCAGCAGCAACACGCCGCAGGTTGCGATCAGCACGACCAAGAGGCCATAACCGCCGGTCCAGATCAGGTTTTGCGTGCGCAACGTGAACATCGGCTCCAACAGGACCGGATAGGACAACAGCGCCAGGAAGCTGCCAATATTCGAGGAGGCGTAGAGGAAGTACGGGTCGGGGCCGTTGGGGTGGCCGGTGCGGACGAACCAGGCCTGCAGCAGCGGATTGTTGGCGGCGAGTGCGAAGAACGGCAGCCCCATCGACACCGCAAACAGACCGAGCAGCCAGAGCGCATAGCCTGAAGTCGGCGGATCGCCCCACCCGCTCGCGATCGACAGCGGAAGCGTCAGCATCGCAACCGCGAGCAGCGCCAGATGGATCGCCACGGGATGCGTGCGATTGCGGAGCTGCATCAGAAAATGAGCATAGGCATAGCCGCCGAGCAGCAGCGACTGGAAGAACACCATCGCCACCGACCAAACCGCCGGCGAGCCGCCGAGCCGCGGCAGCACCATCTTGGTGAACAATGGCTGCACCGAAAACAGCAGCAGCGCGCTGACGAAGATCGCGGCGGTGTAGACGACCAGGACCAGCCGGTTCCGACTTTCGGAAGGTTGGTCCGCTGAAACGGATAGATCGGGAGAAGTCATCAAAACTCCGGCTGGAAACCGGCGGGTGCCGGTGGCGGATCCCGGCAGGGCCGCCGGAGAGGCGCAATGGAGCATAGGGCGACACGGCGAGCAATGCGGGATAAGAAGTGTCGTTCCGGGGCGATGCGCAGCATCGAACCCCAATGTGCAATTGCACATTGTGGAATCTCGAGATTCCAGCTCTGGTCCTTCGGACGGTCCCGGAATGACGGATCCACACTAATCAAACCTTCTTGAAGTTGAAGCTGGCATGAACGAGACGGACGTCATCATCATCGGCGCGGGGCATAACGGCCTCACCTGCGCGGCCTATCTCGCGATGGCCGGACTGCGCGTAAAAGTGGTCGAGCGCCGCAAGGTGATCGGCGGCGCCGCCGTGACCGAGGAATTCCATCCCGGCTTCCGCAATTCGGTGGCCGCCTATACCGTCAGCCTGCTCAACCCGCAGATCATTGCCGACCTGAAGCTCGCCGAACACGGCCTGCGCATCGTCGAACGCCGCGCGCAGAATTTTCTGCCCGCGCCTGACGGCAGCTATCTCCTCACCGGCGAGGGCCGCACCCGGCAATCGGTGGCGAAACTCAGCGAGCGCGATGCCGGCGCGATCGACACCTTCTCGCGCGAGCTGGAGGCTATCGCCGACGTGCTCCGGCAATTCGTGCTGCGCGCGCCGCCGAACATCGTCGAGGGGTTCGGCATCGGCGCGATCCGCGAAGCCTTCAATGCGATAGGCACCGCGAGCATCCTGCGCAAGCTCTCGCTGGAGCAGCAGCGCAGCCTGCTCGACCTGTTCACGCGCTCGGCCGGCGAGATGCTGGACGAGCGTTTCGAGAACGATCTGGTGAAGGCGCTGTTCGGGTTCGATGCCATCGTCGGCAATTACGCCAGCCCCTACGCGGCCGGCTCCGCCTATGTGATGCTGCACCACGCGTTCGGCGAGGTGAACGGCAAGAAGGGCGTATGGGGCCACGCGATCGGCGGCATGGGCGCGATCACGCAGGCAATGGCGTGCGCAGCGCGCGGGCACGGAGCCGAGATCGAAACAGAAGCGGGCGTGCGCGAAGTCATCGTCGAGGGCGGGCGCGCCGCGGGCGTCGCCCTCGACAATGGCGAAACCATCCGCGCGAAATACGTCGTCTCCAGCGTCAATCCGAAGTTGCTGTATACGCGGCTCGTGCCGTCGGGTGCGCTGGCGCCCGAATTCCTCGAACGCATCGCGCGCTGGCGCAACGGCTCCGGCACCTTCCGGATGAACGTCGCGCTGAACGCCCTGCCATCCTTCGCGGCATTGCCCGGCGCCGGCGACCATCTCACCGCCGGCATCATCCTCGCGCCCAGCCTCGGCTACATGGACCGCGCCTGGCAGGACGCGCGTGCCCATGGCTGGAGCCGCGAGCCGGTGGTGGAGGTGCTGATCCCCTCGACGCTCGACGCCTCGCTCGCGCCGGAGGGCCGGCATGTCGCGAGCCTGTTCTGCCAGCATGTCGCGCCGGAATTGCCGGATGGAAAATCGTGGGACGACCATCGCGAGGAGGTCGCCGACCTCATGATCGCGACGGTGGATAAATTCGCGCCGGGCTTTGCGGCCAGCGTGATCGGCCGCCAGGTGCTGTCGCCACTCGACCTCGAGCGGCAGTTCGGCCTGCTCGGCGGCGACATCTTTCACGGCGCCCTGACGCTCAACCAGTTGTTCTCGGCGCGGCCGATGCTGGGCCATGCCGATTATCGCGGGCCGCTGAAGGGCCTCTATCATTGCGGCTCAGGCGCCCACCCCGGCGGCGGCGTCACCGGCGCCCCCGGCCACAACGCCGCGAAGGTGATCCTGGGCGATCACCGCGCGCTGTTCGGATAGGCGATGAAACGGACAGGACGCGACGCCCGGGACCGGCGTCGCACCTTGTTGGAGGGAGCCATCTGGGGACGCGGTCAATCGCGGGCATACGCAGCGGTCGTAAACCGGATCTTAACCAGATCCCACCGCTCGCACTCCGCTCACGCATGCGGCTGGATGGGGACAAGGTGTGTAAACCCGGTGGGTAACGACGGGAGAATCCTGTGGATTGGCTGTCGAAAAATCACCGCGGCGGCTGTGGAAACCTTGCGGCAACGCCTGTGGAAAGCATCGGTATGTTTCTGCGGATGACGGGTTAGCAACTTTCGCACCGGCTGTGGATAAGCGGTGCAGATGGCGCGCCAACTCCAGTCCAAAAATAACGGGACCGGACGCTTGGCGCGCCCGGTCCCGAAATGCCCCCGAAATCGGCGGTTACTTCAGCGAAATGCTGATGGTATCAACGTAACACCCGCTTCCCGTCCGTCGCGCCTTTCCCGTTTCTCTAGGGTCTTCAATGACTTCCATCGCCCCTACGCACCGCGTCAGCTTTGCAATCGGTAACGAGCACACCGCCAAAGGCGTCGTCGATGCCCTGACCGAAATTTTCTTTGAAGGCCAGGCCGCGATCGCCGCATTCGAACGGCCGGATGGCCGATGGGACGTCACGGCGCATTTTGCCGAGCCGCCCGATCAGGTCCTGGTCCGCGAACTCGTGGCCAATGCGGCCGGTACGGAAGTCGCGGAGGGCATCGCCTTCGATACCGTCGAGGCCAAGGATTGGGTCAAGGCCAGCCTCGAAGATCTCGTCCCGGTGCCAGCCGGGCGCTTCGTGGTCCACGGCCAGCATGATCGCGAGAGGATCGCGGCCAACAAGATCGGCATCGAAATCGAGGCGGCGCTCGCATTCGGCACCGGCCACCACGGCACCACACGCGGCTGTCTGCTGCTGCTCGATCATGTCCTGAAAGCCTGGCGCCCGCGCCGCGTGCTCGATCTCGGTACCGGCACCGGCGTGCTGGCGATTGCGGCGGCCAGGGCGCTGCATGAAAGGATACTGGCGAGCGATATCGATCCGTCCTCGGTGCAGGTCGCCCGCGAAAATGCGCGGCTGAACGTGGCGGGACATCTGGTGCAGGCAATCCGTGCCACCGGGTTCTCGGCGCCACACTTCGTTGCTGCCGCGCCGTTCGACCTGGTGCTGGCAAATATTCTCGCCAATCCATTGCGGCAACTGGCAGCGCCGATGGCGCAGCATCTGGCGCCATCGGCGCTGGTCATTCTATCGGGCCTGCTGACGCATCAGGCGCCCGGCGTCATCGCCGCCTATCGCGCCCGCGGCTTGGTGCCGGTCCGGCACCTTCGCATCGAAGGCTGGAGCAGCCTGCTGCTGCGCAAGGTGAATTGAAACTCTAATCGCGTGGTCTGTGCCGATTGCGGGCGATCACGCCCTTTTCTCGCTTCAACGACCGCTTGACGCGGGCTTCCGCGAGCCGGTCCAGGATCTGCACGACGACGCCGCGCTGCTTCTTGTTGGCGACCGGCGCGATGGGGCTGCCGTCAACCGGCGGCGAAATTTTCTCAAATGTGAAAGCAGGCATGGTGTATCCCCTCTTCGTTGAGTTGAAACACTCCTGGAGCCTCCCGGTATCTTGAGCCGAACAGCCTGCATCGCAGAACCGTTTCGTCCGACTGGCGCGGACGGATATATTGAAGCACGGATTATGCCAAATTGTGGCGATGTCGGCCTGCATTGCGGACCTCCCCGCCCACATCTAAAGTGACGACGCGATGTTCGAAGCCCATTTCCAGACATTCGAAGAACCCGAAAGCGGCGTGGCGCTGACCGCGCGGCTGGCCCTCTTCCGGGAGGAGCTGGCGCGGCGGAAACTGACGGGATTCGTGATTCCCCGCGCCGATCAGCAGCAAAACGAGTATGTCCCGGCCTCCGAAGAGCGGCTGGCCTGGCTCACCGGCTTCACCGGTTCGGCCGGCATGGCGATCGTATTGACGCGCGAGGCCGCCGTTTTCGTCGACGGCCGCTACACGCTGCAGGCCGCCAAACAGGTCGACCGCAAGGCCTGGCATATCGAGCCGCTGGCCGATCCGCCGCCGGAACACTGGCTGACCAAGCATCTTGCGGCCGGCGACCGCCTCGGTTTTGACCCGTGGCTGCACACTTCGGCGGCAGCCGAGCGGCTGGCCGCCGCCTGCGCCAAGGCCGGCGCCGAATTGATCGCGGTGGACAGCAACCCGCTGGATTCGGTGTGGCACGAGCGCCCGGCCCCGCCGCTCGGCCCCGTCGCCGTTCATGGCCCTCAGTTTTCCGGCGAGATCGAAGCCGAAAAACTCAAGCGGATCCGGCTGGAAATCAGCAAGCTCGGCGTCGATGCGCTGGTGCTCTCGGACAGCCACGCCGTGGCATGGACCTTCAACATCCGCGGCACCGACGTCTCGCATACGCCGCTGCCGTTGTCCTATGCGCTGGTGCCGAAGGACGGCCGCCCCACCATATTCATCGATCACCGCAAGCTTTCCAACCTGACGCGCGACCATCTCGAACAATCCGCCGATGTCCGGGAGCCCGACACGCTGGTGCCCACACTGACGGAACTCGCGCGCAGCGGCGGCGCAATCGCCCTCGACAGCGCTACCGCAGCGGACGCGCTGAGCCGCCTGATCACGGCGGCCGGCGGAAAACCGGTGCGCGGCAACGATCCGGTAAGTCTGCTCAAGGCGGTAAAGAACATCACGGAGATCGAGGGTACGCGGAGGGCGCACCAGCGCGATGCCGTGGCGCTGACGCGCTTCCTCGCCTGGATCGACCGCGAGGCGCCTTCGGGCGCGCTGACGGAGATCGACACCGTCGAGGCGCTGGAAACGTTCCGGCGCCAGACCTGCGCGCTCAAGGATGTTTCCTTTCCCACGATCGCCGGCACCGGCCCGAACGGCGCCATCGTGCATTACCGCGTCACCCGCAAGAGCAACCGGCGCATCGTGCCGGGCGACCTCCTGCTGATCGATTCCGGGGCGCAGTATGAGGACGGCACCACCGACGTCACCCGCACCATTGCGATCGGCACGCCCACCGACGAAATGCGCGACCGCTTCACCCGCGTGCTGCGCGGGCATATCGCGATTGCGCACGCGGTGTTTCCCGACGGCACCACCGGCGCGCAGCTCGATTCCTTTGCGCGCCAATTCCTGTGGCAGGCCGGGCTCGACTTCGAGCACGGCACCGGGCACGGCGTCGGCAGCTATCTCTCGGTGCACGAAGGCCCGGCGCGAATTTCAAAAATCGGCACCACGCCGTTGAAGCGCGGCATGATCCTCTCCAACGAGCCCGGCTATTACAAGACCGACGCCTATGGCATCCGGATCGAGAACCTCGAACTCGTCATCGGCACCGACGTCGCCGGCGCCGAGAAACCGGTTAACGCGTTCGAGACGCTGACGCTGGCGCCGATCGACCGCCGCCTGATCGACGTGAATATGCTGAGCGCGACAGAGCTGAAATGGCTGAACGATTACCATGAGCGCGTCAACCGCGCCGTGCGTCCGCACCTCGACGACAACGCCACGAAACTGTGGCTGGATGAGGCAACGGCAGCGATGCTGCCGCTTTAATCGCTGTGCCTCATATAGCCGTAGGATGGGTGCAGCGCAGCGATACGGCGCGGGCGCCGGACACAAAATCGCGAAAACAACCCCATGCAAAGTAGAATCCAGCGGCCCAGCCTCGCACCCGCCTCCCCAATTCGGCATGGCCGCATGCCAAAACATCCCTGTTCGCGCTGAGCCATCTGGTTAAAAGTCCGATCCAAGCAAAACAGGGTCGGAACTGAATGCACGGCGCAGTGGGCAAGCCGCCCGGCGCGACGAACAATCATGCCGTCGCGACATCGAAAATCATGCTGCTGATGCTGGTCGCGATGACGGGCGTCGCGCCGATCTCGCTTTACATGCTGGTGCCGGCGCTGCCCGTGCTGGCGACGACCTTTGGCGGCGACATTTCGGTCGCGCAGATGACGGTGTCGCTCTACATGGTCGGCATCGCCTGCTCGCAGCTCATCATGGGACCGCTGTCGGACAAGTTCGGCCGTCGCCCGGTGCTGCTGGCAGGCCTCGCCCTGATGGTTGCCGCCAGCATCGGTTGCTCGCTGGCGCAGACGCTGCCGCAACTCATCGCGGCGCGGTTTCTGCAGGCGCTCGGCGGCGCCACCGGCATGGTGGTGAGCCGCGCCATCATCCGCGATCTCTACAGCCGCCACCGCATCAGCTCCATGATCAGCCTCGTCATCGCTGTCATGATGATGGCGCAGATGCTGAGCGCGCTCGTCGGCGGCCTCCTCGAGACTGCGTTCGGCTGGCGTGCGATCTTCTATTTCATCACGGCCGGCTCCCTCAGCGTCGCTGTCCTGATCACGATTGCGCTGCCCGAGACCCGCCGTGAGCGCAGCGAAGACGGCAGCTTCCGCGGCGATCTCGGCAACCTGCTCCGAAGTCGCGCTTTCATCGGCTACGTGCTGTGCCAGGTGCTGGCTTCGCAGATCATCTTCGCGTTCGCCGGCGGCGGACCTTACATCGTGGTGACGCAGATGGGCCGCACCACCGCCGAATACGGCGCATGGTTCGCAGCGACGGGATTTGCCTACCTCATCGGCAACGTGTTCTGCGTCCGCTTCGCGCCGCGCCATTCGCTGGAGAAGCTGATCTGGTTCGGGCTGGCGCTGCAATTCGCCGGCGCCCTGCTGAACCTGGCCTTCAGCATTGCCGGGACCAACCAGGCGCCGGCCTGGCTGTTCGGCACCCAGATGATCGTCATGATCGCCAACGCCTTCGTGATGAACAATGCCGCGGCCGGCGCCATCAGCGTGAGGCCCGAGGCCGCCGGCACCGCCTCTGGCGCGATGGGCTTTCTGCAGCAGGGCATCGGCGCGCTGGTCTCGCAATTCGGCGCCTATCTCGGCGGCCACTCCACCACCACGCTGCCGCTGACGGCGGCGATCTTCGCACTCTCGATCGCCTGCGCCTCCGCGATGTTCTTCATCGTGCCGCGCCGGACCGTCGTGGTCAGCGAGGAACTGGCGAAGAAGGCGGAGGAGGAAGAATCGGGGATGCTGTAGTCGCTGTCATTCCGGGGCGGCTCGAAGAGCCGAACCCGGAATCTCGAGATTCCGGGTCTGGTCCTTCGGACCATCCCGGAATGACAGCGCTTAATACGATCGCACGGTGCTTCAGCCCTCATTGCGAGCGCAGCGAAGCAATCCACCTCGTCTCGCAAAGAAAAATCAGTACATTACGTTCTTACGCCGCAATGGATTGCTTCGCTCGCAATGACGGCTGAATACAACCTGCCTCCTGCGAGCGTGCATCATGCCTGATTTTCTCAAGATCGTTACGCTCGGCGTGCTGCTTGCACTTTCGTCCAAGCCGGTCATGGCGATTGATCAGGCCCCGGTCTTCGATTGCTGGGAGACCGAGCGCACGTTCAAGCAATGCGCGGTGACGGGCCCCGACGGGCGGCCGCGTTTGCAGCGATCTTATCTGGCTCGGCTTGGATATGACCGGGATGGGCTGGCCTCCGTCTTGTTGTTCAATGGGACTGATAAACGAAAAGCCCAATGGTACTACGTTCGACGCGGCGTTATCCCGGTGCCGGTTAAAGTGATGGATAACGGACCGGACTATTTTGAGGACGGTCTCGCGCGATCGCCAGTCGGCGGCAAGATTGGATACATCGACCGCAAACTCGATCTCGTGATCCCGGCGGTGTATGACGGCGCCTATCCATTCAGGGACGGAGTTGCTGTCGTCTGCACGGACTGCACACTTGTCTTTGACAGCACTGTCACTGAAGGCGAGCGTAGCTGGTACGAGGGCGGACAATGGGGACGCATCGACCGCAGGGGACGCGTGGTCTCACCATTCCGGCCGTGGGAGAAAGGCAAGCCCCTCGAATTCAACTGAGGGCCGAACTCCGGCAAAATTCTATCCAGCGACGCACTGTGGCTCAGCCCTATTGCGAGCGAAGCGAAGCAATCCACCTATCCGATTGCGGCACGATGGATTGCTTCGTCGCTTACGCTCCTCGCAATGACGCGGAGAGAGTCACTCCCCGATCAGCTTCAGCCACTCATCCTCAGTCAGCACCGGCACACCGTGCTTCTTGGCCTCCGCGAGCTTCGATCCCGCCCCCGGTCCAGCGACAACGTAGTCCGTCTTCTTCGACACCGAGCCGGCTGCCTTGGCGCCCAGCCTCTCAGCCGTCGCCTTGGCTTCGTCGCGCGTCATTTTCTCGAGCGAACCGGTGAACACAACGGTCTTGCCCGCGACCGCCGAATTGCTCTTGGGCTTCTCGGCGTCAATGATCTCATTGAGCTCCTTGACCAGCCGCTCGACGATGCCGCGGTTGTGGCTTTCGCCGAAATAGGCGGCGACGCTCTTGATCACGGTGTCGCCGATCTGGTCGAGCGCATCCATCTCGGCGATGGTTTCCTCGTCGCCCTTGGCGACCTTGAGGCAGGCGTCGTGGAACGCATCCCATGAACCATAGCCGCGCGCCAGCGCCAGCGCGGTGGTCTCGCCGACATGGCGCATGCCGAGCGCATAGATGAAGCGCTCCAGAGCAATGCGGCGGCGGTTCTCGATCGCGCCGAACAGGTTGCGCACCGAGGTTTCGCCATAGCCCTCGATCGCCTCCAGCTTCAGCTTGGCGTTGCGCTTGGGCAGCGTGAAGATATCGGCGGGCTCTCTCACCCATTCCTGATCGAAGAAATACTGAAGCTGCTTCTCACCAAGCCCGTCGATATCGAAGGCCCGGCGCGACACGAACAGTTTGAGATGCTCGATCTTCTGGAACGGACAGGCGAACTCGCCGGTGCAGCGGGCGCGCGAGCCTTCCTCGCCCGTCGCAGTCTCCTCGCGCACCACGTCGGTGTGCAGCGGGCACGGGCATTTCTTCGGGAAGTGAAACTCCTTCGCACTCTTTGGCCGCTTGTCGATCACGACATCGACGACCTGCGGAATGACGTCGCCGGCGCGCTGGATCACGACGGTGTCGCCGATCCTGATGTCGCGTCCCTCGCGCAACTGCTCGCCCTTGTTGCCGATGCCCTTGATGTAGTCCTCATTGTGCAGCGTGACGTTCTGCACGATCACGCCGCCGACGCCGACCGGCTCGAGCTTGCCGACCGGCGTGAACGAACCGGTACGCCCGACCTGGATCTCGATGTCCTTGAGCACCGTCATGGCGCGCTCGGCCGGAAATTTATGCGCAATGGCCCAGCGCGGCGTGCGCGAGACGAAGCCGAGCCGTTCCTGCCAATCGATGCGGTCGATCTTGTAGACGACGCCGTCGATGTCGTAATCGAGCTCGCCGCGCTGCTCCTCGATCTCGTGATGGAACGCGATCAAGTGCTCGACGGAGTGACAGAGTTTTGTCAGCGGGTTGGTCTTGAAGCCGCAGCGCTCGAACCAGTGGATCATGCCGGTCTGCGTGTTTTCCGGCATCGCGCTCATCTGCCCCCAGGAATAGGCGAAGAAGCCGAGCGGGCGCGAAGCGGTAATCGAAGGATCTTTCTGGCGCAGCGAACCGGCGGCGGAATTTCGCGGATTGGCGAAGATGGTATCGCCGGCGGCCTTCTGGCGCTCGTTCAGCGCGAGAAACGCTTTCTTGGTCATGTAGACCTCGCCGCGCACCTCGCAGACATCAGGCACGTTGCGGCCTTTCAGCTTCTGCGGCACATCCTCCAGCGTGCGGATGTTGGCGGTGACGTCCTCGCCTACGGCGCCGTCCCCGCGGGTCGCCGCCGTTACAAGCTCGCCGTCCTCGTAACGCAGCGACATCGACAACCCGTCGATCTTCGGCTCGGCGGAAAAATTGATCTTGTCGTCGCTGAGCTTGAGAAAGCGCTCGATACGGCCGATGAAGTCGAGCACGTCCTGCTCGGCGAACGCGTTGTCGAGCGACAGCATCGGCACCGCATGCCGGACCTTCCTGAAGCGTCCCGATGGCGCCGCGCCGACCTTCTGCGACGGCGACTCCGACGTGACGAATTCGGGAAATCGCTTCTCGATGGCGCCATAGCGCTGCCGCAGCGCGTCATATTCGGCATCGCTGATGCTGGGCGCGTCTTCCTGATAATAGCGCTTGTCGTGGCCTTCGAGCTCCAGCGCCAGCCGCACGTGCTCGACCTTGGCCTGCTCCTTGGTGAGCTTGGCAACGTCGGTGGGGGTTTTCGTTTTTGATTTAGCCATCGTGCACGTTATGGTTCGTCATTCCGGGATGGTCCGAAGGACCAGACCCGGAATCTCGAGATTCCGGG
>NZ_LLXX01000215.1:47526-52605 GCF_001440405.1 Bradyrhizobium valentinum
GTTGTTAACAGGCAAGTTGCGACAATCATGAGCTACTATGTCTATATCATCGCGAGCCGTAGGGACGGAGCAATCTACATCGGCGTAAGCAAAGACATTGTGCGCCGGATCTACGAACACCGAACGAAGGCCGTGCCCGGCTTCACGTCGAAATACAATATCACACGGCTCGTTTGGTTCGAAATATACGACGACCCAATCTCGGCTATTTCCCGCGAAAAAGAACTCAAGAAATGGAAGCGGAGTTGGAAGGTTCAGTTGATCGAGAAGGACAATCCGGACTGGAATGATCTGTACGAGTCGATCTGCTCCTGAGTTCGTCATTCCGGGATGGTCCGAAGGACCAGACCCGGAATCTCGAGATTCCGGGTTCGATGCTGCGCATCGCCCCGGAATGACAGCTAGGTCGCCGCGCGCAATAGCCGTTCCGCAGCAGCCCTGGCCTCCGCGGTGATCTCCGCGCCGGCCAGCATGCGGGCGATTTCCTCGCGGCGGTGATCGGCGGCGAGCGCGTTGACGCGGGTGGCGACGCGCTTGCCCTTGTCGAGTGCATCCTTGGAGATCAAGAGATGCTGGTCGGCGCGTGCGGCGACCTGCGGCGCGTGCGTCACGGCCATCACCTGCACCTGGCCGGCAAGCCGCGAAAGCCGCGAGCCGATCGCGTCCGCCACCGCGCCGCCGACACCGGTATCGATTTCGTCGAACACCAGCGTCGGCGCCGAGCCGCGGTCGGCCAGCACGACTTTCAACGCCAGCAGGAATCTCGACAGCTCGCCGCCGGAAGCGACCTTCATCAACGGTCCCGGCTTGGTACCGGGATTGGTCTGCACCCAGAACTCGACGCGGTCGATGCCCTGCGGCCCGGGCGCGTTGGCATCGGTATCAATCTGCGTCATGAACTTCGCGCGATCGAGCTTCAGCGGCGCCAGCTCGGCGTTCACGGCCTTGTTGAGCTTCTCGGCGGACTTACTGCGAGCTGCAGATAGTTTCGTCGCCGCCGCGCTGTAGCGCTGATCAGCCTCGGCAGAAGCGGCTTCCAGTCTCTTCAACTGATCCGCGCCGGCATCGATCAGTGCCACGTCGGAGGCGAATTTGGCGGCGAGCGCCGCGAGCCCATCGACCGGCGTCGAGTATTTGCGCGATGCGGCGCGAAGCGCAAACAGCCGCTCCTCGATGCGTTCCAGCTCGGCCGGATCGAAATCGGCAGCGACCAGCGCCGCGCTCAGATGCTGGTCGGCTTCTTCCAGCGCGTTGATCGCGATGTCGATCGCCTTCACCGCCGGCTCGACCAGGGCAGGCGAATTGGCGGCGCGGCGTTCGAGGCGGCGCACCGCCGCCGCCAGCGCCGGCACCGGCGAATGAGGGCCGCTGACCGCCTCCTGCGCCTCGCGCAGGTCGCTTGCGATCTTCTCGCCCTGCATCATGGTGGTGCGGCGCTCGGCAAGCGCCGTCTCCTCGCCGTCCTTCGGCTTCAGCGTCTTTAGTTCGTCGGCGGCGTGGCGCAGATAATCCGCCTCACGCGCGGCGCGCTCCATGCTGGCGCGATGCGCGTCGAGCGCGGTGTTGGCGGTGCGCCGCGCCTCCCATAGCGTTTCCAGCGCCGCGACCTCCTTCTCCAGCCCGGCAAAGGCGTCGAGCAATTGCCGGTGCGTCGAGGTATCCACGAGGGCGCGTTCGTCATGCTGGCCGTGGATCTCGACCAGCGCCGCGCCCACTGCTTTCAAGGTCTGCACGCTGATCGACTGGTCGTTGATGAAGGCGCGGGTGCGGCCGTCGGCGAGCTGCACGCGGCGGAGGATCATCTCGCCGGTGTCGTCGAGGCCGTTCTCGGAAAGAATGTTTGCGGCCGGATGGCCTTTTGGAACGTCGAAGGTGGCCGTCACTTGGCCCTGCTCCGCGCCGTGACGTACGAGGCCGGCGTCGCCGCGGCCGCCGAGCGCCAGCGCGAACGCATCGAGCAGGATGGATTTTCCCGCGCCGGTCTCGCCGGTCAGCACCGCAAGGCCACGGGAGAATTCGATATCGAGCCGTTCGATCAGGACGATGTCACGGATCGACAGACGCGCCAGCATGCGAAGTAAATTCCTAGCCGAGACCCAATTTCTTGAAGGCCCTGGAAATATAGGACCCCTTGTTCTCGCTCGGCTCGAGACCGCCCGACTTTACAAGATTATAGGCGTCCTTGTACCAGCGGCTGTCAGGAAAATTGTGCCCAAGTACGGCCGCCGCCGTCTGCGCCTCGCCGACGATTCCGATCGCCATATAGGCCTCGGTCAGGCGCGCCAGCGCCTCCTCGACATGCCGCGTGGTCTGATAGCGGGTGACCACGGTCTTGAAGCGGTTGATGGCGGCGGTGTAGTCGCGCTTTTCCATGTAGTAGCGGCCGACGTCCATTTCCTTGCCGGCGAGCTGATCGCGCGCGCCTTCGAGCTTGGCCTTGGCGGAGGTCGAATATTCCGAGGTCGGATATTTGCGAATCACCTCTTCCAGCGCCGCGATCGCCTTTTCGGTGCGGCCCTGGTCGCGGGAAATGTCCGGGATCTGGTCGTAATGCGAGGCCGCAATCAGATATTGCGCGTAAGCCGCGTCAGGGCTGCCGGGATGCAGCGTGACGTAACGGGTCGCCGCGCCGATGCAACTGTCGTAATCGCCGGAATTGTAGAAGGAATAGGCCGACATCAAGAGCGATTTGCGCGCCCAGTCGGAATAAGGATGCTGGCGATCGACTTCCTCGAATTTCTTCGACGCCGCCTTGTTATCCTTGCGCTGGTTCATCAGGTACAAGCCCTCGTTGTAGAGCTTGTCCGCGGGTTCCTCGACGAACGTATCGTCCTTGGCGGTGAACTTGTCCCAGAGCGCGCCCGTGCCGCATCCGCTCAAGGGAATGGCAAGCGCGATCAGGCCTGCCGCCAGCCGCAGCGACCGTCCGGCGCGAGCGGGGCTGGCATGCCCAAGTGGTTTGCGTGGTTCGAGCGTCATACGCTGTGCCGACATGGAATCTGTGACCTGACGCCTTTGATGCGGTTGATGACCGAGCCCGCCTGTCCATGAACCGCGGTCATGGAGCCATATTCCCCGTGCCCAATGCGTACCCAATTCTTATGGCCCGTGGCCGCCTTGTCGTACAACCGCAGGCTCTGTAGCCGAAAAATGGTCCTCAACCAACCGAATACGCAGCCAATTCGCCCGGATTAAGGCGGCTGAACGGCATCGTTACCAGTTGTGGTTACTACGGAAAAGGCGCCGATACGGCGTAAAACCATCCCGGAAATTCAGAAATATTTCGAAAACAAAAGTCGGGACATTTCGAAGCCGAAAGTCAGGACATTTCGAAGCCGAAAGTCAGGACATTTCGAAGCCGAAAGTCAGGACGTTTCGCAAGCGCAAGTCAGGAAACGTCCGGACCATAGGCCGGGGCGATCAAGCCGCCCACCATGCCTGCGCCAGCCTCAACATGGCCGCGGGGACGGCGTGCCGGTTCGGCCTCGACCACCCGCCAAGCGCTGCGATCGGCCAGCAAGGCCGTCAGTACGGCGTGGTTCAGCTTGTGGCCGCCACGCACCGAGCGGTAGGCGCCGAGCAGCGGCAAACCAGCCAGGGTGAGATCGCCAACCGCGTCCAGCGCCTTGTGGCGGGCGCATTCGTTGCTGAAGCGCAGCCCTTCGGTGTTGAGCAGACGGCTATCGTCGAGCACCACCGTATTCTCGAAAGAGGCGCCGCGCGCAAAACCGGCGCTCCAGAGCCGCGCGACTTCGTTCATGAAGCCAAAAGTCCGGGCGCGGGAAATCTCGCGGCGGAAGGCTTCGGGATTGAGATCGATGGAGTAATTCTGACGCCCAATCACGGGATTGGCGAAGTCGATTTCGACCTCGACGCGGAACCCGCTCGCATGCGGCCGCAACTCGCCGAAGCTATCGCCGATCGCAGCCTGCACCGGCTTTAGCACCTGAATGAAGCGGCGGGAGGCCGACTGGGTGACGATACCAGCCTGATCGATGGCGGCGACAAAGGCGGCCGCGCTGCCGTCCATGATCGGAACTTCGGGACCGTCGACTTCGATGACGGCGTTGTCGACACCCATGCCGCGGAGAGCGGCGAGCACGTGCTCGGCAGTGGATACGAGCGGCCCCTCACGATCGCCAAGAACGGTCGCAAGATCGGTGGCGACAACGGATCCCGCGACCGCAGGAACTTCGCGGTCGGTCTCTTCAAGGCCGGTACGGACAAAAATAAAACCCGCATCCACAGGAGCAGGCCCGAGCGTCAGGCTAACAGGTAAACCGGAATGAACGCCGACACCCGTGACGGTGGCTTGCGCCCGAAGCGTGGTCTGCCGGCTGAATTTCATCGATAACTGCCCACTACCCGACTTAACCCAAAGACGGGAACCGCGCGTAAGCGGCGATTCGCGTTTCAGGCATCCCCAAGTCACGGCAGACCATAGTCATAGCCCCAAAGCGCGCCAACTCACGCTTCTTTACGGATTGTTACCCGATCTCTGCCGCATTCGCGCCAAGGGTTAACCAAACTCCGGCACGGCCGGACGCGGTTCAAGCTGCGACACCTGATCACGGAATGAATAATTAATGATTTAAAATCAGTTGCTTGGTAGGCCCGCGAGGCTCGCCGCCGAGCCAAAGAGAAGGGCCCCGGCTGGATCAACCGGAGCCCTTTGGCTCACCTCGATTGTAACAAAACCTCAGTTGGCCTGGCGCCGGAGGAAGGCCGGGATATCAAGATGGTCGTCGCCCTGTGGCGCCGGGGCAACAGGTGCCGGGCGGCCATGAACATCCAAACCTTGCGGCGCCGGGCGTTTTGCGTACTCCGATACCGGCTCATGATTCGCGGCCATTTGCTGGGCAACGCTCCGCTGCGGCTTGCGCTCGGGCAGCGGCGCCATCGACGGGCCGGAGGCGCGCGCCGCGATCGGCGGCTCGGTCTCTTCGTCACGGCGGCCAAGGCCGACATTGGCCAGCCGCTGCAACAGCGACAGCCGGGTCTTCTGCGGATGCTCTTCCTCAGGCTCGCCGCCGCGGGCCTGCCGGATCTCGGCCTGCGCCGGCATCGGGAGGTCCTCGA
>NZ_LLXX01000216.1 GCF_001440405.1 Bradyrhizobium valentinum
AAATCAAACGGCCGAGTCATTCCGTCGCAGTCAAGATCTGTGCATCTACTAGCGCGCACGCGGGGACCCATAACCACAGGGTCCTGTTACTGAAGGGTGATATCTCCCATCTCGCCTTACAGATAGATCACGCGGTATGGGTCCCGGCGTTCGCCGGGACGACGGTGGACGGAGCGGAGGCCTACCCGCTATTCCTCAACCCCGCCGAAATGCCATTGATCGTGAGCTGAATCCCGCGCAGCACCTGCTCGTCCGGGTTCTGCGCGCGGTGCTCCTTCAACAGTTCCACCTGCACGTGGTTGAGCGGGTCGAGATAGGGGAAGCGGTTGCGGATCGAGCGTTCCAGCAACGGGTTTCCCTGCAACAGCCGCTCATGCCCCATGATGTCGAGCAGCGACTCGATCGAGGAATGCCATTCGCGCCGGATGCGCCCAAAGATGCTCTCGCGCAAGGCCACATCAGGCACCAGCTCGGCGTAGCGCGAGGCGATCGCGATCGAGCTCTTCGCCAGCACCATGTCCATGTTCGACAGCAGCATGCGGAAGAACGGCCATTCGCGGTAGAGCTCCTGCAGGAAGGGCATGCCCTGCTCCGGATGCTCCGCAATCCAGGTCTCGACCGCCGAACCAAAACCATACCAGCCCGGCAGCATCAGCCGGCATTGCGCCCAGCTGAACACCCAGGGAATGGCGCGGAGGTCCTCGATCTCGCGGGTCTTCTTGCGCGACGCCGGGCGGCTGCCGATGTTCAGCGTCGAAATTTCGGTGATGACGGTGGAGCCCCAGAAATAATCGGCAAAGCCTTCGGTCTCGTAGACCAGCCCGCGATAGGCCTTGAAGGCCAGCGCGGACAATTGCTCCATCGCAGTCAGATATTCCTTGCGCGGCGCGCTTTGCCGCGGATGCAACAGGCTCGCCTCCAGCGTGGCGGCAGCGAGGATTTCCAGGTTGCTGCGGCCAACCTCGGGGTTGGAGTATTTGCTGGAGATGATTTCGCCCTGCTCGGTGATGCGGATCTGGCCGTTCACGGCGCCGCCGGGCTGCGCGATGATGGCGTCATAGCTCGGCCCGCCGCCGCGGCCGACCGATCCGCCGCGGCCGTGGAACAGCCGCAGCCGGACGCTGTGGCGCTCGAACACGTCGACCAGCTCGATCTCGGCTTTGTAGAGCTCCCAGCCCGAGGTGACGAATCCGCCATCCTTGTTGCTGTCGGAATAGCCGAGCATCACTTCCTGGACGGCGCCGCGGCTGTCGACCAGTTTGCGGTAATCGTGCAGCGCCAGCATCCGGTCCATGATGCGGGATGACGCCTGCAAATCCCCGATGGTCTCGAACAAGGGCACGATGTTGATCGCGCTACGGCCGGAGGGATTGACGAGGCCCACCTCCTTCAGCAACAGCGCCACCTCCAGCATGTCGGACATGCCCTTGCACATGGAGATGATGCATTGGGGGATTACATCGGCACCGAATTTGGCGTGCGCCTCGGCGGCGGCGTGAAATACCGCGAGTTCACCCAGCGTTTCCTCGCTGTACTTGACGAACGGCGATGCCAGCGGCCGGGCATTGCGCAACTCGTTCGCCAGCAGCGCAACGCGCGCTTCCTCGCCGAGCGCGAGATAGGACATTCCGGGCGTCGCGGCATCGAGCAGTTCGGCTACGGTGCGTTCATGCACGGCCGAATTCTGTCGCATGTCGAGCCGGGCGAGATGGAAGCCGAAGCAGTCCACGGCCCGGCGGAGCAACCGCAGGCGCCCGCGCGCGATCACGCCGGAATTGTTCGCAATCAGGGAACGATCGAGCACGTCGAGATCGGCCTTGAACTCCTTCACGCTCGCATAAGGAGCAGCCTCGCCGACTGGTCGGCGGGTGGTCTCGACCTCCAGCCGCACCGCCGTCGCCGTCAGCCGGGCATAGATGCCCGACACCGCCAGGCGATAGGGTTCACCGCTCCGATGCGGCGAGGTGTCGGGCGAGCGCCCGGCCAGCGCGCGCAACTCGTCGGAAATGTCGGCGAGGTGCGCCGCCAGCGACAGTTCCGAGCCAAGGACGTGCAGCTCCTCGAGATAAAAACTCATGACCCGGCTCGACTGCAGGCGCAGCGTGCCTCGCATGACGTCGGCCGTGACAAACGGATTGCCGTCGCGATCGCCGCCGATCCAGCTTCCCATGGTCAGGAAGGACGCCAGCTCGCCCGGTGCACCGCCCTCCTCCTGGTTCAGCCGGTCCTCCAGCGCGCAATGCAGCCGCGGCACCTCGTGCAGGAAGGTGTAGTCGTAGAATGAGAGTCCGTTGGCGACCTCGTCGAGCACGGTCAGCTTGGTCCGGCGCAACAGATTGGTCTGCCACAGCGTCAGCACGGCGCGGCGCAATTGCTCGTCGCAGGCTTCGGCTTCTTCCGGCGTGAGCTGCACCCGCTCGCGGCGGTCGAGCAGCGCCGCGATCTCCATTTCGCGGTCGATCGTGCTCTTGCGGCGGACCTCCGTGGGGTGCGCGGTCAATACCGGGCTGACGAGCGCACCCTTGAAAAAACGCCGCAAATCAGCGGCACTGAAGCCGGCCGTCTTGGCATGCGACAACGTCTGCGTCAGCAGGCTCGGCCGCGGCCCGCCGGGACCTCGACCGCGCATCTGGCGGATGTTGTTCTGGTCCTCGGCGATGTTGGCAAGATGCGAAAAATAGCTGAAGGCGCGGACGATCCGCAGGGTGTCACTGGTCGACATGCTGTCAAGGATGGTCTCGAGTTCCCGTCGCGCCAGCTTGTCCTCGTCGCGATGGAACCTGATCGAGGTCTGCCTGATACGTTCGACCAGGTCGAAGACGTCAGCGCCTTCCTGGTCCCGCACGGTGTCGCCGAGAATCCGCCCGAGCAGGCGGATATCGGTTCGCAGCCGCGCGTCTTCCTCCAACGCCAGCGCTTCGTCGCTGCGGTTGGACCGGACGTCGGTCTGGGACGGCATGGTCTGGGAAGACACGATCTGGGAAGACATGGGCTGGCTACCTCAGAAACGGTCCGGCGATTCCGAGTGTGCAATTTTTTTGCCGCAGCGCAAGATAAAGATGGAGGCGGCCTCTCTTTGTCGTCCCCGCGAACGCGGGGACCCATACTCCGTGTCCTCTCTCGTGACACGCTGGGGAGAGAGACCTTTCGTAGCCCCACGGCCTGTGGCTATGGGTCCCTGCTTTCGCAGGGACGACAGCAAGCTAAATCTTCCGTCCCGCCCGCTCCCAATAGGGATCGCGCAGGCGGCGCTTGAAGATCTTGCCGGAGTCTTCCCGTGGCAGGTTGGACTGGATCTCGATGTGCTTTGGTACCTTGTAGTCGGCCAGCGAGACCTTGAGCTGGCTGCGGATGGAGGCAAGGTCGAGCGTCACCGCCGGCTGCGGCTCCACCACAGCCATCAGCGCCTCGCCAAATTCCGCGTCGGGAATGCCGAACACGGCGCAGTCATGCACGCCTGGAATCGCATGCAGCGCGGCCTCGATCTCGGCCGGATAGATGTTGACGCCGCCTGAAATCACCATGTCGCGCTTGCGGTCACAGATAAAGACATAACCGTCGGCATCGATGTATCCGACGTCGCCCGAGGTGATGAACCCCTCGCGATCGATCTCGGCGCGCTTTTCCGGCTTGTTGTGGTAGGTGAAGTCCGGATTACCCGCGATGCGCGAATAGATTTCGCCGATCTCGCCCTGCGGCAACGGCCTTCCGTCGTCGCCGATGAAGCGCAGTTCCGCGCCGGGAGCAATCTTGCCGACGGTGCCGGGCTTCTTCAGCGCATCCTCGGAAGTGGCAAAGGTGACGGCGCCTGACTCGGTCGAGCCATAGAATTCGTAAATGATCGGCCCCCACCATTCGATCATCGCGCGCTTGACGTCGGCCGGACAAGGCGCAGCGGCATGGATGACGTGGCGCAGGGATGACATGTCGTACTTCTTGCGGACCTCCTCCGGTAGCTTCATCAGGCGGATGAACATGGTCGGCACCATGAAGATGGTGTCGATCTTCTCGGTCTCGATCACGCGCAAAAATTCTTCCGCGTCGAAGCGCGGCATGATCACGAGCGCACCACCGAGGCGGCCGGCACGCAGGCCGAACGAGTTCGGTGCGGAATGGTACAGTGGTCCCGGAAGCAGCGCGCGGGCGCCCGGCTTGAGGCCGTAGATCAGGCTGCGCATGCGTTCGGCATTAGCGCTCTGCTCCGGCGTCGGCGCAAAGCGCCGTACGCCTTTGGGGTGCCCCGTCGTGCCCGAAGTGTAGATCATGTTCTGCGGCTGCGGCACCGCCGGCCCGTCATAGCGCGGGTGCTGCGCGAGCCAGGATTCAAAATCGATCGCGAAGTCGGGCGTCGCGAGATGATCGGGGTTGATCTTGTAGTTGGCGATAATTTCCGGCGGCGTCGGCACGCTGAGTGCGGTGACGCCGTCCGGGATCGCCTCGCGCAACTGATGCAGCATGTCGGCATGCGCGATCAGCACCGATGTGCCGGAATCCTTCAGCACATAATTGATTTCTTCCGGCTTGAAGTGCCAGTTGACAGGCACACCGTAGGCGCCGAGCCGCATCGCCGCATAGGCCGCCTCGATGAAGGCGATGTCGTTACGCATCAGCATCGCAACGCTGTCGCCCTGCTTGACGCCGAGCTTTTGCAGGCCGCTGGCGATGCGGTCGACGCGATCGGCGACCTCGCCGTGGTCGCGCCGGCGCTCGCCGCTGATGATGCCGAGGAAGAGTTGGGAGGCGGACATTGTCTCTTTCCGATCTGAAGTCGGGTTTGAAGCCGGGTAGTCGTTCCGGGGCTCGCGAAGCGAGAACCCGGAACCTCGAGATTCCGGCTTCGATGCTGCGCATCGCCCCGGAATGACGGGTTGAGTTACCCCACGTCCGCAAACCGTGGCGCTCGTTTCTCCATATTCGCGCGCACCGCCTCGGTCTGGTTCGGGCTGCCGAGCAGCTTCTGCTGCTCAATGGATTCAGCCAGCAACGCCGGGGCCGGATCGACGGACAGTTTGTTGAGCATGCGTTTGGCGGCGCGGATCGCATCGGGACTCTTGCCGGCGATTTCGCGTGCAACCTCGAAAGCCGCGGCACGCGGGTCGTCGCAGATCCGGGTCGCGAGGCCGTAGCTCATCGCTTCCTGCGCCGAGAAGATACGGCCGGTGTAGGTGAGTTCGCGCAAGATGTCGTCACGGACGAGGCTTGCGAGGATCGGCGTGCCGGCCATGTCGGGCACCAGGCCCCATTTGATTTCCATGATCGACATCCGCGCATCGGGCGTGAGAAAGCGCATGTCGGCGCCGAGCGCGAGCTGGAAGCCACCGCCGAACGCCACGCCCTGGATCGCGGCAATCACCGGCACCGGAAGCTGGCGCCAGCCCCAGACCGCAGCTTGCGGAAAGTTCGCAACACCATGGGTGCGTGCAGTGAGGTCGCGCTTCTCGCCACCGGCGATCCCGTTACCGCCATTCTCCTTCATCGCCGCAAAGCGTCCCATATCGAGACCGGCGCAGAACGCCCGCCCCTCCCCGGACAATACTACCGCCCGGACGCCTTTTTCATGAGCAAGCCGCTCGGTTGCGGCCACCAGCGCCTCGAACATCGCGGCATCGAGCGCGTTCATCTTGTCGGCCCGCACCAAACGGACATCGGCAATGCCGTCCGAAATCGAGATCGAGACGCGTTGCTCCATGATAAATCCTCCATACTTTCTTTCTTGGCGCTTTACAGAAAGGCTGTTGTCCGGTTTTAGTCAATCGACCAATTAACAGACAATCCCGTGGGTGGAAACGATGTTCAACGATCAGCTTCTCGTCGGGCGGCGCATTCTCGTGACCGGAGGCGGCACCGGCCTCGGCAAGTCCATGGCCGCACGGTTTCTTCAATTGGGAGCCGAGGTCCACATCTGCGGCCGCCGCAAAATCGTATGCGACGAGACCGCGACCGAATTGATGGACCTGCATGGCGGGCGTGTGATCAGCCACGGTGTCGACATCCGCAATGCGATGGCCGTCGACGAAATGATCGAGCAGATCTGGACCGAAGGTCCCCTCACCGATCTCATCAACAACGCCGCCGGCAATTTCATCTCGCGCTCGGAAGAACTCTCGCCGCGCGGCTTCGATGCCGTCGCCAACATCGTGATGCATGGCACCTTCTACGTGACGCACGCGGTAGGACGGCGCTGGATCGCCGCCAAGCAGCGCGGCAATGTGGTGTCGATCACGGTGACCTGGGTGCGCAACGGCTCGCCCTATGTGGTGCCGTCGGCGATGAGCAAATCGGCGATCCACGCCATGACCATGTCGCTTGCGGTCGAATGGGGCAAGCACGGCATCCGCCTCAACACCATTGCGCCGGGCGAAATCCCGACCGAAGGCATGAGCAAGCGCATCAAGCCCGGCGACGAGGCCGGTGCGCGCACGCGGGCGCAGAACCCGATGGGCCGCGTCGGCACCATGGAGGAATTGCAGAACCTCGCCGTGTTCCTGATCTCCGGCGGCTGCGACTGGATCAACGGCGAGACCATCGCCATGGACGGCGCGCAGGCGCTCGCGATGGGCGGCAATTTCTACCAGTTGCGCGACTGGAGCGACGACGACTGGAACAAGGCGCGCGAGTCGATCAAGGCGCAGAACGAGAAGGACCGCGCCGCGCGAGGGTGAGCCACACACTCGATGTCGTCCCTGCGAAAGCAGGGACCCATATGTGGACGGCCCCCGTGGCACAAGAGCT
>NZ_LLXX01000217.1:0-9675 GCF_001440405.1 Bradyrhizobium valentinum
CGCGGCGGTGCCGTTGCCGAAGGCGGCGGTGCCGCTGCCGAAGCCGCGCCCTGCCGAGGCGCCGTCTGCCGAGCGCGACAAGCCGGACAAGAAGCAACAGGCGTCTCCCCCGAACGGCAAGCCGGACCAGCAGGCTGCGCCCGAACCGCCACCCACGCCACAGCCATCGGCCTGCCGGCTGGCGCTGACCGACGCCATTGCCATTGCGCCCAGCATCCCCGACATCCGCGGCGCCAACGGCTGCGGGGGCGAGGATCTGGTTCGGTTGGAGGCGATCGTGCTGCCGGACAAGCGGCAGGTCTCGGTGAAGCCGGCGGCCATTCTGCGCTGTCCGATGGCGACCGCGCTGGCTGACTGGATTCGCAACGACATCGCGCCGCTGGCGATCAGCCTCGGCAGCACGATCTCGGATCTCGACAATTTCAACTCGTACGAATGCCGTGGCCGCAACCGTATCGTCGGTGCCATACTTTCCGAACACGGCCGCGCCAATGCGGTCGACGTTCGCGCCTTCAAGCTCGCCAACGGCCGCTCGATCTCGCTCACCGATCGCACTGTGCCGCGCCAGTTACGTGAAACCGTGCTGCATTCCGCCTGTACGCGCTTCTCGACCGTGCTCGGCCCGGGCTCGGACTGGTACCACGAGGACCATATCCATCTCGATCTGATGGAACGGCGCAACAATTATCGCATCTGCCAGTGGGACGTGTGGGACCCGCTGCCGCAGAAAGCGCCGCTATTGCCGGCCGAGCGCCCCGACGAAGCGCCTCCGCGCGAGGTCGCTGCCAAACCGGACGACACCAAACCGGATGCCGCCAAATCGGGTGCTGCCAAGCCTGATGCTGCCAAGCCTGAAGCCAAAAAATCGAATGCCGAGAAACCGGATGAGGCCGCGCCGCCGCGCCAGGAAAGGCCTGCAAAGAAAAAGCGCCGGCAAAACCGGCGCTCTTGATACTCGATTGCGGTGTGTGTAACCGGCGTCGGCTAATGAGCCACCGGGCCGGCGTTGCCACCGCCCTGCAGCGCCATCTTGGAACTGTACGGCGAGTCGCCCTGCTTGGGCTCGAGCACGACCACCACGGTACCGTGCTTCACCCGGCCGTAGAGGTCGATGACGTCCTCGTTGGTCATGCGGATGCAGCCCGACGAGATCGAGGCGCCGATATATTCGGGCTGGTTGGTGCCGTGGATGCGGAACAGCGTGTCCTTGTTGCCCTGGTACAGATAGAGCGCGCGGGCGCCTAGCGGATTGTCGACGCCGCCGGGCACGGAGGCAGGCAGGCCTTCGATACGCTTGTGAATGTCAGCGGTCGGTGTCCATTTCGGCCATTCGGCCATGTTGCCGACGCGGGCGATGCCGGAGAAGGCGAGGGCTTCCTCGCCGACAGTGACGCCATAGCGGATCGCCTTGCCGCCGTCCTGGACCAGATAGAGATAGTGGTTGTCGGAATCGACGACGATGGTGCCGGGCAGTTCCTTGCGGTGATAGTCGACAATGGCGCGGCGGAACGGCTCTGCCGGCGGAACAGCGGCGTAGCGCGCCTTAGCGAGCTGGGCCTTGTCGTTCGGCTTGAGGTTGGCTTCAGGGGCGGCCTGATAGGTGGTTGCCGGCATGCAGCCGGACAACGCAAGGCCGACGGCGAGCAGCCCCAAGATTACTTTCAGCGACGACATGGGTACACTTCCAATCGAAAGTCTGGCGTTCGCAGCAACAATCTTGCGCCAAAAACGCGACGATTCCATTAATCCCAGTATCCGCAAAAACCGGCGGATATGCCAGCATTTGCACGTCCGTTCGGCGCTGCGGAAGGCTTGCTGTGGCTTTTATGCCGCAAATTTTGCGAGTTCCGGTTGATTTCCGGGCAGGGGTGGCACGGGAGCCAAATCGTGGCCGCGCGGGCGCCACCTCACTGCCACAAAGCCACCTCGCTGCCACAAATATGGATCGGCGGTTAATGCGCCGGTCATGAAGCGCTTGCCAGAATCGGGTCTAGTGCCGCTGGGTGCTTGTAGCGTTTTCAAGCGAAAGCCTGCCCCGGACCTGATTCGGGGTAGGTGCCGGTTCGCGTCCAGAAAGCGCGTCAAAGACGAGAGATTGGCGCCCCCGTTCCGGAGTTGCTCATGTTTTCGGTGTTTGTTCCCTCCGAATCTACCCTCAAGAAGCTTCCCGCGGCGACGACGGCGTTGCCCGACAATGCGGTCTGGATCGACCTGTTGAATCCCACGCTGGAGGAGGACCGCGCGGTCGAGCGCCTGACCGGGATTGCAGTACCGACCCGGGAGGACATGCAGGAAATCGAGATTTCCAGCCGGCTCTATATCGAGAACGCCGCCCGCTACATGACGGCGACGCTGATGTGCCAATCCGACACCGATATGCCGCGGACCACGGCCGTCACCTTCATCCTCGCTGGCCACCGCCTTGTGACGGTGCGCTACGACGAGCCGAAGCCGTTTGCCCTCGTCGAGCACAAGCTGTCGCGGTCATGCCTGCCGGGGATCTCGGGCGAAATGGTGCTGATGGAATTGCTCGACGCGGTGATCGACCGCTGCGCCGACATTCTGGAGCGCGCCGGCGCCGAGGTCGATCAGGTCTCCCACGACATCTTCGAGCCCGAAAGCGCGCGCCACGGCCAGGCCAAGCGATATTCCCAGATCCTGATCGCGATCGGGCGGAAGGGGGACCTGGTCTCGAAGATCCGAGAGAGCCTGGTCTCGATCGGCCGTGTCGTCACCTTCCTGTCGGCGGTGGTGGAGGGCGCCAAATGGTCCAAGGACATGCGCGAGCAGCTCAAGACCATGCAGCGCGACGTCGTCTCGCTGACCGACCATTCATCCTATCTCTCCAACAAGATCACCTTCACGCTCGACGCCATGCTCGGCGTCGTCAATCTCGAGCAGAACAACATCATCAAGTTGTTCTCGGTGATGGCGGTCGTGTTGATGCCGCCGACGCTGATCGCATCGATCTACGGCATGAACTTCAAGGTGATGCCGGAACTCGAATGGGTGCACGGCTACCCGATGGCGCTGTTCATGATGCTCATGGCAGCCGTGCTGCCCTACTTCCTTTTCAGGTGGAAGAAGTGGCTGTGAATCAGCGGTTCCCTTGCAGTTCCCCGCGTACGAAAGATCGACTCAATTCCACCGCTAAAATTTGAGCAGTGGACTGAACGAATGGTCGAAACTTGTCTGCGATAACGTGTATCTCAGGCCGCGAGGATCCCATGGTTGAGAAACTCATAATGTCGCCACGCAACGTCATCGATCTGGCGCGCTATCAGCAGAGCCGCTCCGCTGGCAAGGCGCAGGCGTTCTCGACGCGGGTTTGCCGGCACTGCGGCGCGGCGCTGGCGGACGGCGAGAACGAGGACGAGTGTTCGAGCACTTTCAATCTCGACGCTGCGGCGGTGCGAACCGCGACGCGGAAGTTTTACGCGGAGTGAGCGGCGAGTCGCGAATACAGAACCTCATCCTGAGGAGCGCGCCTGCGCGCGTCTCGAAGGATGAAGGCCCGGCTCGGGCCGCATGGTTCGAGACGGCGCTCCGCGCCTCCTCACCATGAGGGTTTGAGCGTAGCGATCACGTCACGCATTAAACGTGCTGGCCGCCGTTGATGTGAATCTCCGCGCCGTTCACATACGAGCTGGTTTCCGTACACAGCACATAGATGATCTTCGCCACCTCGTCCGGCGTGCCGAGGCGGTGCATCGGAATCTGCTGCTCGACGATCTTCTCGGTGCCCGGCGACAGGATCGAGGTGTCGATCTCGCCCGGCGCGATCGCGTTGACGCGGACGCCGACCCGGCCGAAATCGAAGGCCATTTCCCGTGTGAGTGAAGCAAGCGCCGCCTTCGAGGTCGCGTAGGCGACGCCGGCGAACGGGTGCACGCGCGAGCCGGCGATCGAGGTGACGTTTACCACCGCGCCCCTGGCGTGCTTCAATTCCTCGATCAGCCCGCGCGCGATCATGACCGGCGCGAAGAAGTTGACGTGAAAGACGTGGCTCCAGGTTTCGATGTCGGTGTCCATGGTGCCGAGCCGCCCGCCGTCCGGAGCTTTGGGCGAAATCGCGGCGTTGTTGACCAGCGCGTGCAGCTCGTCGTTCTCCAGCCGCCTGCGGATCTCGGAGATCGCGCGCACGGTGTCGTCGTGGCTGCCGAGGTCGACCTCGATGTGATCCTCCGGGCCTGCGCCCCATGGGCAGATTTCCGGAAAGGCATGCCGCGAGCAGGTGATGACACGCCAGCCGGCGGATGAGAACCGGATCGCGGTGGCGTGGCCGATGCCGCGGCTGGCGCCGGTCAGGAGCAGCGTGCGCCGCGGCGCATTCGATGAAGGAGGCATTCAGGTTCTCTCGGTTTTCGTCATGCTCGGCCATCGTAGGCTGCCTTGCGCAGACTGCGTAGACTTGTCTGCGTTGCCGGGCATCCACGTCTTGTCTTGTCGCATAGAAGAAAGTCGTGGATGGCCAGGGCATTCTACACGAAGACGCGCTTCGCGCTTTAGTCCGGCGATGACGATCATTCAGGGATAGAGCCGTACCTTGCTCCACTGCGTCTCGATCGGCGCATCGCGGCGGAATTCGATGCGGTCGTGCAGGCGGAACGGGCGGTCGTGCCAGAATTCGAAACGTGTGGGATGAATGCGCCAGCCGCTCCACCCGGGCGGGCGCGGCACTTCGCCGATCATGTATTTGGCGGCCACCAGCGCGATCGCCTGCTCGAATGCAAAGCGGCTCTCCAGCGGCTGCGATTGCTTGCTGGCCCAGGCGCCGATCTGCGCCTGCTTCGGCCGCGTGGCGAAATAGGCGTCGGCTTCCTCATCTGTCACCGGCGACACGTTGCCGCGGATGCGGACCTGACGGCGCAGCGACTTCCAGTGAAATAGTAAAGCCGCCTTAGGATTTGCGGCGAGTTCACGGCCCTTCTGGCTGGCGATGTGGCTGTAGAATACGAAACCATCCGCATCATAGCCCTTCATCAGCACCATCCGGACATCCGGCAGCCCGTCGCTATCGACCGTTGCCAGCGCCATCGCATTGGGATCGTTCGGCTCGGACTTCACGGCTTCCGCAAACCACTCGGCGAACAGCGCAAACGGTTCCTCGGCGGCGGTAAAATCACCCGATGTTAACGGTGTCGGGTGTTTGATGGAGGTCGTGTCCGTCATGTCAGGAGTCCCAGTTGCGTCCGTTCGCGTCCCAGAGCGCGTTGCAGCCCCGGTACGGGCTCGCCCTATATAGGACATGGGGACGCGTTGGCCTATCGGCGATCGGGCCGACGGGAGCGGCGATGACGTTGATTTTGATCGGCCTCGGCTCGGGCGGCTGCAGCCTGTCGCGCCCCGACGCCTACGCCAGGATGAACGCTACCGACTTCACCGGTTCGCTGAGCAAGCAACCGGCCACCCCGCCGGTGCCGACCGAGAGCGATCTCGCCTTTGCACGCACCGCCGCCTCCGACGTGCTGACCAAGGGCGACAAGGATTCCAGCCAGCCTTGGGAAAATCCGGAGACCGGCGCGCGCGGATCGGTGACGCCACTGTCGCAAGCCTATTCCGCGGAAGACGGACGCACCTGCCGGGATTTCCTGGCGAGCTACGTCAACGGCCGCGCGGAGAGCTGGCTGCAGGGCGCTGCCTGCAAGGCCGGCCATGGCCGATGGGAAATTCACACCATCAAACCCTGGACGAGGGGCTAAACCGGCCCTCCCAGCCGTTGCAAAAATGCAACTGACTACCCAGATGAAGCCAAAGCGGGCGAATTGCCCTAAGCTTCGAGAACCGAATTCCCGTGAAGGAGATGTGACGGATGCGCGACCCCTATGAGGTCTTGGGGGTGCCGCGGGGCGCCAGCGCTGCGGCGATCAAGAGTGCCTATCGCAAGCTCGCCAAGAAGCATCACCCAGACAACAACAAGAACGATCCGAAGGCGGCTGCTCGCTTTTCCGAGATCAATTCGGCCAACGAGATCATCGGCGACGAGGACAAGCGCAAACAGTTCGACCGCGGCGAGATCGACGCCGAGGGCAAGCCCCGATTCCAGGGTTTTTCTGGTAGCGGCTTTCCCGGCGGCGACCCGCGCGGCCGCGCCGGTGGGCCCGGCGGCTTCGAATCCTACACCTTCCGCACCGGCGGCGGCCCCAGCGGCATGGGCGGGGCCGGCTTCGAGGACATCCTCAACAGCATGTTCGGCGGTGCTGCCCGGGGTGGACGTCCGGGCGGCGGCAGGACCTTCGAATTCGAGACCGGCGGGATCGGCCTCGATCTCGATCTGAACGTCGCCATGACCGTGTCGCTGGAGGAGGCGGTCAAGGGCGGGGAGAAGCGCGTCCGCCTGCCGACCGGCAAGGAGCTCAACGTCAAGATTCCGGCCGGCGTCACCGCCGGCCAGCAGATCCGGCTGAAGGGGCAGGGCGAAACCGCGCCGGGCCATCCGCCGGGCGACCTCCTGATTACGGTCAGCATCGCGCCGCATCCCTTTTTCAAGGTCGATGGCAGCGACCTGCGGCTGGACCTGCCCATTACGCTCTATGAGGCCGTGCTGGGCGGCAAGGTCCGGGTTCCCACCCTTGGCAGCGCGGTCGAACTGTCGATTCCGAAAAATACCTCCAGCGGCCGAACCTTCCGTCTCAAGGGCAAGGGCCTGCCCAAGCCTGGGGGGACCGGGGACCTGTTCGTCATCACCCGAATTATTTTGCCCGACGGGAACGATAGCGAGCTCGAGGCATTGATGGAAAGATGGCGCGATAGCCATCCGTACAATCCGCGCAGCGATTTTGGCTGATTCGGCCGGGCTCGCGGCGCAGATTTTGCGTGGAATTGGATAGCGGGGTTCCGAGCAGGAGTTTCCCAGAAAAGCGCACTTCTTTCCTGGAAAACAAAGGGTTTCCCGGAAAAAGGGGCGGCCTCGAAAGGGGGACCAGCGCGGTACCAAACCCCGATCGAGGCCGCTTGCGCCGATCGGCGGATCGAACGCTACTCATTTTCGCGTGATCACCTGGTGCATTAATGAGACGCGCTGGTGGTTTCATTCCAGATTTTCGATGTCAGAATTGGGACAAGGGGCGCGATGTTGCCGATCCGCCACTTTTCTTGCCGGTAGCTCGGATGAAGCGAAGCGCAATCCGGGAACACGCCATCCGGTCTAACTGATCCCGGGTTTCCGAACTGATCCCCGGGTTTCGCTGCGCTTCGCTACTACGCGGGTCAGCCCTTTTTCTCCATCTGATCGTAGATGGCTTGGGCAACCTGCGTCAGCCGCCCCCGGTCGACGCCGGTCGACACCACCGCATAGACGACGCCGTCATCGGCCCAGAACAGGGTGCTTTCCTTGCCTTCCGCCGCGTACCGCATCTGCGTCGCCCCGGCGTCCGATTTCACCGTATAGATTGTAAAGCGTTCGCCCGACGCGCTCTCGTACATAAGGAAGGACGCCGGACCCACGGAACCTGGCAGCAGCCGTCCGCCGACGAGCTTCAATCCTGCCCCTGTCAGTTCGGGCGCGCGGACGACCCAGCCGCAGCGCTTGGTCAGCCACTGCTGCAGATGGCTGCGCTCGCTGCCCGGCACCTCGACGGGATGCCGTACTTCCACCACGTAGAGCCGGTGCGCCTCGATCGCATGCACCGTCAAATTTTGGAAGGCCGAGGGCGCTGCCGTCGCGCCGCGCGCGACCCAGCCAACGCCGCCGCCGAGGATGAACGCCGCCAGCGTGGCGGCGAGCGCGCCGTACACCCATTTGCGCGGCTCTCGCACCAGCCGTTCGATCTCGAGTCGCTTCGGCACCGCCTCATCGACAATCGAATCGTACCTGGTATGCAGCGCCTCCGCCATCGCGCGCCACGACTGCACCCGCGCGGCATCGTCGGGATGCGCCGCGAGCCACGCCTCGACGTCGCCGCGGCGTTCCGCCGGCAACTCGTTGTCGACGTAAGCATGCAGCTCGTCTTCGGTGACGGGGATGTTGCGATCGGTCATTGTCGTCGTCTCTGTCTATTCCTGATCAGCCTATGCGTAACGCGTTTCATGCGCCTTATTTCACCCGCCGCAGCGCTGCGCGCTCGCCCTCGAGCGAAGCTTTGACATGCGCGCGTGCGCGGGCAAGCCGGGACATTACGGTGCCGATCGGCACGCCCTGGATTTCGGCGACCTCGCGGTAACTCAGTCCTTCCAGCATCACCAAAAGGAGCACCGAGCGCTGCTCTTCCACCAGCGTTGCCAGCGCGCGGGCGATGTCGCGGCCCTCCGCCTCGGTGCCGCTGGCGTCGGGGTTGTTGTCGAGCAGCGGCATGAATTGCGGCCGCCGTGCCAGCGAGCGCCGCCGGTTCTTGTTCAAATTGGTCAGGATCGTGTAGAGCCAGCTCCTGACGTCGCCGCCGAGAAACAGCCGTTCCGAACGCAGCGCGCGCACCAGCGTATCCTGCACCAGATCGTCGGCGATGTCGGCATCGCGCGCGAGCGCGCGTGCATAGCGGCGGAGCGCCGGAATCATGGCTTCGACACTTTGGCGAAACGCGCTCATGGGGACCAGATTGCAAGAGTTGTCGGGCGCGAACGCCTTACCTAGCATAACACCCAATCGCCGCGTCTATTCCGGCCATTGAGCCCGATCCGGAACAGCGTTAATCCGAGGGCCGATTTAGGCTCGACCGCGCTGGACCGCTGGTGTACCTCCAAGCCCCACAGGTAAGCTCGATTGGAAACCGGATGTCGCAAAAATCAGGTCTGATGCAGGGCAAGCGCGGGGTGATCCTCGGCGTCGCCAACAACCGCTCGATCGCCTGGGGCATCGCCAAGGCATGCCACGACGCGGGCGCGGAAATCGCGCTCACCTGGCAGGGCGATGCGCTGAAGAAGCGGGTCGAGCCGCTGGCCAAGGAGCTGGGCGGCCTCTTGCTGGGCCATTGCGACGTCACCGATTCCGCCACCATCGACGCAGTATTCGACGTGCTCCGCGAAAAATGGGGCAAGATCGACTTCGTGGTCCACGCCATCGCCTTCGCCGACAAGGACCAGCTCGACGGCCGTTACCTCGAGACGACCCAGGACAATTTCACCAAGAGCATGCTGATCTCCTGCTATTCGCTGACGGCGATCGCGCAGCGGGCGGAAAAGCTTCTGGTCGACGGCGGCTCGATCATCACGCTGACCTATTACGGCGCCGAGAAATGGATGCCGCACTACAACGTCATGGGCGTGGCGAAGGCAGCGCTCGAAGCCAGCGTGCGCTATCTCGCCGCTGACCTTGGAGAGAAGAACATCCGCGTCAACGCGATCTCGGCCGGTCCCATCAAGACGCTGGCGGCCTCCGGCATCGGCGATTTCCGCTATATTCTGAAGTGGAACGAATACAACGCGCCGATGCGCCGCAACGTCAGCATCGAAGAGGTCGGCGACAGCGCGCTGTATCTGTTGTCGGACCTGTCGCGCGGCGTCACCGGCGAGGTGCATCATGTCGATTCCGGCTATCACGTCGTCGGCATGAAGCGGCCCGACGCGCCGGATATCTCGCTGTCGAATTCGGTAGCCAAGGAATAGCCTGATAGTCCGATGCCTTCGCCCGTGATCTACTACATCCGCCATGGCGAGACGTCGTGGAACGCGGAAGGCAGGCTGCAGGGCGCGCAGGACATTCCGCTCAATGATCTCGGCCGCCGGCAGGCGGCCCATGCC
>NZ_LLXX01000217.1:9777-9982 GCF_001440405.1 Bradyrhizobium valentinum
CGACAAGGCCGCGTTGCCGTTCGTCGCAAGCCCGCTTGGCCGCGCGCGGGCGACAATGGAATTGGTGCGCGGCGCCCTGAAACTTCCGCCGGCAGACTACGCGCTCGACGATCGCCTCCGCGAGATCGGCTACGGCGTCTGGGAGGGTTCGACGCTGGCCGAGATGCAGGCGGCTGACCCAGTGCTGTACGCCAAGCGGCTCACG
>NZ_LLXX01000217.1:10069-38037 GCF_001440405.1 Bradyrhizobium valentinum
GCGAGACCTATGCCGAGGTGCAGCTTCGGATGCGCGACTGGTACGACTCCCTGCGCGTGGACACCGTTGCGGTGGCCCATGGCGGCACCGCGCGGGCGCTGATGGTGGCGCTCGGCATCGAAACGCCGACCAGCGCCGCCGACCTCCTGATCGAGCAGGGCGCGGTTTACGTGTTTCGCGATGGGGGGCTTAGGAAGTATAGTTAAGGGAAGATCGTCATTCCGGGGCGATGCGAAGCATCGAACCCGGAATCTCGAGATTCCGGGTCCGACGCTCGCGCGCCGTCCCGGAATGACGGTTGCCGGTTTGGCCGCCGTGTCTTACGACAAGTCAGCACTGACTTACGAGCCAAGCGAGCCATGTCCCACAACACCTTCGGCCATCTGTTCCGGGTCACGACCTTCGGCGAAAGCCACGGGGTGGCGATCGGCTGCGTGGTCGATGGCTGCCCGCCGCTGATCCCGCTGGCGAATGAGGACATCCAGCACGATCTCGACCGCCGCCGTCCCGGACAATCGCGCTTCACCACCCAGCGCCAGGAGGCCGACGCCGTAAAGATCCTGTCCGGCGTGATGGCCCATCCCGAGACCGGCGTGCAGGTCACGACGGGAACGCCGATCGCGCTCCTGATCGAGAACACCGATCAGCGCTCCAAGGACTATTCCGAGATCAAGGACAAGTTTCGGCCCGGTCACGCCGACTTCACCTATGAGGCCAAATACGGCCTGCGTGATTATCGCGGCGGCGGCCGCTCATCGGCGCGCGAAACGGCGACCCGCGTCGCAGCCGGCGCCATCGCGCGAAAGATCCTGCCTGACGTGAAGGTCCGCGGCGCGCTGGTGCAGATGGGCCCGCACAAAGTCGATCGCGACAGATGGGACTGGGACGAGGTCGCGCGTAATCCGTTCTTCTGTCCCGACAAGGAGAAGGCTGATTTCTTCGAGCAATATCTCGACGGCATCCGCAAGAGCGGCTCCTCGATCGGCGCCGTCATCGAAGTGATCGCCGAAGGCGTTCCGGCGGGGTGGGGCGCGCCGATCTATGCCAAGCTCGACGGCGACCTGGCGGCGGCCATGATGAGCATCAATGCGGTGAAGGGCGTCGAGATCGGCGCAGGCTTTGCTGCTGCCGAATTGTCGGGCGAGCAAAACGCCGACGAGATGCGCACCGGCAATAACGGCACGCGCTTCCTGTCCAACCATGCCGGCGGCGTGCTCGGCGGCATCTCGACCGGCCAGCCGGTGGTGGTGCGCTTTGCGGTGAAGCCGACCTCGTCGATCCTGTCCGCGCGCAAAACGGTGGATCGCGCAGGCGCCGACACCGACATCATGACCAAGGGCCGCCACGATCCCTGCGTCGGCATCCGCGCGGTGCCGGTGGGCGAGGCCATGATGGCCTGCGTGCTGGCCGATCATTTCCTGCGCCACCGCGGCCAGGTGGGCGGGTAGGAATCCCGGCCTCTTGCGAATGCGCTGTCCA
The DNA here is from genome assembly GCF_001440405.1 of Bradyrhizobium valentinum. Lineage (GTDB taxonomy): Bacteria > Pseudomonadota > Alphaproteobacteria > Rhizobiales > Xanthobacteraceae > Bradyrhizobium > Bradyrhizobium valentinum. The sequence continues at coordinate 11,549 of NZ_LLXX01000217.1, forward strand.
ATGCTGGTGCGGAATGCGGCGGACGGGGATACGGCCGTCCTTGCCGTGGAACGGTCCGTCGAAATCGAGGTCGCGCTCGACCTTCTTGAAATAGGGCAGCACGTCCTTCCAGTTCCAGCCCACGGCGCCGCGGGCCTCCCACTCTTCGTAATCGGTCGGCGCGCCGCGGTTTGCCATCTGGCCGTTGATGGAGGACCCGCCACCCAACACGCGCGCCTGCTCATACTTGCGTAATGGCGGGCGGCTCTCGTCCGGATTGTTGTGGCTGACGATTTGGGTCGTGACCTTGAGTTCGGTCCAGTGGAAGCGCGGATCGAAATACGCCAGCCCCGAATAGCTATCGCGGATTTCGGGCGGCTCGTTGCCGGGCGGCGTGTCCTGGCCTGCTTCGCAGAGCAGGACTTTATTGGCGCTCCTGGCGGAGAGCCGGTGGGCCATGACCGAGCCCGCCGATCCGCCGCCGACGATAATGGTGTCGTACACTTTGACGTTTCCCCTGGTTGCACCCTAAAGCTAGCGCAGCTCCGTCGTCGGGTCACGCCGGCTGTCGTTGCGAGCGCGCTTGACGCGCGCTGCAGTTGCGCGGCAAATACCGGCGCGATGAACGCCTCCGAACTGCAAAAGCTGCTCGACTGGCTGATTGACGGCGGGAGATCCGCGACCAGCCCCAAGAGCTTCATGGCGGACACCTGCGAACGGATGGTCGCGGCAGGGCTGCCGCTGTGGCGTGTCGGCGTCTTCGTCCGCACCCTGCACCCCGAGATCTACGGCCGCAGTTTCATCTGGAAGCCGGGCGCTGAGGTCCAAATCGGCACGGTCGATTACAAGGTTCTGGATTCGCCGGATTTTCACAACAGTCCCATCATCATCGTGTTCCAGCAGGGACAGGAAGTCCGCGCCCGTGCGGACGACCCGCAGAGCGCGCGCTTCCCGATCGTCGAGGAGCTGCGCGCCGAGGGCGTCACGGATTATATCGCGCTGCCGCTGTATTTTACCGACGGGACCATTCACGCCTCAAGCTGGACCACGAAGCAATCAGGCGGTTTTACCGATGAGCAGTTGGCGGCCTTGCGTGGGCTGAATACGCCGCTGTCGCGGGTCATAGAGATCATCAACTGGCGCCGCATGGCCGCGAACCTCTTGGATACCTATGTCGGCAACCGTGCCGGCGAGCGGATTCTCGGCGGCCAGATCAGGCGCGGCCACACCGAGACGATGAACGCCGCGATCTGGCTGTCCGATCTGCGTGGCTTCACCTCCTTGTCCGATCGCGTGCCGGCGGAGACCGTGGTGGACATCCTGAACAATTATTTCGACTGCCAGGTCGCCGCGATCAAGAAGCATGGCGGCGAAGTGCTGAAATATATGGGCGACGGCCTGCTCGCGGTTTTTCCGATCGACGAATATGTCGGCGACGAGCAGCAGGTGTGCAGCCACGCGCTCGAAGCCGCCCACGAATCCCGTGCCAGCGTTGCCAACCTTAACTATCCGATCGGCGACGCGGTCGAACGTTTTCGCTTCGGCCTCGCGCTCCATGTCGGACGAATTCTCTACGGCAATATCGGCGGCGGCAACCGGCTCGACTTCACTTGCATTGGACCAGCCGTGAATCTGGCGGCGCGGCTGGAAAAGATCGCGAGCCAACTCGGCCGCACAGTCGTGGCATCGGAGGGATTTGCCGGCATCTGCCGGGAAGGCTGGAGCGATCTCGGCGAGTTTCCTGTCGCCGGTTTCTCCAGGACTGCACGCGTGTACGGCCTGGTCGACGAAAAATCGGCGGCCTAAGGAATCCGTAGCCCGGATTGCGCTGCGCTCCATCCGGGCTACGGGAGAATTCATTCTTCCGGCTCGGTCGTGAACAGCAGCGGGTAGCCCTTGGCGCGGCCGGCGTCGGTGGCGCGCGTCGCCTTGGTTTCGGCGACGTCCTTGGTGAACACGGCGACCACGCAGACGCCACGCCGGTGCGCCGTGATCATCACCTTGTGGGCCTGGTCCTCGGTCATGCGGAATTCGGCCTTCAGCACGGTGACGACGAATTCGCGCGGCGTGTAATCGTCATTGATCAGGATGACCTTGTGCAGGCGCGGCCGCTCGGTCTTGGTTTTGACCTTTGTTTTTGGCGTGACGGTGGTATCGGCCATTTCCAGTCAAGTCCGGCAAGCGAGCGAGTTGCGGCGGGCCCGCCGCGCTCAGTCCGCCAGGCGCTGCGCCATGGACTGATCGCCGCGGCTGACGGCCGCCTCGATCAGTTTACAGGCTCCGGGCCGGTCCTGAAACTGGGCGTTTGCCGAGAGTTTCAGCTCGATCAGGGCTTTCATGCGCGAAAGCGAGCAGGCCGCTCGACATAACGACTGTACGCATCAATGGCGGCAGGCTGTCATTTGCGGGAAGTTTTGGGGGCGTAACCGTGATCGTGCCAATTCGGCCCTTCTTGTCCGGCCGCATCGCATCTGTCGCGCCGAGCGCCGTAGTCGTTCAAGCCCGAAGCTCGGCAAGCGAATCGCGAAGTGGAACCTGCCGGGCACGCGGGCTGTGCACGAAGCCTGATCCTAACCCGAATGTGAAGGACAAATGATTTCAGCGCTTTGCGTCGGCCGCTTTGCATGTCACCATCACTGTCGTTCGACGGGAGGGCCGCAATGCGCTGGTATGTCTCGATCGGGGTCGTGCTTGTTGCGGGCGTACTCGCCGGCGGCGATGTGGCCAGTTTTGCCGCGCCGTATCAAACGAACCGGCCGGGCCATCAACCGAGCGCCGATAGCCGCCAACTGGCCGACAAGGATGCCAATCCGACCGTCGATGTCGAACTTGTCCTCGCTGTCGACGTCTCCTATTCGATGGACATGGACGAACTGGCGCTGCAGCGGGAAGGCTACGCACAGGCGATCGTCTCCAAGGAATTTCTGCAGGCGCTGAAGAGCGGCCCGAACGGCAGGATCGCGGTGACCTATTTCGAATGGGCGGCATCCTCCGACCAGAAGATCATCATCCCGTGGCGCCTGATCGACGGGCCCGAGACGGCGGACGCCGTTGCCAATGAAATCGTCAAGACCCCGATCCGCCGGGCGTCGCGCACCTCGATATCGGGTGCGATCAACTTCGCCTTGCCGCTGTTCGACGAGAGCCCGCACCGCGGCTTGCGGCGCGTGATCGATATTTCCGGCGACGGCCCCAACAACAACGGCATGCCGGTGACGGTCGCGCGCGACGCCGCGCTCGAAAAAGGCATCATCATCAACGGCCTGCCGATCATGGTGAAGGAGCCGTCTTATTCCACCATGGATATCGACAATCTCGATTACTATTACGAGGACTGCGTCATCGGCGGCCCCGGCGCCTTCGTGGTGACGATCAAGGACCGCGACAAGTTCAAGGAAGCGATCCGCACCAAGCTGCTGTTGGAAGTCGCCGGCCGCACCCCCGAACGCCCCGTCGTGCCGGCCGCCGGCAAGGAGCCGCGCGTCAATTGCATGATCGGCGAAAAGATCTGGCAGGATCGGTGGGGAAGGTGAATCCGGAATGTGAGGTGTTTACCCTCCCCTGGAGGGGTCCGAGACGAGCGGAGCTCGCTCGTGGGTCGACGCTCATGAAATGAGCGGCGGGGTGGGGTGAAGGTCTCTCCTCGCGAACAGTGCCCGAATGGAGAGATCACCCCACCCCGTCTCGCATTCGCTGCGCTCCATGCGAGCCGACCCTCCCCCTCCAGGGGAGGGTGAAGAGCAGGGCCCGCGCCACGAGCTTCACATGCGGCGTGTGGCGGACGTGGAAGTCGCAGCCTTCTGCAATGCCGCGACGGCGCCGCTATCGCTATCGCAGGCGGCGACCCAACGCCGCCGAGCCGCGCACATGATCGGAGAGAAGATCTGGCAGGACCTCTGGGGGAGGTGAGGGGCATTCAGGTAGTGGCCCCTGCCGATATCTCGCCGATATCATGCTCCAGCGAACGCAGCGTCTGTAATGCCGCCTCGTGTTGTCCGGATCCGATCAATCGCCAGAGATCGGCGACCCGGCTCGTCAGGCCCCGAATCGTCACGGGAAAACTGGCAGCCGCAGCCAACGCGCTTTTCTCGTTGATGAGATATTGCCCGTTGAGGGCAAACAGACCTGTGCCAGGCAAGCCAGTGCACGGTAGGCGCAGCCGGCAATATGGGTGCTGTCGCCGCGTGGCAGGGCGGTCTCGGCATTCTCGATGCTGAACAAGATTTCCCATTGAAAGCGCCGGATCAGGGCATCGCGCATCGCGCGCGGGTAGGGCGAAGTGCTCGCCTTCAACGCCGCGATCACGCCATCAGGATCATGCAGCGGATGGCACTGCGCGACCTCGCCCATCCAGGTCGCGGAGCAAAAGCCGTGCGGATGGCCGGGCTGGTAATATATGCCGATGTCGCCGCTCCGGCATCTTTCGATCATCTCCGTGACTTTGTCGATGCTCCGGTAGAGCAGGTCGACCTTGCGTCCGCCGATCACGAGCCACGCGCCGCCGACGATCCATGGTCCCCATTCGCCAACGGGCGTCACGCGGATGGCGTCCGGCTCGTCGACGATGGCTTTCACCACCTCGTGGAGTCGGTCGGTATCCAAACCGGCGCCGTCAGCATAGTAGAGGCCGATATCATAGTCGGATGCGTCGTGCGCTGTTCCGCGCGCCCGCGATCCGCCGAGCACGATGGCGGCAATGCCGGAGACTGCGGCGAGGAGGGGAGTGATGCGCGTGAGGAGCGGATCGTGTGACATGGACGAACTGCGAGGGACCGGCGTGCAGTATATCGAACGGCGCTGCGCCTCGCGATACAGGTGTGCCCGGCCACTAGTGCCGCTGCACAGTGATTTTGACTGGTTGGGCCTCGGTCAAAGTAGCTCCGGCACCTGGCCGGTCTCGCGGCGGATCGGGATTGCGGGGAGTTTCATCCGCGCTTATCGCGCAGACTATGGACCAGTTCGACCGCAGCCGCGCGCCATCGATCGGCGCTTCATGGATGGGATGGGATAATGGCCGGTCTGTTCTGAGACGAGGTAGCGGTCGTTGTCAGCTCACCAGCCGCCATGTGCAGCAGCAATCCGGGAGCTATTGTGAGTTCAAGCGTCAGCACGCTGGCGATGTTCCACGGGTTGAGGAGGTTAGCGAGAGCCCAGAAGCCGTCGAAATGCAGAACGACAAGGTGACTGGACACGATCAGCAGGCCCGCCGCCCACAGCCAAACCGTTCCCATGAACCGCAACATCTTTGCCAGGATGCACATGCATCGCCCCCGTTCCTTCACCTGATCGCGTTCTAGGGGCAAAACATGAGGAACCGCGGAAGAATGCCCTCGGCATTTTCCGTTTCACATTCAGCATTGCCTAAGGATGCGAGTCGCGGCTGAATGCGATTTGGCTGGCGCAGTCGGGAACGCCCATCATGACGCGCTGGATTCGCCAGCGGGGACGGGCGGACTCTACCGGTTGCGCGACGCCCTAGGCGTGCGGCCGTAATCATCCGGAATGGATGCCTGCCTGAATTTGCTTTAAGGGAACCGCTCCCCTGCTTAACGAAGGGTTAAGTCGCTACAAGCCTTGCCGTCCGTTGATACAGATCAACTGTCGATGAGGATGGGTGAGTGGAGGCGACCGATGGTCGCCAACCTTGTTGCAGCTACGGTAGCGGCTGAACTTATGGTTTCTGAAAGGTTGTGTCGCTGGCTTCGGCAACACGAAGCGAGCCCATCGTGAATCATGAACGAAATACTGGTTTCGCTCTTTCTGCTCGTCAGCCTGCTGATAAACCTGTCATCGCTGGACGATATCTTCATCGATCTGCTCTCCTTCGGGATTGCGCATTTTCCTTTTCGGCGCGCCGTCGCCAAGCCGGCTTCCCTTCCGAATATTGCGATCTTCGTCGCCAATTGGCGCGAGGAGGACGTCATCGGCAAAATGGTGGAAGGCAACCTCGCCCGGATCGATAACCCGCAGGTTTCGCTCTTCCTCGGCGTCTATCCGAACGACACGGGCACGCGGCGCGTCGCAGAAGCCCTTGCCGCGGCCCATCCCGATCGCGTGCGGGTCATTGTGAACAGCTTGCCCGGCCCCACGTCCAAAGGGCAGATGCTCAACGAGATGTTCGCCCAGAGCTTCGCGGGGGAGCAGGCTCCGGACCTGGTGGTTCTGCACGACAGCGAGGATGTCATCGATCCACGCAGCTTTGATATCTACGCGAAATTTGCTGGCGAATACGATTTCATCCAGGTTCCCGTCTTCTCGCTCAGCCGCCGCCGGGGAGCCTATGTGGCGTCGACCTATATGGAGGAGTTCGCCGAGCGCCACACGCGCGAACTGATCGTACGCAACGCACTCGGAGCCGCCATCCCTTCCGCCGGGGTCGGCACCTGCCTGACGCAGGCGCTCGTCAGGCACTTTCTAAAGACGCGCGGGCAGGTCCTGATGTCCGGGACGGTGACCGAGGATTACATTCTCGGCATCGAGGCCAAGCGCGCGGGCTTCAGGTCGATTTTCGCCGCACTCTCCGCGCGAGCCGAAGAGGGGGCCGACTATGTCGCGACCCGCGAGTTCTTCCCCCAGCATCTGGAAGCCGCCATCAAGCAGAAGACGCGCTGGGTCTATGGCATCGCCTTCGAAGCGATGCACAAGCTCGGCTGGCAGGGCCAGCCCTGGGACATCTATTTCTTCCTGCGCGATCGCAAGGGAATGATTACCAACTTCTTGGCCCCCGGATCCGTCGTCTTGATGATCTTGGCGCTCGCAGGCCTCATCGATCCCGAGACCCTGCCGTGCGGGATGTATCAGCTCTTCCAGTGGTCTCTTTCGTTCAATCTTCTCGCGGTGGTGTTCCGCTATGTCGCGCGCCTGACCTCCAGCTACCGGGTCTACGGCAGGGTCGACTGGCTCGGCGTCGCGATACGATGGCCCGTATCGCTGTATATCAACATGGTCGCCACGTTCCGTGCTTGGAAAATCTATCTGGGCGAGTCGCAGTTCGCCACGTCCCCCATCGTGTGGTCGAAAACGACCCACGACGTCCCTGACGATTTCCTGGCCGCCACACGCTGAACTCCCGATTCGAAGAATAGATATGCGCATCCTCATCGCCTTTGGCACGCGGCCCGAGATCATCAAGCTCGGTCCCGTCTATCGCGCCCTGCATAAGTCCGGCGCGCATGTCGATGTGTTCTGGTCGGGGCAGCATATCGATCTGGCAGACGGGCTACTGGAGCTGTTCGAAATCGAGCTTACCCATAGCGGCACCGGGGTCATGCAGGAGCCCAGCCTCGCCGGCAAGTTCGCGCTGATCACGCAGCAGATGCAAGCCCTGCTCGGGCCGCAGCAGTATGATGGGGTGGTGGTTCAAGGCGACACGATGACCGCTGCAGCCGGCGCCCTGGCAGCCTTTCTGAATCATGTCCCCGTTGCGCATGTCGAGGCTGGGCTGCGGACCGGAAAGCTTGATTCGCCCTGGCCGGAGGAGTTCAACCGGCGGCTCATCACGATCGCCTCCACGTTGCATTTCGCCCCGACCGAGCGGTCGCGCGATCACCTGCTTCGCGAGGGGGTGCAGAGCGATTTGATCAGCGTGGTCGGCAACACCGCGGTCGATGCGCTGCTTTATGCTCGTTCCAAACTTGCTGGAGGCTATGTCCCGATCGACCGGGAGATCGCAAACCTTCCGCGCGACAGGAAGCTCGTGTTGGCGACATTGCACCGGCGTGAGAACATTGGGGCGCCACTGGATGAGATCCTCGAGGCCCTGTGCGAGCTTGGAAATGACGGCGACAAGCTGATCGTCCTTCCCGTTCACCCCAACCCGGATATCCGGGCGCAGGTCGTGCGGGCGCTCGGCGCGCGGCCGAATATCCGCCTGCTGAAGCCTCTCCAATATACCGACTTCGTCTACCTGCTCAGCCGGTCATGGACGGTCGTGACCGATTCGGGCGGCGTTCAGGAAGAAGCGCCGACATTCGGTCTCCAGATCCTCATCACCCGCGAGAGCACCGAGCGACCCGAGGTCGTCGATGCCGGGTTTGGAACGCTGGTCGGGTCCAATCGCGATGCGATCACCGCCGGGGTCAGGCGTCTCACCAGCTCCAATGCGCCGCAGCTTCTGCCCGCCCGCAATCCGTTCGGGGACGGGCAAGCGGCGCGCCGCATAGCGGAGCGGATTTTCAGCCTCAGACCGTTGCAGCAAGCCGCGGAGTAGAAGATGGCAGTCCTGGAACAATATGCGGCAAACGTGCCACTCAACGTCAGCCAGGTGCGCTGGAGGCGGCTGAGGAACCTCGTCCTCATCGCCATCGGTCTCGCCGTCACCGTCACGATCGCCATCCATCTGATCTCCGGTGGGGTTGTGCTGCTGAAGGCCTCCGGGCTGATCACGCGCGAGCATATCGCCATCGGGGCGCCCTATCAGGAGACGCGGGTCAGGCAGGTATTCGTTCGCCCGGGAGACAGGGTGGAGGCCGGGCAGAAGATCGCCGTCGTCGAATCGACATCGATTTCCCGCACGCTCGCGGAGCTCGCCGTGGAAAAGGCCAGGCTGGACACCAGGATCGGGGCGATCGAGGCGAGGCAAGCCGCGATCGGCATGTTGCTGCCGGCGGCCGAGATCAACGCCAGGCAGGCGCAGGACTATCTCGACAAATTGTCCGGCGCGAGCAGGAACGGTCTTGTGGTGGACAAGCTCTTGACCGACATGACCAGCGCGGCCTTTGCCGCCGCCGACAAGCACCAATCCCTGAAAGCGGAGCGAATCTCGCTCGCGGGCGAGCTCGCCGCGTATCACAACGCGCTCAAGGAGGTGTCGGATGCCTACGACTCCTTGCAGCACGCCTATGCCGGCGGAGCCTTGTATGCGCCGGTCAGCGGATATGTGGGCAGCAAGGTCATGAGCGCCGGAGCCGTGCTCGGCCCGGGCGGCAATGAGATCGCCACCGTCTACACGGGCCCGAGCTTCATCCTCGCCTATCTCCCCGACAGCTATCTGTTCGATCTCAAGGTCGGGCAGCGCGTCCATGTGCGTTCCTACGCCCAGTCCATCGTTGGACGCGTCGAGGACCTGCTGCCGATGACTGATGCCATGCCGCCTGAATTCCAGATACCGGGTGACGTGCGCCAGAGGGGTCAGGTCTTCAAGATATCGATCCCAGAGCGGGTTTCCCTTCCTCTCGGTCAGAAAGTCTCAATCTCCACCTGCTATTTCAGCATGTGCGATTCCGGCACCGGAATACTTCAGGAAGCCATGCACCGCATCATGAACTACGTCGAACGAATCCAGGGACACGCGCGCTAGACTAACCATCTCAAGCCGTGGCGCTTTAGCGCGATAGGCAAACGCGCTTTTTGACGTAGCGCAAAGGAACTTCGTCTCTTGGCGAGTTGCGGTGAATGTCATTCGCGATCGGGAACGATGCTCTCGCGACGGTTCCCAGTCGTGCGATTGCCGTTCGTCGATTAACAAGACGGCGCAGGTAAGGTTCACCGCTTAAACCTTGCCACCAGCTCGACATGCGGCGTGTGGCGAAACTGGTCGACCGGCGTAACGCCTTCGATTTTGTAGCCGCCATCGATCAGGATTTTGGCGTCGCGCGCGAATGTCGTGACATCGCACGATACCGCAACCACCGTCGGAATCCTGCTGGCTGCGAGCTGGGCCACTTGCGCCCGCGCGCCCTGGCGCGGCGGATCGAACACGACCGTGTCGTAGTCGCGCAATTCCTGCGGCATCAAGGGACGGCGAAACAGGTCGCGCGCTTCCGCCTTGAGCGGCTTCAGTCCTGACGTCGAAGTCGCAGCCTTCTGCAATGCTGCGACTGCGCCGGCGTCGCTGTCGAAGGCGGCGACCCGCGACTTCGCCGCCAGCCGCAGCGCAAACGGGCCGACACCGCAGAACAGGTCGGCGATGTGTTTGGCGCGCTTGCAATGGTCCGATACCAGCGCGGCCAGCGTTTCTTCGCCAGCCACCGTCGCCTGCAGGAACGAGCCGGGCGGCAGAACCACCTGTGCGGCGCCGATCGAGATCACGGGCGGCGTTCGCATCAAGACCAGTTCGCCATGGCGCGTCAGGCGCGCCAGGCGGTGCTGTTCCGCGATGCGCGACAGCCGCGCGATCAAGGCCGTCGACAACGGGCCGGAGCCGCGCACATCGATATCGAGCCCGCTATTGGTCGCGGTGATCTGAATGTCGAGCGGCTTGCCCATCGCGATCAGCGGCTCGGCGATGGCCCAGGCCGCTTCGATCGCGCCGTCGAGCTGCGGATCAAGGATCGGGCAGCGGTCGATCGGAATGATGTCGTGCGAACCTGCGGCCGCATAGCCGACCTTGAGCACGTCGTGCGTTCCAATCCGTGCGTGCAGGGTGATGCGCCTGCGGCCCGCGCCATGGGCGTCGACCAAGGGCGCCACGTCGCAATCGATTCCCGCCTGCGCCAGCGTCGTCACCACGAGTTCGCGCTTCCAGGCGCGATAAGGCCCGGCGTCCCAGTGCTGGATCGCGCAGCCGCCGCAAACGCCGAAATGCGGACAGAACGGCGCGATCCGCTCCACGCTTGCGGTCTCGACCTTGAGCAATCGCCGGCGGTCGGGATGGTGGCCGGGAACTGGACCGGCCTCGATCGTTTCGCCGCCCAGCGTGTAGGGAACGTAGATGTTACCGCCGCCGGCGATGGCGACGCCGTCGCCGTGCTGGCCGACATGGTCGATGACGAGGCGCTCGCCGTCAGCCACGGCGCGCGCCCATGAAGAATTCGATATTGCCGTCGCCGCCGGCGATCGAGGAGGGAAACACCTGGATATCGGTGCAGCCGAGCGAGGCGGCGAAGGCCGAGATGTCGTCGCAGATTTCCTGGTGCACCATCGCGTTGCGGATGATGCCGCGCTTGGAATGCTTTCGCTCCGCCTCGAATTGCGGCTTGATCAGCGCGAGCAGATGCATCGGCGCGGCGGCGAGCGACAGCGCCACCGGCAGCACCGCCTTCAATGAAATGAAGCTGACGTCGATGACGACGATATCGGGCCGTGCGGGCAGGCGCTTGCCCTCGAATTTGCGAATATCCGTTTCTTCCATCGACACGATCCGGGGATGGTTGCGCAGCGAGGGATGCAACTGGCCGTGCCCGACATCGATGGCGAAGACGAGGCTCGCGCCGTTTTGCAGCAGCACCTCGGTGAAGCCGCCGGTGGAGGCGCCGACGTCGAGGCAGACATGCCCCTCGATATCGATCGGATACTGCTCCAGGGCGCCTGCGAGCTTGACGCCGCCGCGCGAGACGTAGGGGTGCGCGGGCTCCGCGGACAATTTGGTACTGGCGGCGATCATCTCAGACGGCTTCGACACCTGCCGGCCGTCGGCCGTGACGCCGCCGGCGTCGATCGCCGCGCGGGCGCGCGCGCGGCTTTCAAACAGGCCGCGCTCGACCAGGAGCACGTCCACGCGCTTGCGGGGAGAGGTCTCGCTGTCGTTCTTGTCAGCCAATGTCAGTCCGATTTGCCGGTGGCGCGATCCGCCGCGAGCGCCACGCAGGCCTCAAAGGAGGTGAGATCGCGCCAGATATCCGCAGGCCGCTGCCGCGGCGTCACCAGTCTAGCACCATGCAGGTCGAGCGTGTGGATCATCATGAGATTGTCGGGCAGGCCGAAATTCTCGACCGTCAGTCCGTCATCGTCGATCAAGTTGCCTCCGCCGGCTTTCGTGACCGCAAAGGATCGCGCAACACGTTCGGCATAGATGGCGGGATCGTTGCTGTAGGCTAAACAGAGCCTGCCGCGGCCCGCCATGTAGCCGAGTTCATAGACGGTGCCGGTGTCGGCACTGGGGCCGCGAAACGGCGTGAGATTGGCAATGATCGCGTCCGCCGCGTCCATCATCGCTTCGTTGCCTTTGAAAATGGCGAGCGAGGCGTCAGCGGCTGCAAGATCGACCGTATTGTCGAGCGGGTAAAGGCCGCTCACGCCATGGCGGTCGCAGATCGCGACCTTGCGGCGCCCGATCTCGATCGCGTCGGGCAGGAACACATCGGGACCTGCCAGATAGATCTTCATGGGGCTACCGGCGAAAGAGCCAAGTCTTCAGAGCCAAGTCTTCAGAGCCAAGTCTTCACAGTTAAATCTCAGAGTCAGGCCTTCGGTTCTGATCGGGGCAGAACCGAAGGGGCTGTGCCTCAGGCGAGCTTGACCGTCTCGGTCTTGTAGTCCTTGCCGAGTGCGTCGAACACCTTGGCGACGATGCCCTTGGCGTCGAGGCCGGCATGGGCATACATCGCGTTCGGTGAATCGTGGTCGATGAACTCGTCGGGCAGGATCATCGCGCGCATCCTTAAGCCCCCGTCGAGCATGCCATGTTCGGCCAGCGTCTGCATGACGTGCGAGCCGAACCCGCCGATCGAGCCTTCCTCGATGGTGAGCAGGACTTCGTGGTCGCGCGCCAGCTTCAGCACCAGATCGACGTCCAGCGGCTTCATGAAGCGCGCGTCTGCGATCGTGGTGGAGAGGCCGTGGGCGGCGAGTTCGTCGGCGGCCTTTTCGCATTCGGCCAGACGCGTGCCGAAGGAGAGCAGGGCGATCTTGTTGCCCTGGCGGATAACGCGGCCCTTGCCGATTTCGAGCGGCGTGCCGACCTCGGGCATATCGACACCGCGGCCTTCGCCGCGCGGATAGCGGACCGCGCTCGGGCGATCGTTGATCGCGACCTGCGTGGCGACCATGTTGACCAGTTCCGCCTCGTCGGACGCGGCCATGATCACGAAGTTCGGCAGGCAGCCGAGATAGGCGTTGTCGAACGAGCCGGCATGGGTCGCGCCGTCGGCGCCGACCAGGCCGGCGCGGTCAATCGCAAAACGTACCGGCAGGCTCTGGATCGCGACGTCATGGACCACCTGGTCATAGCCGCGCTGCAGGAAGGTCGAGTAGATCGCGCAGAACGGCTTGTAGCCTTCGGTGGCGAGGCCCGCGGCAAACGTTACCGCATGCTGCTCGGCAATGCCGACGTCGAAAGTGCGGTCCGGGAAAGCCTTGTTGAAGATATCGACGCCGGTGCCGGACGGCATCGCGGCGGTGATGGCGACGATCTTTTCGTCCTTCTCGGCTTCCTTGACGAGGCTCTGGCCGAACACGTTCTGGTAGGCCGGGGCGTTCGGCTTTGCCTTCGCCTGGGCGCCGGTGGCGACGTCGAACTTGACCACCGCGTGATACTTGTCGGCGGAAGCTTCCGCCGGGCCGTAGCCCTTGCCCTTCTGGGTGACGACGTGGACCAGGATCGGGCCGGTTTCCATGTCGCGGACGTTCTTCAGGACCGGCAGCAAATGGTCGAGGTTATGGCCGTCGATCGGGCCGACGTAATAGAAGCCGAGTTCCTCGAACAGCGTGCCGCCGTCCATCATGAAGCCGCGGGAATATTCCTCGACGCGGTTGGCGCGGTTGGCGAGGATCTTGGGCAGACGCTTGTTGATCTGCTTGGCCGCCTCGCGCAGCGAGCGGTAGGTCTTGCCGGAGTAAAGGCGGGAGAGGTATGCGCTCATCGCGCCGACCGGCGGCGCAATCGACATGTCGTTGTCGTTGAGAATGACGATCAGGCGCGAATTCATGGCGCCCGCATTGTTCATGGCCTCATAGGCCATGCCCGCCGACATCGCGCCGTCGCCGATCACGGCAATGACGTTGTTCTTGCCACCGGCGAGGTCGCGCGCCACGGCCATGCCGAGGCCGGCCGAGATCGAGGTGGAGGAATGCGCCGCGCCGAACGGGTCGTAGTCGCTCTCGCTGCGCTTGGTGAAGCCGGAGAGGCCGCCGCCGGTGCGCAGCGTGCGGATGCGGTCGCGGCGGCCGGTCAGGATCTTGTGCGGGTAGGCCTGGTGGCCGACGTCCCAGATCAGCCGGTCGCGCGGCGTATCGAAGATGTAATGGATCGCGGTGGTCAGTTCCACGACACCGAGGCCGGCGCCGAAGTGGCCGCCGGTTACCGAAACGGCGTCGATGGTTTCCTGGCGGAGTTCGTCGGCGACCTGGCGCACCTGCTCGATCTTGAGCTTGCGAAGATCGTCGGGTGTGCGGATGGTATCGAGAAGCGGCGTCTTACTAAATGTGGTCACAGCGATATTCCAATTTTGCATGTCAGGGCGAACGGCCTGACGCGAGACGGGAAGCGCGTTAACCGCGCCGTGAAAATCCAGACCCGCCTGCCAATCCGGCAGGCCGGTACTTGATTTGAAAGCCTAGATGCACTCCGGTTTAAACCATGTGATATGCATCACGTTAGTCGCTTCTAACCCTTCCCGGTTCAGTTTCTTTAGTTATTTGAGGTGCTTGCTGCCGTGGAAAGTCGCCCGGCAGGCTTCTTTCCCCAGCGCACAGAACGGCAAGCTTTACACCAAAGCCGCTGTCAAAGCCAACCCGGAGAGCTGATTCGGTTCCGGGGCGCAGGGCCGAAAAATCTCGATTTTCAACCGCTGCGGCGGGCGGATGGTTCCAATTTGCTCAAATCGGTGGCACTTGCGGCCGCCGTGGCGGCGGCTTCGATCCTTTTCCAGGCCCGATCGCGCACTCCGGAATCGCCGGTCGCGACATCAAGCGCGGCGTCGGGGACGGCCATACGCGCGCTGAGCGGGACCGGTCCGCAGACGATCATGAAGAAGTCGTAGGCGTTGGGCCGCTCATTGGCCATCACGAACTGGAAATGCACGCGGAAGAACTGCCAGCGAAATTTTTCGTAGTGTTCGGGGTGGATGATATCGCGGAAGCGAACCGGCACGATCTTCGGGTTGCGCCTTAAGGCGCCAACGTCGATGCCGTGGCTCGTGATCGGATCGAACTGGTAGAAGTTCATCACGTCCTTGCGGGCCTGGCAGTCGATCCAGTCGATCGACGGCTCGATGGCGAGCTGCCGCAGATGGTCGCGGAACTGTTTCGACACGGCGTGATAGCCGACGATCGGGAAATTGCCGCCGATGGTCAAAAGCACGATCCGTGGACCGTGACGGCCGAGCGCGGGATCGAGCTTCAGCGCGCGCGCCAGCACCTCCGTGCTCAGGAATGATCCGGAACTATGGCCGACGATGACGATTTCGTCGGCGTCGGTGCTTTTCGCGACATTGACGAGATGCTGCGCGAAGCGGTCGATGCGCTGGTCCCATTCCGGGCGCCCGCGGTGGGAGAACTCCCAGGTCCAGATCGTGTCGCACAAGAGATAGAGCACATAAGTAGCGTTTTCCGTGTATTTCAGCACGGCCCCGAGCAGCCCCACGAAGATCGCGATCGCGGCCGCGATGCTGAAAGGATCGGGAATGCCGATCGCGTTGAGGCCCTTCTCGAACACGAAAGCGATGGCTGCGGCACCGGCGGCTTCGACCAGCAGCACAAGATGCGGATAGGTGATGAACGTGGCAAAGCGCCAGTTCGCCTTGCCGAAGCGGGCGATGGTACCGGAGAAGATAAGGCGCCAGTAGATCCACACCGCGCTAAACACCGTGCGCCAGATCGGCGAGGCCAGGTCCTGCTGGATGAAATCCTCGAACCGGAGGAAATCGTAGGACGTGCGGGTCTGCCAGTCCTCCGCCTTGGTATCGATGGTCCAGGACGCGATCTCGTCGTCGGAAGCGACCTTGGGCCGGCTGATGGTGGCCTGGAGCTGGTAAAGCCGGCCGAACTTGCGCAGTTCGGTCCGGAACATGCGGTAATATTGCGCCAACCCGCGCGGATCGTAGCCCTGAATATAGATGATATGGCGGTGCTCGACGCGCACGTACTGTCCCCGGGGTGGTGGCCGACTATAACAGGCTGGGCAGGGCGCCAGGAACTAAATCGGCTCCCAGATTGACCAGCTCGTCAGCCTTTCGGTGGGAAGGCGAGCACCGAATTCGCCCCGGATTCTCTCGATCATGCCAGGCGAGCCCGGCCGGGTTCGATCCTCCGCCCGTCCGGGATCATTGCACGTCGAGCGGCTCGGTCCCGGTGACCTGGCCATTGGCGTCGGTGGTAATCTTGTCGACGCGGGCCTCGGCCTGCCGCAGCAGTTCTTCGCAGCGGCGCTTGAGGGCTTCGCCGCGCTCATAGATCGCGACCGATTCCTCGAGCGGCACCTTGCCGTCCTCGAGCCGCTTCACGATCGATTCAAGCTCCTCGATCGCGCGCTCGAAGGAGAGCTTCTTGACGTCGTTTTGCGTGTTTTCGGCCATTATTTGTTCCCGGATGCGCTGGGTTCCCCCGGTCGGAGAATCAAAGCTTATTTTTACGGGGCTATTGTGGCGGGGATTTACGCGCCCATCAATGCGGTGACATGCGCCGCAACCGACTCCTTAAGCCCCTGCAGGTCGTAGCCGCCCTCCAGCACGGAGACAACCCGGCCCTCCGCGCTTGTCTCCGCCACATCCATCAGCTTGCGCGTGACCCAGCCGAAATCGTCCGCCTTGAGGTTGATCGAGGCGAGCGGGTCGCGATAGTGCGCGTCGAAGCCGGCGGAGATGATGACCAGCTCAGGCGAGAACTTCTGCAACTGCGGCAGGATCAAATTCTCGAACGCGGCGCGAAACTTGGCGCTGCCGTCCTCGGAAGCCAGCGGCGCGTTGACGATGGTGTCGTGCTCGCCGCGCTCGCCGCTGGCGCCGGTGCCCGGAAACAGCGGCATCTGGTGCGTCGAGCAGTACATCACGGTCGGATCGTGCCAGAAGATGTCCTGCGTGCCGTTGCCGTGATGGACGTCGAAATCGACGATCGCCGCGCGGCCGATGCCGTATTTGCGCTGGGCATGACGGGCGGCAATGGCGACATTGTCGAAGAAGCAGAAGCCCATCGGCTTGGAGACCTCGGCATGATGGCCGGGCGGGCGCACCGCGACGAAAGCGTTCTGCTGCGCGCCGGACATCACCGCATCCGTTGCCGCGACCGCGCCGCCGACGCCGCGCATCACGGCTTCCCAGGTGCCCGGCGACATTGAGGTGTCGCCGTCGATGTAGATCATCCCGCTCTGCGGGGCGATGTGCCGGAGTTCGCCGATATAATGCTCGCCATGACACAGCGTGACGGAATCGAGATCGCCTTCCGGCGCTTCGCTGCGCGTAAGCGGCTTGAAACGATCGTCCGCCAGCACCTCGGCTACCGCGCGCAGCCGGTCGGGACGCTCCGGATGGCCCGGGGGCGTGACATGGTCGAGACAGGCGGAATGCGTCAGAAGCAGTGTCATGCAAAATCCTGGCGTTAAGGCGCGCGCCGGCAAGGGATCGGCTAATCTAGGCGGTTAGAGGCCGCTCGGAAAGGCCCACGGCGTCAGGCTCAGTTGATCCTGACAATGCGATCCACTGCAGTCGGGCCGACCGGGCTATTGGCCTGAAAATAGGCATGCAGCGCGTCGGAATCGTAGACGCCGGTCAGCGGCGCGGTTCCCTGGGTGAGCGCGGTGAAGCCGTCGCCGCCGACGAACAGGAAATTGTTCACGGTGACGCGATAGCTCGCGGCGGGATCGATCGGTTGCCCGTTCAGCGACATCCGTTCAGGCAATACACGTTCGCCGTCAGGCTTCGTGCTATCCCACGCGTAGGAAAATCCTTTCGACACCTGCAGGATCCTCGGCCGCTTCGGATCGAGCCATTGCTGCTCCAGCATGTCCTTGATCTGTTTTCCGGTCAGCGTGATCGTCACCAGTTGATTGCGGAACGGCTGGCTGGCGAACACGTCGCCATAGGTCACCGCGCCGTCCTCCTTGCGCGCAATGTCGGCGCGCACGCCGCCGGGATTGGTGAAGGCGATGACCGCGCCGCCTTTCGCTTCAGTGCTGGTCGCGGCGAGTTGCGCGTCGGCGATGATGTCGCCGAGCGGGCTTTCGCCGGCGGCGTTGGGCACGCGCGACAGCGTGGCTGTCACCGAACCCGCCGGACGGTTGGCGATCGGCGCGGCGACCTTGTCATAGGCTTCCAGCAGCGCGGTTTGCTGGGCGTCCTTCGAAAGCGTTGCGGTGCGGACGATGGTGTTGTCGGCTTTGGCGCTGACGACATCGCGCGTCGTCGGATCAAGCTTGAGATCGATCGCGGTGACGAGCGTGCCGTATTTGTCGCCTGACGTGACGAGCCGCCCGTCGATCTCGCAGACATAGGCCCGGTGGGTGTGGCCGGAGACCACGACGTCCACCGCGTGATCGAACTTCTTGACGATGTCGACGATCGGCCCGGAAACGCCGGGGCACTCATTGTAATCGCCCGTCGGCAATCCGCCTTCATGGATCAGGACGACGATGGCCTCGACGCCGCGCGCTTTCAATTCCGGGGTCAGCGCGTTCACCGTACTGGCCTCGTCGCGAAATTCGAGGTCGGCAACGCCTGTCGGCGAGACGAGCCTAGGGGTGCCCTTCAAGGTCAGGCCGATAAACGCGACCGGAATGCCCTCGAATGTGCGGATTTCGTAAGGAGGAAACACCGTCTTGCCGCTGCTCTTCTCGAACGTGCTGGCGGCGAGATAGCGAAATTTCGCGCCAGTAAATGAATGCGGTCCCTGGCATTTGTCGATCGGGTGGCAGCCGCCATGCTGCATGCGCAGGAGTTCGTCCTTGCCTTCGTCGAACTCGTGATTGCCGACGGAGGAAATAGCCAGACCCATCATCGACAGCGCTTCGATCGTCGGCTCGTCATGGAACATCGCCGACAGAAACGGGCTGGCGCCGATCAGGTCGCCGGCCGCGACAAAGATCGTGTTCCTGTGTCCCTCGCGAAGCTGGCCCACCAGCGTCGCCATATGTTCGGCGCCGCCGGCAGGGATGGTGATTTTCTTCGTTTTGTCCTCGGGATCGGCGATCGTGATCCCGCCGGGCGGCGGGCGGAGGTAGCCGTGAAAATCGTTGATCGCGAGAATGCGCAGGTCGACGGGCGCGGCGGTTTGGGCGCGAGATGACGCCGCGAGCGCCATCGTGATCGCCAAGGCTAGGATAGGACGGAGAAGGGGGCTCATGACACTGACACAGGTTGGTAGCTTGATGTTTACTCCGTCATTGCGAGCGCAGCGAAGCAATCCATCGTGCCGCACGAAGAAAGAATGGATTGCTTCGCTGCGCTCGCAATGACGGTGGTGATAGCAGGTAGCTCGCATGAGCGCAGCGATATGCGGGGTTGAGGGTGCCGCTGGCTAATCATACGGTGACATCCTACATGATCCGGCAAAAGGCCCAACTATCCCAGGCGATTTTCCCGGGGATGTGACTTTGAGGACAACGCAATGCAGCTCGGCGGAATTCATCATCTGACCGCGATTTCGGCGAAGCCGCGGGACAATCTGGCCTTTTACACCGGCCTGCTCGGCATGCGGCTGGTCAAGAAGACCGTCAACCAGGACGATGTCAGCGCCTACCATCTGTTCTATGCGGACGGCAAAGCCAATCCCGGCACCGATCTCACCTTCTTCGATTTTCCGGCCGCACCCGAGCAGCGCGGAACCAATTCGATCTCGCGCACCGGCCTGCGCGTCGCCGGCGAGAAGACCCTCGGCTACTGGCGGGATCGCCTCAAGAAGGCCGGCGCCGTGGCCCGCGATATCGTCGAGGTCGACGGCCGGCTGACGCTGCCGTTCGAGGACGGCGAGGGCCAGCGGCTGGTGCTGATCGACGATGGCGGCAAGGGCACGGCCTCGCCGTGGGAACGCAGCCCGGTGCCGGCGGAGCACCAGATCCGCGGGCTCGGTCCGATCGTGCTGACCGTGCACGAGCTGTCGCGGACCGCCTTCGTGCTGACCGAGGTGATGAACATGCGCCGCGTGCGCGAGTACGTCGCCCACGGCGCGCAGATTCATGTGTTCGAGATGGGCGAGGGCGGCCCAGCCGCCGAACTCCACGTAATCGAGGACAAGGGTTCGCCAATGGCGCGGCAAGGCGCCGGCGGCGTGCACCATGTCGCGTTCCGCACGCCGGACGAGGCGCAATATCACGCCTGGACGCAGCGGCTGAACGAGCTCCGCGTCCCCAACAGCGGTGAGATCGACCGCTTCTATTTCCGCAGCCTCTATTTCCGCGAGCCCAACGGCATCCTGTTCGAGATCGCGACGGATGGACCGGGCTTTGCGACGGATGAGCCGATGGAAACGCTCGGTGAAAAACTGGCGCTGCCGCCATTCCTGGAGCCGCGAAGGGCAGCGATCGAGGCGGGGCTGAAGCCGATTACGTGAGTTTCCGTAGTAGCTTCGTAGGATGGGTAGAGCGCAGCGAAACCCATCATTGTTCTGCGTCGCAATTGATGGGTATCGCTTTCGCTCCACCCATCCTACGGGCTTTGTTACTCCTTGCTGCCCGTCGTGAAATTCGGATGTGTATGGTAGTATCATTTCATACACACCGCGGCGGGACATCGTCCATGCGCACCAATATCGAGATCGACGACGCGCTGATGGCAGAAGCGCAAAAAGCTTCCGGACATCAAACCAAGAAGCAGACGGTAGAACAGGCGCTTCGCTTGATGATCAGGCTGCGAGGTCAGCGGGAGGTCGACGGGGCGTTCGGCAAATACCGATGGCGCGGTAGCCCTGCACGGAGTCGTAAAGAACGAGGGGCCGGGTGACGGTTGTCGAATCGATGGCCGGCGACGCGATCGCCACCGCCGCGGCCCGCAATTTCCGTCCTTGCGCAGGCGCGGCATCACGGTTCGCAAGACCATCGACTTGCTGATTGGTACCTGGTGCATCGAGAATCGCGGGCCGCTGCTCCACAACGACGGCGATTTCCGGCCCATGGCGCGGTATTTGGGGCTGATTGAGGTGCCGGCGCAGGTGTGAATGCCCGCACGATTGAGTGCACTGTCACCGCAATCCCAGAATGATGCCACGCGGGCGCGATAGCGCTAAGTCGCGTAACTCACAAACCAAGAAAAATAGCGATTCAGTGTGTCCGTGACTATTTGTTTGCAGGTCATCGCTTCCGAAAATCCGACGAATCGACCGTGCGCCGGAGGATTGCGATAGCTCTGCACGCGGCTAGAAGACACCGTGTCGACCAGGTCTTGGGCAAAGAACGCGGCCCGGCCTGACGGCGTCAATTGGGTTTCAAGGGCTGCTTGAACAAACGCGCGCAGATTGGCGTCAATCGTTGCGGGCGGATGACCAAACTCATTGCACATCTCTCTAAGCGGCCCGAGCATGAGTCGCTCTGAAGGGTTGGCTACAATCGACCGTAGAGTCGAAAGCCCTGCGTTCCAGCCCTTTGTCCCGGCTTGCCCCGCCGCTGCTCTGAGAGCATCGAGTTGGGCGAGCGCAATGCCGCTTGCCGCGGGTCGCACGAACCGTTCGTTAAGTTCGATCTCGATGACACGGAAAAATCCGAGGGCCAGCAGCCCTGCGTCTCGCCAGAGCACGTCTTCCTGGGTGGCGTTGTCCATGGCGCGCAACGAAAGACGGTAGGACTCGCGGCCCATAGGGGTGAGGCGCGCTGCGATAGTTTCCCGTTGCGCCGCTTCCTCCGCGGAACTTTGGATGTCTTTCATTCCAAGAGCATCCATGCTGACCCGAAGTTCGTCCGTCAGCGGGTGATTTATCGTGACAGCCACCTGGTAAGCGAGCGCATGAAGATCCAGAAAGTCCGTGTCTTTGATCTGGTTGGATGTCCACAGCTGGTTGAAGAGAGCCATGAACTCATCATAGGTCCGTAAGCGATAGAGCGATTGGAAGAGAATGCGCAGTGCTTCGCGGTCACCAGCCTCAATGACCGGTAAAAGCGAGTCCGAAAACATTGAAGTTAAGGACTGCTTTATTCCGGACCTTCCGTCGATGCGAGGTTCGAGAAGGAGCGCCACGGCGGTGGCACGTAGTGTCGGATCGCTCTCGACAACGGCGGCGAAATCGGACGGAGCGGCAATTTCATCTTTGGCGAGGATCGCATCTGCCATTTCAGCGCGGCGCTCCTCAAAGCCGGTCAGAAGCCGGACGTGAAATTTTGTAAATTCGCCATATCCCGGATCGCGGGGCGAGATCACAACCTGGCTTTGGAAAAGAGGGTGGTCGCCCATTGCCGCTGCGCCAGCTTCAACACTTCGGGAGTGGTAAGCCGTCAATTCACCGAGCAACAGGACTTGGCAAGCGGACAGCGCATCTTTCCTAAGGCCAGCGATGGCCTGTTTCACGGCGGCGCCATCTCCAAGGTAGGCATGACTTCTGGCCCTAATCTCGACCGAACGCGGGAAATCGAGTGCGGTGCTGGGCACGCGTTGTGCGTATTCGATAGCCTCCTTGAATTGGCCAGAACGGAAGTGACAGAGCGAGCGGAGGTAGGCGTATTCGCCAGCGTGCAGGTCGCTTTCCTTTAAGTGACCCAAGATCAGAAACGCGTCGTGACCTCGATCGCGGTGCATCGCTGTGAAAAGACGGCTTCGAAGCGTAGCGGGTGAAGCGCTCGCAAGACCTTCGGTGAGCTGGAGATCGTCCAGGTTTTCCGAGGCGAGAATGCCATCGACGACGGCCTTGCCGCGCTCGTCTCCGTGAAAGGCGAAAAAAAACAATTTGAATTTCAGGAAGTCCTTACGATCCGGTGGGTTCTCCTTTGTGGCGTGCTTTAGAATTTCGCCAAGCCGGGCAAATTCCCTAGCCGTCGACAAAATAAAATTCTCGCCGGCTCCCATATGGTCCGGCACCGGCACACGATGGCGCTCGGATTTTAGCTTCTCTGCCAGCCAAGGTGCGAAAGCTGCGTAGTCCGGAATCATCCTCTCCGTATCTTGCGAGCAAAGGTCCAGCGCGTGGGCGAGCTGTTCTTCCGCGGACAACGTGATGGGTATTTTGTTGAGAGGCGGTGTCGCGTCCGGCATCGGCTAAAACCACGCTAAGCAGACAGTTGTTAGGTCCGATCATACAACCCATCGCCGGCTGTTCAATAGGTCGCCAAGATTGTTCGGCGGCTTCTTTGCCGAGCGGGAGGCCGCCAAACCCTTCGTACATAGAACGAGAACGGCGACTCTGGCATAGTTTCAATGGGGCACGATAACGGCTTCGGGGAACGTCAACCAAGCTTGGCCGGGGTATTATGAAGATTTATCCAAAATCACATCTCGCGGACGTGTTGAAGTCTGTTGCCAAGATTCCCAAGGAGTTTGAAGGACGCATCTCGTGGGAGTCCGGGGCTCTCGACCGCGCAAGTTTCGAGATCCTCTACAACCTCAATTTCAAGACGCCTGTTGAAGACTACATCAAGGACGGCGCGGTCTGGCATGCGTTGAATGAATGCGCGCGCGCCAAGAATTTCGCCGCACCGTTCTTTATCGGCAAGCTTCGGGCCTATCTCGAAGACTTGTTGAGCAAGGAGCCGCGATCCTTCACGGCGGTGATGCAAATCAATGCGGAATTCGCAGTCCGGCTGCCTAAGAAAATCGCCTCGGTCGGCGGGTCGGTGGAGATTCAGACGAGCTTGCCGCGCGCCTGCCTGAAGGTGATTTCCGGTTTAAAGGAATACGAGCGCAGCCGTCTTAATTTGCAGGACGGTTTCGTGTTCGCGATCACAAAAGTGGCGAGCACGAATGATCGCGCGGCGCTCGACATCGCCTATCGCCGGATGAAATATGCGCTGGGCGTTCTCAACCTTGCCATCCGCGGTTATGGGGTCAGCAAGCGGTTTGGCTTCCCGAATGCGCCGATTGGCACCCTTCTCTCAGCCTCGCCAGTGTTCACCGTCGATGCGGCGGGCAAGCTTGGCAACTGGCAATCGGAAAACCACTATCCCACGCCTTGGAAGAGAAACTTCAGAGTTTGGCAAGCGCAACCGACGGAAGCAATCGCAACCTTCGCCAAACACGTTGCATCGGACTTATTGCGCGTAGACTTCCCGGAACGCCTGACCCAGGCGGTGTTGCTTCTGCAGGAGGGCCTCGAAACAGGCCATGTCGAGGTGGCGCTCCTGAAATTCTGGACCGGCATCGAGGTGCTCTGTGCGCGGGAAGACCGGGAGCCCTCCGAACGTATCGTGGAGCGGGCAAGCTCGATCTTTGATGACTACCAGCACGCTGCGATGCGCCTGAACTTCATTCAGGAATTTCGCAACAAGGTGGTTCATCGCGGCGAGGCTGGTGACCACGCCCTGCTGTGTGCACAATACGCCAGCCTCTATCTTGCAGCTTTGATCCGGTTCTTCCTGTGGAACGTCTATAAGTTTCGTGAGCGCGATGTGATCCTCGATTTTCTGTCCTTGCCACTGGACGAGCAGAAGCTCGCTGGCCGGATTTCCTTGAGCCGGAAGCGTTTGACAGCGCTCAAACGCATGACCGCCCGGGCGGCGGCCTCGAGCTAGGCTGGATCGGCCAAATCCGCCGCACGCAGGAATTGCCCAGGGCGCCTGAAAATGATGGGAAGGAGGCAGGCGAAAACGTTGAAAAAAAACGTCCAACGAGCGCATTGCCTGATGGTACCGTCCCGAAGGCGCGCCTGCCCCCCTTGGTCATTGCGCGCAAACACTAATTTCCCGAACCAAATCAACGCGATTTGCCCCGTCCAGTCCCCTCCGCAAAAACAAATTCCTTCTCGATCACCCCAAATCAGCACTAGAAATCCCGCCGTCTCATCCCTCACGAGGGGCGGATCGCGATCGTCACGGACGCGGGGTGGGATGCGGTGGACGCAGCGGCGTCGGGCGCGAGAGGTGATCGCAGGGCGGTTATCCGTGAGCGAGCACACCGCGCAGGACGTACGGCGCTGAAGCGTACGGCAAAACCGTGTGGTCCTGGCATCCGTGGCTGATGCTAAGCTGTCGGTGGTGAATTTGATCCAACCGGATCGATTTCGTCATCAAGCCGGCAGCGATGGAGGCAAGACGAATTCGTCTCCAGGGAGAGCGCGGCATAAGCCGTCAAACCATTGCGCAGGGAATGCCGGAGTGCTCCGGCTGTACCTGTATGCTCGTGTGCGCCTCTATCTCCACTCTTGCACACGAGACCGCGGGTGCAGCAAGCACCCGGCATTCCCTGCTCCCTCTGTTTTGAGGGAAAAGGTTCATGCAAGCCTCGGGCGCATCGCGCCGCGAGAAGGCGAGGTCATGTTTACGAACGTTGACGCAAACAAGTTCGTTATATCAGGCAAAGAGCCGCGCCAGCGTGAGATAGCCTGCGGCGACTCAAGCCTCGTTCTTCGGCACGTATTTCCCGAGCACGCACTTGTAGCGCTGCAATCGCCATTCGCGATACGGGCCCTTGGCGAGCCAGTCGGCAATGCCGATTTGCGCGTTGACCGCGCAGGCGGTCATGGTGATGCCGGACTGGTCGCTGGTGGTGACGACCTTTTCGAGACAAAGCTGGCTGTTGCAGAGAACAGCGACGAGAGTAACGAGCATGGCGACCTTCGTTGATAAGGAATATCCAGTTCGTTCAGCCAATGCAGGGTTCATGCCAACATTGGTGCACGCCGTTTTTTTGGACGCCCCTTAGGCGAATTGACCTGCAAAAATGCACTTTTCCGTAGCCGTGCTTTTTTTGCGCGGGACGGATACCAGCAACGCGATGGAATGCAAACTGAGGTGAGAGTAGGGGCGCGCGCGGACGATTCGCAAAGCGTAGAACTACGGGACCGTGCCGGAATGGCCATGACTGTCTTAACGCTGCAACAGCTCCGAGTGCCGCGCATGGGCCTCCGTAGGATGGGCAGAGCGAAAGCGAAACCCATCACTGTCGCGAGTGGCAATTGATGGGTATCGCTGCGCTCCACCCATCCTACAAATCGGGCACACTCGAAGAGCAAGGGCGGCGAAGCGCCAATTCAGATTGTCTGATTGATTTCGTCGTCGACGCGCATTTCGGACTCAATCCGGACATCGCGCCATGTCCGTTTCGCGTTCCACGCGTGCAGTTGTTCCCTTCCGCGAGCAGGATGAGACATTAGTGCAACAACCATCGTCCTAAATTCGGGAAGGCGCATCGTTAAGAAGCTACGGCCTGCTCGTGGAGATATAATCGCATCGACGAATCCGAAAAGGAGTTTTCGATGGCGAAGTTTGCGGTTGGCGAGCAAGTCGAAAACGTCGCTAACGATCACGAGGCGGGCACGGTTGTCGCCGTGTTTCCGACCGTTGACGGAAGCTTCAGATATGCCGTCGACACGGAAGGTTACGGCACACTCCAGTTTTTCGCCGAGGAGAAGCTGGCTTTTGCCGTTACGAGGCGGGGGGCGACATGACAGGCCGCGCAACCACGCAAGCGATCTCCGCGACCGAACCGGCGGAGGGCGACAGCGATGCTGCGCGCATCAGGCATCAGCTTGACGCCTGGGCCAATGCCTCAAATCGCACGCCTCGATTGGTGGCGACGCCTGCGGAAGACGTAAGCGCTGAATCATCTGGCGAGGCGTCCTTGCCGGCAGCGAAGCGCGGCCGCGCCTCTCCGGCATCCAGTCGCGCCAAGCCTGCGAAGGGCACCAAGGCCAAGGCAGCCAGGACAACCAGGGCCAAGACATCCGAGGCCAAGACGACCGAGGCCAAGACGACCGAGGCCAAGACATCCGAAGCTGAGATCACCGAGGCCGATGGCGAGCCGGAGGCGCCCAGCGCGCCGCTCGAGCCGCCGGCGGTTTCCGCCGCGCCC
>NZ_LLXX01000218.1:0-206 GCF_001440405.1 Bradyrhizobium valentinum
CGGCGAGGCAACTGGCCAGCCGCGCCCGCCGGCGGGTGCATGGCTCGCCGCCGCCGGACGCCGATTTCGGCCGGCAGAAAAACATCGTCGACGCCTTCCTCAAGGCCTCACGCGAGGGCGACTTCGAGGGGCTGCTCGCGGTGCTCGATCCCGACGTGGTGTTCCGCGCCGATGCTGCCGCCCAACGGCTCGGCTCCCCTGCGGGA
>NZ_LLXX01000218.1:291-3154 GCF_001440405.1 Bradyrhizobium valentinum
CTTCAAGGGACGCGCGCGGGCCGCCAAGCCGGCGCTGGTCGACGGTGCATTCGCGCTCGCTGTCATTCTCGGCGGACAACTGCGCATCGTGGTGCGGTTGACGATCAGTGGCGACAGGATATCGGCGGTCGAAGCGGTGGCCGATGCCGAGCGGATCGGCCAGTTCGACGTAAACCTGCTCACATGAGCGACGTCATCGGCTCTTTGCTGCGGAGAACACGATCGCCTGAACCGGCATCCGGCCGGGATCGCCGAATTCGCGGCGAAACGCCTGTGCCATCGCGTCGACGATCTGGTCCGGATCGACGCCGCCGCGCGCCCGGACCTGATCGATCAGCGGATTACCATGGACGGCTGCCCGCGCGAAGGTCGCGACGTCAAGGAGTTCTCGTACCTGTCTGATCACCGCAATGCCGATGTCGCCGAAGCCGGCCGTGATCAGCATCTCCTTGATCGGATCGATCTGGTGGCAGGAGAACGGCACGTTGTAAAACTGCGGCGGGTCGGTCGCGAAGAAACTGCCTGCCACTTCATGTGCGATCCGGCCGAACGGATTGTAGCGATGAGAGTCCCAAACGCTGAGCACGTAGCGGCCGTCGGGCGCGAGCACGCGATAAGCCTCGGAGAAGGATTTTGCCTTGTCCGGAAAGAACATCAGGCCGAACTGGCAAACGATCGCATCGAAGCTTGCATCGGCGAAGGGAAGCGCGACCGCATCGACAGGCTGGAAGTCGACCTGCTCGCCGGACTGAAACTTGGCGCGGGCAATGTCGAGCATCGGCGGATTGAAATCCGTCGCCGTCAGTTGGGTATCGGCCGGCAACGCATCGCGTAACTTGCGCGTGACAATGCCGGTGCCGGCCGCCGTCTCCAGGACCCGCGCCGGGCCGCCAGCCGCGACGCGTTGCGCAATGTCGGCGGCATATTCGACGAAAATGACCGGTCCGAGGCCCTGATCGTAATAGTGCGGGATACTGCCCGTGAAACTCGCGGCGTTGTTGTCCATGAACATCCTCCGATCACGCGCCCCATAGCAGTATAGGCTGCCGGGCATCCGGCAACTGTGAGTCTCCCCACAAGCCCTTGACTCAGCCGGGGCCGGTCGCTAGCTTTGAATTCGGAATTCCGTATTCCAAAATGGACGGTCCGGCATGATCCCCTTGGATCCACTCCCCAACCTGATCGACCAAGTCTATGCCCGGATCCTCGAGGCGATCACCGACCGTTCGCTGCCGCCTGGGCATCGCATCCGGCAGAACGAGCTTGCGGATAAGCTCGGTGTCTCGCGCCAGCCCGTGTCCCATGCGCTGCATCTGCTGCATCGGCAGGGGCTCGTCGCCGAAAGCGGCCGCCGCGGCTTTGAGGTTACCCGGCTCGACCCGGAGCGCATCCGTCAGCTCTACGAAGTGCGAGGCGCCATCGACGCGCTGGCAGCAAAGCTGGCTGCCGGACAGGTCAAGACCAACCCTGCAGGACGTGCGCAGCTCGAGGCGGCGTTGCAAGCCGGACGAACCATCAGCAAAGATACGCCGCTGGCGCGGCTGATCGCACTCGACGTCGATTTTCACAGCGCGATCTATCGCCTCGCGGGCAATCCCGCGATCGAGGAAATGATCGCGCCGCAATGGCCGCACATGCGCCGCTCGATGGCGACCGTGCTCGCCGAGCTCGATTACCGCGAGAGTGCCTGGAGCGAACACGAGGCGATCGCCGCGCAGATCCTCGCCGGCAACGCCAAGGCTGCGGAGGCCGCAGCACTGGCGCATGCGCAGACGGCCGGACGAATGACCGAGGAGAGACTGAGAGCGACTGACGAGGCGGCGTAACAGACTACGTGCCCTCATCCTGAGGAGCCGCGAAGCGGCGTCTCGAAGGATGGGCCGCGGAAAAGATTGGGGCCTCATGGTTCGAGACGCGCGAAGACGCGCTCCTCACCATGAGGAGATAGAAACAAAAAAACACAGGAGAGAACGCCATGAAACTGACGCCACAGCAG
The DNA here is from genome assembly GCF_001440405.1 of Bradyrhizobium valentinum. GTDB lineage: Bacteria > Pseudomonadota > Alphaproteobacteria > Rhizobiales > Xanthobacteraceae > Bradyrhizobium > Bradyrhizobium valentinum. Next base: position 2,288 of record NZ_LLXX01000218.1, read on the forward strand.
ATCGAATTCTTCAATCGCGAAGGCTGGCTGTTCCTGCCCGAATTATTCAGCCAGGAGGAAGTGGACTATCTCGCCCGCGAGGCCGTGAGCATCTACGACGCCGACCGCCCTGAGGTGTGGCGCGAGAAGAGCGGCGCGCCGCGCACAGCTTTTGCCGCGCATCTCTATAACGAAGCCTTCGGCGTTCTCGGCGCGCATCCGCGCATGATCGAGCCGGTCGAGCAGATCTTCGGCGAGAAGGTCTACATGCATCAGTACAAGATCAACGCTAAATCCGCCTTCACCGGCGACGTCTGGCAATGGCACCAGGATTACGGCACCTGGAAACGCGACGACGGCATGCCGTTGCCGCGCGCGATGAACATCGCGATCTTCCTCGACGAGGTGATGCCGATCAACGGTCCCCTGATGCTGGTGCCCAAGAGCCAGCACGCCGGCGACCTCAAGGCTTCACATGACCTGGAAACGACGTCCTATCCGCTGTGGACGCTGGATGAGGAGACCGTCACGCGGCTGGTGAAGGAAGGCGGCATCGTAGCACCCACCGGAAAAGCCGGCGGCATGCTGATGTTCCACGGCAATCTCGTACACGGCTCGGCCGGCAACATCACACCCTATCCGCGCAAGATCGTCTACCTGACGCTGAACGCGGTTTCGAACTACATCCGCACGCCGACGCGGCCTGACTACATCGCGCATCGGGATTTCACGCCGATCCAGACGGTGGAGGACGATGCGCTGCTGCGGCTTGCGCGTGCGCATCGTCAGGCGGCAGAGTAGTTTGAAGTCGTTTAGAACGTTCGTCATGCCCGGGCTTGTCCCGGGCATCCACGTCTTGTGATGCTGCGGCGGGAAAGACGTGGATGG
>NZ_LLXX01000218.1:3261-5761 GCF_001440405.1 Bradyrhizobium valentinum
TGTTGGGATTCTTCCATGAACCTTCATCGCCTCCTCAACGCCCGTTTTGCGGCCGGCAAGCCGGTTCGCGTCGCGCTGATCGGCGCCGGCAAGTTCGGCTCGATGTTTTTGTCGCAGGTGCCGCATACGCCGGGACTCGAAGTGCCAGTCATCATCGACATCGATCGCGATCGTGCCCGGGAAGCATGCCGCACCGTCGGCTGGGATCAAGAACGGATCGCGCGAACGGCCTTCATCGATGACGGCGTGCGCGCGATTGCGGGAGGCGCGATGGACGTCGTGGTGGAAGCCACCGGCAATCCCGCCGTCGGCATTAGGCATGCCCGCGCGGCGATCGCCGCGGGCAAGCATGTCGTCATGGTCAATGTCGAGGCCGACGTGCTGGCCGGCCCGCTGCTGGCGGAGGAAGCACGCAAGGCGGGCGTGGTCTATTCGCTGGCCTATGGCGATCAGCCGGCGTTGACGGCAGAGATGGTGGACTGGGCGCGTGCGACCGGCTTTCGCGTCGTCGCCGCCGGCAAGGGCACCAAATATCTGCCGGCCTATCACGACGTGACGCCGGATGGCGTGTGGAGCCATTACGGGCTGACGGCCGGCGAAGCGCAATCGGCCGGCATGAACCCGCAGATGTTCAACTCGTTTCTGGACGGCACCAAATCCGCGATCGAAATGGCGGCGATCGCGAACGCTTGCGGGCTCGACGTGCCGTCGTACGGGTTGCTGTTTCCGCCCTGCGGCGTCGACGATTTGCCGCATGTGATGCGACCACGCGAGGCGGGCGGCGTGCTGGAGAAGGCTGGCCTCGCCGAGGTCGTCTCGTCGCTCGAGCGCGACGGCCGTCCGGTGTTCCGCGATCTGCGTTGGGGCGTCTATGTCGTGCTGGAAGCGCCGAACGATTACGCCGCCGATTGCTTCAGGCAGTATGGGCTGAAGACCGACGCCTCAGGCCGATATGCGGCAATGTACAAGCCGTATCATCTGATCGGACTCGAGCTCAACATTTCCATCCTGTCGGCCGCGCTACGCAACGAGCCGACCGGACAGCCGCATGATTTTCGCGGCGACGTCGCAGCGGTCGCCAAGCGCGATCTGCGCGCGGGCGAAATGCTCGATGGCGAAGGCGGCTACACGGTGTGGGGCAAGCTGATGCCGGCATCCAAAAGCCTCGCCGCCGGGGCGCTGCCGATCGGACTTGCGCATCGCGTCAAGCTGAAGAACGACGTCGCCCATGGCGCGGTGGTGCGCTGGAGCGATGTCGAGATCGACGAAAACAACGACACCATCAAGACGCGCAGGGCGATGGAAGCGGCGTTCTCCGCAAGACGATAGTCGCGCAACGCGTATCGACGCCGGACTGCAGCGGGAAATCTCATCGCCCTGCGCATGCAGGTTCAAGTCAGTTCAAGTCAAATGCAAGACGCCGCTGCGAGCGCTCGCACGACGGAATTACCGCAATGCGGCATTTCCGTTAGCTTGCCGTGCATGCACGCGCCGCTCGCGGTCTTGGCCTTTCTTTGGGTGAAGCAGCTCGATCGCTCGATATTCAGGCAATCCTTCGCAACTGCGGTGGAAGCAGAACGCTTGATTATCAATCACCAATTCGTCATCCTGCCCGCTGGTCCATAAAGCCGGGAAATTGATTGCATCGAAAAACCAAGAGCCTTGGTTTCAGGGCCGACATTCCTAAACAACAGCCCAGCACTGGCCATCGGTAAACAGAGAAGACGACACGAGATCGTTGTCCGTTGGTCGGTATCGGCAATAACAGAGGGGAGACAAATGAAACGTCGTGAGTTCTTGAAGGTGGGCGGCGCCGGTCTTGCCGCGAGTGCGGTCGCCGCACCAGCGATTGCGCAATCCAACCCGGAAATAAAATGGCGGCTTGCGGCAAGCTGGCCGAAGTCCCTCGATACGCTCTATGGCGGTTGCGAATACTTCACGAAGCGCGTCGCCGAAATTACCGATAACAAATTCCAGATTCAGCCGTTCGCCGCAGGCGAAATCGTGCCGGCGTTGCAGGTACTCGACGCCGTTTCGAACGGCACCGTGGAAATGGGCAATACGGCGCTCTATTACTACTGGGGCAAGAACGCGGCCTTCACCTTCGGCACCTCGTTGCCGTTCGGTCTCAACACGCGGGCGCATATCTCCTGGCTGCGGTTCGGCGGCGGCATGGATATGCTCAACGACCTCCTGAAAGAGTACAAGTGCGTGGGCGTGCCGACCGGCAGCACAGGCGCCCAGATGGGCGGCTGGTTCCGGAAGGAAATCAAGTCCGTGGATGATTTCAAGGGCCTGAAATTCCGTGTCGGCGGTTTCGCCGGCACCATCATTGCCAAGGTCGGCGGCGTGCCGCAGCAGATCGCGGCCGGCGACATCTATCCGGCGCTGGAAAAAGGCACCATCGATGCGGCCGAGTGGGTCGGACCCTACGACGACGAGAAGCTCGGCTTCGTGAAGGTCGCGAAGTACTACTACTATCCGGGCTGGTGGGAAGGCA
>NZ_LLXX01000218.1:10761-45515 GCF_001440405.1 Bradyrhizobium valentinum
TTCGCTGGCGCTACGGCGCAGCAGCCTTCGTTCAAGGAAGGCCTGCCGAGCCGAAGCTGCGTAGCAGCGAAGGCTGGTGGGCCTGGGAAGACTTGAACTTCCGACCTCACGCTTATCAAGCGCGCGCTCTAACCAACTGAGCTACAAGCCCCTAACGCTCCTTCCCACTGGAAGGGTCAGGGACATGCTCGCGCGCAATCGGCTCGCGCCAATGCATCGCACAGGCGCCAAACCTTCGCACAGCGCTAAGCCCCTGGCGCGTGTTCGTCCGCGAAGAAAGAGAAACGAAGACGGCGAAATCCCGCCAATGCAGCTCAACAATCCTGACGATCGTTGGCCACTGATGTTTCTAAAACGATCCGATAGATAGCAAGCTATCTGAAGGATCATCCTTAGAAAGGAGGTGATCCAGCCGCAGGTTCCCCTACGGCTACCTTGTTACGACTTCACCCCAGTCGCTGACCCTACCGTGGCCGGCTGCCCCCTTTCGGTTAGCGCACCGTCTTCAGGTAAAACCAACTCCCATGGTGTGACGGGCGGTGTGTACAAGGCCCGGGAACGTATTCACCGTGGCGTGCTGATCCACGATTACTAGCGATTCCAACTTCATGGGCTCGAGTTGCAGAGCCCAATCCGAACTGAGACGGCTTTTTGAGATTTGCGAAGGGTCACCCCTTAGCATCCCATTGTCACCGCCATTGTAGCACGTGTGTAGCCCAGCCCGTAAGGGCCATGAGGACTTGACGTCATCCCCACCTTCCTCGCGGCTTATCACCGGCAGTCTCCTTAGAGTGCTCAACTGAATGGTAGCAACTAAGGACGGGGGTTGCGCTCGTTGCGGGACTTAACCCAACATCTCACGACACGAGCTGACGACAGCCATGCAGCACCTGTCTCCGGTCCAGCCGAACTGAAGAACTCCATCTCTGGAGTCCGCGACCGGGATGTCAAGGGCTGGTAAGGTTCTGCGCGTTGCGTCGAATTAAACCACATGCTCCACCGCTTGTGCGGGCCCCCGTCAATTCCTTTGAGTTTTAATCTTGCGACCGTACTCCCCAGGCGGAATGCTTAAAGCGTTAGCTGCGCCACTAGTGAGTAAACCCACTAACGGCTGGCATTCATCGTTTACGGCGTGGACTACCAGGGTATCTAATCCTGTTTGCTCCCCACGCTTTCGTGCCTCAGCGTCAGTATCGGGCCAGTGAGCCGCCTTCGCCACTGGTGTTCTTGCGAATATCTACGAATTTCACCTCTACACTCGCAGTTCCACTCACCTCTCCCGAACTCAAGATCTTCAGTATCAAAGGCAGTTCTGGAGTTGAGCTCCAGGATTTCACCCCTGACTTAAAGACCCGCCTACGCACCCTTTACGCCCAGTGATTCCGAGCAACGCTAGCCCCCTTCGTATTACCGCGGCTGCTGGCACGAAGTTAGCCGGGGCTTATTCTTGCGGTACCGTCATTATCTTCCCGCACAAAAGAGCTTTACAACCCTAGGGCCTTCATCACTCACGCGGCATGGCTGGATCAGGCTTGCGCCCATTGTCCAATATTCCCCACTGCTGCCTCCCGTAGGAGTTTGGGCCGTGTCTCAGTCCCAATGTGGCTGATCATCCTCTCAGACCAGCTACTGATCGTCGCCTTGGTGAGCCATTACCTCACCAACTAGCTAATCAGACGCGGGCCGATCTTTCGGCGATAAATCTTTCCCCGTAAGGGCTTATCCGGTATTAGCCCAAGTTTCCCTGGGTTGTTCCGAACCAAAAGGTACGTTCCCACGCGTTACTCACCCGTCTGCCGCTGACGTATTGCTACGCCCGCTCGACTTGCATGTGTTAAGCCTGCCGCCAGCGTTCGCTCTGAGCCAGGATCAAACTCTCAAGTTGGACTTGAAACTTTAAACCGGCTGATCACAACGTTTGACGAGGTCCCACCATATATATCGCCGACGATTCACATCGCTGACGACGATGGTGTAACCTATGTAAACGTGTACCGCCGAAGTCTTTCGTCCAGCCTCAACACTTCAATACTTGCGTATTCAAGTAATCGAGACTCGCAAGGACTCCGCCGTCCACGTTTCTCTTTCTTCATCTTCACTTGTCAAACAGCCCGGGATCACTTGGACCCCACCCTTCCACTTCTGGAAGGTTCCCGCAGACCTCATCCGACGACAAATAACAACCGACTGCTATCGGCTGTTGAGTCACTCATCGTAATGAGGAGCTTACGGGGCGCGAATAGATGCCTTGGCCTCGGGGCCAATGCATCGCCGCGCTCAGTGGCCGGGTTATAGGCCCGCCCGATCGGGGTTGTCAACGCCCATCGTCAACAAATTGTCGCATCAGGTGGAAGAATTTTGCGACGCCAAGAAGTCCCTATGTTTCGGGCCTTTGGCCGCACTTGAGCCACATTCCTGCGACGTTCTGACTATAAGTATGCATTGAATCGCCGGGTGCCAGTGGGGGCTGCCGGTGCTCATCTTACTCGGGACAGGCGATCTCGACGAACCCGTCGCCTTTCCCACGCGGCCAGGAAACTTCGAGAGACCTGCTCACCATTGACGTTCGAGGCTGCGGCCGGTCTTCTTCTGGCCTCTGATTCCCGAATTTCCATGCGTGCGGCAACGCCAGGCTCCGGAATCGCTCCCTAGAAAGAGAGCGGAAACGTGGGGTCTGGATCGGGCGAGGGTCTTGTCGATGTCGATGGAATTTGGGGGGACACAGGGTTGAGCCAGAAGGCGCCACGCGGAAGCGGCTATGGACGCGAGATCGGGATCATCGATCTCGGTCACGAGCCGCCACTTTCCGTCGATGGCTCCGAGGCTGCGGTGATCGATCGCCGCCGTGTCTCCGTACAATGGTTTAGCGGTACTATCCTGACCGGTCTGTGCGGCGCGGCCCTCATCGGCGGCGCCGTTTTTGCGTCGCTCGACGGCGAAATGACCTTTGCCAAGGTGCCGGAGCGCGTCGAAGGCGCATTGCGCGGGGCATTCGGCGCCAACGATCGCACCGTCACCCTGCACAAGAGCGACCGCCTGCCGCCGCCCGGCGAATCCACCGCCTCGCGCAATGTCATGCGGGTATCGACCGTCACCCGCGTCGGGAACCGCGACGTGATGCGGGTGCGGCCGTTCGTCCGCATCTCGGGCAATCTGTCGATGACGACGAGCGATCTCAGCTCCAAGATCCCGCCGTTCAACGCCCAGCGCATGCTGACTGATGTCGGCACCACGGCCCAGGCTGCTTCCGAAGATCCGAACAATCCCGAAGCCGTCGAACCCGACGCCGAGGTCTCCTTCGTTACCAAGGATCTCGCAACGGTGCTGCCAAAGGCGAAACTCGCCGCCGTGGTCGCGCTCGATGAAGTCTTGATGCGGGTACGAGATGCCGCGAGCTGGCGTGGCTCGGGCGGCGTCCGCTACACGGCGCTTGCCAATGCCGCGGCCGACGCCAGCGGCGTGCAGTCCGATCTCAAGCTCGCCTATGCCACCGAAGGCAACGTTTCCGATCCCTATGCCGGCTTCGAAACCCGCGTGGTGCCGGAAAACGTCACCCTGCTGCCGAAGACCAAAGACCAGATCACCGGCGGCAACCCGTCCGGCGAACGCGTTCACATCGTGAAGAAGGGCGACAGCATCGCCTCGATCCTGCGCGACCAGGGCGCGACCCCCGATGAGGCCAGGGCGGTTGCGTTGACCCTTGGCGCCCGCGGCCGCGACGGCGGTCTGAAGGAAGGCCAGAAGGTTCGTATCCTGATGGCACCCTCGGGGCTCGGCCCCGCGGCCCGGCTGCAGCCCTATCGCGTGATCGTCGCCAACGAGACCACCGTCGAAGCAGTGGCCGCGCTTTCGGACGTCGGCAAATACGTCGCCGTCGACGTGCAGAGCATGAATACCGTCGCCGAAGCCGCTACCGGCAAGGACGACGACGACGATGATGATGATGATGGCAGCGGCGTCCGGCTCTACCAGAGCATCTACGAGACCGCCCTGCGCAACAAGGTGCCGGCCGCCGTGATCGAGGACATGGTCCGCATCTATTCCTACGACGTCGACTTCCAGCGCAAGGTGCAGCCAGGCGATTCCTTCGACGTATTCTTCGCCGGCGATGACGAAGCCACACCCAGCACCGAAAAGACAGAGGTGCTGTTCGCCTCGCTCACCGTCGGCGGCGAGACCAAGAAATATTATCGCTTCCAGACCCCCGATGATTCCGTCGTCGACTTTTACGACGAGACCGGCAAGAGCGCGAAGAAGTTCCTGGTCCGCAAACCCGTCAGCAACGCGATCATGCGCTCCGGCTTCGGCGGCCGCCGCCATCCGATCCTCGGCTATACCAAGATGCACACCGGTGTGGACTGGGCGACCCCCTACGGCACGCCGATTTTCGCCTCGGGCAATGGCGTGGTCGAAAAAGTCGGTTGGGAAGGCGGCTACGGCAAATACGTTCGCCTGAAACATAATAACGGCTACGAGACCGCCTACGGCCACATGTCCGCCTTCGCCAAGGGCATGGAGCCCGGCAAGCGCGTGCGCCAGGGCCAGGTGATCGGCTTTGTCGGATCGACGGGCATGTCGACCGGCGCCCACGTCCACTACGAAATCCTGGTCAACGGCCGCTTCGTCGATCCGATGCGTGTCAAGCTGCCGCGCGGCCGTTCGCTCGAAGGCGGACTGCTGACGAGCTTCGAAAAGGAGCGCGACCGCCTCGATGCCCAGATGAATAGTCGCGGCAGTTCGGCCCGCGTCTCCGATGCCGGCGGCGCCACGCCGCAAACACGCCAGGTCAGCCGCTGAACCTCAGCCGCTAACGACGCCGACTCCGCGCCGCTTGGCGATTGCGAGCGGACGACGGGCCGGAGCGTCTAGCGAGCGCCGCTGGCGCAGATCAGAAAAACGATTCCCAGCGCCGTAAGACCGAATGCCACGGCCGCGAGCGGCAGCAGCATGTCGATGGCGGCCTCTGTGCCGTGAAGCCGGCTGCCCCAGACCACGAACTCGCCGGTTCTCCAATCGCGCAGTGAAATGCTGTTCGGATCCCGCTCATGAGGCATCCGGTGCCTGCTCCAGACCAGGGACAGCAACCAAGGCAGCACCACGGCGACCAGCAGCAGGACACTCACCATCGCGAGCGGAAGCCCGATATCGCTTTGGCGGTCGAACAAGATCCATGCCGAGGCAGCGAACCAGGCGACAAGGCCGACCGCGGCGCCGTAAACGCCGGGGTGAAATTGATCGAACACGCGGGTCTTGCGGACAACGAGTTCCCTGGTCATGGAAGCTGCCTCCTGCCTTGGGACCGGCTCGGCCACACCCTGTGTCGCGACGGGAACAAGCCAGCCAATCGCCGCATTTGCCGCCGGACTTCTTGCAGGGTTTCTGCTGAAACGCGCTTCGGGCACCAACCAACGGTAACCACGCCGGTTTCGTTAAATTTTCCTAACGCCAGCGGAACCGGCACGCGGTTATCCGGTTGATTTGCATAGGAAAACCTCCAATGGAGGCTGCCATGGAGAACTGGACGAACGCAAAATACTGTGACGTCGCGAACCTGATCCTTGGTGCGATTCTTCTGTTATCGCCTTGGATATTTGGGTTCGACACCGGAAAGGTCTCCGCGAATGCTAATATTACCGGTCTCGTTATCGTGGTCCTTGCGGTCGCGGCACTGGCGGCATACGCGGTCTGGGAGGAGTGGTTGAACCTCGTCGTCGGACTTTGGGCGCTGGTTTCGCCCTGGGTCCTGGGCTTCCAGGGAACCACCGCGATGACTGTGCATGTGGTGATCGGCGCGGCCGTGGCGATCCTGGCGGCGATCGAACTCTGGATGATGTCCCAGAACCCGCCTCGGCTGACGACAGGCCGCTGAGGCCAACCTTTTTCAATAAGCCGGCCCGGCGTTGGACAAGTCAGCCCGGCGCCGGGGCGGTGGTGCATGAATTCGAACAGTGGGGCGAGGATGGGTGGTGCGTCACTGCCCGGAATTTCAATATTGCACCTGTTGTTGCCAATTCCCGTCCATACGGCTGGGTCGCGCGGCCGCAATGGCGGCGACGACCTGCTGTCGAGTTGGCTTGCGGGGCACGGTCAACTGATCAATCGCAAGTCTCATCGGCTACCGCGGGAACCTGAATGGGGAGCGGCAATTGGAATGAGGATCGGCAAACCCTCGATGGAGGAGTGTCATGGCGAACATGTCGGGATCCGAGCGCATTAGCCGGGACGCCATCATCAAGGCGATCGGCGACGTCGACGACGTGACCATTGCCAATATCATCGCAACCGGGGCAACGACGGACGAACTCGCCGAAGCCCAGGCCTGGATGGCCAATGACGAGCCGCTGCTCAATTCAGGCCGGCCGCTGGCGACGGGGCGGGTTCGCGAGCTCGTCGATATTCTCTCCGAACTCGAGCCCGACGACGATGACTACGACGCCGGGTCTGCCGCCGGACCTTCCATCACTCAGGGCTGAGATGCCCCGGCGCGCGCGGCGCGGGCCGGAGCACATCCATTTTAGGTCAGTTCAGCTTCCGCTTCGGCACCGGCGCCTCGAACTGCGCGATCTCGGCAGTCTGAGGCGCCTTGAGTCTGAGGCGCCTTGCCGTTGAACGTCAGCACGTTGCCTTCGCTCGAGATCACGACGCGATCGCCGTCGGCGACCTCGCCGGCGAGGATCATCTCGGCCAGCGGGTCCTGCAGGTTGCGCTGGATCACCCGCTTCAGCGGCCGGGCGCCATAGGCGGGATCCCAGCCCTTGGCGGCCAGCCAGTCGCGCGCCGCGGCGTCCAGCGTCAGCGTGATCTTGCGATCTTCCAGCAGCTTCTGGAGACGAGCGAACTGGATCTCGACGATCCGGCCCATCTCGCTCTTCTGCAAGCGATGGAAGAGGATAATCTCGTCGACGCGGTTGAGGAATTCGGGCCGGAAATGCGCCCGTACCATGCCCATCACCTGTTCGCGCACCGCAGACGTATCATCGCCCTCCGGCTGGTTCACCAGGAATTCCGAACCGAGGTTCGAGGTCATGATGATCAGCGTGTTGCGGAAGTCGACGGTGCGGCCCTGGCCATCGGTCAGGCGGCCGTCGTCGAGCACCTGCAAAAGCACGTTGAACACATCAGGATGCGCCTTCTCGATCTCGTCGAACAGCACCACCTGATAGGGCCGCCGCCGTACCGCTTCGGTGAGCGCCCCGCCCTCGTCATAGCCGACATAGCCGGGAGGCGCGCCGATTAGCCGCGACACCGAGTGCTTTTCCATGAACTCGGACATGTCGAGGCGGACCATCGCGGTCTCGTCGTTGAACAGGTATTCGGCGAGCGCTTTCGTCAGCTCGGTCTTGCCTACGCCGGTCGGCCCCAAGAACATGAACGAGCCCATCGGCCGGTTCGGATCCTGCAAGCCGGCGCGCGAACGGCGCACGGCGGTTGCCACCGCACGCACGGCTTCGGCCTGGCCGACCACGCGCTTGCCGAGCGAGTTCTCCATTTTCAGGAGCTTGTCTTTTTCGCCCTCCAACATCTTGTCGACGGGAACGCCGGTCCAGCGTGACACCACCTGCGCGATGTGGTTGGCCGTGACAGCCTCTTCCATCATCTCGCCGACATCCTCGCTGACATCCTCCTTGGCTTCGAGGTCGGTGAGCCGCTTTTCCAGCTCGGGAATCTTGCCATAGGCGAGTTCGCCCGCGCGCTGGAATTCGCCGCGGCGCTGCGCATTGGCGAGTTCGATGCGCAAGGCATCGAGTTCGCTCTTCAGCTTTTGGGCGTCGGAGAGCTTGTTCTTTTCCGCACTCCAACGCGCCGTCAGCGCCGCCGATTTCTCCGAGAGGTCGGCCAGCTCCTTCTCCAGAACCTGCAGGCGGCTCTTGGAGCCGGCGTCGGTTTCCTTCTTAAGCGCCTCCTGCTCGATCTTCAGCCGGATGATTTCCCGGTCCATCAAATCGAGCTCTTCCGGCTTCGAATCGACCTGCATCTTCAGCCGCGCCGAGGCCTCGTCGACCAGGTCGATCGCCTTGTCGGGCAGGAAACGGTCGGTGATGTAGCGGTTCGACAGCGCGGTCGCCGCAACAAGCGCGGAATCGGTGATGCGCACGCCGTGGTGCTGTTCGTATTTGTCCTTCAGCCCGCGCAGGATCGAGATCGTATCCTCCACCGTCGGCTCGGAGACGAAGATCGGCTGGAAGCGCCGGGCCAGCGCCGCGTCCTTTTCGACGTGCTTGCGATATTCGTCGAGCGTGGTCGCGCCGATGCAATGCAGCTCGCCGCGCGCCAGCGCCGGCTTCAACAGGTTGGACGCATCCATCGCGCCATCCGCCTTGCCGGCGCCGACGAGGGTGTGCATCTCGTCGATGAACAGGATGATCGAGCCTTCGGCCGCGGTGACTTCCTGCAGCACGGCCTTCAGCCGCTCCTCGAACTCACCGCGGTATTTGGCGCCCGCAATCAGCGCGCCCATGTCGAGCGAAAGCAGCTTCTTGTCCTGCAGGCTCTCGGGCACGTCGCCGTTAAGGATGCGCAGCGCCAGGCCCTCGACGATGGCGGTCTTGCCGACGCCGGGTTCGCCGATCAGCACGGGATTGTTCTTGGTGCGGCGGGAGAGCACCTGAATGGTGCGGCGGATTTCCTCGTCGCGGCCGATCACAGGATCGAGCTTGCCGTCGCGCGCCGCCTGCGTGAGGTCGCGGGCATATTTCTTCAGCGCGTCATAGGCGTTTTCGGCCGTGGCGCTGTCGGCGCTGCGGCCCTTGCGCAGCGCTTCGATCGCCGCATTGAGGCTTTGCGGCGTGACGCCGCCCTTGCTCAGAATGGTGCCGGCCTCGCTGCTCTTCTCAAGCGCCAGCCCGAGCAGCAACCGCTCGACCGTGACAAAGCTGTCGCCAGCCTTCTCGGCGGCCTTTTCCGCCGCGTCGAAGGCGCGCGCAAGATCAGTAGAAAGATAGATCTGTCCGGCGCCGCTTCCCGAAACTTTCGGCAGTTTCTTCAGCGCGTCCTCGGTCGCCTTGAGGATGGCGCGGGAGTTTCCGCCGGCGCGGTCGATCAGACCACCGGCAAGCCCCTCGCTATCGTCCAGCAGCACTTTCAGCATATGCAGCGGCGAAAACTGCTGGTGCCCGTCGCGCATGGCCAGCGATTGCGCAGACTGGATAAAGCCGCGCGCCCGCTCGGTGTATTTTTCAATATTCATATCGTTTGCTTCCCTCGGCATGCCGTTCCCACCCCTGAGGCATGATTACGGCATCTTCATTGGGTATCCGCGGGGCCGCATTGACTTTCCTCAACCGGCCGCGGTCGTCGCCCCGTTTTCAGGCTTGCCTCGAATGTGGGCATCGCGCCGAAAAACGGAAGAGGCCCGACCGCAATTTCGAAGGTGTAGCGAAGCGCCGGGGAATCCCTTAAGAAGCCGCATGCTTGACACCTCCCCCGCCAAGATCGCCGAAATCTACCGCTATCCCGTCAAGGGCCTGACTCCGGAGCAAATGCCCCGGGCCGAACTCAGGCCGGGGCAGACCCTTTTGGCCGACCGCCGCTACGCCATCGAGAACGGCCCTTCCGGCTTCGACCCGGCTGAGCCGAAATGGCTGCCGAAGCCGCATTTCCTGATGTTGATGCGCGACGAATGGCTGGCGGGGCTCCGAACGCACTTCGATGATGCGAGCAACATCCTCTCGATTAACCACAACGGCGAGATCGTGGCCCGGGGCAATCTGGCAACCCCTGAGGGCCGGCGGACGATCGAGAACTTCTTCGCCACAACCTTTGCCGGCCAGATCAAGGGGCCGCCGAAGGTGCTGGAAAGTCCCGGCCACAGCTTTTCGGACGTCGCCCGCAAGGTCGTTTCGATCATCAACCTCGCAAGCGTCCGCGCCATCGAGAACCTGGTCGGCGCACCGGTCCATCCCCTTCGCTTCCGCGCCAACCTCTATATTGAGGGCTGGCCGGCCTGGCACGAATTCGACCTCCTCGACCGCACGCTGGCGATCGGCGATGTGAGACTTAAGGTGGTGAAACGCATCGTCCGCTGCGCCGCCATCAATGTCGATCCCGACACCGCCGAACGCGACCTCGCCATCCCGCAGGCGCTGCAACGCAGGCTCGGTCATGGCGACTGTGGCATCTATGCCGAGGTGATCGCCGGCGGCACGATCAGCGCCGGCGATACGATTGCGGCGGAGCAGCCGGAATTGCTGTGAGGTAGCTCGCGGGTCTATCCACGTCATTGCGAGGAGCGCAACGGGGGCCTCGTGGCTCGAGACGCGCGGCGTTGCTGCGCTCCTAACCATGAGGGTCTCAGACCTCATCCTGAGGAGCGCGCACTTGCGCGCGTCTCGAAGGATGCAGGCCCGCGCTCACACCACGTCATTGCGAGCGAAGCGAAGCAATCTATCTTTCCGAGCGTGAGGTGACGATGGATTGCTTCGCTCGCAATGACGTGGTGAGAGCGCCGTAAACCACCACTGTCATACCCCGCGAAAGCGGGGTATCCAGTACGCTGCGGCCTATCGAGTCAATCACTACTGCCTCTGGATTACTGGATCGTCCGCCTTCGCGGACGATGACAGCGTAGCAAGTGCCTGCGATCTCGCGACGCAAAGCGCCCGAGCTTTTCCATCAACCTTGTCTCCCAACAGAGGGAGCAGGGAATGCCGGGTGATCACTGCACCCGCGGTCTCGTGTGCCAAATGCGCAAAGAAAACGCACACGAGCATACAGGTACAGCCGAAACACTCCGGCATTCCCTGCGCAATGGTTTGACGGCTTATGGCGCGCTCTCCCCGGAGACGAATTCCTTTTGCCTCCGTCGCTGCCGGATTAACGGCTCATCGAACCCGGTTGGATTCGAACGGCCTCCGCCAGCTTGACACCAGCCACGGGTGCCAGAACCACACGCTTTTGCCGTACGCTGCAGCGCCGTACGTCCTGCGCGCTATGTTCACTCACGGCCGAAGCCGCCCTGCGAACAAACTCCGCGCGCCTGACGCTGCCGCGTCCACCGCATCCCGTCCCACGTTCGTGACGATGGCCAACGCCCCTCTTGTCGGGACGGGACGGCGGAAGTTGTACGGGTGATTTGGGTCTGCGGCGAAGCGGAATATTTTTGCGAACGGGACTGGACCGGGCAAATCACGTTGAAGTCGCTAGGGAAAATCGATCTTTCAGAAAAAAACGATTTTTCGCGCGCCGCTATTTAGTGGATGGGCAGAGCACATGGCATGCGACTAACGTGCTCGCGGACTTAGTGCATCGCCGTCGGCGCAATGACGCCGCTGTCTAGAGGTTGGGCGGCCTGTCGCGGATCGGATACCGGCTGCTCATCAAAGACCTCCGCGCGGCACGAAGAAGCAAAGCTCAACTCCCGTGTGTCGGTTAATGAACAGCACGGGGGTGCGATCAGGGGTGTCTTCTTCTTTTATGATGTCGGGTGGGATGATTTTCCACGCGCCATCTTTGAGGTACTGCCACTGGTCTGAGCGATCCTCGCCAACCCTGAAACGGGTCTTGAATACGTCGCCGTTGTTGCAGCAAGATTTCCAGGGAACGCCAAGTCGCTGCCGGGCGGCCGGGTTCATTTCCTGCTTGTTGAACCACTCGTGGTTCGGCATCGATGGGTCGTGAGCGTCAGCCCGAACAGAAAACAAGACAAGACCGAAGATCGTCAGTACGCGACCGAACGCTTTCATGGCAGCCTCCGTTATGGACTGTCACCAAATTTAGCATCCGCGAATCACACAAACTGTCCGGCAATCAATCAGGCCACCCTCAGAGGAAAATGGAATCTTATTTCTGAGTGATCTTCTCATTTAAGCAGGACTGTTGTTTTCCTGTTCGCTTTCGACCGCACAAGTGGATCCGCAAAACTACGGGCCTCTTAAACTTTCTCCGCTCGCAATGATGCTCATTGCGCACCGGAACCGTCCAAGCAAAAAGACGTGTGGCGTTCCGTCTCCGCATCAAGTGAGCGTGAAACGTGAGGTAGTTCACATTTGATAATCGCGAGTTGATCTAAGGCCGTCGCAAACCCGGTTTCGGGAGACGTGCGATGCTCTTCAACACCCAAAGCCATTGGGGGGGAATGGGGACCACCATGGTGGTCGCGCTTCTCACCCTGCTCGCACTTGTGTTCGCCGTTGTCAGCTACGTGGAATGGTCGTCGAACGCTGCCGTAGCCGAGTTTATGAGTGCGATCGAGTCATCGGCATCTGATCCGAACCATTCCAGCGACTCTCCAGTTCGGATTCAGCCCCACAACGAACGAACCGGCTGCCCCAAGGGTAAGAGGTCGCTACCAACTCAACTAATGCCCTTGCCCTGATCTAAAGGCCAATTCGATCTCGTGCGCCTATGGCGTGCATCGTCCGCGACAGGACCGATTTCATCCGCGGCCGATAGGTTCGACCGGAGTACGGTAGAGTTCGTGTCTGTCTCCGTCGGTGACACGCACGGCACATCCGGTCGAACACAGCTCGGGCCGAACGATGCGAAGCTCGCTCGCGAGGCTATCAGCCTTATCGATCGCGTTTTCCGTGTTTTCGAGAAACATGCCGCCCTGGTTTTTGAACTCTGCGCCGATGACAAGATCAAAATTGAAGTATGGCATTGCAGCCCCCTGCCAAGTTCCAACCCACACGGAATCTAACCTGAGTCTGGTTGGTTCCTTCGTTACACTCTGCTGCTGAAATCTGATTGTGGCCGGCTGTTGCGTTTCGGTACCGCGACCGCACCGATGATAAACTCCGCGAAACCCATCGCCGGCGTGAACGGAGATATTGATGGGTATCGCTTCGCCCCACCCATCCTACGAAAAACAACGTCGGCCTCCGCTTTAGAGGCATAATAATGGAACCTTGAGACCGATCACCCGGAGTTGTGACCAAGATCATATGGTGCCCTCGACTTCCGGCGCATCGTTCCGGCGCATTGTAATGGCGTTATCGATATCCGTTTGAGGTCCGGATGCTCTGCACGAATTGCGCAGCCGAAGTCCCGGAGCAAAGGAAATTCTGTGGGCAGTGCGGAGCGGCGGTCGTGCGGCGCTGTCTGGCCTGCGGCGCGGCAAACCCGGCCCCAAACAAGTTCTGCGGCGACTGCGGGATCAAATTGCGCGTGGATTCTCCCGCGGTAGTGCCGACGGCACGGGACTCGCGCCCGATCGAGCGCCGGCAGCTTACGGTCCTGTTCTGTGACCTGGTCGGATCGACTGCGCTCTCCGCAAGGCTCGATCCCGAGGACTTCAGCGCAATCATTGCCAGCTACCGGCGCTGCATTACTGAAACCATTGCCCGCTTCGACGGCTTTGTCGCGCGACATCATGGGGACGGCGCGATCGTATGCTTTGGCTATCCTCAGGCGCACGAAGACGACGCGGAGCGTGCCGTTCAAGCCAGCCTCGCACTGGTGCAGGCGATCGCCGCCTTGCCCGCGAAGGAGAAGTTGAGCGCGCGCGTCGGTGTTGCAACGGGCGTAGCGATTGTTGGCGATATGTCAGATAGCGCGATTTCCGAGGAGCATGGCATCCTCGGCGACACCCCGAATCTTGCCGCCCGACTGCAATCGCTCGCAGAGCCCGGCGGCGTTGTTATCTCGGGTCGCACAAAGACGATCGCAGGACCGCAATTCGAGTATCTCGATCTCGGTAAAGTCGAGATCAAGGGTTTCGCAAAACCAGTCGCTGCCTGGCAAGTCGCCGGCAAGACAACGGTGACCAGCCGATCGCACGCTCTCCAAAGCTGCGCTGTACTGCCGCTGATCGGTCGTGATGAAGAAATGGAGCTAATTCTGAGCCGATGGAAGCGGGCCAAGTGTGGCGAAGGTCAGGTGGTGCTGCTTTCTGGTGAAGCGGGGATCGGCAAATCACGACTCACCGTCGCGCTGCTGGAACAGCTTGTTCACGAGCCGCACATACGCCTGCAGTACTTCTGCTCGCCGCAGCACACCGACAGCACGCTCTATCCGGTGATCGGCGAGATGTGTCGCGCCGCTGGCTTTGCTCACGATGACAGCCAGCAAGCGAAGGCGGACAAGCTTGACGCGCTGCTGGCGCATAGCTCGACGCCTTCAGAGGATGCGGCGCTGTTTGCCGAAATGCTGTCGCTGCCCTACGATGGACGCTACCCACCGGTTGAAGTCGAACCGCAGCTCCGTCGTCAGAAAACGCTGAAAGCTCTTGGTTCGCACATCGAGGTGCTGGCGCGGATCAATCCCGTGCTGATGATTTTCGAAGATGCGCATTGGACCGATCCAACCAGCCTCGAATTCTTCGCCCGGGCGGTGGACCTGGCCGTGAGCCACCGGCTCTTGATACTTGTTACGTTCAGGCCGGAATTCAGCCCGCCCTGGACCGGACGGCCGCACGTGAGTGAGCTGACCCTCAACCGGCTGGCGCCATGCGACATCCATTCCCTGATCGAGGGAGTCGCCGGCAACCGATCGTTGCCGGCGGGCATTCGCCAGGACATCATTGAGCGCACCGACGGCATTCCACTGTTCGCCGAGGAGATGACCAAGGCGGTGCTGGACGCGGAGGGGGAGAGTGATGCGCAGCGGGCCTGCACAGGGGCCCCGACGCCTGTCGTCGCGGTTCCGGCAAGCCTGCAGGCTTCGCTGATGTCGCGGCTCGACCGGCTCGGCCCGGCGAAAGACGTCGCGCAGGTCGGCGCGGCGATCGGCCGGGAATTTCCACACATGTTGCTGGCGGCGGTCGCGCGAAAGCCGGAAGCGGAATTGGATGCCGACCTCAACCGGCTCATTGCGGCGGGTTTGTTGTTTCGACAGGGCATCCCGCCACATGCGACCTACCTGTTCAAGCATGCGCTTGTGCAGGACGCAGCCTACAGTACGCTGCTGCGAGAGCCGAGGCGCGCGCTGAACGCGCTTATCGCCGAAATCCTTGAAAGCCAGTTCCCGGAAATTGCCGAGAGCCAACCCGAGCTGCTCGCGCGTCACTACACAAAGGCCGACCTGATCGCGAAGTCAGCGCGTCTGTGGGGCAAGGCGGGACTGCGGTCACAGGAGCGCTCGGCGCTAGTCGAAGCCGCAGAACAGCTTGGCCAGGCGCTGGCGCAAATAGCAACCTTGCCCAGCGCGCCCGACCTGCGGCGCGAGCAGATCATCCTGCAAGTCGCGCTCGTGAACACGCTCATGCATGTCAAGGGGTATGGCGCTCCCGAAACCAAGGCGGCCGTGGCGCAGGCGAGAGCGTTTATCGAACAAGCCGAACAGCTTGGAGAGTCTCCCGATGACCCTTCGCTGCTCCTCTCAGCCCTCTTTGGCCAGTGGATCGTCAATTTCATAAACTTCGATGGTGACGCTGCTCGCGAACTCGCAAGCCGATTTCTGGAACTTGGCGAGAAAGAGGGAGCGGCCGTACCGCTGATGATTGGACACCGTACCATGGCGAGTACGCTTGCGCTGAGGGGGGACCTCGTTGAGGCCCGAGCGCACTACAATGAAGCCCTCGGCCTCTATCGCCCCGCCGAGCACCGGCGATTGATGACGCGATTTGGCCAGGACCTCCGGGTAACGTGCCTGGCCTTTCGTTCAATGGCCTCGTGGCTGCTCGGTTATCCCCAAGCTGCGCTGAACGACGCAGACTGCGCGCTAACGGAAGCGCGTCAGATTGAGCACGCTGCCACTTTGATGTTTACGCTGAATTTCCCGATTCTTGTTAATACCTACTGCGGCAATTACCATGCCGCAAATGAGCATCTCAAAGAGCTAGTCGCGCTGGCGGAGGAGAAAGGTGCCCCGTTCCGAAAAGCAGAAGGCGTGTTGCGGCGGGGCTATATCCTAACCCTCACGGGTGCCACAGAAGCCGTCGAGATCGTCACGGCGGGTATTGATTTATGGCGGGCGGCCGGATCGACGATATTTACACCGGAGCAGGAGTTCATGTTGGCAATTGCGCACGCGGATTCGGGCCAATTCGATGATGCCTGGCGCTGCATCGGCAACGCAATGACGGCGATGCAAGCAACCAAGGAAAGATGGTGCGAGGCTGAGGCTCATCGCGTTGCCGGCGAAATCGCGCTCAACTCGCCGCAGCGGGACGAGGCGAAGGCGCAGGCGTATTTCGAGCATTCCCTGACCGTTGCGCGAGCGCAGCAGGCAAAGTCGTGGGAATTGCGTGCGGCCATGAGCCTGGCGCGGCTCCTGAGCGATCAGGGAAAACGGCAAACGGGACGTGACCTTCTCGCCCCCATCTACGATTGGTTCACCGAAGGTTTTGACACAAGCGACCTTCGAAAAGCCAAGGCGTTGCTCGGCGAGCTTCGTTGATAAAGGCCATCCGGCGACGAAGTTTCCGGACCCGGCACAATGACTCCAAGCGGACAACGCCGGTGCTTTTGCGGTATAGTTCGGCATTCAGACGAACGGGATGCCCGCCTTGAGGGTTGACGTCATGCGCAAAACACCTGGATCGTTACTCCTGGCTATCGCTGCTGTCCTTTTCAGCCCACCGGTAGGGGCGCAGCAGGCTCCTGCCGAAACGCCGCAGACAATGCTGTCGGCTCAGATTCGCACGCAGGGGTACGCCTGTGACAAGGCGCTCGGCGCCACCAGGGACAGGAAGCGCTCACAGCCGGACCGCGCCGTCTGGGTCCTCAAATGCAGCAACGCGACATACCGCGTCACACGCGCCCCCGACATGGCGGCGAGGGTCGAAGTGCTCCCGTGAGCGAATGACCTTCGCTCCAGGCGGGCGCCGTCCGAGATGCTTTGAACACAGTTGTCTCTCTTCCATCTCGGGAGGTGCGTTCCCTCTCCCCTTGCGGGTCCGAGACGAGCGAAGCTCGCTCGTGGGTTAGGGAGAGGGGTGGCGGCAAAGACGGTGCACGTGGCTTACCCCTCTCCCCAGCCCTCCCCCGCAAGGGGGGAGGGAGCGCAGTGTGCGCGGGGCTACCAGGAGAACTGACAGATCAGCTCGTCGGCATGACGTAGGCGTAGATCCGGCCGCGCGAGACCGGCGTCTCGCGGACCCGGTTGCCGTTGTTTCCCGAAATCATGATCGGATTGCCCTTGGCATCGATGCCGGTGATGATGCCGACATGGCCGCCGCGGCGGCCGCGCGACATCACGGCGATCGCGCCGACCTGCGGGCCGGAAACGCGCTGGCCGTATTTCGCGAACGAGCTCGCCATGTCAGAGCCGGTGCCGCGATAGCCGGAATGCTGCAGCACCATGTTCATGAACCGCGCGCACCACAGGCTGCCGCGCCCCGTCGGGTTGCCGCCGAGATACTTGCGCGCTTCAGCGACAACGTTCGATGAGCTGAAGCTTGAGGCCGTCGCACCGGTGGTCGGTGTCACGGTTTCATTCGGCCCGACGCTCGCATTCGTTGCGACGCTTGCATTGGTGTCGGCAAGACCGCGCGCATGCATCTGCGCAACGCCACGCTCCCAGCGGGATGCGTGCGCAGCGTGGCGGAGCCGGGCACGACGGCTGGCGCGATCGGCGCGCGACGCTGTGACGGCGTTGGACGAGGCGAAGCCGCCAGGTGCCATCATCCCTGCGCTGCTCCCCGTGAAGCTCGGGTTGATGCCGGCAAAGCCGCCGGCCTGCATTCGCGCAGCCCTGCGCTCCCAGCGCGACATCCTGATAGCATGGCGATGGTGGCGATATGCGTAATGCTTGACGTGATGGCCGGCGTGATAAGCGCGAGCGTGCCGCCCTGCGCCGTGGTGAGGTCTTGCTGAAGCCGGAGAGACAAATACGAAGATGGAAGCCGAACACAGTGCCAGCGCGATGAAACGAAGCGACCGGCGAAACGCAAACAACTGACTCATACTCAATCCTCTTTACACCCCAACTTCCCATTTGCGTTCGCGTACGAACGAACGCGGCCGGCGTTTTGCGTTTGGCGATGTGACGAGAGGAAGATTTCATGTGGCAGCACGGAAACAATTTCGGGGTGATTCCGCGTTGATTCAGCGGCGAAAATGAAGCCATTCCGCCGCATTGCAGGCCAAAGAATTAACTGCAATTTTCAGAGGCGAGCGCGTAATCATGTTGCGCAAAAACAAGAAAATCGAGAGGAAAACGAAATGCCCTATGCCGCCGCCAAGGACAACGTCCGGCTCTACTTCGAAGAGGCGGGAAGCGGGACGCCGATCGTCTTCCTGCACGAGTTCGCGGCCGACCATACCAACTGGGAGCCGCAGATGCGTTACTTCTCGCGCGGTCACCGCTGCATCGCCTATTCGGCGCGCGGCTACACGCCATCCGACGTGCCGGTCTCGGCTGAGGTCTATACCTATGAGTATTTCTACACCGACGCGCTCGCCGTGCTCGATCACCTCGGCATCGCCAAAGCGCATTTCGTCG
This sequence comes from Bradyrhizobium valentinum, assembly GCF_001440405.1. Lineage (GTDB taxonomy): Bacteria > Pseudomonadota > Alphaproteobacteria > Rhizobiales > Xanthobacteraceae > Bradyrhizobium > Bradyrhizobium valentinum. Next base: position 29,083 of record NZ_LLXX01000218.1, read on the forward strand.
GTCTGTCGATGGGCTCCTATTCCTCGCTGCAGGTCGGCCTCAACGCAGCCGACCGTGCGCTGTCGATGACACTCGCCGCCGTCGGCGCCGGCTCGTCGCTCGATAATCTCGACGCCTTTCGCGCGCAATGCCGGGCCAATGCCGAGCAGTATGAGGCGATCGGCTCGGTGGAAGTCGCCAAGGTGACGCGGGAGGCGCCGAGCCGGATTCCGTTCCTCCTGAAGGATCCGCGCGGCCACGCCGATTTCTACGCCGCGCTGGCGCGGCACGACGCCAGAGGCTCGGCCAACACGATGCGCAGCTTTCAAGGCAAGCGGCCGTCGATCTACACCATGACGGAGGCAATCCGACGCGTGCCGACACCGGCGCTGATCCTGTGCGGCGACGAGGACGACAATTGCATCGAACCCAGCCTGTTCCTGAAGCAGCATCTGCCCGCGGCGGGGCTGTCGCTCTTTCCGAAATCAGGACATGTGCTGAATCTGGAAGAGCCGGCGCTGTTCAACGAGATGGTCGAGCGGTTCATCGCGCTGGTGGAGGCCGGGCGATGGCCGGTGCGCGATCCGAGGTCGATGGTGGCGGTGTGAGCCGCAGCGCAACACATGTGAGGGACGCACCGGCGGAAGTTCCCTCTCCCCTTGCGGGAGAGGGTTGGGGAGAGGGGTGCCGCTTGCTCCGTCGTTGGATGGGATAGCAACAAGCCTCCGCGCAAATCTTCCATTTGCAAATGCGCGCCGCGTTGCGTGAGCTCGCCGTATCTCTTCGGCCGGACCCCGGGGCTTACCCCTCTCCCCAACCCTCCCCCGCAAGGGGGGAGGGAGCCCGACCAGCGTGCTCGTGGCCAAGACGCGCTCGGCTAGTGGTGTCGCACACATCTTATCTCCCCACCCTGCCCCGGCTGAGCAAAAACACGCCCTGCTCGCCGAACATGTTCCATACCCACCACGGCAGGTTCAGCGGCACCGGGCGGCCGTAGAGATCGAGCGCCACCGCGCGCTCCATCTTGACGTTGATGGCGTCGCACAGCTCGACGAAATCCTTGATGGTGCAGAAATGGATGTTGGCGGTGTCGTACCAGGTCGCCGGCAAATTCTCGGTGCGCGGCATGTGGCCGCCAATCAGGAGCTGCAGCCGCATCTTCCAGAAGCCGAAATTCGGAAACGAGACGATGGCGCGCCGGCCGATGCGCAAGAGATTCTCCAGCACGACCTTCGGCTGCCGTGTCGCCTGCAGCGTTTGCGACAGGACCACGTAATCGAAGGCATCGTCGGGATAGTTGACGAGGTCGGTGTCGGCGTCGCCCTGCACCACCGCAAGGCCCTTGGCGACGCAGCGGTTGACGCCCTCGCGCGACAATTCGATGCCGCGGCCGTCGATGCCGCGGCTCTCCAGGAGCTGCAGCAGCTCGCCGTCGCCGCAGCCGACGTCGAGCACCTTCGCCCCACGCCCGATCATCTCGGCGACCAAGAGGTGGTCGGTGCGGAAGTTGCCGGTGCGGTCGGGAGCTACGCCGCCGAGCGGCAAGGCCTGTTCCTGAAGAGCCATGTCAGCCACCTCCAGAGCTTTTTCGTTTTAACGCGTTTTCTACCGCAGATAAGTCTACGCAATCTGCGCGAGCTTGATTGCTATGCGAACCGGTATCCACTTCGCTTGAAAACGCTACGCTGTCGAGACCGCGCGCCTTGCCCGCAGATTGCAGGAACGCACGCGAGATGTCGAAGAATTCCGGTACGTCGAGCAGGAAGGCGTCGTGGCCGCGATCCGTATCGATTTCCGCGAACGACACCCGCGCGCTCGATGCGTTCAGCGCATGCACCAGCGCGCGCGATTCCGAAGTCGGGAACAGCCAGTCGGAGGTGAACGAAACCACGCAGAACCGCGTCTTGATGCCGGCGAACGCTTTTGCCAGCACGCCGCCATGGTCGGCGGCGATGTCGAAATAGTCCATTGCCCGTGTCAGATAGAGATAGCTGTTGGCGTCGAAGCGCTCGACAAAGGACGAGCCTTGATAACGCAGATAGCTTTCGACCTGGAAATCCGCGTCGAACGAGAATGTCGGCAGGTCGCGATCCTGCATCCGCCGCCCGAACTTGCGGTGCAGCGCGGCGTCGGAGAGATAGGTGATGTGACCCGCCATCCGCGCCACGCCGAGGCCCCGATGCGGATGGGTGCGCTGGTCGAAATAGCGGCCGCCGCGCCAATCGGGATCGGCCATCACCGCCTGCCGGCCGAGTTCGTGGAATGCGATGTTCTGCGCCGAGTGGCGCGTCGAGCACGCGACCGGCAATGCCGAGAACACGCGCTCGGGATAGGCGGCGGTCCATTGCAGCACCTGCATGCCGCCCATCGATCCGCCGATGACGCAGAACAGCGTCTCGACGCCGAGGCGGTCGAGCAGCATGGTCTGCGCGCGGACCATGTCCGGGATCGTGACGACTGGAAAATCCAGGCCCCACACCTTGCCGGTGGCCGGATTGGTCGAGGCCGGACCGGTCGATCCCATGCAGCCGCCGATCACGTTCGAACAGATGATGAAATACTTGTCGGTGTCGAGCGGACGACCGGGACCGACCATGATTTCCCACCAGCCGGCCTTGCCGGTCAGCGGATGCGAATTGGCGACGTGCTGGTCGAGCGTCAACGCGTGGCAGATCAGGATGGCATTGGAACGATCGGCGTTGAGTTGACCATAGGTCTGATAGGCGATCTGAAACGGCGCCAGATCGACGCCGCAATCGAGCCTCAAGGGCTGGTCAATGCCGAATTTCACGACCTGCGAAGCAGGATGATCGGCCTCCTGCGCGCGATCCTCACTATGGATCGCCGGACTGGGTATCGATGGTACGACGTCGGTCATATCGGCACCGACCTCCTCGCGGAGGCTCTACAGACAGAAATCAGGCCATAAAAAACCCGGCCTGAACAAAGGTTCGGCCGGGATCAACTCTGTCCCCGGCCTGTTTAGCGAGTTGTTTAACGTGGCTGCAAGCCGGCCGGCTCAAATGACCACGGAATGGCTCAAAACTAGTCCGAAGCGGCCCTTTCGTCAAGGCAGGGGCATGGTTAACCGTGGCAGCGCATGCCCTCATGGTGAGGAGGCGCTTGCGCCGTCTCGAGCCATGAGAGAGAACGGGCTTCATCCTTGAAAGACACAGCGCGCGCCGCTGTTCAGGAAAGCTCTCGTCAGGTCACTCGAAATGTCCAAGGCTCCCTCCAAGCCTCCCCCGGCTCCGCCCTCGCTGCAGGAATTGCGCAAGGAGATCGACGCGATCGACGAGCAGGTTCATCGCCTGCTGATGGCGCGTGGCGACATCATCGACCGCCTGATCCAGGTGAAGCAGACCCAGGAAGTCGGCTCCGCGTTCCGGCCTGCGCGCGAGGCCAGCATGATGCGCAGCCTGGTCGAGCGCCATCGCGGCATCCTGCCGCTCGACACCATCGAGAGCATCTGGCGCGTCATCATCTCGACGTTCACGTACGTGCAGGCGCCGTTCTCGGTGCATGCGGATGTCTCCGTCGGCGAACCCGCGATGCGGGATTCGGCGCGGTTTCACTTCGGCTTCGTCGTGCCTTATGTCGGCCATTTCAGCGCGCAGGCCGCCGTCGAGGCGGTCGCGAAATCGAAGGGCGATCTGGCGCTGGTCTCGGCGATCTCGAGCCGCACGCCGTGGTGGAATCTGCTCGAAGCCGAAGGCGCGCCAAAAATCATCGCGAGGCTGCCGTTCCTCGAACGCGCCGATCATCCGGCGGCGCTGCCCGTCTTCGTGATCTCGCGGGTCGCCGACGACGCCATGGTGACGGAAGTCCAGATGTGGAGCGTGCGCGTCTCGGGGTGGAATGCCGATATCGCCCGCGCGCTGGCGCCGCTCGCCGAGATCGTCGCCGTGCCCGATACCGCCTTCGACGGGGCGGCGCTTCTGGTGTCGGATGCCGGCAGCGGCTTCGAGAAGATCAAGACAGCCCTGATCCAGGCCGGTGCCTCGGTGCGCTCTTCGGCTCTCGTCGGCAGCCACGCAACGCGCTATACGGTGCCCCCGAACGGGTCGGCCAAGCCTTAAACGTCGCCCGAAATTCCGGAGTTAAAGATGAACCGCCCCGTGCCGAATCCCGGCATTCTCGATATTGCGCCCTACACGCCCGGCAAAACCCCGATGCCGGAGCCGGGCCGCAAGGTGTTCAAGCTGTCCGCCAACGAGACCCCGTTCGGGCCGTCGCCGAAGGCGATAGCTGTCTACAAGGAGGCGGCGGCGCATCTGGAGGACTACCCGGAAGGAACGTCACGGGTGCTGCGCGAGGCGATCGGCCGCGCCTACGGGCTCGATCCGGGCCGCATCATCTGCGGCGCCGGCTCGGACGAAATCCTCAATCTCCTGGCGCACACCTATCTCAGCCAGGGCGATGAAGCGATCTCCACCACGCACGGCTTCCTGGTGTATCCGATCGCTACCATGGCGAACGGCGCCAAGAACATTATCGCGCCGGAAACCAATTTCACCGCCGACGTCGACGCCATCCTGGCGCGCGTGACGCCGCGCACAAAACTGGTGTGGCTGGCCAACCCGAACAACCCGACCGGCACCTACGTGCCGTTCGACGAGGTCAAGCGGCTGCGCGCCGGACTGCCGCCGCATGTGCTGCTGGTGCTCGACGCCGCCTATTCCGACTACGTGTCGCGCAACGACTATGAGCTCGGCCTGGAGCTGGTGGCGACCACCGAGAATACCGTGATGACGCACACCTTCTCCAAGATTCACGGGCTGGCGAGCTTACGTGTCGGCTGGATGTTCGGTCCTGCGCACATCATCGACGCGGTCAACCGCATTCGCGGGCCCTTCAACGTCTCGACGCCAGCGATGCTGGCGGCGGTCGCCGCGATCGAGGATACCGCGCATGTCCAGAAGTCGAAGGCATTCACCGAAGAGTGGCGCAACTGGCTGACGGAAGAGATCGGCAAGCTCGGGCTCAAGGTGACGCCGAGCGTCGCTAATTTCGTGCTGATCCATTTTCCGATCGAGAAGGGCAAGACCTCGGTCGATGCGGATGCATTCCTCACCAAACGGGGTCTGGTGCTGCGGGCGCTCAACAATTACGGCCTGCCGCACGCGCTACGCATGACCATCGGCACCGAGGAGGCCAACCGCCTCGTCGTCGATGCCTTGCGCGACTTCATGGCGGCCAAGTGAGCACCGCGCCGATCTTCCGACGCGTCGCGCTGATCGGCTTCGGCCTGATCGGCGGCTCGATCGCGCGCGCGGCGCGGGCGCAAGCGCTCGCCAGCGAAATCGTCACCACCGCACGCTCGGAAAAAACCCGTGCGCGGGTGACAGAACTTAACATCGTCGATCGCGTGCTGGCGACCAACGCGGAGGCCGTTCAGGACGCCGACCTCGTGATCCTCTGCATCCCGGTCGGCGCCTGCGGTCCGGTGACCCAGGAAATCGCGCCACACCTGAAAGCCGGGGCGATCGTCTCCGATGTCGGCTCGGTGAAGGGCGCGATCGTACGCGAGATGGCGCCGCATCTGCCGGCGAATGTTCATTTCGTTCCGGCGCATCCGGTGGCGGGCACCGAACATTCCGGCCCCGATTCCGGTTTCGCCGAACTATTCATCGACCGCTGGTGCATCCTCACGCCGCCCGACGGCACCGATCCGATGGCGATCGAAGCGCTCGGCGCATTCTGGGCCGGCATGGGCGCGAAGGTCGAGACCATGACGCCCGACCACCACGATTTGGTGCTGGCGATCACCAGCCACCTGCCGCACCTGATCGCCTACACCATCGTCGGCACCGCCGACGAGCTGGCGCAGGTGACATCATCAGAAGTGATCAAATTCTCCGCCGGCGGCTTTCGCGATTTCACCCGCATCGCAGCATCGGACCCGACGATGTGGCGCGACGTGTTCTTGAACAACAAGGAGGCCGTGCTGGAAATGCTCGGCACCTTCAACGAGGATCTCTCAAAGCTCACCCGCGCCATCCGCCGGGGCGACGGCGAAGCGCTGTTCGAGCATTTCGCCCGCACCCGCGCCATCCGCCGCGGCATCGTCGAGATCGGCCAGGATTCGGCAGCCCCGGATTTCGGCCGCCCGCATCCGCCGCTGAAGAAGGCGGAGTGAGAATCCATAGTCGTCCCTGCGAACGCAGGGACCCATAGCCACCGTCGCCAACTATTGAAGGAAAGCCGGCCGCCATCTTGCCAAGACAACAACCGCCGCGGCGTATGGGTCCCGGATCGCGCTCGCTACGCTCGCTTGTCCAGGACGACGGAATGGGTGTGATTGAATTTTCAAAGAGCCAAACATTCGCGTTCTCGCGGCACGGCAACCGGCACACCTGCGGTCTCCGGAACTTTGGGGTTTCCTGGGAGTTATGAACTTTGCGGGATTGCGCGATTTTGCTTTCGGCTCAACACACACATGTGCCGTCTGTTGTCGCAAACGGCGGCATCGCAGGAGGCTCTCATGAGCATCAAGCGAATCCTGGTTCCACTGCCCGGCTCAGCCAGTCACACCGGTCAAATTGAAACGGCCCTGTCTGCCGCGAAGGCGTTGGGGGCTCACGTCCAGGCATTGTTCATCAGCGAGCCGCCGCCGCCGGTCACGCGTGGCGGCCTAACGGCCACCGAAATGGGACGAACGGCGGCCCTCCCGGTAAACTGGCACGCCGAGGAACGGGAGCGAACTGTGCGGGATGCGCGTGAGGTTTTTGCGCAGGCCTGCGCGGTAGTCGGCATCCCGATGCTATCGGCGAGCGACGAGCCCGGCAGCCCGCTCGCAGCATCCTGGCGCGAAGCCGAGGGATCGTATGTGGAAATCGCGGTGCAACGGGCCGCTGCCTTCGACCTGATGGTCGCTGCAAGCGCCACCGTGATGGAATCGCTTATGGACATTGCCGAGCAATCGCTGCTGCAGACCCGTCGCCCCGTGCTGTTGGCGCCGGCTAGCCTGCAGAGTGATCTGACCGACAGCGCGATGATCGCCTGGGACGAGAGCCCGGAATGCTGGCACGCGGTCTCGGCAGCCATACCGTTCATGCAACTCGCCAAATCAGTGCAGGTCATAAGCGTTGATCGGGACGCCAGCAATCGCCAAGCCTCGCAGGCGGAGGTGCTTGCCTATTTGCGCTGTCATGGCATCGGTGCGACCGCGCAGGTAGTTGCACCGGAATTGCGCTCGGTGGGCGATACGCTGCTCGCGGCGGGGGCAGAGCATGAAGCCGGCCTGCTGATCATGGGCGCCTATTCGCACAGCCGCCTGCGCGAGATGCTTCTGGGCGGGGCCACGCGCCACATCCTTAAGAACGCTTCGGCACGCCCCGTTCTCTTGGCGCATTAGCCCTCGTCGGAACGCAACCCCAGCTCGGGTTGCCGCCGACGCCAACGCTATGGCCTCACTCGCCGAAGGCGGGTCGGGGGCCAGTGGCTCGCAATGACGCGGAGAGATTCGCGAGTAACGACGCCTAAAACAGCGGCGGCACCTGCCCCACTTTTATCGGACCCAGAAACACCGCGCCGTCAACAAAGCGCAGCGGGAAGGCGCGCGCTTTTTTGCCTTCCAGCTCCGCCTCCTTGCCGAGCGAGTTGATGCCTGCGGCGACGCCGGCATTGGCGTTCTGCTTGACGGCCTTGCCGAGGCCCGGGATAGCCCTGTCGAGCGCGCCGAACAGATTGTTGAGGTCCTGCGTCTTGACGCCCGGCGCGACGCGATCGAGCGTTGCCTGCGGCACGCCCTCCTCCAGCATCTTTTCGATTCCAAGCGCTGGGATCACGCGCTCCAACCCCGTCACGGTCATCTGCAATTCGCCGTCGATCCGCCCCTGGGCGTTGAGGCGCAACGTTCCCGCGGCCAACGAGATCAGATCGCCCTGTTGAACCCGCGACCGCACGATCTCGACATGGCCGCCCGCTGCCTGCAATTCCCTGAACCGTTCGGGCCATGGCTTCGGCGTAAAATCCTTCAGGCCCGTGAGCTTGGTCTGGATGTCGGCGTCGAAGGGCGCGGCGAGCACCGGGTGCAGCTCCTGCACGCTGCCGCCCGCTATCTGCAGCACCGTCTCGATCACCGGATTGGCGGCGGGCGATCCCTCCGCGAGCCGGCCGTGCAGTTCAACATGATTGGCGCGCGCGAGCGGCGTCGCTACCTGTCCGTTGACACGGTCGATCGAGGGATTGTCGAACACGATGGATGCGCGCTGCGGAATATCGGGTAACCCCGTCACGCTGCTGCGGCCACTCGTCCAGTTCACCTTCATCGATGGCGGCTGGCCGCGATCGGCCAGCGTTGCCGGCGCCTTGAATTCGGCGATCAGGAGTCTCGGCTGGTAGATCTGCGCGATCACCATGATTTCGCCGAGCCGCGCGGTGAACGGCGCCTGCGCGCCCGCCGTCTGCGAAACCAGCGAAACGCTGGCGTCGTCGCAGCGGACTTCAAGGCGGAACGGGAAGCCCGCCACCGAGCGCTTGCCGCAGGCATAGACCCGGCCGGCTTTTGCTTCCTGCGCCGCCCACGCGTCGGCGCGCACGCCGACTTCGGAAGCAGCGTAGAACCAGAACGCGCTCCATGCCGCCGCAACGACAAGGAGCAGTGCAGGCGCGATGAAGAGGCGCCACAGCGGGCGCCGGCTCGGCGCAGGGATCATGTCAGGCATGCGGCGTCCTTTGGCTAGCGATTTTGTCAAATGTAAGCATCCGCTGTCAGCAACAAAAGGCACTGAATCTGCTTCGCTTTACCATGCCGTTCTGGTAGCGGTGCAAGGGCATGTCCGCGATTGCCATCAACGATACTGAATTCTCGACAGGCGACCTCTGGGTGTTCGGTTACGGCTCCCTGATGTGGCGCCCCGGCTTCGAATTCATCGAACGGGTTCCGGCGCGACTGATCGGCGAACACCGCGCGCTCTGCGTCTATTCCTTCGTTCATCGCGGCACGCCGGAAAAACCCGGCCTCGTGCTCGGGCTCGACCGCGGCGGCGCCTGTCGCGGCGTCGCGTTCCGGATCGCGGAAAAGAACCGCGCCGCAACCATCGCCTATTTGCGCGAGCGCGAGCAGGTCACCTCGGTGTACCGCGAGGTGAAACGATCGGTGTGGCTGGAGAACGAGGCGCGCCAGCGCGTCAGTGCGCTCGTCTATGTGGTCGACCGCGGCCACGTGCAATATGCCGGACGGCTGTCGCTGGCAGAACAATTACGTCACGTGCTGCAAGGGCACGGCCAGTCCGGCGTCAACCGCGACTACGTTCTGGCCACCGTGAAGGCGATCGAGGCGGCCGGCTTTCGCGATTCGCATCTGCACCGGCTCGCGGCGATGCTGCACGACCAGCATCCGCTGCCCCTTCCCGCAGAGAACAGCGACCGTTGAGCTGAATGTGTACTCATAAAGCAGACTGAAATGAAATCCAGTGGCCGCGATAGCCCTCATCCGCCATTGGAGGCAAAGCGGACCTCGAAGGTCGGGGCCGCGCATGTCTGTTAATGACCTACCCTTAGCCGACCTATGGACCGGATGCGAGTGCCATGAGGATTGTGCGCAGGCTTAAGAGCACTACGACGCAGCCGACCAGAAGCATCAGGACTTTATCCGGGATGTGTTTGGTCGCAAGCGCTGCGAACGGCGCCGCGATGACTCCCCCGATGACAAGACCGGCGATGATAGGCCACAGGCTCAGGCCAACGGTGAGAAAGAAAGTCGTTGATATGGTCAAAGTGACGAAAAACTCGGCCAAGTTGACTGAGCCGATGGCGTAGCGCGGCGTCGCGCCTTGGCCAAGGAGTGTAGAGGTCACGATCAGGCCCCATCCTCCTCCGCCAATGGCGTCGAGGACGCCGCCGAACAAACCCAGAGGGCCGACTGCGCGCGGAGTAGGTGCCTCAATGGGGCGAGCCGCTAGCGCCTTCCAGACGATAAAAGCGCCAAGCAGAAGGAGGTAAGCGCTGATGAAAGGCTTCAAGGCTTCGCCGGGGAGTTCGGAGAGTGCATAGGCGCCGATTGCCCCACCAATCATTCCCGGAATGGCAAGACGCAGAAGCAGTTTGCGGTCAACATTGCCAAAGCGCCAATGGGCGAGACCCGAGGCGCCGGTGGTGAATGTCTCCGCCGCATGCACACACGCGCTTGCGGTGGCGGGAGGCACGCCCAGGCCGAGGAGCACAGAGGTAGCCGTTACGCCGTAGGCCATGCCGATCGCACCATCGATCATTTGCGCGACGAAGCCTATGATGACGTAAAGAAGTACGTCGTCCCACATGGGAATCCCCGATCGACTTATTTCCGCCGGTTACGAACGCCAGCAGCGCGCACGGCGTCCACACTATCGACCTCATATTCTTTAACAAGCCAAAGGCGTTCCCAATTTCATCAACAACACGCACTGCTGTTCCGCAAAATCGCTCTAAACATAAGGTGCGTCGTCACCGCCGTGAACCAAATGTCGGGCGAATGGATGCCGCGCTTCATTGCACGCCTGTTGTCCCAGTTGATTGAGCGGCTTCGAGTCATGCGAAGGATGCGCGGCACGCGTCGGTTAACGTCCGATGATGATCCCTTGCGGACATCCGGCGTCTAATGTGGGCATCGGTAGAGACGGGCGCGCGCGGCTACTTTGAAAGATCGATTGTCGCGCTTAAGCCCGTGCGATTGCGATCAATCCAACGGCAGACACTGTTTAGCGGAACCATGAAGCTTCTGCCTAACTTGGTCAGCGAGTACTTGACTCTTACTGATCTTGATCGCGTGACCTCTCTGGAGATAAGCCCGGTCGTTTCAAGGTTGCGAAGCGTGTGGGTCAGCATCCGCTGTGAGATGGCTCCCAAGCGGCGCCGCAGCTCCCCATGGTGGTAGGGCCGCTCCTCCAACAAGAAAAGGATCCTGACCGTCCATTTGCCGATGAAAAGCGTAGGGGTGACACGCAGATGCACGTCAAATCTTTCTTTCATTTTGCCTCAGCTCCCCGGCTATCCTTTTTTGAATGCCCTCGCGTCGTGATCCGGAAGACGGCAACGTCAGCCGGCTTGCCCGCCCGGTGTGTGAGACCGGCGCAACCACTGAAATTCATCGGTGCTTGGCGGATTTCTTAATCCATTCGATTGCCGACGCAATTCAATCAGCAAGTGTCCCGGTCATTTCAACGGCGGTCGGCAAAAGCACAATGAGGAACACCGGTGTACCTCATTGACAAAAGTCGCAGAGCAAAAAGAATAAATCGATGCTCAGTTTTGGCCCTCTCGAAGTTCCCACAAGGAAGCCTTACAGCAGGAGAAGCAAGATGACTGGAAATACTGCGATGAGGGGCGAGAAGATTTACGACATGGAACTCGATCTCACGGGAGTCACCGACTACGGCGTGAGCTTGAACGCCATCCTTTCCGGTCAGGAAGCGATTCCGCTACACGGAGCCCAATTCGACCTTGCGATCGCTGGGCGGTACGAGGGACGCCTCGCGGGCCGGGCGCACGGCGTCGACTATGTGCGGGTCCGCGCTGATGGTCGCATGGAGCTCGACCTGCACTTGATCATCGAGACCGAGGACGGCCACCGGATCGCGTTGTCTGGCGACGGCCAAGCGGCGCCGCGACCCGGCGAGCCGGTGCTCGATATCTTCGCAAACGTCCGCCTCTCCACCGCGTCCAAAGAATACGGCTGGGTCAATGAGCGGCAGATCTGGGGCGTGGGGACCGCGAGCCTGGCGACCGGGAAGGTCCTCGCCGAAGGCTTCATGCAGTGAAAGCGACATCGCGCAGGAGGTGACTCCGGTGAAAACACCGCCGATCGTTTCGCGCGAGGCCTGGGAAGCCGCGCGATGGAGCCGGACGCACCATTCGTGGATTCATTACGCGTCCTAGTTAGCCTGCGCCGTGGTCGGCCGACGCGGCGCCTGCGCGGGCTGATCGGAAGGTTCGGGCGCGAGTTCAATGCCGGCATCGGCCAGCCGCACGCGCACCTCGGCGGCGACATATTTCACATATTCCGACAGCAAGAGACGCAGCGTCGCACCGCTGGTCCACCACGGCTCGTCGCGCCATCGGTCGCCGATCACCGCGAACGGAATCAGCGTGATGTCAGGCATCGCATGCGACAATTCCAGGATCGCGCGCGGCATGTGGTAGTTGGATGTCACCACGATCAGCGACTTGAAGCCGCGCTCGCGGGCCCAGCGCCGCGTCTCCGCGGCATTGCTGCGCGTGTTGACGGCGGAACGGTCGAGATCGACGCAGCAGCGGAGCAACGACTGATTGACGGGCAGCGAGCGCGAAATGTCGCTCACGGCATTGGTCGGATGCACGCCCGAAATCAAGAGCCGCTTGCCGTAGCCGCCGGCCAGCAATTCCATCGCATCCGACACCCGCGACGAGCCGCCGGTAAACACCACGATGCCGTCAGCGCTGCGCGCCGGCTTGATTTCGACGCCGCGCAATTGCGAAAGAAAGGCGATGAAACCCACGGCCGCGCCGACGAACAGAATCGCCATGGTGCCGACGACGACCGCACGCATCCATCCGCGCGGCCGCGCGGCTGGCGCCCTCGGCGTGCTGTCGTCGTGCTGCAAATCCATGTAGTCCGGCGATCCTCTTCCCATGTACAATTCTAGAACGTTTTTACGCGAATTGGAGTCCCGTCCCCCTGATCATGCCCGTAGAACGCCATTGCCCGCGTCAATCGATGTCGTCCAGCGTGGCGAACAGTGTTCGCCGCGAGGCCCAGCCGGTAATGGCGGCGATGGCCACGGCCTGTACCGCGAGTGCCAGGTAACCCGAGGGCGGCAGCGAAAATGTCCCGAGCAGCGCTGCGAACTGATCGCCGACCGGGGTGCCCGAGAACCAGCCGGCGATCGATTCGGAGAAGCCGAAACCCAGCATCGCGGCGCCGCCGCCGATCACCCCGCCCTCCAGCCCAAGCCTGAGAAAATGCCGCAGGAAATGGTTGGCGATATAGCGGTCGCCGGCGCCGACGAAATGCAGCACCTCGACGATCGGCCGGTTGGCCGCCATAGCGCCGCGGGTCGCGAACGAAACCGAGATAATCGTCGCCACGATCACCAGCGCGAGAATTCCGACGCCGGCGAATACGGTCGCCCCGGTCATCGAGCGCATGCGCTCGATCCAGGCGCGGTGATCGTCGACGCTCGCCGTGGGCGCCACCTGCATCACTGCCCTGCGCAAAGCCGCAAGATCGAGCGTGGTGCCGGGCTGGACGCGCGCCACGATCACACGCGGCACCGGCAGTTGATCGATCGACAGGCCGCTGCCGAGCCACGGCTCCAGCAATTTCGCCGATTCGTCCTTGCTGAACGGCTTGACCTGGACGATGCCGGGCTGCGTCCGCATCGCTTCCGCCGCCGCCGTCATATCGCGCTCGAGATCGCGCCCTGATTGCGGGCGCACCTGAAGGGTGATTTCGCTGGCAACTTCGGACTGCCATTCCGCCGCGGACGCGCTGACCAGCAGCACGGTGCCGGTGGTGATGGAAGCAAGGAACGTCATGATGGCGACGACGGCGACCAGCGCGCGGCCGGAGATCGATGCCCGCGGCACGATCGGCGACATGTTGCGCGCGCGCGCCGGCACCTGCGGACGTTCGTTGCCGAGGTCCACCAGCGGCCCATGCTCGTCACCAGCCCTACTCATAGATGTGCAACCGTCCCTGGTGCAGCACCATCCGCCGCGCCTCGTACTGGTCCATCAGCGTGATGTCGTGGGTCGCGATGATCACCGCGGTGCCCAGCCTGTTCAATTCGATGAACAGCCGCAGCAGGCGGCGGCCAAGCGTCGGATCGACGCTGCCGGTCGGTTCGTCCGCCAGCAGCAATTGCGGCCGCGAGATCACCGCGCGCGCGATCGCGGCGCGCTGCTTCTCACCGCCCGACAGAATCGGCGGCAGCGCATCCATGCGCTCGCCGAGCCCGACCCATCTCAGGAGATCGATCACCTCCCGGCGATAGCTGGATTCTTCACGGCCCATCACGCGAAACGGCAGCGCCACGTTCTCATAGGTCGTCATGTGGTCGAGCAGCCGAAAATCCTGCAGCACGATGCCGATGCGCGTGCGCAGGTTCGCGATCTGATCCTTGCCGAGCAGCGAGACGTCCTGGCCGAACAGATTGACGAGACCGCGCGTCGGCCGCAACGACAGAAACAGCAGCCGCAGCAGCGAGGTCTTGCCCGCGCCCGAGGGTCCCGTGAGAAACTGAAACGAATGGGCCGGAATCACAAAGGAGAGGTCGCGCAAAATCTCCGGGCCAAGCCCGTACCGCAAACCGACATTTTCGAACCGAACCAAGCTCAGCTCCGCTCGACATGAGCCGTGGTCGAGCTCCGCTCGACATGGGCAGTTGCCGAGCTCCGCTCGACATGGGCAGTTGCCGAGCTTCGCTCGGCGTGGGCAGTTGCCGAGCTCCGCTCGGCGTGGGCAGTTGCCGAGCTCCGCTCGGCGTGGGCCGCGGCCGGAAACCCCGGACTTGTACCTGAACCTGGACCCGAACCTGGACCTTGGGCTCGTAGTCCGCCGGTTTGGGTACTAACCGGACAAAACGGTTTTGCGACCGTTATGGTTTCCGATTCGTTAACGGTCGCTATGTAGCATCGAGGCAAAGACACTGTGGAGATGGGCTCCGTGCATATCGTTTGCCCTCATTGTACAACATCTTACGCCATCAATCCGGCTACCTTGGGCGCCGGCGGACGCACCGTCCGCTGCTCCCGCTGCAAGGAAACCTGGCTGGCGCGGCCCGAGGACGCGATCGAAATGGCGGCCGCCGTGCCCGCCATGGCGCCATCGAGCCCACCGCCCGTGAACGACGCGGCGGCCGAATGGGAGGCGCTGGCGCACGAGGAAGAGGGGCAGGACGCCCCAATAGTCGACAGCCCCTCGATTTCGGCCGGCTGGCCGGCCGAGGCCGAGGGTTCGCACCAGGGCGGCGACAGCGACTGGCCGTCGGTCGCCCGGCGGGACGCGGAGGACTACGAGGAGGTCCGGATCACCACGCACCGCGAACGGCTGGCGCGTCTTTTCCGCCTGCCTGCCCTGCCCCGCATTCCATTCATGCCGTCCGTCGGCCTGCCGACCGCCTGCGCCGCGATGGGCGCGCTGATACTGGCGCTGATGATCTGGCGCACCGACGTCGTGCGGCTGCTGCCGCAGACCGCGACGTTCTACACGATGGTCGGGCTGGACGTAAACCTGCGCGGGCTGGCGTTCAAGGACATCAAGGTCACCAACGAGACCGTGGACGGCAAGCCGGTGCTGGTCATCGAAGGCGTGATCATAGGCGAGACCAAAAAGCCGGTGGAATTGCCGCGGCTGCGCTTTTCCGTCCGCGACGCGGAGGGCACCGAGATCTACGCCTGGAACGCAGTGCTCGAGCAGCCGGTGCTCAAGCCCGGCGAACGCGCCTATTTCAAGTCGCGGCTGGCTTCGCCGCCGCCCGAAGGCCGCAATATCGACGTACGCTTCTTCAACAAGCGGGATCTGGCCGGCGGCCACGCCTGAACCAGACCGGGCATCCCTGAGGCGAGAGACCAATGCCACGCGTACTGATAGCCGACGACGAGGATTCGATGCGCACCCTGGTGGCGCGCGCCATCGCCATGGACGGCCACGAGACCGTCACCGCCGAGGACGGCGCCGAAGCGCTCGATATCCTGACCCGCGAGCAAGGCATGTTCGACCTGCTGCTGACCGACATCCAGATGCCTGTCATGGACGGCATCGCGCTGGCGCTGACGGCGGCGCGCGATTTTCCCAACGTGAAGATCCTGTTGATGACCGGTTTCGCCGATCAGCGCGAACGCGCCTCCGGTCTCAACGCCATCGTGCATGACGTTGTGACAAAGCCGTTCGCGGTGCACGACATCCGCACGGCGGTAGCGGACGCGCTGGCGGCGGGGAAGAACGGGTAAACCACATCAACGGTCGTCGTCCCCCGCGAAGGCGGGGGACCCAGTACGCCGCGGCTCCATTCATTGCTCGCCACCCCTGCCAGACCTCATCCTGAGAGCGCGTCTTCGCGCGTCTCGAAGGATGAATGGCACCAGCGGGGCCTCGTGGTTCGAGACGGCGCTGCGCGCCTCCTCACCATGAGGGTTCAACGGTTGCTACGCATCGAGTGAAATCAATAATCCTTCAACAGCCGCTCGATGTAATCGAGTTCGATCTGCGGGCGGGACGGATCGCCGAGACGGCGGCGCAGTTCTTCCAGGATGCGGCGCACGCGCTGCACGTCGATCTCGCCGGGGATCTTCACCGTATAATCGTCGGTGAATTCGTTGTGGCGCAGCGGCCGTCCCAGCGGATCGCTGGAGTTGGCCGCGCCCTGCTGGCGGCCCCTCGGATTGCCGGGGCCGTCGCCCGGCTGGTCGCCGTCACCCTGCTGCATGGCCTCGGCCAGGCTCTGGGCGCCCTTGCGCAGCGCGTCCAGCGCACGGCCCTGGGAGTCCACCGC
>NZ_LLXX01000219.1 GCF_001440405.1 Bradyrhizobium valentinum
CCCGGATGGAGCCAACGGGTCGCGCGAATGCGCGCCCGATGACAGGCTCCGCGCAAATCCGGGGCCTGGTGCCCGCGGATGATATTCTCACCGCACGTTCGTGACGATTGCGAGCGCCCCTCATCCGCCGGGAGACGGTCGGAGTTATGCCGGCAATTTCCCTCGTCGTCCCGGCCAAGCGAGCAACGCGAGCGCGAGCCGGGACCCATACGCCGCGGCCGTGGTTATCAGGCACGCGGGTCGACGGCTTTCTTTCAGCAACACAACCCTGTGGCTATGGGTCCCTGCTTTCGCAGGGACGACGAAACACCTCAATGTCTGAAGTGCCTGATGCCTGTGAACACCATGGCGATGCCGTGATCGTCGGCGGCCTTGATGACTTCTTCGTCGCGGATCGAGCCGCCGGGCTGGATGACGGCGGTGGCGCCGGCTTCGATGCAGGCCAGCATGCCATCGGCGAACGGGAAGAACGCGTCGGAGGCGACGACTGAGCCCTTGGTCAGCGGTTCGGCGAGCTTCGCGTCAGCCGCAGCATCTTGCGCCTTGCGGGCGGCAATGCGCGCGGAATCGACCCGGCTCATCTGGCCGGCGCCGATGCCGACGGTGGCGACATCCTTGGCGTAGATGATGGTGTTCGACTTGACGTGCTTGGCGACGCGGAACGCGAATTTGAGATCGCGCAGCTCGGCGTCGGTCGGCACGCGTTTGGTTACGGTCTTGAGCGTGAGATCGTCGACGACAGCATTGTCGCGGCTCTGCACCAGGAGGCCGCCGGCGACGGTCTTTGCCGTGAGGCCCGGCGCGCGCGGGTCGGGCAGGCTGCCGGCGAGGAGAAGCCGGAGGTTCTTCCGCTTCGCGACGATCGCGATGGCTTCTTCCGTCGCGTCCGGCGCAATGATCACTTCGGTCAGGATTTCCGTGATGACGCGCGCGGCTTCGGCGTCGAGCGTTCGATTGACGGCGATGATGCCGCCGTAGGGTGATTGCGTGTCGCAGGCGAACGCCTTGCGATAGGCGCTGACCAGGTCGGGACCTTCTGCGACGCCGCAGGGGTTGGCGTGCTTGACGATGACGCAGGCGGCGGTACGCGCCGGGTCGAACTCGGCGATGCATTCATAGGCCGCATCGGTATCGTTGATGTTGTTGTAGGACAGCTCTCTGCCCTGCAACTGCCGCACCGTGGCGACGCCGGGGCGTTTGTCGGGCGTGCGATAGAATGCGGCCGTCTGGTGCGGGTTCTCGCCGTAGCGCAAGGATTGGATCAGCCGGCCGCCGAAAGCGCGGAAATCCGGCGCTTCGGCCTTGTTCTGGGCGGCGAACCAGTTCGAAATCGCGGCATCATAGGCGGCGGTGCGGGCATAGGCCTTGGCAGCGAGGCGGCGGCGCAGTGCGAGCGTCGTTGCGCCCTTGTTGGCAGAGAGCTCGTCGAGCACGGCTTGGTAATCCTGCGCCTCCACAACGACTGCGACGTCATCGTGATTTTTTGCCGCCGCCCGGATCATCGCGGGGCCGCCGATATCGATATTCTCGATGCAGTCCTCGTAACCGGCGCCTTTATCGACGGTCGCCTCGAACGGATAGAGATTGACTACCAGCAGATCGATCGGCGCGATGCCATGCGCCTTCATCGCGTCGGCATGTTCCTTGTTGTCGCGGATCGCGAGCAGCCCGCCATGCACTTTGGGATGCAGCGTCTTGACCCGGCCGTCCATCATTTCGGGAAAGCCCGTCAGCTCCGAGACGTCCCTGACCTGCAGCCCGGCCGCCGCGATCGCCTTGGCGGTGCCGCCCGTTGAGACGAGCTCAACGCCATGGCTAGCGAGCGCCTTGGCGAATTCGATCAGGCCGGTCTTGTCGGAAACGGACAATAGAGCGCGGGTTACACGGCGCGGATGGTCGGTCATAAGGAGGTTCCTGGGCTGGTAAGCCAGCCCGGTAGCACGGTTTTGCCGGTCATGAAACCGGGCAAAAACCAGCCAGACCGGCGTGTGGAAGAAGCTGCAAAGGTCTACAACGGCAGTCCCGGCGCTTTCGAAGCCGCATGGATGGGTTTGAATGGCGGTTTCGTCTCAAGCTGCCTTTGCTTTGATGGTCGGGATTTGACTAACGTCCTCGGTTCGCTCCGCCTGCCAAGTATCGTAAGCGGCCTGCATCCTGGTCCAGATTCCCGCTCCATCGCCAAAAAGCTTGCCGAGCCGAACCGCCACGGCCGGGGACACCGGCTTTTTTTCCTGCAGGATATCGTAAAGATGCTGCCGCGAAATCCCGAGCAGTCCCGCGATTGCCGACTTGGTTCGGCCGGTGGCCGGAATAATCTCGTCACGAAGTAGCGCGCCGGGATGAGTGGGGCAGCGGCTTTTGCCGCGCTTGGCCGCATACACCATGTTTTGCTCCTCTAATGCGGTGCCTCAGAGCGGCAGTTCCGGCTTGCGCCGGGCGGTCGTCCCAGAAGCCGACGTCGATGAGCGGACAAAGCTCCAGCGGATCGAGGAAGCATGGCGGGAATCCTGGCGGATCACGATCTGGGCGGTGCGGCGGGGGCCGTCATTGCCGGCCAGAAACACGCTGTCCTCGAGATCGACCTTGTCGTCGAGCGCCTCGAAGGTCCAGACGTCGCGGCTCGGCAATACCAGCATGACGCCGCGCGCGTCGCTGAGGCGGCTCGCCTTCACCGCGGGATGCAGATGAAACCGCAGGGCAAAATCGGTTTCGGCGCCCTTGATACGCACGCCCGGCGCCGGCGACACCGTGTCTTCGCCGTCTAATCTTCCGCCGTCCTGGGAGATCATCAGCACCCGGCGATGCAGCACGCCGAACCGCGCCAGATAGCCGTCATGCGACGTGGTCAGGAGATCGCCGTCGGCCACCGCCTCGCGGTAGCTTTCCACATTGGCCGGACCGCTGACGACGGGCGCGCCCTGCAGCAGGCGCTTCATCGCCGACAGTTCGACGAACTGGCAAGAGGACGTGTCGTGATAGGTCAGGGTCGAATGCGCCACGGTGCTGCGCGCAAAGGTGCGCCAATTGTCGCGGCCGGTCGAGGGCATGCCGCAATTGATGACGATGCGGCTCGGTCCGGACGACAATTCGAACGAGAGGCAGCCGGCGTGCGCTTCCTGGCTGATATTTGGCGGCGGCGGTGGGCCGGTGTCCATGATGACGGTCGTGGTGCCGGCATCGAGGCGCTGGAAGCCGGTATGCGGCATGTTCGCCATCGGCACGCCGTGGGTGTCGTCATACGCGAGCAGCGTCGCCACCAGATCAGACGGCGCGTTGCTCATGCCGTTGAACAGCGCAAAACTGCCGTCGCCGTGGCGGAAGAAACGCAGCATCGGCATCATGCGGTCGATCGCATTCAACAGCGCCGGCGGCGGCGCGATGTTGCGGGCGGCAAATGTCTGCCGCAGCGGCAGCAAGTCGCTGAGCAGTTCGACCAGCGCGCCGGGATTGCGCGAGATGTGCCCGCCGTCCGGCATGATCTGTCGCTGCAATTCGTCGGAAAGCCGTCGCGTGGCGGAACGGATGTGACGCGCCTGATTGGCAAGGCACAGCGAGGCGTAGCACAGCGCGATCAGGACCTGCAGCCGCGGCACGCCGTCGGCGATGTCGAGCATCGCGTAGCGCAAATAGCGAATTTCGCGGGTCAGCCCGCGCAGATATTTGCGATAGAATTTTCCGTCGGTGTCGCCGAGCACCAGCGGCGCCTGCGACAATAGCGAGATCACGCGGCGCGCCAGCACGTCGGGGCGGCGCTCGAGCGGCCGCTTGCGCGCCGGATTCGAGATCCAGTCGTCGACCAGCGAGCGGGCATTGGCACGGGTCAGCGCGGTGTCGGCGGCGCGCAGGTGCCGCAGCCAGCCGAAGCCGAGCAGGGCGACCTCCCAATCCTCCGACGGCGGTTCGAGATCGAAGATCGAGCGGCCATGGCAGGTCACGATCTTGCCAGCGAACACGAAGCGGCCGGCGTAGATTTCGGCGGCGCGGGTGGCATCGGCGGTG
>NZ_LLXX01000220.1:0-27910 GCF_001440405.1 Bradyrhizobium valentinum
ACGGTATATCGCGCGCAAAAACCACGTCCGGCCGAAGCCGATACGGTCGGCGCGATTGCCTTTATAGTTGAATTGATCTCGGTCGCGTTCTCCATAGGCGCATCTTAAGCGAGCCGTGGGAGTCGTTGCCATGATCGCTCGATCGCTCTTCTCGCAGTCGGACACCACGCGACTTTTCCGGAGGAGAACACCCCGTTAACTCGAGTGTTCCGATCGACAGCGCGCCAGCCATAGCGCCTGAGCGGAGCTCAGGCCCTGCCTATCGTGTTGAAATCTCGACAATCACGGCGGGGACCCGCATCATCATGCCGGACGGCAATTCGATCGTGCTGGAGCGCCAGCCCGGAGCCGACACCGGTGGTTATGCCGGGCTCGAGGACGAGGTCGACAACCATTGGGGCATGCTGTTCAAGGCCGCCGTTCTCTCGACCATGCTCAGCGTCGGAGCCGAGGCGGGCACGAGCCAGGACGAGAACAATCTCGTTCAAGCGATTCGCAGCGGCGCGTCCAACAGCATCAGCCAGACCGGACAGCAGATCGTGCAACGCCACCTCAATATCCAATCGACGTTGACCATCCGGCCAGGTTTCCCGGTCCGCGTCATCGTCACGCGCGACCTAGTACTGGCACCGAAGGGAGGAAGACCATGACGAAGCTCAAGCTTGGGCCGCTCGAAGACGACAAGCCGGTAAAGCTCACCATCGAACTGCCGGCGGTCGTCTTCAGGGATCTGAAAAGCTATGCCGAGATACTGACGCGTAGCGGAGGCGCGACGATGCCGACGGAGCCTGCCAAATTGATCGCGCCGATGATCGAGCGCTTCATGGCGACCGACCGTGCTTTTGCGAAGGCTCGCAGAAATGCTGCTCAGTCGGTCCCCGGCTCAGCGGAAAAATCCGGATAGCGTTCACGGAGAAGGTCGAGAAACGGACGCAGAGATGGATTGCTGTTGGTCTGACGCCAGTAAGCGCGGAAACTTAAACGCGTTGGTCCCTCGGCATCATGCACCTCGCGGAAGGTGACTTCCTCATAGGCTGCGCCGGTCGCACCTTCCAGTGTCAGTAGGACGCCCCATTCCGCACCGACCAAGGTGAGAAGCCGGTCAAGCGCTACATCATGATGAAGCAGCCGGCACGGATCGGAATTCCCCAATTTGCTGACGAGGAGCTTGACGAGTTCCGGTCCCGGGCCGCGCGGTGTTAGCAAGAGCGCTTCCTCCCTTAGTTCGCCCCAGTGTACCACATCGCGCCCTGTCAGCGGATGGCTCTTGGGGAGAGCAACGACGACGCGTTCGCTCCAAAGCAACAGGCTCCTGTCGGTCCAGCTTGGAGCTGGTTCGGCCATAAAGGCGACGTCAATCGCGGAAACTGGCGAGGTCGGAGATCAGATAGTCGCTCGATCCGTCGACCATACGTGCATCGACATCGGGGAAACGGTGCCGGTGGTCGAGGAGGGTGGCCCGAAAATTGCCGGCTGAATATGAGGCTTGGACGCCGATCGTCAATCGACCGCTTTCACCTCGCGAGCGGCTTTTGACACGAATCGTGATTGCTTCTGTCTCATCCACGAATCGCCGGGCAGCATCGAGGAATTCCTGGCCTTCGATGGTCGGTTGCGTGCCGCCTCTTGTGCGTTCGAAGAGTCTGCTGCCCAATGTGTGTTCGAGGCTTCGCAAGCAGCGACTCAGCGTCGACTGCTTAATTCTGAGCGTCTCTGCCGCCTGACGAAGGCTCCGATGCTGGGATGCGGCGATCGCCCAGCGTAGATCTCGAAATTCCAACGGCACGTCGAAACCCTATGGCGAGTTGCATGTGACCAAGTGTCCTGTTGAATCTGTCATTCGATTGGCTTGCGCCGCTTCAGCACCTCCGAGTCTCCGCGGCATCGAAAAATAAGAAAAACAGAACAAAACAAACGTACCCGTGGTAATCGCCATCCTCAAGTTGCATTCCTTGATACTCGCAAACGGCCGCTGGCAAATCGGACGCAACAATTGCCGGTCTTATTGCTTACGTCAAACTGGTTGTCAGGGCAGGTTATCTGCCTGCGTAGCGCACCGGGTTTCCGAAGATAGCCGGAGGCACTGCGCGACTGACGATCTCACGTATGGCAAAGTTTGACTGAATGCGT
Source organism: Bradyrhizobium valentinum (assembly GCF_001440405.1). Classification (GTDB taxonomy): domain Bacteria; phylum Pseudomonadota; class Alphaproteobacteria; order Rhizobiales; family Xanthobacteraceae; genus Bradyrhizobium; species Bradyrhizobium valentinum. Next base: position 2,131 of record NZ_LLXX01000220.1, read on the forward strand.
GAAACTCGTGGGAGGCAAGAGAGTTCAGTACGGTGGATTCGTTCGAAATCTTCAATATCACGAGCCAGCACTATGAGAAGATAGTCGTCGCTTCCAGACATTAGGAAGCAACGGACGACCGATGGGCATTTGACGATACCAGTTTCGAATAGTTTCAATGCATCGTCACTTTGGCTGTCCAGCGTGACTCTCACCAGCACCGTTGTGTTGAGGCCGAACCGAGTGAGGTCAAGCGTCGCCTGATATCCGGTGATGTAGCCTTCATCTTCTAGCGTACGCTGACGTCGCGCGATTGCAGTGCTAGACAAACCCATTCGATTGGATAGTTCAGTCTGGCTGATCCGTGCATTCGTGCTGAGCTCAGCGAGAATTGTTAGGTCGATTCTGTCGGCATCCATTTGTTTGGAATCCTGCGTGGTAGTGCCAAAAACGGTTAAAGTTCTGCACCTTTTCGTTCCAGCTTCGCAAGTTTGCAGAAAATCAAACTGCTCTTCCGGCTAAAAGGAGATCTTGCAGATCGGAGGGTAGAGATGAAAGTCGGTGTTCCAAAGGAAATCAAGACGCATGAGTATCGCGTCGGCCTCACCCCTGGAGCAGTTCGTGAATATGTAGCCGCTGGCCACACTGTGGTGATCGAAACCGATGCCGGCGTCGGCATCGGCGCGGCAGATCAGGACTACCGCAAAGCTGGCGCGGCTATTGTGGGCTCAGCTCACGAGGTGTTTGTATCGAGCGAGATGATCGTGAAGATAAAGGAGCCCCAGCCCTCCGAGTGGGCCCTCCTACGAGAGAACCAGATCCTCTTCACCTATCTTCATCTTGCGCCTGATCCAGAGCAAGCAAAAGGCCTTATGAAATCTGGCTGCACCGCTGTCGCCTATGAAACCGTGTCTGATGCGCGTGGCGGTCTTCCACTGCTAGCGCCGATGAGCGAGGTCGCTGGCAGGCTTGCGATCGAAGCGGCCGGTGCTGCCCTGAAGCGATACGCTGGGGGGCGAGGGCTGCTGATCGGTGGTGTTCCCGGTGTCCAGCCGGCTAGGATAGCGGTGGTCGGAGGTGGCGTTGTCGGTACCCATGCGGCCCGGATGGCGGCGGGCTTAGGTGCCGAGATTACAATCCTCGACCGCTCTATTCCTAGGCTTCGCAAATTGGATGAACTATTCGAAGGCCGTGTTCGAACCAGATTCTCGACGATCGAAGCCGTCGAGGAGGAGGTCTTTGCAGCGGACGTTGTCATCGGCGCCGTACTTGTGCCGGGTGCGAGCGCGCCAAAAATCGTCACCCGTAGCATGTTGAGTTCAATGCGTAAGGGCTCGGTGATTGTCGACGTTGCGATTGATCAAGGCGGCTGTTTCGAGACATCACGTCCGACCACGCACGCTGATCCAACGTATGAGGTGGACGGGGTGATTCACTACTGTGTCGCCAATATGCCGGGAGCCGTTCCACTGACTTCGAGCCATGCGCTGAACAATGCGACACTGCCGTTTGGTTTGGCTCTTGCCAATAGGGGGCTCGCAGCAGCGCTCGAAGATCCGCATCTGCGCGCAGGTCTCAATGTCTATCGGGGCCGGCTCACCTATAGGGCTGTTGCTGAGAGCCTCGGCCTCCCATTTGCACCGATCGAACAGGCGGCGGCCTGATCACAGAGGTCCCTCTGGGGACGTTTCCTCCCTGACTTGGCGGGCCACTCCGAAAGGAGTGGCCCTTTTTTTGGTAACTAAATTCACGATTTCAGCTGTCTTAGAATCTCTGGTCGAACCGAAAGAAACTGAGTCCGTGTGCTGGGGACACGCCCGCCCTCGACATTGAGGGAAATTCCCAGTGAACTCAAACTCGTGCCGAGGGGAATCAAGGACGACCTGCGCTCCCGCGCTGTGCGTGAGCACGATGGAGCGTTTGCGCGGAACGCAATCCGAATGGCTAGCAATACCCGGCCGGCCCTGCAGGAGGAACTGCGGCTGAAGGATTTGCTTACTTCTCGAAGTCGTACAACGACTGGAACACTTCGGTGGATCGCGTTCACCCTGCAACTCGGGGCTACGTGCTATGGCTGTCTGGACTGGATATAAGTGGGAGTCGACGACAGGATCAAACCGGCGATCCTATGGATCAGCTCATCGTCGGCATCACGAATTCTGCGCCGCTCCGGATGCCCGTTGGCCATCGCGTCGTGATTGTTTTCAGTCTGGTGTAGAATCGCACTCCTTCGGGGCCGTGCATGTGGTGATCTCCGAAAAGAGAAGCCTTCCACCCTCCGAACGAATGAAATGCCATCGGAACGGGAATGGGAACGTTTATGCCCACCATTCCGACCTGAATCTGGTGAGCGAATTCTCGTGCCGCATCGCCGTCTCTGGTGAATATTGCGGTGCCGTTGCCGAACTCGTGCTTGTTTATCATGTCGGCCGCCTCGTCATACGAGCCAGCGCGGGCCACCGCGAGCACAGGGCCGAAGATCTCCTCTCGATAGACTTGCATTTCCGTTGTCACTCGGTCGAAGAGGGTCCCCCCAATAAAGTAACCGTTCTCGTACCCTTGTCGCTTAAAATCGCGCCCATCAACAACGAGTTCTGCACCCTCGGCAACGCCGGCGTTGACGTAGGCGCGAACCTTGTCAAGGTGTTGTTTCGTCACGAGCGGCCCCATTTCTGCGCTGGGATCGGTGCCGGGGCCAATGATCAATGCGCGAACCTTCGGTGCCAGTTTTTGGATGAGTTCTTGCGCGGTGGCATCGCCAATAGGGACAGCAACCGAAATAGCCATGCAGCGCTCGCCCGCCGAACCGTAAGCTGCCCCCATCAGTGCATCAACTGCCAGGTCCATATTGGCGTCGGGCATTATGATCATGTGGTTCTTGGCGCCACCGAGTGCCTGGCAGCGTTTGCCGTGACGCGTTGCCGTCTCGTAGATATAGCGTGCGATTGGCGTCGAACCGACAAAACTCACAGCCGAGACGTCAGCGTGTGTGAGAAGTGCATCAACCGCCTCCTTATCGCCTTGGACGACGTTGAACACTCCGGGGGGGAGACCTGCCTCTTTGAGCCACCTGGCTAGGATAAGCGAGGCCGATGGGGCGCGCTCGGAGGGCTTGAGAACGAAGGTGTTTCCGCAGGCGAGCGCGACGGGAAACATCCACATCGGAACCATTGCAGGAAAATTGAATGGGGTGATGCCGGCGACGACCCCGAGCGGTTGCCGCAGCGAATGGGAATCGACGCGGGTGCCGACATTTTCGGTGATTTCACCTTTGAGGAGTTCGGGCGCGCCGGTCGCAAACTCCACCACTTCCATTCCCCGCTGAATCTCTCCTTTCGCGTCTGACGGAACCTTGCCATGTTCGGCAGTGATCACTTGGGCGAGTTCATCGATCCGGTCTTCAAGGATTCGCAAGAAGCGGTTGAGAATGCGCGCGCGCCGAACCGGAGGCGTGCTAGCCCACGCCGGAAAGGCCTCTCTTGCCGCAACCACTGCAGCGCTTACGTCTTCGGCCGAAGCTAAGCCCAGCGTTCCGGACTGTTCGCCGCTCGCGGGGTTGAAAACGGGCGAGGTCCTGCTGCCTCGACCCTGGAATACTTGGCCGTTGATGAAGTTCGGAATGGTCGCGGACATCGTTGCGCTCCTCTGTCGGATGCTTGATCCCGACCGATATGAAGCGCATGAATCTGCACATCAATCGCCGTGTTCGCGGCTCCGTTGTGCAGAAAGTGTAGTCAATGGATTGGGAACGGGTTCGGATATTCCTGGAAGTCGCGCGTGCTGGGCAGATCCTGAAGGCGTCAAAGCGGTTGCGGCTCAACCATGCGACGGTCGCCCGTCAACTTACCGCGTTGGAGAAAGGTCTCAACGCCAAGCTGCTCGAGCGCCACGTCTCAGGTTGCACGCTCACACTGGCAGGTGAGGCCCTGGTTGCGGCTGCAGAACGCGCCGAGAGTGAGCTTCTCAAAGTCGGCGCAAGCATCGGCGGTGCTACCGAAGCGATTACTGGCACCGTGCGCGTCGGGGCGCCGGACGGACTGGGAAACTATTTTTTGGCTAGCCGGCTCGGAGCGCTAGCTGCCAGACACCCTGGTCTTGTCATTCAGCTCGTTCCGCTTCCCCGCACGTTTTCATTGTCGCGGCGCGAGGCGGATATTGCAATCACTCTGGACGAGCCAAAGCAAGGACGGCTAATCGTTTCAAAATTGACTGACTATACGTTGAGCGTCTATGCGGCGCAGAGCTATTTGTCGCGTGAAGGCGAAATCAAAAGTCAATCTGATCTGGCGGGACGGCTGTTCGTCACGCACGTGGAGGACTTCGTATACAGCCGGGCGCTGGACTATGCCTCGGCTCTTGGCCGCCTGATGTCGCGTCGCTACGAATGCGGCAGCGTCGTTGCCCAAATAGAGGCCGTGCGAAGCGGCCACGGAATCGGCATTTTGCATGATTACGCGGCCCGAAATTATCCCGAACTACAGCGCCTGCTCCCCAAAGTGCGATTCGTGCGAAGCTACTGGCTGACTTCGCATTCCGACACGCACGAGACCCGTCGTGTTCAGGAGGTACGCCGCTTCATCACGACTTCAGTCAAGGCCGCGAGGATCGACCTCGAGATGGATTGACCGATTTCGCTGCCCAATCGAATAAAAGATACTCACTAGTAATGCGGCGGAGTAATCACCCAAACCACCTTTGCAGGCACCTTTCCTGGATTTGCGCAACGGTGTTGCGAGGTGCTGCTGAACGAAAAGCTATCACCCTCCTCAAGCTGAAAGCGCTTTCCGTCAACCCATAAGTCCAATCGACCTGCAATCAGAATGCCCGCTTCATTGCCATCATGGCTGTACTCCCCGCTATCAGCGCCTGGTTCGATTGTGCTCAGAAGGAGTTCGAGAGGACCGGCGAGATTGGGAGACAGAAGCTCTTCAGCGATGCCTAGCCCGGTAAATGTCAGGCGTCGGCGATGCGCTTTACGAACGATGACGTCCCTTTCATCGGAGGCAGCCTGCAAGTTTCCATTGAAGAACCAATTCATATGGACGCCGAGAACGTCGCTGAGCTTCTTCAAAACTCCGATTGGCAGCTTGGATTGATTTCGCTCAATTTGACTCAAATAGCCGATCGAGATTCCTGCTGCCTGGGCAAGCTGAGTCAAGGTCAACTTCTTGATTTTGCGCAATTCACGGATCTGCCCGCCCACGGCGGCTTCAGGGTCCATGCTGGATCCCGACTCTGTGGCCGCCCATTCGTCAGCCGCGCGTATCGACCTAATACCCATCGACTTCTTCGACCTTCAAAATAACGCTAGCACGAAAGTCCTCTCGATGATCGACGGAGTGCACCGGGACCACATCAGAAGCCAACGTCTCGCAACCTAGGCGCGCTCGGTTGCCCAGAGCGCTCGATTCTTTATAGCTGGCACAATTTTGAAAAAAAAACACCCCCGTTGTGAAAAAATTCGTTCACATAGGTGAAAAAATCTGCCAGAATTTCACCGTTGGATCGGAGATCGGGTGTGACGGAACTTCCCAAGTCGGCTCAAGTCGTCATCATTGGCGGCGGAATCATGGGCTGCAGTCTGGCCTACCATCTGACCCTTCGCGGTTGGAGGGACGTTGTTTTGCTCGAACGAAAGCAGCTTACGTCCGGCACCACTTGGCACGCTGCGGGTCTCGTTGGGCAGCTTGGTGCAACTCACAATCTCACACGATTAGCTCAATACACGACAGAGCTTTACTCTGAGCTCGAGCGCGAAACGGGTCAAAATACCGGATACCGACAGGTTGGATCGCTCGCAATCGCGAACAACCATGAGCGTTTTGAAGAGCTCCGGCGTGGAGCCTCGATGGCACGATGTTTCGGGTTGGAAGTCAACGTCATGTCTGCAAAGGAGGCGGGTGATCTTTGGCCTTTGATGGCGACCGAGGACCTCATTGGCGCGGTGCACCTTCCGAAAGACGGGCAGACAAACCCGGTGGATACGACGCAAGCTCTAGCAAGGGGAGCGAGGGGTCGTGGGGCGAAGATATTTGAAAATATCGCGGTTACCGACATTCTCATCGAAAATGGCCGTGCCACGGGCGTGCGAACAAAGGACGTTGAAATAACAGCTGAATTCGTCGTCAATTGCGCTGGCATGTGGGCGAGGGAGCTTGGCGCAAAAGCCGGCACGACTGTCCCTCTTCACGCCGCCGAACATTTCTACATCGTGACTGAGCCGGTGCCTGAAATCAGAAAGCATCTTCCCGTACTGCGTGACGGCGATGCCTGTACTTACTTCAAGGAAGACGCCGGCAAGCTGCTGGTTGGTTGGTTCGAGCCGATCGCAAAGCCGTGGGGTATGCAGGGAATTCCGGAAAGCTTTGAATTCGACACTCTGCCAGATGACCTCGAGCATATTGAGCCCTTGCTCGAAGGGGCAATTCGTCGTGTGCCGATACTGGCAAAAACCGGGATCCAGTTGTTTTTCAACGGTCCCGAAAGCTTCACGCCCGACGACCGCTACATGCTGGGCGAGACGCCGGAAGTGCGGAATCTATTCGTGGCCGCTGGCTTCAACTCGATCGGTATTCGGTCGGCGGGTGGAGCAGGCAAAGTCCTGGCCGACTGGATTGTCGACGGTCATCCGCCGATGGACCTTTGGGACGTTGATGTGCGGCGCGTCATGCCGTTCCAGTCGAATCGACGATACTTAAAGGACCGCACCGTCGAAGCTCTCGGTCTCTTGTACGCCATGCATTGGCCGTTCCGACAGCCCGATACGGCAAGAGGGGTTCGCCGCTCGGCTCTCCACGATCGCTTGCTTGCGCAAGGAGCTTGTTTTGGAGAGGTCGCGGGCTGGGAACGGCCGAACTGGTTCGCGCCGAAGGGACGAGAGGCAAAATACGAATATAGTTACGGTCGTCAGAATTGGTTCGAACTCTCAGCCGCAGAACATCGGGCAGTACGGGAAAGTGTTGGATTGTTCGATCAATCGTCCTTCGCGAAATTCATCCTTGAAGGGGACGATGCAGAATCCATCCTGAACAGGATATGTTCGAATAACGTTTCGGTGCCGGTCGGCCGTATCGTCTATACGCAATGGCTCAATGAACGAGGCGGTATTGAAGCGGATCTTACCGTCACGCGCCAAGGTTTGAAGCGATTCCTCATCGTAACGGCGGCGGCGACGCAAGTCAGGGACTTTGCCTGGTTGAGCCGTCACATTCCCGAAGGATCTCGAGCAATCGCGATCGACGTAAGCTCCGCCTACGCCGTGCTGGGCGTCATGGGTCCGAAATCCAGGGATCTCCTGAGCAAGCTTACGGATGCGGACCTCTCCAACTCAGCATTTCCCTTCGCAACCTCCCAAGTCATTGACCTCGGCTACGCCAAAGTCAGGGCAAGCCGCATTACTTATGTCGGCGAACTCGGATGGGAATTGTACATCCCTACCGAGTTTGTTCAGGGCGTCTATGATTGCCTCGTCGAAGAAGGCGCGGCATCAGATATGCGTCTGGCTGGCTATCATGCCATGAATTCTCTGCGAATGGAGAAGGGGTATCGTCATTGGGGGCACGACGTCACCGACGAGGACACCCCACTGGAATCAGGTCTTGGCTTTGCGGTGGCGTGGTCGAAGCCGCAAGGCTTCATCGGACGAGATGCACTGCTACGCCAGAGGGACGCAGGGCCCCGGCGAAAAATGATCCACCTCGCGCTGAACGATCCGAACGTGTTGATCTACCACAACGAGCCGATATGGCACGACGGCCGGCTCGTTGGCCGCATCACGTCCGGCATGTTCGGACATACAGTCGGCACCTGCTTGGGCTTGGGATTCATCGATAACTCAAACGGCATGATCGATGCAACCTTTCTCCAGACCGGAAACTTCGAAGTCGAGGTCGCCGGCGTGCGCATACCCGCACGCGCTTCACTGCGTCCATTTTATGATCCCAACAACAGTCGCGTAAAGGATGTCGGGGCGGATGCTCTCGTCTCAGCCGCGGCCTCGTAGAAGAGTACAATTGTCATGACCGAAACAAGCGTCGTATTCGAGCCTCGACCCATTCATGCCGAAACGCAAACGTCAGTTGTCGACAGGTCTTCCAAAGATCGCTCCCTGCGTCCCGATTTCATTCTGACATTCTCCTGTCCGGACCGAATTGGGATTGTGCACGCCGTATCAGGCTTTCTCGCCACGCACGGGTGCAATATCCGTGACAGTGCTCAATTCTCGGACCGTAGCGTTGGAAGGCTTTTCATGCGCGTGTCGTTTGATGCGCCTGGCGTCCTGCTGACGGATCTGCAGGCGGAATTCTCGGAAGTCAGCACTTCATTCGGCATGACCTGGGAATTTCATGACTGCAAGTCGAAGCCTCGTCTCCTGATCATGGTGTCGAAGGCGGGGCATTGTCTGAACGACCTGCTGTTCCGGTACGCAACCGGGACCCTTTCCGTCGAAATCCCGTTGATCGTCTCCAATCACCGGGACTTCTACCGGCTCGCTGCTTCCTATGACCTTCCTTTTCATCATATGCCTATCACCGCTGATACGAAGCCCGCGCAGGAGGCAAAGCTTTTCGAATTGGTTGAGCAGGAGCGGATCGACCTCATTGTCTTGGCGCGGTACATGCAAGTCTTGTCGGACAATGTTTGTCAAAAGATGTCCGGCAGGATCATAAATATACACCATTCCTTCCTGCCGAGTTTCAAAGGAGCCCGGCCCTATCATCAGGCTCACTCACGAGGGGTCAAGTTGATTGGGGCAACAGCCCACTACGTCACAGCAGATTTGGATGAAGGTCCAATCATTGAACAAGATGTGCTCCGTGTGGATCACTCCCTGACGCCAGACGATCTTTCGGCGATCGGAAGAGATGTCGAGGCCGCTGTCCTGGCGCGGGCCGTCAAGCTGCATGCCGAAAATAGAATACTCATGAATGGCGATCGCACGGTGATCTTTCGATGAACGTCCAGGACACGATGGGCACTCACACTAGTGAGGCCACTCTCATCGATGGTGCCGCGGTTGCGGCAGGGCTCCATTCTGAGCTGCGAAGTGCAGTTGAGAACCTTGTGGAGAGGGGGCTTACACCCGGATTGGCCGTAGTCCTTGTTGGCAACGATCCGGCGAGTTCGGTGTATGTCCGCAACAAGATTCGCCGTTCTGTTGAAGCTGGTTTGCGTTCGTTTCATCACGAACTGCCAAGCACGACGAGCGAAACAGATCTGTTGTCGTTGATCGATCGGCTAAATTCCGCTCACGATGTGGACGGCATCCTCGTCCAGTTGCCGCTACCTTCCCATATCGATGCGCAGAAAGTGACCGCGGCCATCGATCCGGCGAAGGACGTAGACGGTTTTCATCCGATGAATGTAGGCAAGCTCTCGCTCGGCGGGGGGGCGCTAGTCCCCTGTACTCCGCTTGGCTGTATGCTGCTGATTAAGGGAGTTCGCAGTCAGCTCGCTGGACTGAATGCCGTCATCGTTGGACGTTCCAACATCGTCGGTAAACCGCTCGCACAACTTCTACTTCGAGAAAATTGCACAGTCACAGTCGCGCACTCCAGGACTGAGGATCTTCCTTCGCTGTGTCGCCGCGCGGATATTCTTGTAGCTGCCGTCGGCCAGCCCGAGCTCATTCGTGGTGACTGGATCAAGCCCGGCGCAATTGTGATCGACGTCGGGATCAATCGAGCCGAGCACGAGGGGCGTCAGAAATTGATCGGCGACGTGGACTTTGCAGGCGCGCGTGCCGTGGCCGGCGCGCTTACCCCAGTCCCGGGTGGGGTAGGCCCCATGACGATCGCTTGTCTTCTCAGAAATACAATCGACGCCGCCTGTCGCCGGCACGGCGTCTCTTCGCCTATCGGTAACTCGTGACCAATTATCCCAACTAGCGGATGGGGGCCCTGCTAATGAACGCTTCCCACTTATCGCCCGCAAGCATAACGATCGACGAACCAAAACTCCTGGCCGTGTCCGGAATTCGAGTTTCCTACGTCGCTGGGGTCGATGTTCTTCACGGCGTGTCGCTTGATGTTAGCGCGGGCGAAGTGGTTTGCCTTTTAGGCCGCAACGGCGCCGGAAAGACAACGCTGATCAATGCACTCTGCGGCTTGCTCCCTGTCAACGCCGGGCAGGTGACGTTCGATGGTAAGTCTCTTCTCGGTCTGAAGCCGAGCGGTATCGTTGCTGCCGGAATAGCTGTTGTGCCGGAAGGCCGGCGAGTTTTCTCCAATCTGACCGTCGCGGAAAATCTCGCGATGGGCGCCTATTCTCGTCGAACTGGCTTCGGGCCGTCTTGGCACTTCGAACGCGTCTACGATCTCTTCCCTCGGTTGGCGGAACGTCGTGATCAACTTGCCGGAACGCTGTCTGGCGGCGAGCAGCAAATGGTCGCCATGGCGCGGGCCATGATGGCACAGCCTAGGCTCCTTCTATTGGACGAACCATCCATGGGGCTTGCGCCTTTGCTGATCGAATTGATCTTCGACACGATCAACCGGTTCGCGAAGGAGGGCATGACCATCCTTCTTGTGGAGCAGAATGCAGCAGCGGCGCTTGATGTGGCCGATCGTGCATACGTTCTGGAGCGCGGCTCAATCGTCCGATCGGGGCTCGCTGCCTCGCTTGAGAGCGATCCAGAGATCCAACGAAGCTATCTTGGCGTCTAACATGTTGCATTTGGAGGATTGGAAGATGGTACTCGCTCGTATTGGGATATTCGCAACTCTTCTTCTCTCATTCGCGTCTTCGGCCATGGCCAAGGACTTTCCGGTCGGCTTCTTCGGACCATTGTCTGGCCCGGCGGCGGCCTACGGGTCCGAAAGTCTTGCTGGTGCGCAATTAGCACTTGAAGAAATCAATGCCGGATATTTGGGTTCGGACAAAATAAAGCTCATACCGGCCGATGACACCGCAAGCCCTGGCGTGGCCGCGCAGGCCGTTCAGCGCATGATCGACATTGACGACGTGGTGGCGGTGGTCGGTGGCTCCACGAGTGCCGGCACAGCCGCGGCGATTGAGGTCACCAAAGAGGCGAAAGTGCCACAACTCTCTCCACTTGCCGTGGACAGTGCCCTGACGCTGGCGAACAATCCCTGGTTCGCGCGAATAGCGCAATCGTCAACCACTTGGGCCGAGCGCACTGCAGAGTGGCTCAAAAAGGATAAGGGAGCAAAGAGCGTGTATCTCCTCGTCCGAAACGATAACTTCGGAATCCCGCTGGCTGACGCATTCGAGAAGAAAGCCAAGGAAATCGGACTCGAGCTCAAGGGAAAGATTGCTTACGAACCCACGTCCCGCGAGTTTAGGCCAACGTTGGCGACCGTGGCATCGGCAAAGCCCGACTATATCGTGCTCTGGGGGTACTACACCGAAGCTGGTCTAATGGCGAAACAAATGGCAGAAATGCAGATCAAGTTTCCCTTCTATGTTGGAAGCGCGATTGGCATAGACCAATATCGTGAAATAGCCGGGCCTTCGGCCGAGGGGACTTATGGCCTGCTCTATTATCTGGCGGGCTCCATCGAAACGGACGCCGGGAAGAAATTCGTTCAAAAATGGAATGAACGCTATCATAGAACGCCAACTCAATATGAAGGCATGGGCTATGATGCGATGTATGTCCTTGCCGACGCAATGAAGCGGGCGGCCGCAAAGGGCGGGATTTCCAAGCAGACAATCCGCGACGAAATCTTCAACACCAAGGCATTTCAGGGCGCAACAGGCCCGATCACAATACTGTCAAACGGTGACGCTCAACGGCCTTTGCCCATGGCCGAACTCGTCGACGGCAAGGTCAAGCTCGATACATTGCTCAAGTAAAGCCGTTCGAGGCGCGTTCCACCATGAATCTCTCGCTTCAGCTGTTAAGCGGACTGGCAGTCGGTTGCATCTACAGCCTCGTGGCCGTTGGATTCAGCATGGTCTACCGCGCCATGGGCTTGGTGAATTTTGCCCAAGGCGACTTGATGATGGTTGGGGCTTTCGTCGGTTATTCGATCATCATCAGTGCTCCTGCTCTTCCGTTTTGGCTCGTTGTCCCATTTGCGGCCGCGCTCACGGCCTCCTTAGGGTACGTCATCGCGCAAAGCGCACTCTGGCCCGCCATTCAGCGTGGAGCGAGCCAGACTTACCTCGTGCTCCTCACGCTGGGAATTGGCATCGTTCTCAGCAATGGCGCCAGGCTAATCTGGGGAGCAAATCCGCGGGTCTATCCTATCCCTCTTACGCACGAGACGATCAGGGTCGGGCAGTATCCTGTACCAGCAGTCTATCCTCTCATCGGATTGACGATGGTGGTGTTGATCGTTGGGCTTCACCTCCTCTTCACTCGGACATGGCTCGGTTTGGCCCTCCGTGCGGCAGCTGACGATGCTCAAACTGCGTCTATCATGGGAGTGAATCGCAGATTTGCATCTGCGGCTTCCTTTGCGTTGGCCTCGGGTATCGGTGCTGCGGCCGGCGTTCTCTATGCGCCAATTACCTTCGTGTCTGCCGACATGGGAATGCTCGGAATTAAAGCGTTCGCCGCGGCTGTGTTGGGCTCGTTGGGCAGCATCCCGGGATCCGTGATCGGTGGCCTTGTGATTGGCATTGGTGAAACGCTGGGAGGTCAACTCGTTTCATCTGAGTACCAGGACAGCTTAGCCTTCCTCCTCATGATCGGCATCCTGCTCGTAAAACCGACCGGACTAATGGGAAAAAGGGGCTAGGCACGTGCAAGAGGCTGTCTTGTTAAGAACGGCAAAGGAGTCGCTATCTCAGCAAAATGATTTCGCGAGCGCGACAAGCCAGAATCGAAATGACTGGATTGTCTTTGCAGTCATCGTGAGCATTCTTTGGTCTGTGCCCTTGAGCCTCGGTGGCTTCTATCTCTACCTCGGCTTGGCCGTTGCGATTTACGCGATTTCTGCGCTCGGCTTACAGACTATGGTCGGGCTCGCAGGGCAACTGTCCCTCGGGCACGCGGCTTTCATGGGAATCGGAGCTTACACTTCCGTTCTTCTCCAAAAAACTCTTGGTCTGCCGTTTCTCGTGACACTCGCCGCTGCTGGGCTAACGGCAGCTGCCGCCGGATTGCTGATGGCGCAGTTGATTAGGCTTTCGGGTGTTTATTTCAAGATTGCGACGTTCGGCTTTGGCATCGTCGTCCATCAGATTCTTTCCAACTGGACTGCTCTGACAGGCGGTAGCGCCGGAGTCCGTGGAATTCCTGTGATCAGCATCATTGGTTTCCAGGTCGAAACGCGCACTGGCCTGTTCGTATGTGAAGCGCTAACGCTCACACTCATTTATGGGTTGCTCGTTCGCCTTAGCCACGGAAAAATCGGTCGTGCCTTCCGCGCGATCGGCCAGAACGAAGCGGCGGCTCGAAGCGTCGGTATTCCCGTGCCACGCTATCGAATGATCGTGATCACACTCGGTTGCGCGATCGCCGGGATAGCAGGCGCATATCTGCCACATCTCATGCGCTTTCTAAGCCCCGAAAGTTTCACCTGGTACGAGTCGCTCACATGTCTGATCATGATAACCGTGGGCGGCCTAGGATCGCTTCCTGGCGCGATCATCGGAGCGGCCGTCCTGATCGTTGCTCCAGAATATTTACGGGACTTTGCGCAGTATAAGATGCTTGCGTTCGGAGTTCTGCTGGTTGCTTCGATGATCTTGCTGCCTAAGGGCATAGCGGGTGCCGGTGCTGCCTTGAGCCGCAGAAAGAGGATTCATGCAAGATGAGATCTCCTGAGGTTATCCTGACGTTGCGCGAGGTGACGCGGCGCTTCGGCGGCCTTGTGGCTGTCAATAAACTATCGATGGACGTGAAGGAGGCAAGCATACATGGCCTCATTGGACCCAACGGGGCTGGAAAAAGCACTGCTTTCGATCTGATATCGGGTCTCACCACCGTAAGCACCGGCGAGATCTGCTTCAGAGGCGAAGCGATCACACATATGGCCCCCGAGGCCCGGGTGGCTTCCGGTGTCTGCCGCACTTTTCAGACCCCAAAACTCTTTGACGAAATGACCGTGTTAGATGTCGTCGCAACAGGGCGGCATCTCCACAACTCGGTCGGTCTATGGGGAAGCATGTTCTCGATCGGCAGAAAGCGGAGGGAAGAAGCGAAAACCGTTTCTGCGGCGAGAGAATTTCTGGAGATCGTCGGTCTCCTGGCGAAAGAGGACGCGCCGGTAGCGGACTTGTCCTACGGTGACCGCCGTCTCGTCGAGATCGCTCGTGCGTTGGCGACCGAGCCCAGCCTTCTGCTGCTTGACGAAGTCACGTCGGGCTTAAACCCCGTCGAAACGGCTACAGTTGGCGACCTCTTGCGCAATCAGGTCCGGCAGGGATTGACGATTGTCTTGGTAGAGCACGATATGAAATTCGTCATGGGGTTGTGTGAACGGATAACCGTCATGAACTACGGATCGGTTATTGCAGACGGAAGTCCCGATCAGATTGCTACTGATCCGAATGTAATTGCCGCTTACCTTGGAAGTCCAAAGGACGGACAGCGATCTCGCAGAGCTCTTAGATCCGAACAGTTGGTCTAACACCGTCTGGTTGCCGGGGCGGCTTTCTCCTGCGAAACGGACGCGTTCTCCTGGCACAAAACAAGCGGTTCGTGAAAATTCCTGACAAAATTTCATATTGACAAAATTATGATAGGAGATTTAGCTCTCCGTAGACAAGAATGGGGAGGATTTTTGATGACTGGCATCACGAAACGTTGTGTGCGCACTGCGCGATCATCCGTATTCCTCTTGACCGCGATTTGGTGCGTTTCGTCGGCAGCCTTCGCCGAAGATTTCAAGATCGCTTTGATCACGAGCACCACAGGCGCTTTCGAGGTTTACGCCAAGCAAGCCCAGATTGGTCTGCAGCTCGGCCTAGAGTATGCGACGCAGGGCACGATGAAGGTGAATGGCCGACCAATCGTGGTGATCCAAAAGGATGACCAGTTGAAGCCCGATCGGGCACGTGCGCTGATCGAAGAATCCTTTCAGGACGATAAGGCCGACATAGCGGTCGGAAGCACCTCATCTGCAACCACCCTGGCCATGATGCCCGTTGCTGAGGAGCTCAAGAAGCCTCTCGTCGTCGACGTCGCCGGCGCCGACAGCATCACTGGTGACAAGTGGAACAGGTATGTGGTTCGCACGGGCCGAACCGTTGGGCAGGAAGCTGTAGCCTCGGCCTCGCTTCTAGCCCGGAAAGACACTTTCGTCGCAGTGCTCGCTCAAGACTATGTTTTCGGTCGCGAGAGCGCGCAGGTCTTTAAATCGGCGGCGACAAAAGCCGGCGCAACCGTCGTGGCCGAAGAGTTTCTGCCTATCAATACCACCGACTTCACTGGGGTCGCGCAGCGCGTCTTTGATGCGCTTAAGGACCGCCCAGGCAAGAAGATCTTGTGGGTCAATTGGGTCGGCACCAGCCCGATCGCAAAGATCAACGCGATGGATCCCGCTCGCTATGGAATCGAACTAGCGACGACCGCTGCTCCGCTTCAGGGAATGGCCGCGTACAAGGGCATTCCTAACCTGATGGGCGTGACCCCCTATTACTACGAAGTCATCAAGAACATCGAAAATGAATGGCTCGTCGCCGAGCACAAGAAGCGATTCAATTCTCCGCCCGACGTTGGAACGGCGTTCGCATTTGACGCAGCCCTGGCCATCGTCAATGCCGTCATCAAGTCAGGAGGTTCGGACTCCGAAAAACTGGTCGCTGCCTTCGAAGGTATGTCGTTCGAGGGTTCGACCGGCCAACTCACCATCCGCAAGGAAAATCATCAGGCACTCCATGATTTCTATGGCGTGACTTACACCACGGTGCCGGGCGTCGAATGGGCTGTGCCCAAGCTGATCAAGGCATTTGGTGGTGACGAGTTGAACTCCGTGCTGAACTCAATCGCCAAGAGCAAATAGGCCATAACAGCCATGTCCCCCAATCGGTCCGAACACGCAGCTTCCCTTAACGCAGGTGCCAATCCGGCAATACTTAGGACCGTCGATCTTGGCGTTTCCTTTGGAGGACATCGGGCCGTACATGCCGTCAGCTCGTCCTTCAACGGCGGTGCGCTTACCGCCATTGTTGGTCCAAACGGTGCGGGCAAAACGACTTACTTCAATCTGATCTCGGGTCAAATCGCAGCTTCCCACGGCGAAGTATGGCTTGGCGCAGAAAATGTAACAGCCTTGTCCGCAGCCCAACGGGCAAAGAGAGGGCTAGGCCGTGCATTTCAGCTTACCAATCTCTTCCCGCGCCTGACTGTCTTTGAAAATATTCGCCTGGTTGCGCAATCGATGCAAGCTGGTCGCCACTGCCATGGTCTCAATTTCTGGAGCATTTGGAGCGATGCAAGCGATCTGATCGAGCGAGCGACCGATATTCTCAAATCCGTCTCGATGGCGAATCAACTCGGTGAGCCGGTTGCCACTCTTTCGCACGGCGACCAACGTAAGTTGGAGGTTGCCATGCTCATCGCCATGGATCCGAAAGTGTACATGTTTGACGAACCAACGGCCGGCATGAGCGCCGACGAAGTTCCGGTGGTCTTGAACCTCATTCGCGATCTGAAAGATTTGAGCCACAAGACGATACTTCTTGTCGAACATAAAATGGACGTCGTCCGCGATCTCGCCGATCGTATCATCGTCCTCCACAATGGGGAGCTCGTGGCCGACGGTAAGCCAGCCGACGTGATTGAATCGAAAATCGTACAGGAAGCTTACCTGGGCGCAAATGCCGGTTCGAGACGAGGCGCGATGTGACGGAACTTTTGCTCAATCTTGAGAACGTTCACACCCACATTGGCTTATACCACATCCTGCAGGGGGTGGGCTTTCGCGCTCAACGCAATCGGATCACACTTCTCCTTGGAAGAAATGGTGCGGGCAAAACGACGACGCTGCGCACGATTATGGGCCTGTGGCCGGCCTCAAAAGGCCGCATAAGCTTCGCCGGCACTGACATTGTAGGTCGCTCGACCTCAGAGATCTCGCGGCTCGGTATCGCTTATGTGCCCGAGAACATGGGCATCTTTCCTGACCTCAGCGTGAAGGAAAACATGCTCCTGGCAGCGAGAAACGCCTCGCGCGTGACAGATATCGATCAGCAGCGCCTTGAGTGGATTTTTGAACTGTTTCCGGCCGTTCATCAATTTTGGAACAGGCCGGCCGGAAAACTGTCCGGTGGTCAAAAACAAATGGTGGCAATGGCGCGGGCAATTGTCGAACCCCGAGAGCTGCTACTGATTGACGAGCCAAGCAAAGGGTTGGCGCCGGCGATCGTCAACAACATGGCTGAAGCTATGCTCAAACTGAAGCAGAGCGGAGCCAGTATATTACTGGTCGAACAGAATCTGCAGCTTGCGCGCGAGGTCGGCGATGACGTGGCAATTATCGATGCCGGAAGGATCGTCCACACGGGCCCCGCGGATGAGTGCTTTGCGCGTGACGACCTCCTTAAAACGCATTTGGGTCTCGCGCTATGTCCATGAACCGATCCGACCTGATGCCCTTGGCGCTCCTGCCCATTCTGATGGGCTGCGCATATTTGGCGATCGGTAATCCGGCTGCTTGGTTCACTCTGACGATTGCTGGAGTAGCCATGGGGATGATTATCTTTACGGTCGCGTCCGGCATGACCATTGTTTTTGGTTTGATGGATGTTTTGAATTTCGGCCAGGGCATTTTCATCACTGTTGGAGCCTATCTCTCGGCGACCGTCTTCGCATCACTCAGCGGCTACGTCGTATCTCCATACCTGAGCGAGAATCTGCTCGTGATCCTGGTGGCCGTCGTAGCGGCCGTCGCTGGTGCCGGCATGTCCGGCTTTCTGTTTGAACGATTGCTAGTCAAGCCGGTCTACGGCGATCACTTGATGCAAATTCTGGTGACGACCGGAGGTCTGATCGTCGGTGAAGAGATCATCAAGATTATTTGGGGCGTACAGCAGGTAAATGTGGCGCTGCCGCCGTTTCTGAGCGGTGCCTTCGTGATCGCCGATGTCGCGATTGAACGTTATCGCGCCTTCGCATTCCTGGCTGGGGCTCTCGTCTTCTTCGGCCAGTATCTTGTGTTCACCCGCACAAAAACCGGGCTGTTGATCCGCGCAGGGGTTCACGACCGCGAAATGGTCGAGGCTCTCGGCTACGGCGTGCGACGCCTCTTCGTCGCGACATTTGTATCAGGTTGCGCGCTTGCTGGCCTCGGCGGAGTAATGTGGGGCCTCTACCAGCAGACGCTTGTCCCCCAGATCGGGAGCCAAATGAACGTACTGGTCTTCATCGTCATCATCATCGGCGGGCTCGGATCCACCGGGGGCGCTCTTCTGGGCGCGATCTTGGTCGGGATCTGCGCGAACTACGCCAGCTTCATCGAGCCCAAGGTCGCACTATTCTCAAACATTGCTTTGATGACGATGATACTCCTTTGGCGCCCGAATGGGCTCTATCCGGCGAGTGCGCGGTGACTACGTCGATGGATTGGACACGCCTGATATCCAGAGACCGGCCAGGAAGCCGGCTTCTGATCATACTGCTGATCGCAATCATTGCCGTACTCCTCGTAGCGCCGTTCGCGTTAACCGGGGCAAAGGCGATCAGCATTTGCGTTAAGATCATGATCTTCGCGGTTCTTGTTGCAAGCTTCGATCTGCTGCTCGGCTATACCGGCATCGTAAGTTTCGCCCATACCGTGTTCTTCGGGATCGGCGCCTACGGGGTCGGTATCGCCATCATCAGATTGGGGGCGAGCTGGACCTCCCTAGCCGTTGGCGCGAGCGCGGCAATCGTTGTATCCGTCTTGCTTGCGCTTGTCATCGGCTTGTTCTCGCTGCGAGTGCGAGCGATATTCTTCTCTATGATCACGCTTGCACTGTCGGCGGCGGCCCAAACACTTGCAACTCAGTTGTCCAATCTGACTGGCGGGGAAGATGGCATTATCTTCCGGTTGCCGCCTGCTTTGATGCCAAGCTTCCGCCTGTTGGATACAAAGATCTTCGGGCTTACCATCGACGGTAAAGTCGTCTGCTACTATTTCATTTTTGCGATGAGCGTGACATTCGTTCTCGCGCTGCTCCGTATCGTGAATTCACCGTTCGGACGTGTGCTGCTCGCTATCCGCGATAACGAATTCAGAGCGGAAGCGATCGGCTATCCGGTTTTTGTCTTTCGAACGCTGTCCAACGTCGTTGCTGCCGTGTTCGCCTGCCTGGCTGGTGTCATGCTGTCGCTGTGGCTTCGTTACACCGGCCCGGACGCCTCGCTCTCGTTCGAAATCATGCTCGATATCCTCATGATAGTCATCATCGGCGGGGTCGGAACGATCTACGGCAGTATCGTGGGAGCGGTCGCGTTTTTAGTGGCGCAAGGTTATCTGCAGGATCTACTGAAAGGCGCGAGCGCGGCATTGGGCTCATTGCCGGGAATCGGCAAGGTGCTGTCCCCGGATCGCTGGATGTTGTGGCTCGGACTGCTTTTCATTCTGGCAGTCTATTACTTCCCAACCGGAATCGTTGGAGTGTTGCGCCGCCCCGCGCGGAGGCTGGATTCCAGCAGCAAGCCATCCGCCAAGGAGCGCCTCAGCATTGTCTATCGCTGGATGGGACGCGCGAGATGATGCTTCCAGTGACCATCGTCTGCGGGTTTCTCGGCGCGGGCAAGACAACACTCATCAATCATCTCTTGCATAACCCTGGATCCGAACGTCTTGCCGTACTGGTCAACGATTTTGGTGCGATTAATATTGATCAAGACCTCATCAAGGTCGAGACTGAAAATCAGATAGAGCTGAGCAACGGTTGCGTTTGTTGTTCAATCCGAGACGACCTGGCGTCCGGTTTGGTTTCGGTCAGCCGTCTTTCGAGCAAGTTCACACGGGTCCTGCTCGAGTGCAGCGGTGTATCTCATCCCGCTGGCGTATTGAGAGTCTTCGACAACGATCCTATCAGAGCGCAGTTCTATGTAGATGGCCTATTCTGTTTGATCGATACATCCAACATACTCGAGCTCGACTACCAAAGCACGGAGCTTGCAATCGATCAAGCGGCCATGTCCGATCTGGTCTTGTTGAATAAGACCGATTTAGTGCCGGAGGCGGTTCAGCTCGAAGTCAGGCAAATGCTTCAAGCAGCTCAACGCAGCATGAAGCTGTTGGATGTTGTGAATGCGCAGGTGTCACCTGAAATTCTTTTTGGTCCGACGGAACAAGTCCGACACAGAGCTCGAGGGGCGGTGCAGGGTAAGCACTCGGATGTTTACGAAAGCGCCTCCTTTTACTGGGATGCTCCAATTCGTGCTGAAGCCTTCAGAGGGTTTGCCGAGGCTCTCCCGTCCCAAATTCTGCGCGGCAAAGGCTTGTTGAGTCTGACGATCAAGGACCAAGAGCGCCCGTCACGGGGCATCTTTCAATTCGTAGGAAAGCGATCTTCCGTCGAACTGGAGAGCGCGGAAGGTCCTGAGAGAAGCCAGGTCGTATTGATCGCCCGGCGAGGAGAACTCGACAGGAGCGCGATTGACGCGGCTCTTGACCTGTGCCCCGGTGCGCGTGCCGCCCTACCAATCGCGCAGCGTCGGCGTCCAAGGCGTCCGAAGATTTGCGAATAGAAGCCATAATCGAAGAAGGGTGGTCCAAATGAAGACAGCTGACCGAATATTCTTTGGCGGCCCGATCCGGACCATGGACCCAGCGAAACCGATCGCCGAGGCCGTTGCGGTTCGAGAAGGCAGGGTTCTGGCGGTCGGCTCTAAGGCGGACATCGAAAGGCTCGCGGCCGCCGATACGATCAGGAGCGATCTTGGTGGGAGGGCAATGCTGCCCGGCTTCGTCGAGGCCCATAGCCATCCCATGATGAGTGCGCTGGCTTGGGGCGACCCTGTCGTCGATATTCGAGCGGTTCATGAGCCGACGTTTTCCGCGGTGATTGCGAAGATGCGTCGACGTGTTGCGAAGGCGAAGCCTGATGAAATCATCTGGTTTCTCGGACTTGATCCGCAACTGCATGAGGGCATGGAAGAGCCGTCCCGCGAACTTCTCGACGACATAGCCCCCAACAATCCGATCGTTGTTCAGACAATCAACTTTCACGGAGTGTTCATAAACACTAAAGCCCTCGCCGCTTTTGGAATCGGCGCTGACTACAAACCGCCACTTGGCGGAAAGGTGTTCGACGCAGCAGACGGGCTTCCTTGGAAGTTTGCCGAGACTTCGGCATGGCAACTGTGCAACCGCTTTTACGTGGTCTGCGGCGAAGAGCGAAAGAAGCGTAGCTTCGAGGAGTGGGTGCAGAAGTTCGTGCGAGCAGGATATACCACCACGTCAGAGATCATGATTGAGCCTGGCGCGGGCCCAATGCTCTACGCTCTGGTAAAATCGCGCCGAAACCCGCTCCGTATTGTAGGATACGAAGCGAAACATCTGGGCGGTGAGGTGACCGTTGCCCGGAATTTTGGCGACGACGATTTCCGGATGATTGGCACCAAGCTCCACGCGGACGGCTCCGTCCTGTTGGGCAACGTCTGGACCACAAGCCCCTACCTGAACAACAAGATGACACTCAAGGGAATGGGGTTGCCCGAGAATAGCACGGGGCATTCCAACATTTCAGAAGAGAAATTGCACGAATTGGTCGCCAAATACGTGAGTGAGGGCTGGCAGATGTCGGTCCACGCCCATGGCGATCGGACCATCGACATGGTCCTCAATGTCTATGAGAGGGTTATCGAGAGGGTCGGCGCTCAGAAGGTGTCCGGGCCGCTTCGCATTGAGCACTGCGGGATCATGCGCGAGGATCAGATCGATCGTGCCGTTCGACTGAACGTCGTTTGCTCTTATTTCTTGCCTTACATCCACCACTGGGGCGAAGCGCTCCGCGACTATCTGCTTGGCGAAGAGCGCGCGGCTCGCTTCGCTCCCTCAGGCTCGGCGTCAAGAAAGGGCATGCGGGTCTCCTATCACTGCGATTCTCCAATGACATGGCCAGATGCGCTTGTTTGCCTGAATGTCGCCGTCAACCGAAGCACAATGAAGGGCGCAGTCCTTGGCCCTGAGCAGCGCGTGTCCATGGAAGAAGCGCTGAAGGCGATCACGATCGACGCGGCATATCAACTGCAGATGGACGATAGAATCGGGAGTATTGCCACCGGCAAGTTTGCAGATTTCGTCATTCTTGATCGAGATCCCGTTGTCTGTGAAACCGACCGAATTCTTCAGATTTCGATCGTCGGGACAGTCGTCGGCGGAGTCGATACCGGCGATTTCTTTCGAGTTTCGGCGCGGAATTAACTGACCCAGGTGGCTGACAAGATCGCCGTAGGTGCTGCACGCGGTCCATGGGGCGTATGGCCGCCGCTCGAAAGCGCTTCCTCCCAGGCTGGGGCCATTTTCGCGATGGCCTGTTTTTTATTCAGGACAATCCCACCCAATGATCGACAACAGTAGTTGCTCGGTTGCCCCCGCCGCCTACCAAGGACGGCCGGCGGCGATTCGTACCAGGCGACGCCGTGCAGATTGCTCTGCAATTTGAGTGTGGTGAGACGTTCGTCGGTTCAAGCCGCCGGCGATTATCGCCTCTTGAAGGACGCGTAAACAGTGACGCCTCTGCCGTTCGTCTTCAATAGCTCGGAGGCGTGATGGCCCATACGACCACGCATTCTCGTTCGTTGTTGTTTGCGTAACGATGGGGAAGGTCGCTTGCGAACGCAAAACTATCGCCTTCGCGTAGAACCACATGACGCTCGCCAATCCAAAGGTCGAGCTCACCTGAAATCACATATCCCGCTTCCTCACCCTGATGCGTGTAGGGTTCTTTGCCGCTTTCGGAGCCAGGAGGGAATGTGCATCTCAGAAGCTCGAGCTGCCGGCCTAGATTGGGGGACAGAAGCTCATTAGTAATGCCACCTACGAAGGTCAGTTTCCGTCGTGAGCTTGCTCTCACAACATAGTCGCGCAAATCCCCGACGGTCGGTCAAAATCCCCCGGGTGTGGTCACCTGAAACTCCCCACCTGATGATCACCGGCCGCGGCGCCGAACAGCGGTAGCCGGTCATGGCAGGACGTTTATTTTGGTCCCCTTTAATCCAGCAAGGGGACTGGGAGTTGAACGTCTTGAAGGCACATCTGCAAAGCACTGTATTTACATTACTTGATCGCAACGCCAGCCAGCGCGAGATCCACATGCTGACGGGTATCGATCGCAAGACGATCCGGCGTTACCGAGCGCTGCGGGCTGGTGCGGAGGCAAATTCCCCCGGGGAAGTGACCACCGGCACGGTGGGCGCGGACGACCAAATTCCCCCACCCCGACCACCGGCTTTTGGGGTGTCGCAAGCGACAGCCGCCAGCAGCCTGGCCCGCTCGGCCTGCGAACCATATCGGGCGTGGATCGAAGAACAGGTCCGCCTGAAGCGGAATGCACAGGCGATTTACCAGGACCTGGTCGATCAATTTGGCTTTCCGTCCAGCTACCAGAGCGTCAAGCGGTTTGTGCGCACGTTGCGACACAGCGATCCCGAGCAGTTTGATCGTCTCGAGTTCCTCCCTGGCGAGGAGGCTCAGGTCGACTATGGTGAGGGCGCTCTGACGACGCCGCAGCTTGACCCCCCGACGGTCGGTCAAAATCCCCCGGGTGAGGTCACCTCAAACTCCCCCACCTGATTCCGCCTGGTTGGGCGGCTGATCGGCCGCAAAGCACGTAGCAGGACATTTATTTTCGCCCCCTTTAGGGAAGAGGGGACCGGGAGTTGAACGTCTTGAAGCCGCATCTGCAAAGCACCGTATTTACGTTACTTGAGCGCCAGACGAGCCAACGAGAGATCCAGCGGCTGACGGGGATCGACCGCAAGACGATCCGGCGCTACCAGGCGATTTTCGTGTCCCGGCGAGCGGCGGAGGCAAATTCCCCCGGGGTGACCGCCGGCTCCGAGGCCGCGGATGGCCAAACTCCCCCACCTCCGCGACCGCCGGCTATCGGCATGAAGGTGGCCGCCAAGACGTTTGATTTCGCCCGCTCAGCGTGTGAACCGCATCGAGGACGCGATCATCGAACATCCCAATCTGCGCGGCCCCGGTTACTTTATTGAAAGGATTATCCAGCATGCTGACCCATCCCACCCTCGACCTGCTGCATAGCCTCGGTCTCCACGGCATGGCCAAAGCCTTCAAGGACCTCGATGCCCAGTCCGAAGCGCGCAGCCTCGAACACGCCGAATGGCTGGCGTTGCTCTTGGAACACGAGAAAACGCTGCGCCAGCAAAAGCGGTTCGAAAGCAGAGCTCGAGCCGCCAAGCTGCGCCATGCCGCCAGCGTCGAGGATGTCGATTACCGCGCTATCCGCGGCCTCGACCGCGCGCTCTTTCTAAAACTCGCCGCCGGCGACTGGATCCGGGCACGACATAATCTCCTTGTTACCGGGACGTGCGGCGTCGGCAAAAGCTGGCTCGCTTGCGCCCTTGGCAACAAGGCTTACCGAGATGACTTCTCAGTTGCCTACCATCGTGTGCCGCGTCTCTTCGCCGCCCTCGCACTCGGCCGCGCCGACGGCCGTTACACCAAGATGCTGCGGGCGATCGCACGACTTGATCTGCTGATCCTGGACGACTGGGGACCAGAACCTCTCGACGCCGACCAGCGCCGTGATTTGCTCGAAATCGTCGAGGATCGATACGAATCCCGCTCGATTATCGTCACCAGCCAGCTGCCCGTCGATCGCTGGTACGAAATCATCGGAAACCCCACCATCGCCGACGCGATCCTCGACCGCGTCGTCCACAATGCCTACCGCATCGAACTCAAGGGAGAGAGCCTCAGAAAGCAGAAGCAAACCGCTCAAGATCAACCGGTCTCTTGACCTTCCCCGCCCTCGACGACATCATGAAATTGACCCATGCGAACGACACCACGGGTGGCCGGCTTCAGATCGGAATACCCGGCCGGCTTCGAATTGGAATGCATGGCCGGCTTCGTCGGAATCCACAGATGAGAGTTCATCAGAGGCCCATTCAATTGAGCGTGGTGAGTGCTCAAGCCATCTCGGCGGGCTGTTCTTGTTTTTCGACCGACGCCCATACTCAGTCATGTCGTAGTAGAAGGTTTCTAATCAGTCTGCGCTAGTGCAACGAACATTGATCGCCCGAGGAATCGGCGAACCATCGTGTTATGCACTGATGCAGCCAATCTTCTGACGTTCCTCTGAGTCGACCGGCTTCGCCGCCATGACAACCCTATACGGGATGTCACGGAAGGATGACGCGTCCCGAACCCTAGCTAAGGGCTCTTTCGAACTCAGGCAGGATGTCGAACAGGTCAGCAACTAGGCCGTAGTCGGCGACCTGAAAGATCGGCGCGTCCTCGTCCTTGTTGATCGCGACGATCACCTTGGAGTCCTTCATGCCGGCCAGATGCTGGATCGCGCCGGAAATGCCGACCGCGACATAGAGCTCGGGGGCCACGACCTTGCCGGTCTGGCCGACCTGCCAGTCGTTCGGCGCATAGCCGGCGTCGACCGCCGCGCGCGAGGCACCGACACCGGCGCCGAGCTTATCGGCGAGCGGCTCGATGTACTTGGCAAAGTTCTCGCGGCTCTGCATGGCACGACCGCCGGAGACGATGATCTTGGCCGAGGTCAGTTCGGGACGGTCGCTCTTTGCGACTTCCTCGCCGACAAAGGACGATAGGCCCGGATCGGCCGCCGCCGCGACGCTCTCGACCGACGCGCTGCCGCCCTCACCCGCTGCGGCGAAGGTGGAGGTGCGCACCGTGATGACCTTCTTGGCGTCCTTCGACTTCACCGTCTGGATGGCGTTGCCGGC
>NZ_LLXX01000220.1:27920-54243 GCF_001440405.1 Bradyrhizobium valentinum
ACGCTCATAAGTGTCGGGGGCGACGACCTTGATGATCTCGGAAACCTGCATGACGTCGAGCAGGGCTGCGACGCGCGGCATCACGTTCTTGAAGCGCGAAGTCGCGGGCGCCACGATCGCGTCATAGCCAGGAGCCAGCGAAACGATCAGCGCGGCCAGCGGCTCGGCGAGATCGTGCGCGTAAAGCTCGCCATCGGCGACCAGCACCTTGGCGACACCCGCAAGCTTCGAGGCCGCCTCGGCCGCAGCCTTGGTGCCTGGCCCGCCGCCTGCAACCAGCACGTGGACGTCGCCACCGAGCTGGGACGCCGCGGTCAGCGCCTTGTTGGTGGAGTCCTTGAGGACGTCGTGTTCGTGTTCAGCAATCAGCAATGTCGTCATCAGAGCACCCCGGCTTCGTTCTTGAGCTTCGACACCAGCTCGGCGACGTCCTTGACCTTGACGCCGGCCTTGCGGCCCGCGGGCTCAGCCGTCTTCAGAACTTCGAGGCGCGCGATGACGTCGACGCCGTAATCGGCGACGGTCTTGTCCGCGATCGGCTTCTTCTTGGCATTCATGATGTTGGGCAGCGAGGCATAGCGCGGCTCGTTGAGACGCAGATCGGTGGTGACGATCGCCGGTCCCTTCAGCTTGACGGTCTGCAGACCACCGTCGACTTCGCGGGTGACCTTGAAATCAGAACCTTCGACCTCGAGCTTCGAAGCAAACGTCGCCTGCGACCAGCCGAGCAGCGCGGCCAGCATCTGACCGGTCTGGTTGCTGTCGTCGTCGATCGCCTGCTTGCCAAGGATGATCAGGCCGGGCTGCTCTTCTTCCGCAACCTTCTTCAGGATCTTGGCGACCGCAAGCGGCTCGACGGTACCTTCGACTTTCACCAGGATGCCGCGGTCGGCGCCCATGGCGAGACCGGTGCGGATCGTCTCCGACGCCTGCGCCGGTCCGATCGAGACCACCACGACTTCGGTCGCCTTGCCGGCTTCCTTCAGGCGCAGCGCTTCCTCGACCGCGATTTCGTCGAACGGGTTCATCGACATCTTGACGTTGGCGAGTTCAACGCCCGATCCATCGCTCTTGACGCGGACCTTGACGTTGTAATCGACCACCCGCTTTACCGGCACTAAGACCTTCATCGGCTCACCTCAGCCCCCAAGAAAATCGAGCGCAGCCTAGAGCATTGCTCATGAAAGTCTCCACCAAATGTTGCGAACGATACGATCTTCTCAAGCGCCAGCAATAAGTCGGTCCAGATCCGCCTCCACTAAGTGAAACGGTCTCCCGCCGTTCCGAATAACCGCAGCATGAAAAGTCTTGTTGTCGAAACGGTTACCCATCGCCGCCTGCACCTTTGCTCGCAATCGAAGAATTTCCATTTGTCCCAACTTGTAGGCCAGCGACTGCGAAGGGATCTCGCATGCATACCAGTTGATAAGCGATTGTATTTCCGCATCAGGCTGCATCAGCGTGTCCCGCAAATAGGACATTGCCTGATCATAACTCCACTCCAAGACGTTCAATCCCGTATCGACAACGAGTCGCGAAGCTTGACGTGCGTCGCTGAACAGGCTGCCGAATTTTTCGGCGGAGTGATGATACATTCCGATTTGACCGGCGTACCATCGGGCATACTCTGCCCAACCCTCGTTGAAGCCGTTGCAGAACGTATGGCGTTGCAGCGGATGCAGTGCCTGGTTCTCCTGCTGCGTGGCGAGGTGCAGATGATGGCCAGGCACCAGTTCGTGGAAAGTGAAGGCCGCGATGTCGACCAGGGCTCGCGGTATCAGGTTCGACGTGTTGAATACGTAAAGCCCAACGGGACGATCGGGCCTCGGCTGGTCGTAGTAGCCATAGGAGAGGGTGCCTTCCAACGCCGTTGGAAGGGGCACGGTGGCATGCCCAGCCTGAGGCAAGAGAGAGAAGTGATCTCTTACAACGCCGTCCATTCTGTCGATGTACTGCTGGAACAGTGCCTGGATACCCTCAGCGCTGTCGCGCCGCCAAGCCGGATCGTTATCGAGCTGAGCTTTATAGGCCAAGACATCGTTGCCAAGTCCCTCTTTGGAGGTGATCTCCAGCATGGCCCTCCGCACGTTGGCCATTTCTTCGTGACCGCGCCAGTGCGTCTCTTCCGCCGATATATCGAGCGTGGTGTTCTGTCGGATCAGTTCCTTGTAAATCTCTTCGCCATCAGGATACTGACTTATGCCAACCCTCTCTGAGCAGCGTGCGGCGTAGTCATCGTCAACGACGCTGCTGAAGCTGTCAAATGCGCTGCTCACCGGCCCGTGAGCAAGAGTTTCCATCTTCCGACGAAATGACGCTTCGGTCGCAGGGGGCGCGTTGGACGCATTCTGTAAGAGCTGCTGCACGACTTGTCGCTTCAGTCCCGACAACAAATCACGACACCTGGGCAGCATCACTTTCGGCATATAGATGCCTCGCTTCGCCTGTTCAGACGTGCGATCTCGGAGCTGAGTGACGGCTCTAGATAAATCCTGCACACACTGCGCGTAACGGTCCTGCCCAACCGTATCGCGGACATCGATACGGCCAAGCTCGACCAATACGTAGCTCACCAATCGGCCGATACCATCTCCGGTCGGGGCGAACATGCTCTTGAACCACCCGCCCCCTTCGAAGATCGTGTAGTACCATTTGCCTTCCGTCGACCAACGACGGGCATGCTCGGCGGTGACGCCGAGCGCGACCTGCGTATCGTGATCAAGAGAACTGGGCTGGGTACTCGACAGTCTGGCCAGCAGTGTTTTGCCCAGGGATGACCGCCTCGCTGCCTCGTCCTCAGAGAAGTGCGGAACGAACACTTCGTTCAGCCCGGCGCTTGGCAGGACCATGACCCTCTTCAACTCGGCCCAGGCGTCATCAAGAATGCTCTGCGCTTCGTCGATCGCCGTGCTGCTAGATTCCATCCCCGCTTACTCCGAACTCCCAATGTAGGTTGAAATGACAGTGCGCATGAAAATAATATCATTTATATCACCAGTATGAAAAAAAGTGAATATATTTTTTCTTGGCATTTGCGCGATCGTTCGACGACTGTGCGGGGATCCTTGGAGCGGCCGCAGCGTCGGCGCGGGCTTTGAGAAGGCACCTTAAATACTCCGCTCTCCACCGTCAGAGTCCGCAGTTGTAAGTGGGGGCACCCAATTGCATCTGCTGATTCCATTCGCGCTCTCTCGCGGTCTCGTCCTCTCAAAAGAGCCACGATGCGAGAAAATCAAATTCTCATCTCACGACAAGCACCTGCGCTCGTTTTCGGAATCATCGTTTGGCATTCAGTCGCAACTATTCGCTGTTGATCAGGCAAATTCGGCGCGGCGCTAGAACTCGCTCCAAAGTCCTGAGATAGATTCGCTCCCATTTTCTTCATGCGCGGCGACAGATCGGAGAATCTTCTCATCCTGATCACGCCCTTCCTGGCAAGTCGCGTGTCCACTTTGCAGTAGTCAATCTGAGGCTTCCGTTTCTTGGCCCGGGCGGCTTGCAATGGTCTCTCTATTGAGATATCTGTGATACATTACTGTTATACTAAGTTGAGCTGGATCATGGACGCTCGTAGTTCCATTCGGGTTGATAGCGATGTCTTGATCGTCGGCGGTGGTGCAGCTGGTGTGGCGGCGGCTATCGCCTCGGCGCGTCACGGGCTGAACGTTACGCTCGTCGAACGCTATGGCTTCTGTGGCGGCGGCGCCGTTGCGGGGCTCTCGGGCACCGTCTGTGGTCTGTACGAAGCTACGAATAATGTCGCAGCGGGCCCGCAACAGATGGTTTTCGGCTTCGCTGATGAGTTCTGCCGAAGGCTAGAGGCGATGGGAGGGCTTGGCGAGCCATTGTTGTACGGCAAGACGTGGACCCGCGTGCACGACCCGCTAGTCTGGCGGGAGGCGGCTGATGCAATGCTTCGGGAAGCAGGTGTCCGTGTCATCTTCCATGCGGTTGCCCAATCGGTGCAAATGGAGGGCGACAAGATCGAAGGCCTTTCTATCTGGACGAAGCAGGGTTCGCTGGATGCTCGCGCGCAGGTAGTCATCGATGCCAGCGGCGACGCCGATGTGGTCGCCATGGCAGGGCTGCCGAACTTCATTGGCGACAACGGAGCCGTGCAGAATCCGACGATGATCTTCCGCATGATGGGCGTCGATGTCGATCGCTTCATTCGCGAATACGGCGTGGACACCATCATGCCGGAGAAGGTCTCTGCCATTGATCCGGTCCAAGCATAACGCCGGCGAATACAGGCTCCCGCGCGCCAAGATCTGGTTGTTTCCTACGACGCGCCCGGGTGAGCTGCTCTGCAACTGCACGCGCGTCATCGGACCGGATGGCCGCGAGCTGAACACACTGTTTCACCAGGATTTTACCGACGCGGAAATCCAGGGGCGCCTGCAGGCTCGCGAATATGCGCGCTTCTTCCGTGACAATCTCGTCGGCTGTGAGCGAGCGTTCCTGAATGACACCGGCGTCCAGGTCGGCGTGCGTCAAACCCGTCAGGTATCCGGTGTAAAGACCCTTGCGAATACGGACGTCCTCCGAGGCGCAAAATTTGCCGACGGTATTGCCGTATCTCCGTGGCCGATCGAGCTGCACTCGGGCGACAAGCCCCGGGGTGGAATGGCTGCTGAACGACTACTACGAGGTCCCTTACGGGTGTTTCGTGCCGAAGCGTGGCGAGGGGCTGCTCGTCGCGGGTCGGTGTTTATCGGCAGAGCATGAGGCAGTGGCGTCGGCGCGTGTGACGGCGCAGTGCTTTTCGTATGGTCATGCGATTGGTCTCGCCGCCGCGATTGCGGTGCATGAAAACGTTCTGCCTCGAACTATCGACGGCAAGGACGTCAGAGCCGCGGTGAATGCGGACGGTGCCCGGATTGACTGACGGGGCCAGTCTGTAATGATCAGATCTGAGATCAAAGAAGCGATCGCGATCGTCACGATCGATCATCCTGAACGCCGCAACGCACTGGGATCGCAGTTGATGCGGGATCTCGGCGGGGCGCTATCCAGTGCCGAACAGAATGGTGCTGTGAGGGTCGTCGTATTGACAGGGGTGCCGCCGGCATTCTGCGCCGGCAGTGACTTGAAGGAGCTCGCCGGTCTGTCGATACCGGACATGTGCAAACATAAGTCGGAGCCCGCGGCATTCGCCCGCGCCATCGGCTATCGGACGAAGCCGGTGATCGCTGCTGTAGAGGGTCATGCCCTCGGTGGCGGCTTCATCCTTGCCGCGTCTTGCGACATCGTTGTCAGTTCCTCAACAGCTGGTTGGCATCTGCCCGAGGCTCCAAACGGCTGGCTGCCTCCCTGGGGGCTGGCGTCGCTGGTCGCGCGAACCGGTCCTGTTCGAGCTCGCCGCCTGACCTGGGGGCCGCGCCGATCGATGGCTCTGAAGCGGCTCGTATCGGACTCGTGGCTGACGTGGTTGATCCCGGCAGGCCGCCCGAGCACACGATCAGCCTGGCGGCCGGTCTTGCCGCTGAGCCACGAGAAGCCATCGTGTCCGCCAAACGCTTCTTTGAGCCGTTCATTATGGCCGATGCTGAGCGCTGGATGAGGTCGCGTCCAGAGAATTCGCATCGAACTGCATGACACCAGACTCTCTCCCGACCTTCGAACGTTTCAAGGTGAAAGCGTGAGCAAGATTGTTGATGCCGAGACCGCGGTCGCTTCGATCGCGGATGGAAGCGTCGGTGTAATCGGCTGGGTGACGCCGGATGCTCTGCTCAGGGCACTTGGCGAACGTTTCCGCAAGACAGCTGGTCCAAGAGATCTGACATTCTATTTCCCTGTCGGAACGGGTGACGCCCAGGGCATCAAGGGAATGGATCACGTCGCCCAGGAAGGGCTCATGAAGCGCATCGTGAGTGGATCCTACATCAATCCTGTCGATCCACTGACAGGCAGACGTCCCGAGCTGATGCGGTGAAAACAGGATTGAAGCTTACTCTTGGCCGCTCGGAGCAACCATGCACTGGCTTCGCGAAGTTGCACGACGAAGCCCCGGCTACATGACGCGCATCGGTCTCGGAACTTACATCGATCCTGAGCACGGTGGTGGCAAGTTTACCGAACGAGCAAAGGACGATCTAGTTCGGCGCATCAATTTCGAGGGTGCGTCATATCTATTCTATCCGACGTGGAAGCTCGATACGGTCTTCATCTACGCGTCATCGACGGACGAGGAGGGCAATCTCTCATTCGAGAATGAGGCGCTTGTCTCCTCCAACATTGCGCTGGTCCTTGCGGCAAAGGCTCATGGTGGCCGTGTCATAGCTCAGGTACGTCGAGTGGTACCTTATGGAAATCGGCCCGCTTCCGAGGTGCGAATTCCGGGCGTGTTCGTCGATTCCGTCGTGGTTGATCCGTCGATGATGATGACGACCGACGTGAAGTTCGAACCGGCGTATTTCGGCGGACGACGGCTTCCATTGTCGGAGCTTCCGCCGATTGCGATGACGGTCGACAAGGTCGTTGCCTTGCGTGCGGCGAAAGAAGTCCGCAAGCGTGAACTATCCATTTTCGGATTCGGCGCGGCTGCGGATGTCCCATTGGTGATGGCCGAGCAGGGGATATTCGAGAAGGACGGTCTGAAGAACTACTGGTTTACGACCGAACACGGCTCGTACGGGGGCATCGTGATGTCGGGATGGCAGTTCTCGGCCAATCTGAATCCGGACGCGATTGTGGATGGGATCCAGCAGTTTGATGCCATAGACGGCGGCGCATGCCGGTTCGCGGCTCTGGCTTTTGCCCAGTTCGACCGGTTTGGTCTGGTCAATGTATCGAAGTTCGGCGCCGCAAATCCTGGCGCAGGCGGATTCATCGATATCGCTGAAAACGCTCAAAGGCTGGTATTCACTGGCACTTTCACCACCGGCGGCCTCGAAGTCGCATTCGCGCACGGAAAACTGCGTATCATCAAGGAGGGCAAGGTACGCAAGTTTGTCGATAGGATCGAACATATTACCTATTCGGTACTGGATGGCGTCAGACGCGGCCAAACGGCCCGGTTGATCACGGAGCGGGCCGTCTTCGAAGTCACCACGGAGGGCTTGATCCTCACGGAAGTTGCCCCAGGCGTCGACGTCCGCCGGGACGTACTCGATCAGATGGAATTCGCACCGTCGAAGGTAGCGGACGATCTCAAGCTCATGGATGAGGAGTTCTTCCTGGATATGGCCAGGCCGAGCAAGGGGCAGCTGACGATCGTCAACCCATACCGCTGATCAAGCTACACGTGATCCGATGCCTCGCTCGAAGATCTTGCGCGTGTAGGCTTCGATCTGATCCATCAGGGCCGTAGCATAGGCAAGCGCTTTTTTCTCGTCCTGCCGCGCTACGGCACGCGCACGCTCGCAATGCAGCTTACCCATGGCTTCGAGGTTCTGCAGGTCGGACTCATACCTATAGTAGAACCGCCGGGAGATCGCGTGAAGCGGTGAGATCGATCTGGCCGCAAAAGGGTTGCCTGCCGCTTTTGCGAGGAGCTGATTCGCATTGAAAACCTCGCGAAGATACCGTTCCAGATTGCCTTGCCGGCCGGCCGCGTCGATTTCGCTGGCCCCTGCATGCAGGCGCTCGCGATCGGCGGCCATGATCCTTCGTGCGGCTCGCGTTGAAATGAAAATCTCAAGTTCTCTGCGGAATTCGATAACGAGCAACTGCTGATGGAGATTGATCTCGGTGATCATCAGACCGTGACGAGGCAATATGCTGACAAGATAGTCCGCCTGCAGGCGCTTTACTGCTTCGCGGACCGGCGTGCGGCCAATCCCGATCTTGTCGGCTAGTCCTTCTTCAGACCAGTGACTCGCCGGAGGAAGCTGCAGAGTAACAATCATCTCCTCAAGGCGTCGATGCGCGGCATCGGCCTGGGACTCAGTTGTGGGCTCGTTCGCAGGTTTCTTACCCATGGGATGTCCAAAACCTCTGCCGTGCGCCGAGTTCGTATTGAAGAACTCGGAAGCACCGAGTCAACAGAGCAGTGTCGAGTTCTATACCATTTTGTAGCGACGCCCGCAGAGCCCGTCCGCTTGAGCGCCGACTTCCTCCTCTCAACGATGCTCCAAATTGCCCCCAGTAAGATATCAGTAGTACGTTACTGAAATAATAGTACGTGCAGGAGGGGGAAAGGTGCTCGGACGCAGAGGATTTCTGCTTGCAGCGCTGGCGTGCCGCCAGTTCGCTGCGACGGCCGCCCGCGCCGAAGATGTCAGTGGCGAACCACGGGAGGCTACGGTTCAGTTTCGCAAGATGATGGAGGGCAACGTCCAATTCGTCTTCGGTCCATTCCTAACGAACATCTTCAACGCGGTCGAACATATCGCCAATCAGAACAACGGCAAGCTCCTGCTTTTCTCAGGAGCCACTGCGGCCCACGATGCGATCGGAAAGCCGGGACACGACTATCTGTTGCGTACCTGGAATTGGGATGCCGGTCCGGCCGGGTTCGGTCAGTTGATGATTGATTATCTGAAGAAGCTGAACACCAAGAAGGTGGCGATGCTTTTCCAAAACGATGCCTTCGGCAGGACGGCAGTTGACATTTATACGGGGCTTTTCAAGGAAGCCGGCATCGAGCTGCAGGTCGAGCAGTTTGAGCCCGGTACCAAAGACTTCAGCGCGGTCCTTGCGAAATTGGCCGCCGGCAAGCCTGATATTCTGTTCCCCAGCTATTCCGACGCTGTGCTCTACGACATCGTGCGGCAGGCGACCGAGTCTGGCTTCGCGAACCGCTTTTTTCTAGTTCGAGGCTCGATCGAGCCTGCGCTCAAGAACAAGGACGCCATCGTCGACTACATAGCCTACGTTCCAAAGTATTTCGAAGAAGCGGAAAAGAGCGAGCCTAAGGTCAAAGCCTTCATTGAGAACTACAAGAAGACTTTTAATCGCGAGTTTCCATACGATCAGGCGCCCCTCTGCTCATCGTCCTGCTACAACCATGTCTACATGCTCGTCCAGGCGATGCAGAACGCAGGCATCGTAGATGACGTTTCCAGGATCCGGTCCGCGTTGCAGGCCATGGCCTACGATGGGCTGTGGAAGATCCGGTACGACAAGACCGGAGAGGTCGTGTTCGGGTTCGATGTCGCCCATGTGCGCAAGGGCGGTTCGATTGAAATCGTCAAATACGACCCGACCTAAGAGACCCGACCAAAGAATAGCTGAGATCGTCGCGCTTCGGCTTTTCCGGGATGTCCACGTCCCGGATGCCAATTCCATCGATGGCGGGGCGGGCATCCGCTCGATCCGCCCCGTCAACGGTTACCATCATCATGACGCATCTAATCATTGGCCAGATGTTGAACGGAGTGATCGTCGGCTCGCTCTACGGCATCATTGCGCTCGGGGTGACACTTACTTTCGGGTTGACTGCTATCGTGAACTTGCGCCTTCATGATGTTCGGCGCATATGCGACATGGTACCTCCATGACGTACTTGATTGGCCATATGCATTGGCCGTGCTTGGCGCCGTCGCCGCCGTCAGCGTTCTCGGTTACGTCTCGGATCGCGCGCTCTTTCAATTTACGCGAGGCAATCTCGTCAACGGCCTGCTTGTGTCTATCGGCATGATCTCGGCATTCGAGGCTCTGGTGCTGACGGCTTTCACCACCATCCCGAAAGACGTCAGCTATGTGCTGCCTGGCGCTTTGAACGTCGCGAGGATCGTCCTTCGAAAGATCAAGCTCGTTGTGTGCTTCGAAATGGAGTTTGCCCGAAGTGCCGCATGGCTGGCTCACCCCTGGGGATCAAGTCGCTGGTTGCTCGCGTCGGGCTGGTCAAGGCCCGTTTGCTTTGTTTCTGCCTTGAGCCGCTGCCGCCGAACGGACGCGAGAGCTCGGCGTGGTCGACTATTGTTGCGACGATGGCGAGGCGCTTTCGACCGCCGCTGCTATCGCCGAAAAGCTGCCGTCGCTTCCGCGGCCGGCGGTCGCTGCAACCAAGCGCTTCTTTTCCAACTATCTGATGGAAAATGCCGAAGCGATGGACTTCGAAGCCAATCGTCTTTTTCTCGACAATTGTCGGGAGAGAGCCGCCCAGGCGACCCTTGGGTAACTTCCGGCGCCGCTAACGGCCGCCATCCCAACCAGAAAGGACTGGACCGATGCTTCTTGACCTCAATGAAGAAGAAAGACTCCTGAAAGGAGGGCTCGAACAATTCGCGGAAGGCGCGATCCGGCCGAAGATCAAGCCTTTCGTGGACCGGCATGAGTTTCCCACTGAACTTGTCAAGGAGTTTCTCTCACTCGGCTTCATGGGCACGGCCTACGATCCGGATTTTGCCGGCGGCGGATTAGGCACGCGAGGCGCTG
The DNA here is from genome assembly GCF_001440405.1 of Bradyrhizobium valentinum. Taxonomy (GTDB): domain Bacteria; phylum Pseudomonadota; class Alphaproteobacteria; order Rhizobiales; family Xanthobacteraceae; genus Bradyrhizobium; species Bradyrhizobium valentinum. The sequence continues at coordinate 38,244 of NZ_LLXX01000220.1, forward strand.
CGATCGTGGCCGAGACGTTGGCTCGGGCAGAGCCCGGCTTCGGGGCAATCTATCTTTGCAACAGCGCGCCGATGACGGTGATCGCGCGCTACGGTTCCGACGAAGTCAAGAAGAAGTGGTTGGAGCCGCTATGCCGCGGCGATTTCATCGCCTCGTTCGGTGTCACCGAGCCCAGCGGTGGATCGGACGTCGCCAGCATCAAGACACGGGCCGTTGAAGATGGCGATTCCTTTGTGCTGTCGGGATCGAAGGTGTTTTCGACCAATGCCGGCGCGCCTCTGCACGGAGCGTCGACGTTCGTCGCTGTCACTGACCCGGAGCTGGGCCCCAAGGGACTTTCGACCTTCGTCGTGCCCGTTGGAACGCCCGGCTTCAAGGTCGGCAAGGCCGGCCGCAAGATTGGCTGGCGCATTGCAGATTCAGTGGAGCTGTTCCTCGATGAATGCCGCGTGCCAAAAGCGAATATGATCGGCAAACGCGGGGACGGGCTGAAGCAGATACTTACTACCCTCAGCATCGGCCGTATTCTTGTCGGCGCCACAGGCCTGGGGCTCGCTCGTAAGTCGATCGACTTGGCCAAGAGTTACGGGGCCGACCGCAAGGTCGGCGGAGTGCCAATATTCAACCACCAGGGACTGACGTTCCCGCTCGCGGACGCGCTTACGAAGATTCATGCGGCCGAACTCATGATCCGAAATGCAGCCTGTCTGGCGGACGCAGAACGACCTTTTCGTCTTGAGACATCAATGGCCAAGCTATTTGCGACCGAGATGGCGAGTGAAGTGGCCGATATCGCTCTCCAGATCCACGGCGGCTACGGCGTGTTCGAAGAGTAAGAGGTTTCCGGCCTCCTCGGCGAGGCGAGGGTGCTTCGTATTCTTGAGGGGACAAGTGAAATTCAGCGCCTGGTAATCGCCCGAGAGCTGATGACTTAACACTCCCATAGTTTCAGCAACGTTGCACAGTTTCGACGCTGCAGTGCTTAGGCTTGCTCGGCGATACCAGAGAGTTCGTGCCGTGTTGACAGGTGGATCGGCGACCTGACGCGTAGGTTCAACCTATCGATGGGCGGTCACGCTTGCGCGCGATTGAGGACCGATGACTGAACTTCCCAGGAAACTCGCTACCGATGCGGGGCGCGCTCAAGCGGACGCCATCGCGAACAGAATGCTAGGCGCAAACACGACGACAGAGGGACTTCCCCTCCTGCTCGAGGCCGCCGGTCGTTGTCCTCCGGAGGACGTCGGCGGTGCGCCCGGCTATGCCGAATACCTCGATGCCATCCGCGACCCCACCCATCCGGAGCACGAACGTATGCGCCTCTGGGGCCCCGAACAGTTCGATCCCGACGTCGTCGACCGGAAGGCGCTCGAGGCCGCCATCAACGAATTGTCCGGAATTTGGAAGCCACGACGGCACAAGCTGCGATCAAAATAGGTATCAAGCGCCAATCGAAAGGGCAGCAGCGCTACGCTTACGGATGAGGCCCCGGGGCACGCAGTAAGCCGTCAGCGCAACAACGTGGCCGCTACGTTGAGAACCGCGTCCCAAGCTTTGGTTCGCCCTACGAAGCTACCATAAGACTGAACTTTTCTACAACACCTGCGGGACGCCAGCTGAGTTTCGCTTGACGCAAACCCGGAATTCCAAGATCTTGCCCCCGATTAAGGAAAGTAGCTTCGGCTGCAATCTCGCGTGCTAGTGCGTGAAGAACGTATTCATAGGCGCCTTTGAACTCTCGTTCGGCTTTCTCGTGATGTTCAACAAACATAGAAGAGTTGAGCCGCTCGCCTATGGCGAAACCGACGAGCTTTTCGCCTATCTCTACCACCACTCCTTTTATCGGCAGCAAATCAAAGTGCTGTAGAGCGACTTTGACGGCGAAGGTCTCCTCTGCTGCCGAGTCTCGGCCAGCTTCTTGTTCGCTTAGCCATCTCTCCTGAAGCTCAATGCAATTAGTCGCATCTCGCGCCTGTAGCGTTCGCACAGTCGGACTAAGACTAGCAAATCGCCTGACGAGATTTCTTTTGCCTTCGAACTTCTTGCCCTTCAACGTTATCAACTCGTCGAGGTTGTAGTAGTAGTCACTATTGTCACGATCGAATACGACGGACGCGCTTTGTGAAAGACCGTGAGAAAGGGGACATGGGATACGCTCCCATCGGTAGGTTCTGAGCCCAGGTAGCGGGTCACGCATTATCTCTTCTGGATGCTCTCCTATCGGAGGAAAGAACCGCAACTCGCTGTCAGATTCGCGTCGGTACGATACCAGGAGGTGATCTCGATAAACACAAACCTGATGGTGTTTTACGTCGGCCCAGCAAAAAATGTTAGCAAAAGTCATTTCGCAGCATTTGGGCGGAAATTCCGCAAAATATCGATCGAAGATCGTCCTCTGAGACATCGATATCGGTTGCATCGCATCCAATATGCACTTCATAGCACCACACCTCATGCAAGTGCGCATTCTGATGATCGGGATTTGACTGCACTTGCCACCGTTAACAAGGAATATCGAGTTCGCTTCAACTCGGTCTTCACCGCGTTTCTGACTTGGGCGACTTCGTCCCTCCCACGTCTGACATTTGGACGAGGTGCAACAGCGGAAATTGGTTTATGCGACGCAAGTAGTCATGCTGGTTGGTCTTCATCAGATGTCCGTATCCAGCAATATAGTTTGAATCCTGGCAGCATCGGCACATAAAGGGCTCGGCGAGAGAGTACTCCGAGCAATTGTAGTCTATCGTTATTTCGTCGCTCTCACTAGCAATCGCATTGAAGGCCTTCAGAGCGACCATCTCAGAGACGACCACGACGTAGGCGTTGGGACGACAACTGTGATTAATAAAGTCAATACAGTCGCTACAAAGATGTCGTCGACGATCAATCTGTATGGTTCTCTTGTTGGCCGTCTCTAAAACGGTTCCGCCGAGTCTTCCCACAACAGCACCGCTCGATGTTGGTTTCCTCGAAAAAAGACCAAATCCATTGATCTTTGATGGCCCCACGAAGAGCCAAGAACTGGTCTCACAACCATGGTCATTCGTAGTCATTCTGCGAAGTCTCCGTGATTCTTGACAGACGGCTCGACGTTGACAGCGTTTCATCTTTATCGCCACACCGCTGTCTTCAGCATCGGCCGAGAGTGTGGATCATCTAAAGTGCTCTGTCGCTCCTTGGCAACTCATCAACTCTAGTAGCCAATGTTGAAGATGCGCGCTCTGCGGTGACGGAAATTGAGTCCCTACGAATCTCAGCGGTTGCGCAGATCAGCCTGGCGACCTGGACTGTCGACACAACGCGAGTCGGTCGGGGTCATGTGTGGACCGGCCGCAATGATCCAACTGCCTTACGGTCCAGGGATGTTTCCTGCATAACGCAACAGACGATTTGGGAGTGCTCGGATGCAGGCTGGCGTCGTAAGAATTGTTCACATGGCGGGAGCAGACGCGCCGGCTGCTATCGCTTGAAGGCTGACGATACTCAATGTTTTCATCTGCGATGTGGACGCCGTGGCACCAGTGCAGTTGTTGGCGATGAGCGCAAGACAAATAGGGCGTCCGACTTCAAGCCAGCGCATCACGATCCTGCGCCGACGCAGCGATGATGGCGGCTATCGTCCGTGGTGAAGGCAACTGCTGGTCGCTTTTCTCGGAACTGTCCGGGTGATGGTAACAATGGAGCCACTCGCCTTGCGCGATTATGCGGAGCAGCTTGACCGGCGCCCTTCATGGCGGACTCGGGTGGCCATCGACTGGCCAGCTAGGCATTAGGATTAAGTAGCGCCAGATCGTGTCGGTGGAAACGGCGAGCTCAAAATGAGCGCGTTTCTGTTGTGACGATCAAACTCGTTCCACAACTCCTCTCCGGTTCGCCAAATCAGCCAGTATTCGTAATCCACAATCTCGGCTTCCACCTCCACCAGTATCGATACGTCTGCTTCATGGTGAGCACATGCGTATTGTGCGACTAGGCCCTTATCTAGTGCCCATCGCTCTACAAGCGCACACAAGAACTCAGGAGCCCACATTGCAAAAGACAGGCCGTGTGTCACTCTTGCTATGATTGCGGACATTCCTTGTCCTCTAAAGTCTTCTCGAATCCAGTAGTCCCCGTGGTAGGCGACCTTCCCCGTTATCGTCTTTGCGCTTGGAGCTCTGCAAGTGCAACGGTCATAACGGTTCGCATGCACGGCGGGATCCGCATAGAACGCCTTTAAAGATTGAAAATGTTCTGCAAGATTACTGCCTGAAAGATCGTAAAGTCGTTGCGCGGCCAAAATGGCCACAGCGTTCTCCTTGTCGACTCCCATTATCCAATAGCCCTCGCCTGGGTTAATCGGCGAGAGATCTGGCCGGAAATTTGGTTCGATCGGCTCCTTTGTTGGAGTCGTGCGAGTGATCCAGGCATACTCGTCGAAATCGAATCCTATTAGTAACTTCACGCCTTTTTCAGCGAGGACGTCGTCATGAATTTGGAGGGCGCGAGAGACGTGGAACGAATTCTCTAAGCACTTCATTGCTACACCTTGTCCCTAGGGTGATGAGTCGTAGCCACACTGTTCATGCTGATACAGCACTATCAATCGATCGGGATACTACCGATTTTGGTGGAGGAAACGTTGCATTCCTTTCATTGCAGGATGGAGGGCGGCGACGGGGGCGGCGGAGGTTACGCCGCTTGCGGCGTGGGCCAGGGTATTTCGACGAACCGTATCGAACTAACCACGCCTGTAGCGGTGCACTTCCGTCCCAAGCACCCAGATAGATAATCCACTTGACCCGTGAACAGTTATCTTAGCCAGAGCAGGGTCGCGGCGATAGAGACTACAGCGAAGTAGCTTCGGCTCGCCGTTTCGATTGCAATGCGCTTGAACCGCTTCAATTTGAGAAGCGACCTTCTATTAGGTGACGCTCGGCAGAGAAGGTTTGTTGAGCGGAATATTTGATTGCCCGCGAGGGGTTGTTCAGAATGACGGCCCTTTTGCCGCAATGGGGATCGCAACGCATGGGAATCGTACGCCGCATCGGCCAACCCGACTTCAGGTGGGAGTCCCTCGATGAGCGGCCGGCCTGAGGCGCATTGCTAGAGCAGATTCCGATCAGGTTGAACTGTATCCTGCGGCCAGGAAGTAGTTAGCGCATTCGGTAGGGGTGAATGCCCTGTAGGCGTCGGCGATTGCAGCTTCGAGGGTGTCGACGGTCCTGGCGGCGGCTCTGCGCAGGCTCGATTTGAATTTGGCAAAGGCGTTCTCGATCGGATTGAAATCGGGCGAATAGGGCAGCAGCAGCGGAAGGCTGGCGCCGCGGGCCTCGATTGCGGCCCGGACGGCAGCACCTTTATGTGCCGGCAGGTTGTCCATCACGACGACGTCGTCGGGATTGAGAGTAGGTGCCAACACCTGTTCGACATAGGCGAGGAAAGCGACGGCGTTCATTGGTCCGTTGAGCGTCATCGGCGCAGTCAGGGCGGTGCAGCGTAAGGCAGCGGTAAAGGTCGTGGTCAGCCAATGACCATGCGGGACGGCGGCGCGGCAACGTTGGCCGCCTTTTGAGCGGCCGTAGAGCCGGGCCATTTTGGTCGAGGCGCCGGTCTCGTCGATGAAGACCAGCTTGTCAGGATCAAGCTGCGGCGCGAGTTCGCGCCAGGCCCGGCGCGCCGCTGCAACATCGGGCCTATCCTGCTCTGCTGCGTGCGCGCTTTTTTTTGAAGGTCATGCTGTGACGGTCGAGAAAGCGCCAAATCGAACTCGGCGCAAACGAGGTCCCAAATTCCGATTTGAGCATCTCGGCAATCTCAACCAGGGTCATGTCCGGCTTGGCCTCGATCGCACTCATGATCGCATCATGGTACTCTTCGATGCGCTGCGAGCGCTGGTCGCCGCCCTGCCGTTTGGCTTTTGTCGCTCCGCTCTCCCGCCATTCCCGGACAAACCGCACCGCGCTCGCAACCGAGATGCCGAACCGCTCCGCCGCCGCGCGGCGCGACATTCCGCCCTCAACCGTCCGAACTGTCCTGATCCGCAAATCCACCGACAAAGGCTTGGCCATGTGTGCTGGCCTCCTTGTCCAGCACACACGGTGAATCAGAATTTGACCCCCATGGGAATCTGGAGGGTTCTGTGAGGTCGCGCTCACGCGAGGGCGCGGCAGACGCTTATGACGCGACCTCATTGACGCCGGATTGCACGAAGGCGCGGGAGAGTATGCACGGTGGTGCGGCTATGGGGATAGTTTGAGATCGCGGGTTGCTGTCGGCAGACTGCGGAGCTGACGCGGCGACGTTTTGGTTGCGCAATGGCGGCAACTTGAGACAGAGAGCATTTTACCGGCGGTCGCGATCGATGGCCCGCTGCATCGAATAGTTTCCGGCGCGCTGTTTGGCCGCGCGGATTCGGCAGCGTCTGCGATGATCGAGACGATGGGATCATAATGACGAATGACGATCGTCGTACACGGCATAAATTGGCTCACGATGTGTCGCACCGGAACGATTGGGTTGGAGCGCCGGAACGACTGAAGCTGTGTCGAAAGCGCTCGATGATGCGCATGACGCCACCACACTCAGGACAGGCGGGAGCCTTGGCCCACGTCAGAGCGTCCGAATCCACAGGCGACGGCTCGCCATCGTTTGGCGCTGTCTGCTCACGATCGAGAAGTTTGCGGCAGAGGGCAAGTTTGGCAGCGCGATGGCCGTTGGCCATGAAGCCGAAGTGGCGGATGCGATGGAAGCCATCGGGCAGCGTGTGAAGAGGAAGCGGCGGATGAACTCGTCGGGCTTGAGCTCCATGATCTTTGTCGCGCCGTTCTGGCGGTAGTCCTTCCAGGTAAAGGCGACGTGATCCTCGTCGAGGGCGACGAGCCGGCTGTTGGCGATTGCAACGCGATGGGTGTAGCGGCCGAGATAGGCCAGCACCTGCGCGGGGCCGCCGAACGGCCGTTTGGCGTAGACGACCCAGCTGATGCGCCGCATGGCGACGAGGTGAGCGGTGAAGGCAGCAGGCTCGGCCAGGGATGTGAGATCGCCGAAGAAGTTCAGGGTGCCGGCGTCGAAGGCGGCGGTCAGACGTTCGAGGAACAGGCGTCTGAACAGCCGGGCGAGCGGTTTGACGGCCAGGAAGAAGTTTGGTCGGCTGGCGATCCAGCGCGCGCCATCGGGCGAGAGGCCGCCGCCCGGCACGACGCAGTGGACGTGGGGATGGTGGCACCCACGCCCACAATACCCTGAGCGCCGATAATACAGATGTTCAGGTCTTCTACCCCTTTCACCCGCTTCATGGTGTTACCCTGCGGAATCTTCGCAGACCAACGCGAGGAGATGGGGCGGTCTGTGTCATGGATCCAGCCGGGAGACGACTGAAGATTCCCATCTGGATGCTGTTGCCGGAGTGTGCCGAGATCACGATCTCGCAACGACCGCGCCTCGGTAAGCAAGCCTCCTATCTCTCGCTTCATTGATCGCCTCACGACTCGACTCACCCTGTCCACGATAACCTTCGGCGACCGCGCGTTAGCGGAAGCGAGGGAGGTCGTCGTGGTGCAACTTCAACTTTTAGATTTGATGATCTCAAGGGAATGCGGCGCCGTGCCAATGGACGCAGCGACACGCGCCGATCTGATCGATCTCATAGCCCGCGTTATAGCAGCGGTGTTTCACGAGGAGAGGAGAAGAGGAAATGACAGAGCTCTTGCACAATCCCAAAATCAAACCGGAGCATCTGGCTCGCAAGGCGATCGTCTACCTTCGGCAATCCAGCGAAAAGCAAGTACGACAGAATAAGGAAAGTCAACTCCTCCAGTATGCGATGGCCGAACGGGTGCGTGCGCTGGGCTGGCAGGAGGTCGAGATCATCAATAATGACCTGGGATCGAGCGCGGGCCTTGCCGCCGCCCAGCGGGAAGGCTTTGAGCGCGTCCTCAGCTCGGTAGCGCTGGGAGAGGTCGGAATCGTCGGCAGCCGAGAGGTATCACGGCTATCCCGAACGGACAAAGATTGGTGTCGGCTGTTGGAGGTATGCCAGATCTTTGGAACGCTAATCGCTGACGAGCAACAGGTCTACGATCTGAATAATCTCGACGATCAGTTGGTGTTGGGTATCAAAGGGACACTCAGCGTCGTCGAGCTCAAGGTTATACGCCAACGAATGCTGGCAGGGCAGGAAGCCAAAGCGCGCCGCGGCGAACTGTTCAAACGGCTTCCGATTGGGTATGCCCGCGACCCCGTGGGTAAGATCATGTTTCATCCCGACCGACGGATCTGCGAAGCGATACAGCTCGTGTTCGCCAAGTTTCGAGAACTGTGGAGCGTGCGTCAGACATTCCAATGGTTCCGTGATCACGACCTGGAGCTACCGGTCAATCCCATACAGGGGACGCGGCTGATCTGGAAGGTTCCTTCGCAGAGCCTAATCCGCGACATTTTACGCAATCCCTTCTACGCCGGTGCCTATGTTTGGGGACGGCGTCCAGTAACGACCTTGCTGGTAGGAGGCCGGCTCGAGAAACGTCAGAGCGCGATGCGCCCCGCCGAAGAGTGCCGCGTCTTCATCCGCGATCATCATGTAGGTTATATTGACTGGGCAACCTACGAAGAGAATCAGCGAATGATACGGCGCAATTCGGTGAACTGGGAGGGGGACGAATCGATGGCGGCGTTTCGCGCTGGCCAGGGTCTTCTGGTCGGACTCCTGCGCTGCGGACATTGTGGGCGCAAGCTGCATGTACGGTATTGGGGCGGCCGTGGCACCCATGCGCGCTACCTTTGCAAGGGCGACTACGATGATGGCGGGCAGTATTGCATCGGCTTCGGCGGCAGCTCGGTAGACCGGTGCGTAGGACAAGAACTATTAAAGGCGATCGCGCCATTGGGGGTGGAAGCCAGTCTGCGAGCTCTCGAAGAACTGAGTGCTGTCGGCACCGCTCAATGTACCGCCCTGTCCCGCAAGCTCGAGCAACTGGTGTATGAGGCGAAGAAGGCCTTCGAACAGTACGACGCGGTGGATGCCCGGAATCGACTTGCAGCCAGCGAGTTGGAACGGCGGTGGAACGGAAAGCTGGAAGAGATCGAGGCAGTCAAGCAGCGGCTTTCCAGTCTCGAAACCGAACGCTACTCGTTATCGCCTGAAGAGGAAATCAGAATACGTTCGATGGGTGATCATTTTGCTGGAGTCTGGCAGAGCAACCACTGTCCCCCGACACTTAAGAAGATGATCTTCCGCACCGCCATCGAAGAGATCATTGTACGCACTGACCAGGATAAAAAAACCTTGAGTTGCTGATTCACTGGAAAGGAGGTGCGCATACGCAACTCACGATGGAACGACCACGTTCCGTAACGGAAACGGCCCACGCCCATGGAGGCGCTGGAGATCATTCGTCGCATGGCTGTTCGATACGGCGACGACCAGATTGCCTCTGTGTTGAACCGACGCGGCTATTCCACGGGTAAAGGGAAGCGGTGGAATCAGACCCGTGTAGCGACAGCCCGGCGTAACCATTCGATAGCCGGTCAAAAACGAGCTCTGCACGATCCGGAGAGAGTGAGTTTGAGCGAAACTGCGCGAATATGCGGCGTCAGCCACCACACCATCCAAAGGCTGGTTGAAGCCGGCCTATTGAAGTGCGAACAAATAACTCCTCGTGCACCTTGGGAAGTCAGCCGCCGTGATTTGGATGCCGAACCCATTCGCAGCGTTATTGAGGGCCTCCACCGCACCGGCAAGCTAATTCTGCAGGGGGGGTGCGCGGAAGATCAACTTGCGTTGTTCACTGAAAATCAAGGAGATGATAATGCCCGGTATCTTGAGTGAGGGTTCTGAAAAAGAGCCTGGCCCCAGGTGTGGAGGACGGCGACGCCGCCGATCGCACCGCCGAGCCGACGTGGATTGGCGGCGAGCGTCGACATTGCCTCGGCGGCAGCCTTGAACAGGATCGCATAAACGATGGCCTTGTTCTGAAAGGCGATCGCGGCGATCGGAGCCGGCAGTGTGAAGACGACGTGGAAATAGGGAGCCGGCAGCAGGTCGGCTTGACGCGCGGCGAGCCACGCGGCTCGGGCTCTCCCCTGACACTGCGGACAGTGCCGGTTGCGGCAGGTAATGGGCGTCGCCCATTACCTGCCTTATGGGCAAAGCCGGTAATGGGGAGCTGGCGGCAACTTGATCGCGCTCCTGCACTAATCACCGCCAACCCCGCTCTCCATTACGAGGTACGCCTGAGGAGTTCGATCAGCTTGTCGGTGGGCTGGAAGACGCCGCGCCGCAGGTGGGGCGGCACGATCGCCTCCATCGCATCGAGCTTCTCGGTCGGATCGCCGCGCGTGTAGACCTCGGTGGTCGTCAGCGTAGCGTGGCCCAGCCATAGCGACACCTTCCGGATGTCCCCGGTCGCTTGCAGGACGACCATCGCGCAGGTGTGCCTGAGCACATGGGGCGAGACGCGTTTCTTGGCGAGACCGGGCTGCTTGCGAGCCGCAGTCGCGGCGTGCTGCCTGAGCAGATAGGCAAAGCCCCATCGGCTCAGCGGCTCACCACGGGCGTTGACGAACACCTCAGGTGTCGCGACCTGCCCACGGATGGCGAGCCAGGCGCGCCGTGCAGCGGCCGCCGGCTTCCACAACGGCAGGGTCCGCTCCCGGCGTCCCTTGCCGAGCACGAGGATGCTCATCGAAGGCAGGTCGATGTCATCGACCTTGAGGCCCGTCAGCTCGGAGACGCGCAGCCCTGCGCAGACGGCCACGTGCAGCATTGCGCGATCGCGGATGCCATCGCGTGTCGCCGGATCGGGAGCGTCGAGCACGGCTTGGAGCTCTTCGCGCAGAAGGTAGGGCACCAGGCGCGTGTCAGTTTTCTTGAACGGGATCGCCAGTACACGGCGGATCTGCTCGAGCGCTGCCGGCTGCCGGTACTCGAGGAAGCGGAAGAACGACTTGATCGCCGCCAGGCGAACGTTGCGCGTCACGGCCGCGTTTTTGCGCTCGTCCTCAAGATGCTCGAGGAAGGCGCTGACGAGCCCGGCATCGATCTGCTCGAGCGTCAGCGCCGATGGTTTGACGTTGAGCCGGTCGGCGGCGAACACGAACAGCAGCTGGAAGCTCGAGGCATAGGAGTCGCTCGTGTGCCGGCTGGCGCCCCGCTGGCAAGCTAGTGTGTCGCGCAGGAACGTCTCGATGAGGGGAGCGATCGGCGTCATGATGACCTCCCTTCGGACATAAACGCTTCGCCGGCCGTGGCGACATCGCGCAAGAGGTCGGGCGTGGCCTCGAGGTACCAGTAGGTCGCGTAGATGTTGACGTGACCCATGTAGGTCGCGAGTGCCGCCATGTGTGCCCCGCACCGGCCTCGGCCGGTAGGGCTGCCTTGCAGCGCGCGCACCGCAAACGTGTGCCGCAGATCGTGCAGGCGAGGACGGCGAGCCGACGTCGATCTGATGCCAGCCTTGTCGACCAGCCTGTCGAAGGTCTCCTTGACGGCAATGTAGCGTAGCGGCCGATTGCGCTTGTCGATGAACACCGGATCATCGTCTGAGCCGGGCCCGCGACGTGCCCGGTATCGCTGCAAGCCGGCGGCCGCCGTGTCGTGCAGCGGCACCAGTCGCGTCTTGCGGAACTTGGTCTCGCGGATCAGCAGACCGTCGCGGGTCACGTCCGCGATCGTCAGCTTCAGGGCTTCGGAGATCCTGAGCCCGGTGGATGAGAGCAGCGCGATCAAGGTCGCTTGCGTGTGCGGGCGCAAGCCGCGCATTGGCCGAAGCCGAAGCGCAGCTTCGACCAGCCGACTGATCTCGTCTGTCGTGTAGATGTGCGGCGTGCGACGCTTCTTACGGGCGCCGAAGTGATTTGCCGGCGGCAGCTCGTGCCCGACGTCCTCCACCCGGACATGGCGTACGAAGCGACAGACGGCTCTTAGCCGTGCATCGCGTTGCGCGACGGATGGTCCGAGCGCGGCCCAGTCGATCGCTGTTTTTGTCTCGACGTACGTTTGTCCGCGCTCGGCCGCGAAGGCGGCAAAGCTCTTCAGCAGGTACTCCGCGGTCGACATCGCGAAGCCCGTGGTGCGGCGGAGCGCGAGATAGGTCTCGATGGCGTCGAGCATCAGAGCGCCTCCGGCCAGGGCTGAGCAACCTGTTTCAGCAGCGCGACGTCGGCCTTTGCGTAATAGGCCGTCGTGTCGATGCCGCGATGCCGAAGGACGAGGCCGATCTTGTCGAGCGGCACGCCGTGGCGCAGCATCTCGGTCGCCGCGGTGTGCCGCAGAGCGTGGGCCCCTTTGACCGGCGGCACGATGTCGGCCCGCTTCATGATACGCTTCACCACCGACGAGATGCCGTCGCCTCGTCGGAATGGCCGGCACGGCGCGATCGTGCGCAGGAACAAGACAACGTTCCGGCGAGTAGACGGCCGGCATTCGAGGTAGGCGGCGATCGCATCCCCGACGTCTTGCGGTAGCGGCAGCCGGACCTCGTAGCGCGACTTGCCGCAGACCCGCAGCGATCCCGTTTGCCACTCGATATCGGTGAGACGCAGTTGCGCCACGTCACCGGCCCGCAGGCCGAGGCGCACCAACAAAAGTACGATCGCACGATCACGCCGGCGCGCACCGGCATCGCCGTCACAGGCAGCGATCAGCCGGTCGACCTGCTCGGTCGATAGATACCGGGGCATGTCGGCAAGCTGCCAATGAGCGTAGGCCGGAACGGCGCCGTCGAGACCTGCCTGACAACGGCCTGCGACTGCGAGATACCGCAGGAAAGCCCGCAGGCTCGTCGTAATCTTCTCGATCGTGCCACTCCCGCTATTGCTCGCCCGCTCCAGGAAGTAACTGCGGACATCGTTCGGCCTCCAGCCGGCCGGGTCAGATCGAAGCTCCATCATCAGGCCCGCGGCGTCGCGGGCGTAGAGCCTGACGGTGGCATCGGATGCGCCGCGATGCTTGCGCAGCCACGTCTTGAAGTCCGCGACCAGCAGCTGCGGCTCGGCGGGTGCTGCCCCCACGGCCGCGGACCGGCAAAGGCCGAGCTCGACGAGGTGCCGACGAAAGAGCCTGGCACCGTAGATGGTGTGGTGGTTGCGCCGGCCGCCTTTGGCGCGTGGACACCGGCAAGTGCGCAGGTGCTCGCCGAACGCGGCGAGATCAACGTCCGTTAGGCCCGCGCCTTGCTCGGCCATGACATGGCCGATGTGAGCCGCCGCTCGCAAATAGCGTACCGCTGTCTCGGGGCCATAGCCCTGCTGCTCCAGTGCCGCTGCAAACCCGTCAAGGTAAGGCCCGCTCGGCCCACTGCGCAGATGCCCCAGCATCTTCGCTGCCGAGAAGTACGTCTCCAACATGTCCGTCTCCGTATGTGACCGGCCATCAGTGGCCGACCCAACGGGGCCGCACGGGCGACTTGTAATGGAGAGCTCGAGAGCGGCAATACACAGGAAAATACGGTGATCGCGATTGCCAGCTCCCCATTACCGGCTTTGCCCATAAGGCAAGAATTATAGGCGACGCGTGTCGTGCCGCAGTCGTCGCAAGCCTCCATGTGGCCGCCGAGCGCCGCGGTCCGGCACGCCACGATCGCGCTCATCACGCGCCGCTCGATCCGACCGAGATGACCGGCATGTACACGGCGATAGGTCTCGCCATGCCGGCGCAGAATATCGGCAATCTCGATGGCCGGCCTGTTGGAGCGGCTGTCGGGGCGGATCATCACCCGCATCCCGCCGCGGATCATCTAGGTCAGCGTTTTCTTGGTTTGAATCATATCAGGCGACCGCGGCGAGTTTGTAGGACCACCTGTGGATGGCCGGATGGCGATTGACGTCGTCGATACCGGCCATGATGCGCTCCTTAAGCTCGTGTTTTGAAGTCACCCGGATATGGCGCAGGACTGAACGGGCGAACTTGGAGAAGAATCCCTCGATGAGATTGAGCCACGAGCCGTGCTTGGGGGTGAAGGTGAGCTCGAAGCGCCCGCTTGGTCGAGTGGCGAGCCAGGCTCTGGTTTCTCGCGAGATGTGCGCGGAATGATTGTCGAGGATCAATTTGATCGCAGTGTTCGGCGGATAGGCGGCATCGATAAGCCTGAGGAACTCGATGAACTCTCGACTGCGGTGGCGATCCTTGACAAGGGCGTGGACCTTGCCGGTGAGCAGATCAATCCCAGCCAACAGGCTGAGCGTGCCATGGCGTTTGTATGCATGGTCGCGCGCAAAGGTGGCGTGGACGCCAGGCTTGGGCGGCAAATCCGGCGTCGTCGTTGCGATGGCCTGGATTCCCGGCTTTTCGTCACAGGAGACGATCGTCACCGGCTTTCCCCGCCGCTTTCCCTTGGCAGAGGCTTTCTTCAGGATTTCGACTTCACGATAGACGCACAGCACCTCCGCCATCTTCTGTTCGAACTCGGCGTCGCGATTTTCAAGATAATAACGCACCTTGTGCGGCTTGATTTCCTCCCGGCCGAGGATCTTGCACACCGTTCCCTGGACCAAATTGGCCAAACACGCATGCCCCGCCGCCGGCCCGTGTTCACGCGCATGGCGCGCCAAAAGCCGCGTCGTCCACAACTCATGTGGATAGCCGTGGTCCTTGGCCTTGTCGCACGCCAGCGACACCAACCAGGCTTTGGCCTCAGGCGTGATCGTCGGCTCCTTGCCCGGTCGCGGACGATCATCGAGGGCCGCCAGCGGGCCATCGGCTAGCGGCGCTGCACCGTCTGATGATGGACCCCAAGTCTCTGGCCCACCGCGCAGAATGAAGGATTTTCCCGATACGCCAGCAGCATCTGCGCCCGCGACACCCGGCTCGCCAGTTCGATCCTCGACCGCGAAAGCGTCGTCAAGGTCGCAATCTCTTCATCACTCATGGCCAATTCGACCGCTCGCCGCCATCCTGCCATGATACAGCTCCTCGTTTCGCCGACCGCAAACGAGGAATCCCCCACAACCCGTCCGTTCCACCAATCCACCTAATCCATGACGCAGATTTCATGGAATCGGTCGTCTAGGTGGCGTCACCTCCAGCGACAGGCGATCGAGCGGGCTCTGCGTCGCCCGGATCGTATCGGTGGCGACCTGCGTGTAGCGCGCTGTCGACGACAAATTATTGTGCCCGAGCAAGACCTGGATGATCCGGATATCGGTTCCGTTCTCGAGAAGATGCGTCGCGAAGCTGTGGCGCAGCGTGTGGAGCGTGACGCGCTTGGTCAGGCCCGCAGCCTTCACCGCCGACCGACAGGCGGCGTGCAACACGGTCTGATCGATCGGATGATCTTCGTCACGACCAGGGAACAGATAAAGCCGCGGCCGGGCGAGCCGCGAGTAGGTGCGCAGGATGCCCAGCAGCTGGGGCGACAGCATCACGTTGCGATCCTTCGCGCCCTTGCCGTGGCGCACCTGGATAACGCCGCGGGCGCTGTCGATGTCTTCGATCCGCAGTCCCGCGACTTCGGAGGCCCTGAGTCCGGCCGCATAGGCCGTGGTGAGCGCGGCGCGGCTCTTCAGGCTGGACACGGCCTCGAGGAACTGAACCACTTCGTCGGCGCTGAGAACGACCGGCAGCTTGCGCGGTTCTCGCGCATAGGGAATGCGCTCCGGGATGAGCGCCTCGCCGAGCGTGACGCCGTAGAAAAACCGTAGCGCACAGACGATCTGGTTCAGCGCCGGCCAAGAGATGCCGGTCGAGACCAGATGCACCTGGAAGGCGCGGACGTCTTCCAGTTCTAACCGGTCAGGCGATCAGCCAAAATAGCGGCTGAACTTCGAAACCGCGCTGATGTAGGATCGTTGCGTCGCCGGCGACAGATTGCGGACGGTCATGTCTTCGATCATGCGGCCGCGAAGAGGGCTCAAATCGGCCATCTCGATACTCCTGTCTGAGGGGGGTGGGCTCCAACACCCACATCCTCTCAGCCAGGAGGCGATCTACGCCACCTTGCCCCTCACGCCGCGGCAGCGGCTTCGTTGTGTGCCGGGCATGCTCAATAGCTCGGAAGTGAAAGTCTTCCACCCAACCTGATGG
>NZ_LLXX01000221.1:0-255 GCF_001440405.1 Bradyrhizobium valentinum
CAGCCGACGGCGACTGCCGCGCCGGCCGCGCCTTCCGATGCGGCGGCGACGCCGGCCGAGCGCGAGGGTAAATTGCTGAAGGCCGCGGCCGCCGAGCTCAAGGAATTGTCGCCGTGGACTATGTTCAAGTCGGCCGACGTGGTGGTCAAGGCGGTGATGATCGGCCTTGCATTTGCTTCGCTGGTGACCTGGACCATCTTC
Source organism: Bradyrhizobium valentinum (assembly GCF_001440405.1). Taxonomy (GTDB): domain Bacteria; phylum Pseudomonadota; class Alphaproteobacteria; order Rhizobiales; family Xanthobacteraceae; genus Bradyrhizobium; species Bradyrhizobium valentinum. The sequence goes on from NZ_LLXX01000221.1 coordinate 202, forward strand.
ATCGCCAAGATGATTGAACTGACCGTGGTTCAGCGCAAGGTGCGCTCGGCGCTG
>NZ_LLXX01000221.1:339-79358 GCF_001440405.1 Bradyrhizobium valentinum
TGGCAGAAGCGCAATTCGCGCTGGGCGCCAAGGGCAGCGTGCTGGCGTCGTTCCTTAAGGCGGCGATGCGCGAAGCGCGGCTGTCGGCGGGCATCTCAAGCGACGCCGGCATCAAGGAGCGCGCCGCATCGAGCTTTGCGGAAATCGTGCGCGCCGAGGCGCGACGGATCCGGCTCGGCATGGGCCTGTTGGCAACCATCGGCGCGACGTCGCCCTTCGTCGGACTGTTCGGCACGGTCTGGGGCATCATGAACAGCTTCATCGGCATTTCGAAATCGCAGACCACGAATCTCGCGGTGGTAGCGCCCGGTATCGCCGAGGCGCTGCTCGCGACCGCTATCGGTCTCGTCGCGGCGATCCCCGCCGTTATCATCTACAATCACTTCGCGCGCGTGACCAAGGGCTATCTGGAGCTGGTCAGCCGTGCCTCGGGCGCCGCAGGGCGGCTCTTGTCGCGCGACCTCGACCGTACCCATGTCAGTTCACACGGCGGCCCGCATTCGCGCGCGGCGGCAGCGGAGTAGGCGATGGGCGCGTCGATCGCAGAACACGACCACGATGACGACAGCGATTTCGCGGAATCGCACGAGATCAATGTCACGCCGTTCATCGACGTCATCCTCGTTCTCCTGATCATCTTCATGGTGGCGGCGCCGCTCTCGACCGTCGACCTGCCGATCGATTTGCCGACGTCGACCGCAACCCCGCAGAAGAAGCCGGACAAGCCCACTTACGTGAGCATTAAGCCGGATCTCTCGGTTGCGATCGGGGAGGACATGGTCAAGCGCGTCGATCTGGTACGCTCGCTCGATGCGATGCCGGACGCCAGCAAGGAGCGTTACATCTTCTTGCGTGCCGACCGCGCCGTACCCTATGGCGAGTTGATGAACGTGCTCGAAATCCTGCGCGCCGGCGGCTATTCCAAACTCAAGCTGGTTGCGCTCGAAGGCGTTCCCGAAGCAGCGGCGGCGCAAGCTGCGCCGGCAAAACCTTGACCGGTCTCGACGAGCAAAAGCCATCCCGGCGGCTCTGGATTTCGGCCGCGGTGATTGCGCTCGCGCTTCACATCGGCGGGGCAGCGCTGGCGATTGCGCATTTGCAGACCGAGGAAGCCGATGACGCCCTCGGCGCGACGGCGATCGAGGTCGGGCTCGAAATGGCCGCGGTGCGCCGCGAGGTGACCGACCTGCCGCCAGGGCCGGACACCGATGCTGCCGCGCACTCGCCGCCGCTTCCTGAGCAGAATGCGGAGGCGAAGGAAACCGATCTCCCGCAGGACAAGCCGACCGAGCCCGAAGAGGCCGATCGGGTGGTGACGGAGACCGAATCCAAGAAACCGAAAGAGGACGACCCGAAGATCGCGGCGGTGCAAACGCAGGCGTCCCCCGAGTCGGTCGCCTCGGAGGCGACCGCAACGCCGAGTTCGGAGGACATTCCGGAAGGACAGCGTTCCGTCGCGCCGGTGATCGGCACCGGCGAGAGCGCACGACGCGTGCGCGCGACCTGGCAGAAGGAACTGGTCGCGCATCTCGACAAGCACAAGCGCTACCCGAAGGAGCGGCAGCAGAAATCCGCCGAGATCCAGATTCGCTTCACGCTCGACCGCATGGGCCACGTGCTCTCGACCGATATCGAAAAGGGCTCGGGCGATCCGGCCTTCGACGAGGCAGCGCTGGCGATGGTGCGGCGCTCCGATCCGGTGCCGATGCCGCCACCTGTGATCGCCGACGAAGGCCTGACCTTCACCCTGCCGGTGATCTTCCGCGTCAAGACCAAGAGCTGACGCCTCGCATTCACGCTATAGCGTTTTCGAGCGAAGTGGACGCCGGTTCGCGTGAAGAAAACGCGTCAAAACAAGAATCTAGAGCTTCGGTTCTGACGCAGTCAGAAACGAAGCTCTAGATCGGATAATGCTGCGGCCCGGTCTCGATCGTAATCCAGCGCAATTCCGTGAAGTCGGCAATGCCGGCCTTGCCGCCGAAGCGGCCATAGCCCGACGCCTTGACGCCGCCGAACGGCATCTGCGCCTCGTCGTGAACGGTGGGGCCGTTGACATGGCAAATGCCGGAATCGATGCGCTTGGCGACCTCGAAAGCGCGGGCAATGTCGCGGCCGAACACGGCCGCGGACAGTCCGTACTCGGTGTCATTGGCGACGCGCACGGCTTCGTCCGCGCCGTTGACGCGCACGACGCAGACCACCGGACCGAACGACTCCTCACCATAGATGCGCATCGACGAATTGACGCCGTCGATCACGGTCGCCGACATCAGCGTACCTTCGCTGCGTCCCCCCGCAACCACCTTGGCGCCCTTGCTGACGGCGTCGTTGATCAGGGCCTGGATGCGCGCCGCGGCATCGGTGCCGATCAGCGATCCCAGCGGCGCATTGCCCTTGCGGGGATCACCGGCGACCAGCGATCCCGCTTTCGCCGCGAGCTTGGTCACGAATGCGTCGGCGATCTTTTCGTCGACGACGAGGCGCTCGGTCGACATGCAGATCTGGCCCTGGTTCATGAAGGCGCCGAACGCCGCAGCGGCCACCGCGGCGTCGATATCGGCATCGTCGAGCACGATCATCGGCGCCTTGCCGCCGAGTTCGAGCAGCGCCGGCTTGAGATATTTGGCCGCGACCTGAGCAATGATGCGACCTACCCGCGTCGAGCCGGTGAAATTGACCCGGCGCACGGCGGGATGGCCGATCAGCATCTCGATTAGCGCCGGCGCATCTTCCGGCGCGTTGGTGATGACGTTGAGGACGCCCGGCGGCAGGCCGGCGTCGCGCAGGCATTCGGCGATCAGCCGGTGGGTGCCCGGGCAGATTTCGGACGCCTTCAGCACGACGGTATTGCCGCAGGCGAGCGGCAGCGCGATGGCGCGCACGCCGAGAATGACCGGCGCGTTCCACGGCGCCATGCTCAGGACCACCCCTGCGGGCTGGCGCACCGCCATCGCGATGCAGCCGGGCTTGTCCGAGGGGATGACCTCGCCGGAAATCTGCGTGGTCATGGCGGCCGCCTCGCGCAGCATACCGGCGGCGAGGTGGACGTTGAAGCCGGCCCAACCCGCGGTCGCCCCGGTCTCCGCCGCCATCAGCTCGACAAATTGGGCCGCCTTCGACGCCAGAAGATCGGCGGCTTTCAGCAGGATCGCGCGCCGGGCATTCGGGCCGGTGGCGGACCATGCGGGGAAGGCGGCGGCGGCGGTGTCGGCCGCGCGCTTCGCATCCGCGATCTGGGCTGCCGCGGCGCGGCTTGCGACGTCACCCGTGACGGGGTTGAGGCGATCGAATGTTTCGCCGTTCGACGCCGGGACATCCTTGCTCTCGAGCAGCAGCGAGATTTCGTACATGGCCTTCTCCTTGGGCGGTAGCGTTACGGTGATGGTGCGGCGGACGGCGGCGCGCCGCCGAGATAGGCGCGTTGGACGGCGGGATCGGACTTCAGATGATCGGCGGTGCCGTGGCCGACGATGACGCCGTTTTCCAGCACATAGCCGCGGTCGGCGATCCGCAGGCTCTCCTGCGCGTTCTGCTCGACCAGCAGCAATCCGACACCTGCTTCGCGCACCCGCCGCAGCGTGGCGAACAGCTCCTGCACCATGGCAGGCGAGAGCCCGAGCGACGGCTCATCGAGCAGCAGGATATCCGGATTGGACATCAGCGCGCGGCCGATGGCGAGCATCTGCTGTTCGCCGCCGCTCATGGTGCGGGCGATCTGGGCGGCGCGTTCGCGCAGGCGCGGAAACAGTTCGAGCACTTGCTCGCGCCGGGCAGTTTCGCCGTCGCGGGCGCGCTTCGGATTGGCGCCGAGCAGGAGATTTTCCTTCACCGAGAGGTCACCGAAGATGCCGCGGCCCTCGGGCACCAGCGCCAGCCCGCATTCGACGATGTCGTGCGCGGCAAGCGCCGAGATATCGCGGCCGCCGAGGCGCACCTGCTTGCCCGGAAGCGTACGCACGACGCCGGCGATGGCCTTTAGCAGCGAGGTCTTGCCGGCGCCATTGGCGCCGAGGATGGTTACGATCTCGCCGCGTCCGACATCGAGGGCGACACCGTCGAGCGCGCGGTGGAGGCCATAGGCCAGGCTGAGATTGGCGACCTCAAGCATCGGCGGCCACTCCGCCGAGATAGGCCTTGACGACCGCCGCATCGCTCAGCACGTCCGCAGTCGCGCCCTCGGCAATCTTGCGGCCGCTGCTCATGACGATGCAGCGGTCGCAAAGTGCGCGAACCGCGCTCATCACATGCTCGACCAGCACGATGGTGATCCCGTCCGCCTTCAACGATCGGATCAGCTCGATGCCGACCGTAAGCTCGGATGGATTGAGCCCGGCGAGCCATTCGTCGAGCAGCAGCAACCGCGGCTTCGCGGCAAGGGCGCGGGCAAGCTCCAGGCGCTTGCGGTCGATATAGGTGAGGTCGGCTGCCGGCCGCCGGTCGTGCCCGGCAAGGCCGACGCGGTCGAGGAGGGCGTCGATCCGGACCTCGGCCTCGGCGGCGGGCACATGCGGCTTCTGGAACGCCAGCCCCGCCTTGATGTTCTCGCGGCAGTCCATGCCGTCTAGCACGCGGACGAGCTGGAATGTCCGCGCCAATCCGAGCCGGGCGATCCGGTACGAGGCGAGGCCGGCGATGTTCTGGCCCATCAGGCGGATGGTGCCTGCGTCGGAACGCAGCACGCCCGATATCAGATTGAGCGCCGTCGTCTTGCCCGACCCGTTGGGCCCGAGCAGGCCCATGATCTCGCCTTGCCCGACGGCAAAGCCGAGATCATTGACCGCGACCAGCCCACCGAAGGCGCGCCGCAGGCCTTCGACTTCGAGAACCCGCGTTGCGGTGTCCTGGCTCATGCGGCCACCCGCTCCGTGGTTTTGCCGCCCGGCGTCGTCGACAGCTTCTCGAACAGTCCCGCGACGCCCCGCGGCAGCATGTAGACGATCAGCAGGAAGATGCAGCCGAGGATGATCGTGAACGTGTTCGGAAAACGCGCGCTCAGGAGTTCGAACAGTAGCGTCAGCGGCACGGCGCCAAGTACCGGCCCCCACAACCGGTGCGCGCCGCCGAGCAGCGCCATGATCAGCACCTGAAACGAGATCATCGAATTGAAGGCGATCGACGGCTCGATATAGGTCCAGCGCGGCGCCATGATTGCGCCGACCAGCGTCATGACCGTGGCGCTGATCGTGAACAGCGCGACCTTGGCGAAGGTGGTATTGATCCCGCAATGCGTTGCGACGGTCTCGTCCTCGCCGATCACCCGCAGCGCAAAGCCGAGGCGCGAGCGCGCGATCAGCCAGCCCAGCAGGAACACGGCGGCCGTGAGCCCCAGCAATTGCCAGTAAATATCGGCCTGGGTGATGTCGACGAAGACATAGCGTCCAAGCACGCGCGATTTGTTGACTTCGAACCACACCACAAGCTGGCGTATCAGTTCGGTCAGCCCGAACGTGAAGATGACGAAATAGACGCCGCTCAGACGCAGCGTCGAGAGCCCAACAATGGCAGCCACGATGGCGCCGAGCGCCGCTGCGATCAGCAGCACCAGCGGCCAAGGCAATATTTCGCCGAGCACAGCGACGGTATAGGCGCCGACGCCGAAGAACGCCGTTGTTGCCAGCGACACGTAGCGCGTCGGGCCTGAGAACATGCCCCAGGCCGTCGCGAGCACGGTATATTGCAGAAGGCTGATGGCAAGCGCGAGGTAGTAGGCGTTGCCAAGGCGCGGCACAAAGGCCAGCAGGACAAGGGCTGCGAGCGCGCCGACGCCGAGGCCTGCGGTTTTCGCGCTCATCGCGTAGCCCTGCCAAACAGGCCGGCCGGCTTCACCAGCAGCACGGCGAGGAACAGGGCGAAGTTGACGGCAAGGGTGAGGCCGGGATCGACATAGGAGGCAACCAGTGCCTCGCTCAGACCCAGCGCCAGCCCTGCGACCAGACAGCCCAGCATGTTGCCGACGCCGCCCATCACGACGACGATCAACGCCTTCATCGTGAAGACCACGCCGGATGATGCGCTGAAGGTTAGGAATGTGCTGATCAGCACACCTGCCGCGGCCGCCAGCGCGCCGCCCAATGCAAAGGTTAGGGCGGAAGCTTGCGGCACGTTGATCGCGACAAGCTGGGCGGCAAAGGGATCGACCGCGACCGCGCGTACCGCGGTGCCGGCGCGGGTGCGCGTCAGGGCCAGATAGAGCGCGAGGCCAAGCAGGATGGTGATGCCGAGCGCGGCGAGGCGGTTGGCCGCGACGGTCTCGCCGACAAACTGCACCGGGAAGGCGAGGAAGGAATAGCTGTAATAGGCTCCGCCGAACAGCGCGAGCATCGAGCCCTGAATAACGAAGGTGAGCCCGAAGGTCGCGAGAATGCTGTCGACCTCGAGCGCATCGCGGTTCGGCGCGCGGCGCACCAGCGGCGTCAGCAGCAACTTATAGATCGCAAAGTTCAGCACGAAGGCGAGGGGGACGACCACCGCCAGTCCGACAAACGGACTGATCGCCCAGCCCGTGAACAGCCAATGCGATGCAAAGGCGGCGGCGATCAGAAACTCGCCGTAGGAGAGGTTCATGATGCGCGCAACGCCGTACTGGAGCGTAAGCCCCATGGCGATGAGCGCATACATGCCGCCCAGCATCAGGCCGGTCAGAATGGCGATCGTCATGACTGGACCGGCCGTATTGGTTCGAGGTTACGGAGCCATCCACGCCGGCTTCGGCACGATCGCGGCGCGCGCACCTTCGTTCTTTGCCGGAGCGATGCCGTAGAACTCGCCATCCTGCCACTGGCCGACCCACCAGTAGCGCGTCGGCATGTTGTTCTCGAGCTTGACCTTGCCGATCACGGTTTCGAACGTGCCCGTCTGCAGATCCTTGATCACGGCGGCACGGTCGATCTTGCCGACGCGCTCGATCGCCTGCTGCAGCATCTGCAGGCTGGCGTAGGTGACCGCGCTCGCCCAGCGGTCCGGCTCGGCGCCGTTGGCGGAGGCCTTGTGGCGGGCGAGATAGTCCTTGATTGCCGGGCTGTCGCCGCTCCAGCCGCCGATGCCCATGACGCCTTCGGTATTCTTGCCGAACTTCTGGCGATAGAGCGGGAACGCGGTGCCGACGCCGGTATAAAACACCTTCGGATTGAGCCCGGCGATACGCGACTGCTCGGTCAGCGCCAGCGTATCCGGCGGATAGCTGAAGGCGATGAAGACATCCGGATTGAGCGCCTTCACCTCGTTGATGATAGGGGCGAGATCCTGGGTGCCGATCGGATAGCTCTTGTCGTAGGCGAGCTTGAATTTTGCGTTGGTGAGCGCCGGCCGCGCTGCGGTCGACAGGTCGATGCCAAAGCCGTCGGCAATGCTCACCATCGCCACGGTGTCGCCGATCTTCTTTTCGTCGCGGAGTTTGGAAAGCAGTTCGACGAGTGTTCTGGCGGCATCCCCGCTGGTGCCGAGCATCCAGAAACTGTTGGGCCAGCGTTTGGCGAGTTCGGGCGCGCGGTCGGTCACGGCAGTCGCGGCGATATGCGGATAGCCTTCCCGGTTGAGCGTCGGGCCGACCGCGAGATTGAGACCGGTGCCCCATGGCGGCAAGATGAAATCGACCTTGTCCTGGTTGATCAGCCGCTCGAGCGCGCGCACGGCCTCTTCGGCGTTGGAGCGGTCGTCATACTGCACGACCTCGATCGGGACGCGCTTGTCGCCGAGCTTGATGCCACCAGCGGCGTTCACCTCCTTCACCCACAATTCGTAGTTGGGGATCGTGGTGACAGCGGCGCCGCCGGTATTGGGCCCGGTGCGCGAAATCGCATAGCCGATCTTGATCGAGGTCTGCGCTTCGGCGATGGCGGTCAGGCCGAGGGTGGCGGCGCAGGTGGCGGCCGCGAACAGGGCGGCGCGCCGCGTCAGAAATGTCGTCATGTTCTCCTCCCGGGGATGCTTCGGTGGCGCCATTGGCTGGCGCTCTGATCGCCCTGACGTTAGGGGAGGTCCTGGGAGGCTTGGAATTGGACGAAACCGGGGAAAGATTGTACTTTTCTGGCAAAGGCCCCGGTTTACTGGCGGCGGATTGTCTCAGGAGGCGGGGTCATGTCGGTATCACCAGCGCTGAACGGACTGCCGGTTAGCATTGCGCTGGCGGTGCGTGCGGAGGCATTTTCGGCATCGTTGGCGGCACGATCGTGGGTTATCCGCCAGAAGTCCGAGCGCCGGGCGCATCTGTTGCTGCTGCAATCGGATCGCGGCCGCGCGTCTTGGCACGGGACCGGCGTTGCGCTTGAAGCGCCGGCTTTGCTTTGGCTGCCGGGCAGCATCGATGCGACGGTAGGTGTTGGCCCGGGCGCGCACGGGTTTCTGTTGTCGGTGGAGGACGATTTCCTGATCAAGATCGTCGCCGGCAATGCCGAGGCGCTGCATCTGCGCAGGACCACCGAGCGTGTCGCGCTGATCGCAGGCGAAGCGCTTCCGCCATCTCTCGACACGATCGCTGAGTCATGCCGCGCCATCGTGGCGGAGCTTCGCGCGCCGGGCTTTGGCGGTGCGACGCTGATCTCCTCGCATTTGCTGTTGCTGTGTTTGCAGCTCTGGCGGCTCAGCGCGTCGCACGATGAGCGCCACGAGATGGCTGCGCGGGGCGGCGGTCCGGCCCTGGTCGGCAATTTCCTGCAGATGGTCGAGCTGCATTATCGCGACGGCTGGCCAGTGGCGCGCTATGCGGACGCGCTTGGCGTCACGTCGGACAAGCTGCACGCCCATTGTCAGCGCGAGAAGAACTGCGGCCCGCGCGCGATCATCCACGAGCGCCTGGTGCGCGAAGCCTGCACACGGCTGCAGCAGCTCGATCTTCCCGTCGAGCAGATCGGATACGGTCTGGGTTTCCGCGATCCGGCCTACTTCAGTCGTTTCTTCCGCAAGTATCGGGGAGCTTCACCGGGCAACTATCGCCGGCAGATACGATTGGAGCACGCGCGCAGCGGCCCGTCCTACGCGGCGTGGCCATGAAGCGGTTGTATCGCGGACTTTCAACCGGTGCGGGAATGCGTCCGCCTCAGCGCCAGAAGTAGCGAATGCTGACGTAGACGATGGCAAGGCAGATAAAAATCAGTGCCACCGGGAGCCGCGGCTTTTCCGTCGATCTCGCAGCGACTGGCTTCGGGCGTGCGGGCGGGCGGCGGAACGCGGTGACCTTGCCGGTATCGGCGACCGGCTCGCTCGCGCGCGAAGGAATCTCGGGTGGCGTTCCGGAGCCGCCCATCTCGGCATAGTAGCTCTTGTACATGAGCTGGATGGTGGCCTCCGATGCGTCCGCCTCGGTCATCCTCGCCAGCAACTGCCGGTAGCCTTCAAGAAAGGTCTGCGCCTCGGCGGGCAGGGCAGAAAAACCGTTGAGCTTGGCCATCATTAGCCAGGTTGCAAAATCTGCCCTCGCACGGGTATCGGCGCGTCGTGCAATCAACATATCGGCAGCTTTTGTCGCCATGGCCCCGGTCGGCTCTTCCCTGCGTTGTTTCTATCTGAAGCTTAAGCGTTGCCGGTGATGAAGAGAAGCGCGCTGATCACATAACCGGTCAGTGTCCGCAGTATCGCCGAAATAACATCAAGATTTAGGCCGAGTTGCGCGCCGATGATGGGAAGCAGGATCAGAAGACCGAGCAGGATCAGAATCCCATAGGGTTCCAGGCGCGACAGCGGGTATGCCAGCACCTGCGGCAACAGCCCGACGGCGACCCGGCCGCCGTCCAGCGGCGGGATCGGCATCATGTTGAAGATCGCCAGCACGATATTGATCAGGAAAGCGTTTTTGAGGTTATCCGCAGTCCATTTGGCGGCCTCTGCCGGCACCAGGGGCAGGGCGTGGAAGGCAAACGCCACGACGATCGCCAGGATAATGTTGGTGGCGGGCCCGGCGAGCGCCACCCAGACCATGTCGAGCCGCGGATGGTTAAGGTTCCGGAAATTCACCGGGACCGGCTTGGCGTAGCCGAACAGGAACGGAGAGTGTGCCAGCAAAAGCAGGCCCGGAAGAATCAGGGTCCCGAACGGATCGATATGCTTGAAAGGGTTGAAGCTGACCCGGCCAAGCTGCCAGGCGGTATTGTCGCCGAGCTTGTATGCCACAAAGGCGTGCGCTGCCTCGTGAAACGTGATGGCGATGAGGAGCGGGAGCACCCAGACCGAGATGGCATACAATGAAATATTCACGTGATCCGCTCAGTTGAAGGCGATCGGGATGGCGTCGCGGGTTGCGCGCCTCACCGAGATTTCATCAAGATGGTTTGATATGGTTGAGCGCAAGTGATCCGCGAGTAGCTTGCCCGCCCGTGACAGATTCGCGGTGCGATGCATGCAAATGTCCGCAGCCGGTAGTCGCGGCATGCCGTCGCGCTCCGACAGGGGGCGCAGCTTCGGCGGAAATGTACCTGCCTTTACGACGGTCACCGCAAGCCCCTGCGCCGCAACCGACTCGACGGCTGCAAGGCTGTGGCTGACGAAAGCCAACCGCCACGGTCGCTTGGCGGCATCGAGCGCCTCGATCGCCCATTTTCGGAACAGGCAGCCCTGCGGATAAAGCGCAAGCGGCAGCGGGTTCTGTTGCTCGACAGGGTGAAATGCACCGGTTGCCCACGCAGCCTGTTCGCGCCGCAGGAATTCGCCCTCGCCACTTCCCTCCGGATGCATCGCAATGACGAGGTCATAGGCATTGCCGAGGCGCGAGGGCATGGAAGATGTGAGTCCTGTCTCCATCTCGACATGGACCAGCGGATAACAGGCGACAAAGCTTGCCAGCAAGGGCGGAACGATCAAGGTGCCATAGTCGTCCATCACGCCCAGGCGCACAACACCTTCAATCTTGCGCTCCCGCAGCTTGCCGACGGCCTCGTCGTTCAGCGTCAGGATGCGCCTCGCGTATCCGAGCAGCCCTTCGCCCGCGGAGCTTAAGTCGACATTGGCCTTGGTGCGGTTGAACAGCTCCACGCCAAGGCGTTCCTCAAGGCGCTTGATCTGCATGCTTACGGCCGACTGGGTCCGGTTAAGCTGGCTAGCGGCGCGCGTGAAGGAGCGGCTGTCAGCCACCGCCACGAAAGCCTTCAACAGCTCAGGATCGAGGAGAGGTACGCTCATAACTAAACGTTATTTCTCTTATCAGGAAAATTCCATTTCTTGATAAGTAGCCCCTCCGTACCTTGTCCGCAAGTCGTAAGGGGAAATGCATGAACGAGACGTGGGCCGTGGTTGCAGCAGTCCTGTCGAGCGGTCTAGGCGGAACTTCGGTTGCGGCAACCCGCTATCTGGTGAATGCAATTGATCCGTTGGCGATCGGTTCATTCCGGTTCGGCATCGGGTTTCTGCTGTTGTTGCCGGCGGCGCTTCTGCAAGGCGGCCGGTGGCCGCCGCGCCGCGACTGGTCGGGCGTCGCCGGATTGGGTGTACTGTACTTCGCCCTGTTCCCGATCCTGTTCAATGCGTCTCTGATTTTCACGACAGCAGCGAGGGGCGCGCTCGCCTTGTCGACGCTTCCGCTGCTGACGATGGTCGTGGGAGCGCTGCTCGGCAGCGAAGGCCTTACGGTGCGCAAATCGATCGGTGTCGTGACCGCAACGCTCGGAGTTGCCCTGGCTCTTCTGTCGGGCCTTGCTTCCGCGCCGTCGGGAGCCTGGCGCGGCGATCTCCTGATGATCGCGGCAGCCCTGTGTATGGCGCTCTACAGCATCTGGTCCAAGCCATTCATCGCTCGCTCCGGGCCGATTCCCTTTACGACGGTGTCCATGGGGGTTGGGGCTTTATGCCTTGTCCTGATCTCGCACTGGCGCGGCAGTTTTACGCCCGTTGCGGCTTTCGAGGTCCCGCATTGGCTGGCGGCGCTCTATCTCGGCGCCTTCGGTAGCGCGCTGACGTTTTATTTGTGGGCATTCGCGCTGGAGCGCACAACGCCGACCCGAGTCGCGATCTCGGTCACCGTCAATCCGATCACCGCGTCGCTGGTTGGCGCGGTATTGCTGGACGAACCGCTCCGCTGGAATCTTGTTGCCGGCATCGTGACGGTCTTCGCAGGCATTTGGATCGCGACCACCGCAGGTCGGCGTCCTGCGTCGGCAACATAGATGGGGTAACGGGCCCGGATGGAGCGAAGCGGCTGCATTCGCCGTTCTGGCGGTTGATATCCGGTGATGTCAGTTACGCCTCGGCAATGGCTTCTATTTCCAATAGCCAGGCTTCGTCGAAAATTCCTGCAATGATGACTGTAAGCGCGGGGGCGTGATTACCCAAAGTCTCTTGTCGCGCTTGACGGTTTTCGAGCGCGTATTTTCTGTCGGACAGGAAGATCGTAATCTTCACAAGATTGCCGATCGTCATGTCTGCGGCTTCGAGCTGTGCAATGACGTTGGCCCATACAAGTCTCGCTTGCTCAGCAAAACTGTGCGGCACCGCGCCCCCGCGAGCCATGGGAATCTGACCGCTGATATAAAGCCGCCGGACGCTGTTCGTTGTTTCCAGGGCTTGGGAATAGCCGCCGATCGCCTCAGGGGCCGACTTGGCGTTTATCGATCGAAGTTTCAACGGCATCGTTTCTTGTCCAGCAGTTTGCTCGGGCGATCCAGCAGGCGGGCTGTAAGAAGGCCACCGCCGTTGTCGCATGGCGGCTCGCCTCGGCGCCAGCCGTCTAATAAGTCGCCCGGCCGCCGGAAATGTCGAACACCGCGCCGGTTGAGAAGGCGCAGTCTTCCGATGCCAGCCACGCGACCATCGCCGCGAGTTCTTCGACGAGGACGAAACGTCCTTTCGGAATTTTCGACAACATGAAATCGATGTGCTGCTGTGTGAGCTGGTCGAAGATAGCGGTTTTCGCCGCCGCCGGTGTTACTGCGTTGACGAGGATGTCGTGCTGCGCGAGCTCTTTGCCGAGCGACTTGGTCAGCGCGATCAGGCCGGCCTTCGAGGCCGAATAATGCGCGGCGTTGGGGTTGCCTTCCTTGCCGGCGATGGAGGCGATGTTGACGATGCGGCCGTATTTCTGCTGCAACATCACAGGCACCACGGCCTTGCAGCAGATGAAGGGACCGTCGAGATTGATGCGCAGCACCTTGCGCCATTCGTCGAGGTCAGTTTCCCACACCGTCTTGTTGATGCCGGCGATGCCGGCGTTGTTGACGAGGATGTCGATCTTGCCGAACGCCTTCAGGGTTTCGTCGCGGGTCTTCTCGACGGCGACAAGATCGGAAACGTCGACCTTGAAGGCAGAGACATCAGCGCCGATTTCCTTGGCGGTCTTTTCCGCAAAAAGCAGGTCATGATCCCAGATCGCCACCTTCGCGCCTGATGCGACGAAGCGCTCGGCAATGGCGCGGCCAAAACCCTGTGCCCCGCCGGTGACGATGGCGCTGCGGCCGTTGAGATCGATCTTGTTCATGCTGGAAGCCTTTTGATTGCGTGGACATCAGAGCATGTAGCCGCCATCGACGACGAGGTCGACGCCGGTGGTGAACGCGGCTTCGTCGCTCGCAAGATAGATCGCCATGGCCGCTATTTCCTCTGCGGTGCCCAGCCGCCCCATCTTCTGGCGGGCGATGAACATCTCTTTGCCCTGCGGGCCGACGGCCGCGGCCCGGTCGAGCATCGAGGGTGTCTCCACGGTGCCGGGGCAGATGCTGTTGCAGCGGATGCCCTGGGTGATGAAGTCGAGCGCAACCGCGCGCGTGAGCAACGAAACCGCCGCCTTGGACGCACTGTAGACATAACGATTGGCCGGTGGCCTCAACGCCGCGCAAGATGAGATGTTGACGATGCTGCCGCCTCCGCCCGTCAGCATCGCCGGCAGAAACGCCTTGATGGTCCGGTGCATGGATTTGACGTTGAGGTCGAAGGAGAAGTCCCAGTCCTCTTCCGAACAGTCCAGGATGGTTCCGTGGTGCACGAAGCCCGCCGCGTTGAGCAGGATGTCGATCTTTCCAATGCGCTTGGCGAAGGCGTCGACCTCGGCCGTGCTGCGAACGTCAAGTCGTGCCGTCTCGGCGACGCCTTCTTTGCCCAGGGTGGCGATGCCGCTTTCATTGATGTCGGTGGCGATCACCGTGGCGCCTTCGCGCGCGAATGCTATTGCGCATGCCCGGCCGATGCCCGCCGCTGCGGCGGTGACAACAGCGCGCTTTCCCTTCAGTCGATCTGACATGTTTTTCTTTTCCTCTTTTTCTTCGTCATTGCGAGGAGCGATAGCGACGAAGCAATCCATCGTTTCCTACGCGGAGGCATGGATTGCGTCGCTTCGCTCGCAATGACGGTAGTGGCTAATGATTATCCCGCGCCACGCCGACCGTGCCGGCGATATTTTGATAGCGCGTTGCGAGCTCCATGCAGGCGCCGGTGGCCTGCTGGCCGACGGTCGAGCGATAGAGCTCCTGCCATGGCGTCTGATTGGCCGGGTAGGGGAAGCCGCCCTTGTCCTTCAGCTCGGCGCGACGCTTCTTCAATTCGTCGCTCGTGATCAGGATGTTGGCGTCGCCCTTGTTGAGGTCGATGCGAACCTTGTCGCCGGTCCGTAAGATCGCAAGCCCGCCATCGGCGGCGGCCTCCGGCGAGGCGTTGAGGATCGACGGCGAACCCGACGTGCCGGACTGCCTTCCGTCGCCGATGCAGGGCAGCGAGAGAATACCGCGTTTGATCAGCGCCGCCGGGGGCTGCATGTTGACGACCTCGGCGCCGCCGGGATAGCCGATCGGCCCGGCGCCGCGGATGAACAGCACGCAGTGCTCGTCGATATTGAGTGCGGGGTCGTCGATCCGGTTGTGATAATCCTCAGGCCCCTCGAATACGATGGCGCGGCCTTCGAACGCATTCGGGTCTTTCGGATTGACCAGGTAGCGGTCGCGGAATTCCTTCGAAATCACGCTGGTCTTCATGATCGCGGAATCGAACAGATTGCCGCGCAGCACCAGGAAGCCGGCGTCCTTCACCAGCGGCTTGTCGTAGCTCCAGATCACGTCGCCGTCGGGCTTGGGCGCCTCGCGGCAGTTCTCGCCTATGGTGCGGCCGTTGACGGTGACAGCGTCCTCGTGGATGCGCTTGTGCGCCATCAATTCACGCACCACCGCCGGCACGCCGCCGGCGCGATGATATTCCTCGCCGAGATAGAAGCCGGCCGGCTGCATGTTCACCAGCAGTGGGATGTCATGGCCATGTTTCTGCCAATCGTCGATCGAGAGCTCGACACCGATGTGCCGCGCCAGCGCGTTGATGTGGATCGGCGCGTTGGTCGAGCCGCCAATCGCCGAATTCACCACGATGCAGTTCTCGAACGCCTTGCGGGTCAGGATGTCGGAGGGTTTGAGATCCTCCCAGACCATCTCGACGATCCGTTTTCCAGTCTCATAGGCGATCTGGCCGCGCTCGCGATGCGGCGCGGGGATCGCCGCGCAGCCCGGCAGCGACATGCCCAGCGCTTCCGCGAGCGAGTTCATGGTGGAGGCGGTGCCCATGGTGTTGCAATGGCCGACCGACGGGGTCGAGGAGGCCACGAGCTCGATGAACCCGTTGTAATCGATCTCGCCCGCGGCCAGCATCTCGCGGGCTTTCCAGACGATGGTGCCCGAACCTGTGCGCTCGCCGTTGTGCCAGCCGTTCAGCATCGGGCCGCCCGAGAGCACGATCGCGGGCAGATTGACGGTCGCCGCCGCCATCAGGCAGGCCGGCGTGGTCTTGTCGCAGCCGGTGGTCAGCACCACGCCATCAAGCGGATAGCCGAACAGGATTTCGACCAGGCCGAGATAGGCGAGGTTGCGGTCGAGCGCCGCGGTCGGCCGCTTTCCGGTTTCCTGGATCGGATGTGTCGGGAATTCCATCGCGATGCCGCCGGCCGCGCGGATGCCTTCGCGCACCCGGTGTGCGAGTTCGAGATGGTGCCGGTTGCACGGCGACAGATCATTGCCGGTCTGCGCGATGCCGATGATCGGCTTGCCGGACTGCAATTCTTCGCGCGTCAGGCCGTAGTTCAGGTAGCGCTCAAGATAGAGCGCGGTCATTCCCGGATTATGCGGGTTGTCAAACCATTCGAGGGAACGCAGTCTTCGGCCTTTGCCATTGGTGGCAGTCTTGTTGTCATTCTTTTTCATTGGTTCCTCCCGCACTGCAAACTCGTGGACGGCTTAAATCACGGCGGTGATGCACCATGCTGAAAATTTCATCCGCCGCAACGCGCTTGCCTTTCCCGTCTGAGCAATCCGATCTTAGTTCGGCCAAAAGATAGCGCTACCATTTTCTGTCCATGCGCCATCCGCGGCGAAAATAGGCATCAAATACTTTGCGGAGTCGAGCTCTCGCGGACGATCAATTGAAAGCCAAGGTCGAGAACCGGTTCCTTCGGGCGACGGCCTTCGATCGCGTCGATCACCATCGTGACGGCGTGCCGGCCCATTTCATAGCGATTGGTGCGCACGCTGGTGAGTGACGGAACGGCGGAAGCCATGAATTCCAGATCGTTGAAGCCGACAATCGCCAGGTCTCCGGGAACCGATATCTGGCGGCGCTGGCATTCAAACAGCACGCCGAGCGCAAGGTCGTCGTTGACGCAGAAGACCGCGTCGATATCGGGCGCCTGGGCAAGAAGATCGGCGAACAATGTCCCGCCTAGCGTAACAGTAGTTGGTACGGAGGTGGTGACAACGAGGTTCGGATCGAACAGGGAGGCGGCTTTCATGGCATCACGATACCCTTCGAACCGCCGCTGGACGCGGGGATCCATTCGTGCGCCGAGAAATCCGATACGCCGGCATCCTTGCTCGAGAATGTGTGAGATGGCCGCAAAACCCGCATCGTAGTGCGAGAAACCGACCATCATGTCCACGGGACTGTCGCCGATTTCCATGATCTGCGTGACCGGACAATTCATGGACTCCAGAATTGCGCGCGATTCTGCAGTCTGGTTGATGCCGGTCACGATCAATCCCGCGGGCTTCTGCGCCCGGAACAGACGCAGGAGCTTCTCTTCCTGCAATATACTGTAGCGGGTATTGGCAAGCTGGATGCTGTAGCGGCTGCCTTCGGAAGAGTCGTAGACGCCGCGCAATACATCGGCGAATACGTTATTGGTGAGGGAAGGAATTACGACGCCGATGACTTCGGTGCGGTGCGAGGCGAGGGCGCGCGCGGCGAGATTGGGTACGTAGCCCAATTCCTTCACCGCGCTGTCGACGCGTTCCCGCTTGCTCAACGACAGTGCTTCGGGGTTCCTGAAAAAACGCGATGCCGTGATTGGGCTGACGCCGGCGAGCTTGGCGACCTCGGTGAGGCGGATTTTGCCAGACTTTGTCTGTTTTCGTCCCATCTTGCGCTCATATCACAACAGATTAGACGTTTGAACAATTATTGACAGCGCTACCATCGGATTGCTAAAAGCCGCCAAACTGCGGATGATGATGACGGTTGAATTCGGCTTCCGGCATTAAAGTCGAAAAGACAGCAGGGCGTCGCCGCCCACCCGTGGCGCCACAAAACAGAAGATGAGGGGAGAGAGTTCGATGTCGTCGGTACAGATTCGCGACGTGCGAAAGTCGTTCGGCAATTTTGAAGTTTTGCACGGCGTGTCGATTCCGATCGAGGATGGCGAGTTCGTCGTGCTCGTCGGCCCTTCCGGTTGCGGCAAATCGACCTTGTTGCGGATGCTCGCCGGCCTCGAAAACATCACCTCAGGCACGATTTCGATCGGCGACCGCGTGGTCAACAATGTCCAGCCCAAAGAGCGGGACATTGCCATGGTGTTCCAGAACTACGCGCTCTATCCGCATATGACGGTTGCCGACAACATGGGCTTTTCGCTCAAGCTGCGCGGCGCCAAGCCTGACGAAATCTCGAACGGCGTCAAGCGTGCCGCGGAAATCCTGGCCCTGACGCCGCTGCTCGAACGCTATCCCCGGCAATTGTCGGGCGGCCAGCGCCAGCGCGTCGCCATGGGCCGCGCCATCGTGCGCGACCCGCAGGTGTTTTTGTTCGACGAGCCGCTTTCCAACCTCGACGCCAAGCTGCGCGTCGCGATGCGCACCGAAATCAAGGAGCTACACCAGCGGCTGAAGACCACGACCGTCTACGTCACCCACGACCAGATCGAGGCCATGACCATGGCCGACAAGATCGTGGTGATGCACGACGGCATCGTCGAGCAGATGGGCACGCCACTCGAGCTCTACGACACTCCGGCCAACCAGTTCGTCGCGGGCTTCATCGGTTCGCCGGCGATGAACTTCCTCAAAGGCAAGGTGAAGTCGAACGGCAGTGCCGGGTTCGAAGGTCCGAACGGCGTCAAGCTGCCGCTGAAAACCGCGCCCGCCAATTCCGAAGGTCAGCCGGCAGTCTACGGCGTGCGGCCCGAACACTTCACCATCGCCGATGACGGCGCCGAAGCCGAGATCGTCGTGGTCGAGCCGACCGGTTCGGAAACCCAGGTCTTCGCCAAGCTTGGCGGAGAGCAGGTGGTCGCCGTGTTCCGCGAGCGGCATCAATTCAGTCCGGGCGACAAGGTTCGGCTCAAGCCGGATCCGTCGCTCGTGCATCTGTTCGACGAGACGACAGGAAAGCGACTGAATGGCTGAGCAATAACCAAAGTGGCTGAGCAATAACCAAAAAAGATATTCAAAGGGAGGATGGACCATGCACGACTTTACCCGCCGCTCTCTGCTTCAGGGTGGCACGGCGCTGGCTGCGGCCGGCGCCTTGACCGGACCGGCACTGCTCGATTTCGCCAAGGCCTGGGCTCAAGCCTCGCCCTGGAAGGCGGAGTCCGGCGCCAAGCTCACGGTGATGCGCTGGAAGCGCTTCGTGCCGGCGGAAGACGACGCCTTCAACGCCATGGTCGCCGCATTCAAGACCGCGACCGGCACCGAAATGAACGTGTTCTCGGAGTCGTTCGAGGACGTGCAGCCGAAGGCGTCCGTTGCCGCCAACACCGGCTCGGGTCTCGACCTCGCCTGGGGCCTACACACGCTGCCGCAACTGTTCCCGGCGCAAGTGCTGCAGCTAAACGACGTCGCCGACTATCTCGGCAAGAAATAC
Organism: Bradyrhizobium valentinum; assembly: GCF_001440405.1. Lineage (GTDB taxonomy): Bacteria > Pseudomonadota > Alphaproteobacteria > Rhizobiales > Xanthobacteraceae > Bradyrhizobium > Bradyrhizobium valentinum. Next base: position 19,363 of record NZ_LLXX01000221.1, read on the forward strand.
GGTGGATGGACCGAAGCCGCGGCGGTGACCTGCAAGCAGGGTGACAACTGGCTCGGCATCCCGGTCGCGACCATCGGCGGCTACATGACCTACCGCAAATCGTCGGTGGAGAAGGCCGGTTTCAAGGATTTCCCGAAAGACTTCCCGGGTTTCCTCGAAATGTGCAAGGCGCTGAAGAAGAACAACACGCCGGCCGGTTTCCCGCTGGGCCACGCCTCGGGCGACGCCAATGCCTGGCTGCACTGGATCCTCTGGGGTCACGGCGCCTACACGGTCGACAAGGACAACAAGGTCATCATCAACTCGCCCGAGACCGTAAAGGCGCTCGAGTACTGCAAGGCGCTGTCCGACACCTTTATTCCCGGCGTCGCGTCGTGGAACGATTCGTCGAACAACAAGGCGTTTCTGTCGGGCGAACTGCATTGCACCGCCAACGGCATCTCGATCTATGTCGCGGCGAAGGACGATCCGACCAAGAAGGAACTCACCGAAGACACGTATCATGCGCTGTGGCCGGTCGGTCCCATCGGGAAGCCGACCGAACTGCAGCTTTGCGTGCCGATCCTGGCGTTCAAGTTCACCAAATATCCGAACGCCGCGAAGGCCTTCATCGCCTTCATGCTGGAGAAGGAAAACTACGACAAGTGGCTGATGGGCGCGCGCGGCTATCTCACCCACACGCTCAATGCCTACGATAACTCGCCGGTCTGGACCGCGGATCCGAAGAACCAGGTGTTCAGCCAGGCGAGCAAGCGCGCGCTTCCCGCGTCCGGCATCGGTACGCCGGGCGAGAAGGCGGCAACCGCGATTGCCGACTTCCTGGTGGTCGACATGTTCGCCAACTACTGCACCGGCGCCAAGGATGCCAAGACCGCGATCGCGGAAACCGAGCGGCAGTTGAAGCGCATCTATCGCTAACGAGAGCCGGAGCGGACGGCGGGTGACCGCCGTCCGCTCCATTCATTTTCAATCGGGACATCGCCCATGGCTGACATCGCAATCGCGCCACGACGCGCCAAGACGGAGATTCGCGAGGCCACCGCATGGGACCAGCTCAAGCACAACCCCAACTGGCTGGGCTTCTGGTTCATGGTGCCTGCGCTGGCGTTCCTGATCTTCTTCCTGGCCTATCCGCTGGGCCTCGGCATCTGGCTTTCGTTCACCGACACCCGCATCGGCCGCGTCGGGGCATATGTCGGGACCGAGAATTACGAGTGGCTGTGGGACGACGCGATCTTCTGGCTCTCGGTGTTCAACACGCTTCTGTACACGTTCGTCGCAAGCGCGATCAAATTCGGCATCGGGCTCTATCTGGCGCTGCTCCTGAACGAGAACATGCCGTTCAAGGCGATGCTGCGCGCGCTGGTGCTGATCCCCTTCATCGTGCCGACGGTGCTGTCGGCGCTGGCGTTCTGGTGGATCTTCGATTCTCAGTTCTCGATCATCTCATGGTCCTTGAAGCAGATGGGGCTGATCACCGAGAATATCAATTTCCTCGGCGATACGACCTGGGCGCGTATCTGCGTGATCTTCGCCAATATCTGGCGCGGCGTGCCGTTCGTCGCGATCACGCTGCTGGCCGGCCTGCAGACCGTGTCTCCGTCGCTTTACGAGGCGGCGATTCTCGATGGCGCGACCAGCTGGCAGCGATTCCGGTTCATCACCTATCCGCTGCTGACTCCGATCATCGCGGTCGTGATGACCTTCTCGGTGCTGTTCACCTTCACCGACTTCCAGTTGATCTGGGCGATGACGCGGGGTGGCCCGGTCAACGCCACTCATCTGATGGCGACCTTGTCCTACCAGCGTGCGATCATCGCTGGCCAATTGGGAGAAGGCGCGGCGATCGCAAGCGCGATGATTCCGTTCCTGCTCGCCGCGATCATGGTGTCCTGGTTCGGGCTGCAGCGCCGCAAGTGGCAGCAGGGAGAAAGCAATGACTGACCTGCCCACCTCTAGGATCGATCTCAAGGCTGTACTGCATAGCTCGGCGCCGACGATCGCGAAGGACGATCACAGCGAGGGTATGAGCTATCTGCAGTCGGTGCCCCGGCGGATGGTGACGCTCTATCTGCCGCTGTCGATCATCGTCGTCGTCCTGCTGTTCCCGTTCTACTGGATGGGACTGACGGCGATCAAACCGGACGAGCAACTGCTCGATCTCGACAGGTACAACCCGTTCTGGACGTGGAATCCGACCTTCAAGCACTTTTACAAGCTCCTGTTCGAAAGCCACTATCCGATGTGGCTCTGGAACACGATGTATGTGGCGGTCTGCGCCACCATCCTGTCGATCATTGCGAGCGTGCTCGCCGCCTATGCCATCGTTCGCCTCCGCTACAAGGGCGCCAACCTGGTCGGCGGCCTGATCTTCCTGGCCTATCTTGTGCCGCCCTCGATCCTGTTCATTCCGCTCGCCACCGTCGTGTTCCAGTACGGCCTGTTCGACTCGCCGATGGCGCTGATCCTGACCTATCCGACCATCCTGATCCCGTTCTCGACCTGGCTATTGATGGGTTACTTCAAGACCATCCCGTTCGAGCTGGAGGAATGCGCGCTGATCGACGGCGCCAGCCGCTGGCAGATACTGATCAAGATCGTGCTGCCGCTGGCGATTCCCGGCTTGATCTCGGCGTTCATCTTCTGCTTCACGCTGTGCTGGAACGAGTTCATCTACGCGCTGACCTTCCTGCAATCGACATCCAACAAGACGGTGCCGGTAGCGATCGTCAACGAATTCGTCGATGGCGATATCTATCGCTGGGGTTCGCTGATGGCGGGCGCGCTGGCGGGCTCGTTGCCGCTGGTCATTCTTTACGCCTTCTTCGTCGAGCATTATGTGTCGGCCATGACGGGAGCTGTGAAAGAGTGAGCGCCTAGGGCCCGCATCAAGAAATAGCAAAACTATCGCTGTCGTCCCTGCGAAAGCAGGGACCCATAACCACCGGCGGCAATTGTTGAGACGAAGCCGTCAACCATCCCATCTTGATTGCATCGGCCGCGGCGTATGGGTCCCGGCTCAAGGCCGGGACGACCAAGTATGAAGAGGGAGTAGGGGTCTTGCACATTCTGATTCTCGGCGCCGCCGGCATGGTGGGCCGCAAGCTGACCGAACGGTTGTTGCGCGACGGGCGCCTCGGCAAGCACGAAATCACGCGCATGACGCTGCAGGACGTGGTGGCGCCTGCCGAGCCCGCCAATGCGTCGATCCCGATTCAAGTCGTGGCTTCCGATTTTGCCGATCCCGGCGCGGCGGAGCCGCTGATCGCCGATCGGCCGGAGGTGATCTTTCATCTCGCCGCGATCGTCTCCGGCGAGGCCGAGGCCGAATTCGACAAGGGCTACCGGATCAATCTCGACGGCACACGATATCTGATCGATGCCATCCGCCATGCCGGCGGCGGCTACAAGCCGCGGCTGGTGTTCACGTCCTCGATCGCGGTGTTCGGCGCGCCGTTCCCGGAAAAGATCGGCGACGAGTTCTTCCATACGCCGCTGACGAGCTACGGCACGCAGAAATCGATCTGCGAACTCCTGATCAACGACTACACGCGCAAGGGCCTGCTGGACGGCATCTCGATCCGCCTGCCGACGATCTGCGTGCGGCCGGGCAAGCCGAACAAGGCTGCGTCCGGCTTCTTCTCCAACATCATCCGCGAGCCGTTGGCGGGCGAGGAGGCGGTGCTGCCGGTGTCCGAGGACGTACGGCACTGGCATGCCTCGCCGAAATCGGCGGTGGGCTTCCTGATGCACGCCGGCACCATGGATCTCGACGCGATGGGACCGCGGCGCAATCTCAGCATGCCCGGTATGTCGGTAACCGTCGGCGAGCAGATCGCAGCACTCGATCGCGTCGCCGGCAAGAACGTCACCGCCCGCATCAAGCGCGTGCCCGATCCGACCATCATCGGCATCGTCAGCGGTTGGCCGCGGGATTTCGACACCGCCCGCGCGCTCAAGCTCGGCTTCACCACGGCCGAGAAGACGTTTGACGACATCATCCGGATCCACATCGAGGATGAGCTCGGCGGCAAGTTTGCGGCCTGATGTGACTTTACGCTAGTTTACGCGGATGCGGTCATGACCAAAGTTGCCTGCATCGGCGAGTGCATGATCGAGCTTAAGCAGGCCCAAGGGACCCAGGCCAGCCTGTTTTCGCGCGGCTATGGCGGCGACACCCTCAATACCGCCGTCTATCTCGCCCGCCTTGGCGCCGGCACCGACTACATCACCGCGCTCGGTGATGACAGCCTCAGCGATGAGATGATCGCCGGTTGGGCTGCGGAAGGGGTCGGGACGACACGGGTGGCGCGGCTGCCGGGCAAGCTGCCGGGTCTCTACATGATCCAGACCGACGACAAGGGCGAGCGCCGGTTCTTTCACTGGCGCGACAGCGCCGCCGCGCGCAGCCTGATGGATTTGCCGCAGACGCCGGAGATCCTGGGTTCGCTGGCTACCTATGAGATGATCTATCTCTCGGCGATCACGCTGTCGCTTTATGGCGAGGAGGGACGGGCGCGGCTGTTCGCGGCCCTCAAGCGCGCGCGTGAAGCCGGGGCGCGGCTTGCCTTCGACACCAATTTCCGCGCCCGCGGTTGGCCCGATCTCGACGTCGCGCGCGCCGTTTATCACGATGCCTTCGAACTTGCCGATATCGTGCTGGCTTCGACGGAGGACCTGCTGCCGCTCTATCCCGGCGAAAGCAATGAAGCCTTGCTGGCGCAGATTCCAGGCAACGAGGTGGTTCTAAAATTGTCCGAACCCGCGAGCATTCTGCGGCTGGCGGGCGTTTCGCACCAGATCAGGGCTGAGCCGCTAAAGGCGCCCGTCGTCGACACCACCGCGGCCGGCGACAGTTTTGCCGCGGCCTATGTTGCCGCGCGGCTTGCGGGCGCGGACCCGAAGGAAGCCGCCCGCGCGGGGCATCGTCTGGCCGGCGTTGTGGTATGTCATGCCGGGGCGATCATCCCGCGTGCGGCGATGCCGCCCGGACTCATTCCCACTACCTCTGGCAAGGCATCTCCATGACCGCAACCACAAGGCAGGAACAACTCGCCGCCATCTTCAAGTCCGCGACGGTGATCCCCGTGCTCACCATCGATCGGCTGGAGGACGCGGTGCCGCTGGCCCGCGCGCTGGTTGCAGGCAGGGTGCGCGTGCTGGAAGTCACCCTGCGAACGCCGGTCGCCGCAGACGCCGCCAAGGCCATGATCGCAGAGGTGCCGGAAGCCATCGTCGGCATCGGTACAATTTTAAATGCCGACGATCTCGCAAGGGCGAGGGCGCTCGGGGCCAAATTCGGCATTAGCCCCGGCGCGACGCCGGAGCTTTTGAAGGCCGCCGCCGCAAGCGACCTGCCGTTTGCGCCTGGGATCGCGACCGCTTCCGAGCTGATGCAGGCGCTGGCGGCCGGCTTCGATCTGGTGAAATTCTTCCCCGCCGAGCAGGCCGGCGGTATCAAGGCACTTCGGGCGCTGGCGGGGCCGTTTCCGAGTATCAGGGTTTGCCCGACCGGCGGCATCGGCGAGGCCAATGCCGCGACCTGGCTGGCAGAGCCGAACGTGGTGGCGGTGGGCGGTTCCTGGCTGTGCCCGCCGGCCGACATCCGGTCCGGCAACTGGGCCGGCATAACCGCCATGTGCGTGCGGACCCTGAAATCGCTGAAACCGGCGTGAAGTCTTTTCCCCGATAGGCTACAAATTGGTCGGAACCGGAACAAGGAGAACGACCATGACAGCCAGCATTGTGGGGTGGGCGCACACGCCATTCGGCAAGTTCGACGCGGAAACCGTCGAAAGCCTCGTGGTCAAGGTGGCGACCGACGCGCTGGCCGACGCCGGCATTTCTGCCGAAGACGTCGACGAGATCGTGCTCGGCCATTTCAACGCTGGTTTCTCGCCGCAGGATTTCACGGCCTCGCTGGTGCTCCAGGCCGACCCCAAACTGCGCTTCAAGCCGGCCACCCGGGTCGAGAACGCCTGCGCCACCGGTTCGGCGGCGGTGCATCAGGGTATCAGGGCGATCGCCTCGGGCGCGGCGAAGATTGTGCTGGTGGTCGGCGTCGAACAGATGACGCGGACGCCCTCGGCCGATATCGGGCGTTACCTCCTGAAGGCATCCTATTTGCCCGAGGACGGCGACACCGTCGGCGGCTTTGCCGGGGTGTTCGGCAAGATCGCGCAAAGCTATTTCCAGAAATATGGCGACCAGTCGGACGCGCTGGCGATGATCGCTGCCAAGAACCATAAGAACGGCGTTGCCAACCCCTATGCGCAGTTGCGCAAGGACTTCGGCTATGAGTTTTGCCGGGCCGAGAGCGAGAAGAACCCGTTCGTGGCCGGTCCGCTGAAGCGCACCGATTGCTCGCTGGTGTCGGATGGCGCGGCGGCCCTGGTGCTGACGGATTCGGAAACCGCGAAGACCATGGGCAAGGCGGTGAACTTCCGCGCCACCGCGCATGCGCAGGATTTCCTGCCGATGTCCAAGCGCGACATCCTGCAGTTCGAAGGCTGCACCGTCGCCTGGCAGCGCGCGCTGGCGCAGGCCGGCGTGCAGCTCTCCGATCTCTCCTTTGTCGAAACCCATGACTGCTTCACCGTCGCCGAACTGATCGAATATGAGGCAATGGGCCTGACGCCGCGCGGGCAGGGCGCCCGCGCCATCAAGGAAGGCTGGACCCAGAAAGACGGCAAGCTGCCGATCAATCCATCCGGCGGATTGAAGGCCAAAGGCCACCCGATCGGCGCCACCGGCGTCTCCATGCACGTGATGAGCGCGATGCAGCTCGTCGGCCAGGCGCCCGAGGGCATGCAGCTCAAGAATGCCAAGCTCGCCGGCATCTTCAACATGGGCGGTGCGGCGGTGGCTAACTACGTCTCCGTGCTGGAACCTGCGAAGTAGCCGCGAAACGTGCTATCGTAGCTACCATAGGGTGGGCAAAGGCGCGCTAGCGCCGGTGCCCACCATGAGTGCCGCGCGATGAGACTGGTGGGCACGCGGAGCCTGTCATCGGGCGCGCATTTCGCGCGACCCGGTGGCTTTGCCCACCCTACAATTTTCCGGAGCGTGCATCATGGGTAACGAAAGTTCGCTGTCGCTGGCAGAGCTCAACAGCCGGATCAGGATTCTGGAAGACAATATCCGGCAGTTGATCGAACAGGCTGCCGCCGCCTCCGGCGAACGGAACGAAGCGCGCATCGCAGACCGCCTCAGCCAGCAGAATGAAGAGCTGGAACGCCTGACCCGGGAGCGCGACGCGAGATCCCAGAACGAGCCGCCGAAGAAATAGCCGCTACATGCATCGACCATCGTCGTCCCTGCGAACGCATGCGAACGCAGGGACCCATAGCCACAGGCATTAATTGTAGGTGACTCATCGCTCAACGGAAGGGCCGCGGCGTATTTCGGAGGGACGACATCGGTTGTTGGTCTCCAGCGCATACGTCCATACGCTCGGCGCGCTTGATCTTCCCAACCCGCTGCCGTTACTTGGCCGGAACGACAATCCGGGAGCGAATTGACCCATGGGACCATTGGAGGGCATCAAGGTCATCGACATGACGACCGTGCTGATGGGGCCCTATGCCACCCAGATGCTCGGCGATTACGGCGCTGACGTCATCAAGGTGGAATCGCTCGATGGCGACGTGACTCGGCAGATCGGGCCGACCCGCCATCCCGGCATGGGACCGGTGTTCCTCAACACCAACCGCAGCAAACGCTCGATTTGTCTCGATTTGAAGAAGCCCGCCGGGCGGGACGCCGTGTTGCGGCTGATCAAATCCGCCGACGTGCTGGTCTACAACGTGCGCCCGCAGGCAATGGCGCGGCTGAATCTCGGTTACGACGTGGTGTCGAAAATCAACCCGCGGCTGATCTATGCCGGCGTGTTCGGCTTCGGCCAGGACGGTCCCTATGCGGCAAAGCCTGCCTACGACGATCTGATCCAGGGCGCGACGGCACTGCCGGCGCTGATGGCGCAGACCGCCGATGGCGTGCCGCGCTATGTGCCTAATGCGCTGGTCGACCGCATCGTCGGACTGACGGCCGTGGGCGCGATCTGCGCCAGCCTCGTCGATCGCAACTGTACTGGACGCGGCCAGCGCGTCGATATCCCGATGTTCGAAACCATGGCCGGTTTCGTGATGGGCGACCACATGGGCGGTCTCACCTATGAGCCGCCGCTCGACAAGGGCGGCTATGCCCGGCATCTGTCGCCGGACCGGCGCCCCTACAAGACCTCCGACGGCTACATCTGCGTGATCGTCTATAACGACAAGCAGTGGCAGAATTTCTTCGATGCAACGGGGCGAGACGACCTCCGCGTCCATCCGAACTTTTCAACTTTCGCTGGCCGCGCGATCAATATCGATGCGGTCTATGCCGAACTGGCGCGCATCCTTGAGACCAAAACAACGGCCGAATGGAGCGACATCCTGGAGAAGGCCGATGTGCCTGTTATGCCGATGCACGACCTCGAAAGCCTGCTCGGCGATCCCCACATCGTAGCGACCGATTTCTTCCCGGTGGTCGATCATCCGACCGAGGGCCGTATCCGTAACATGAGGCCATCGGCGCGATTTTCGGAAACGCCGGTTGAAACGAAGCGGCTGGCCCCGCGCCTGAGCGAGCACGGCGCGGAAATTCTCCAGGAAGCCGGCTTTTCATCGGATGAGATCGCAGCGCTGGTGCGCGATGGCGTCACCAAGGCCGCGTTAAACACGTAAGGATAGGATAGATGGATTTTGCGCTGTCGGCCAACCAGGAATCGATCCGCGACGCAGTCGGGAAAATCTGTTCGCGCTTCGACGATGCCTATTGGCTGAAGAAGGACAAGGAAGGCGGCTACCCCGCCGACTTCCACCGCGCTCTGGCGGACGCCGGCTGGCTCGGCATCTGCATCCCCGAGGAATATGGCGGGTCGGGGCTAGGCATCACCGACGCTGCGATCATGATGCGGACGATTGCGGAATCGGGGGCCGGCATGTCCGGCGCATCCGCCGTGCATATGAACGTGTTCGGGCTCAATCCCGTCGTCGTGTTCGGCACCAGGGAGCAATGCACGCGCATGCTGCCGCCGATCATTGACGGTCGCGACAAGTCATGTTTCGCGGTGACCGAACCCAATACCGGGCTGAACACGACGCAACTGAAAACCCGCGCGGTGCGCAAGGGGGACAAATACATCGTCAATGGCCAGAAGGTCTGGATTTCCACCGCCCAGGTCGCCAACAAGATTTTGCTGCTCGCACGCACCACACCGATCGAGGAAGTGAAGAATCCGACCCACGGGCTCAGCCTGTTCTACACGGATTTCGACAAGCAGCGTGTCACCGTGCACGAGATCGAAAAGATGGGCCGCAAGCCCGTCGATTCCAACGAATTGTTCTTCGAGAATTTCGAGATCCCGGTCGAGGATCGCTTGGGCGAAGAAGGCCGTGGCTTCGAATATATTCTGCACGGCATGAATCCCGAGCGCATCCTGATCGCGGCGGAAGCGGTGGGGCTGGGTCAGGTCGCGCTGTCGCGGGCCTCGGCCTACGCGAAGAACCGCATCGTGTTCAATCGCCCGATCGGCATGAACCAGGGTATCCAGCATCCGCTGGCGAAGAACTGGATGGAGCTGGAAGCGGCATGGCTGATGGTGCTCTCGGCCGGCTGGCAATATGACCAGGGCATGCAGTGCGGGCCGGCCGCCAACGCCGCAAAATATCTTGCCGCCGAGGCCGGCTTCCACGCCTGCGAACAGGCAGTAATGACGCATGGCGGATTCGGATATGCCAAGGAGTATCACGTCGAGCGCTACTTGCGGGAATCCCTGATCCCGCGCATCGCCCCGATCAGCCCGCAACTCATTCTAAGCTTTATCGCCGAGAAGGTACTGGGTCTGCCGAAGTCGTATTGAACATGAGACTGTGCTCTCAAATCGTCGTTCCGGGGCGATGCGAAGCATCGAACTATGGTGCGCAATTGCGCACCGGAGAACCTCGAGATTCCGGGTTCGCGTCTTCGACGCGCCCCGGAATGACCGTGAGGGAGGCGGCACTGCCATGAGCTTCATCACCGGCGTCGGACTAACCTCCTACGGCAAGCACGAAGGCTCGTCCTCGCTCGATCTCATGAGCAAGGCGGCCGAGCTTGCCATTGCCGATGCCGGGCTGAAGCGATCGGAGATCGACGGGATTCTCTGCGGCTATTCGACCGTCTCGCCGCACATCATGCTGGCAACCGTGTTCGCCGAGCATTTTGGCATTCAGCCATCCTACGCACACGCCGTGCAGGTCGGCGGCGCCACCGGACTCGCCATGACCATGCTCGCGCATCATCTGGTCGACGCCGGCGTCGCAAAGCATGTGCTGGTGGTCGGCGGCGAAAACCGTCTCACTGGGCAGAGCCGCGACGCCTCGATCCAGGCGCTGGCGCAGGTCGGCCATCCCGACTACGAGGTGACCTTGGGACCGACGATCCCCGCTTATTACGGCCTCGTCGCGTCGCGCTACATGCACGAGTATGGCGTCACCCAGGAGGACCTCGCCGAATTCGCGGTGCTGATGCGCGCCCATGCCTTGACCCATCCGGGAGCGCAGTTCCACGAGCCGATCACCGTCGCCGATGTGATGGCCTCAAAGCCGGTGGCGATGCCGCTCAAATTGCTGGACTGCTGCCCGGTGTCCGATGGTGGCGCGGCGTTCGTGGTCAGCCGCGAGCCGACCGGTGCGACCGGCATTCGCGTGCGTGGTTGTGCGCAGACGCATACCCATCAGCACGTCACGGCCGCGCCGCGTTTAAGCGAACTCGGCGCCGAGATCGCGATCGCCAAGGCGAAGGCAGCATCCGGCGTCGCGATATCGGATGTGCGTTACGCCGCTGTCTATGACAGTTTCACCATTACGCTCGCGATGCTGCTGGAAGACCTCGGCCTCGCCGGGCGCGGCGAAGCGGCCGCACGGGTGCGGGCAGGGCATTTTGGCCGCGACGGCGCCATGCCGCTCAATACCCATGGCGGGCTCTTGAGCTACGGCCATTGCGGCGTCGGCGGCGCGATGGCGCATCTGGTCGAGACGCATTTGCAGATGACGGAGCGTGCCGGTCCCCGGCAGGTCCGCGATGCCTCGATCGCGCTGTTGCATGGCGACGGCGGCGTGCTGTCGTCGCATGTCAGCATGTTTCTGGAGCGGGTGCGATGACCGATAGAATCGCCGACTGGACTAAAGGTGCCGAGGCCATCGTCTATCAATCCTGCGCTGCTTGCGGGAACGTGCAGTATTTCCACCGCAGCTTCTGCGCCGCCTGTGGTGCACCGGATCCGGCTGAGAAGCGTGCCGGCGGAGCAGCGACGGTCTATGCGACCTCGCTGGTATGCCGTGCCGCGACGCCGGAAACCCGCGCGCACGTTCCCTACAACATTGTGCTGGTCGATGCGGCCGACGGCTTTCGCATGATGGCCCATGGTGCCGAAGATCTCGCCATTGGCGATGAAGTCACCGCAAGCTATCGGCCGTTTGCGGGAAAGCTGATCCCGTATTTCGAGAAAACGAAGTGAGCCTCAGGCACAATGCTTACGCAGCGAAGCAACCCAGAATTACGCGGAACAGGTGAAATATCTGAGTGCTTCGACGCGTCAACATTCAGTGCCAGTAGAACACAACGCTGGCGATGACGAGCATCGCTGTTACCGCCAGCATCTGCGCAAGCGCTTCCGAGGCCGCCTTCCTGGTGGCTTCCTTCATGCCTAACTCCCTAGACTTGGGCATGAGTCATCCCTGCCCGTGAAGGCCTGATGAGCTCAGTTTGGTTTTACTCGGAACACCCCGCGACGAGTATTCGCTCTTTTGAGTCCCCACTCAGCGAATATCGACAGTCCTGAGAATCGACCAGCATTGAGGCGGCAATTTGGCTCGCTCGCAGCCGGTTTGTGCACGAGAGAGGGAGTTTTTTGGAGCGGGTCGAACGGCCTGGGCGCAGGCTTCAGCCTCGTTTCGGCGGTTGATCGGCTCCCTGCTGCGGTGCATGATCTCTCTGTCAACAAATCAGAAAATCCAAAACCCCAAGGTGATGAATGGCCCGCGTCGACTATAGCGATCCCGCCAAGCACAATGAGCGCACCCGCGAATTGCTGGGCAAAAACCGCAATGCGAACATCTTCCGCATGATGGCGCATTCGCCGAGCTACCTCGAACAATACTGCCGGCTCGGCGGGGCTATCAGGCACAAGGGCGAGCTGGACCCGATCGTGCGGGAGCTCGCCATCACCCGCACCGGCATCCTGTGCGAGGCGCCCTACGAAATCGTCGCCCACAAGCGGATCGGCAAGAACGTCGGCGTCACCGACGAGCAGAACGAGGCGCTGGAGAATTGGGAAAAGGCGACATGCTTCGACGAAGTGCAGCGCGCCGCGCTCGCCTTCACCGATGAAATCGTCAAGCTTCACAAGCCGACGGATGCGACCTTCAACGCCATTGCCGCCAAACTGACTCCGGCCGCGCTCGTCGAGCTGCAGCTCTCGGTCGGATTCTACATCATGACGTCGAAGTTTCTGGAAACCTTTGCCATAGACCTGCAGCCGGTGACGGAAGTGGTCGGCTGACCGGCGTTCGTTCTCAGCTCAAAGGCCCGTACCGTCGCAGCGCCTCCAGCGTCAATCCTTTGCCGACGGCGCCGAAGATGTCACCTTCGACGATGCGGGCCGACGGCACGGCTTTGGTAATCGCCATGTGCACGTGGGCGAGTTTCACCGATCCGCCGGTCAGGAACACGGAATCGATGGCGCCGGCAGTCAATCCCGCCTGAACGAGACAGTTCTTGATGCGCGCCGATATGCGATCCGCCAACTGTTTTGTATGGCTGACGAGATCGGGCCGGCCGATGGCCGCGCTGAGTCCCGGGGCAACCCATTCCAGCGGGATTTCCGACCGGCGCTGCTCGGACAGCGCGATCTTGGCATCTTCGACTTCCATGGCCAGCGTGTGGCCGCGCTGTTCGTGAACCACGCGCATCAGCCGGTCGAGAAGTTCCGGCTCGGCAGCCTCCTGCCGCACCTGGCGGATATCGGCAAGCACCCGCGGTTCATACATGCGGTTGATGTTGGACCAGGTCGCGAGGTCGTGGAAGTAGCTCGACGGCACGTCAAGCCCCGGCCGCTTCATGGCGCTGCCGAAGCCGAACAGCGGCATGACCACGCCGAGGCTGAGCTGACGGTCGAAATCGGTGCCGCCGACGCGCACGCCGTCATTGGCAAGAATATCGGCCGCGCGATCGGCCTTGCCGTGGCGCTCGGGCCCGAGACGCACGATCGAAAAGTCGGACGTGCCGCCACCGATATCGGCGATTAGTGCTACTTCCTCGGACGCGATCTGTCGCTCATAGTCGAGCGCCGCCGCGATCGGCTCGAACTGGAACGTTACGGCCTCGAATCCGATTCCCTGCGCAATCGTACGCAGGGTCTCTTCCGCCTTGCGGTCGGCGTCCGGTGCGTTGTCGACGAAGTGTACGGGACGGCCATGGACAACGTTGCGCAGTTGGCGGCCGGTCGCCTGTTCCGCGCGGCGTTTCACCGCGCCGAGGTAATAGGCAATCACATCGCGAAAACTGACCCGCGCGCGTCCGAGCCGCGTGGTTTCGTCGATCAGGGAGGTTCCGAGCACCGATTTGAGGCTGCGCAACAGACGGCCGGGAACGCCCTCGACATAGGCTTCCACGGCCCTGCGGCCGATCTGGACGCCACTATCAGCCTCATAGAAGATTGCGCTCGGAATCGCGGTCTGCGCCGCCTCCAGCGTCGCCAGAACCGGGGCTCGGCCCTCGATGGTGCCGAGCGTCGTGTTTGACGTTCCAAAATCAAGGCCGCAGATCGACATGGGTGCTCCGGGGAAAGGAGCGTCCGTTTACACACTGCAACGCCATCGATCCACCCTTATCTCGCCGTCTGATCCGGCCGCTCTTTGGTCCGAATTAAGTTGCCGGGTGGGGCCATCCACAGATCAATTTGTTTCGTTTGGCGGGTTGGCAAATCAATCCGAGATGGTCCATAAGCTGCGTCCCCGCGGTGGATCCGCCCGCCGCAAACGGCTTTGGAAAGAGGTCGCGTGGCAAATATCAATCGACAGATTGCGCAAGAACTTGGCGTTCGCGAAGAACAGATCGCGGCGACGGTCGAACTGCTGGACGGCGGTGCTACCGTCCCGTTCGTGGCGCGCTACCGCAAGGAAATCACCGGCGGGCTCGACGACACCCAACTGCGCAACCTGGAAGAGCGCCTGACCTATTTGCGCGAGCTCGAAGAGCGCCGGACAGCGATCCTCAATTCGGTCCGCGAGCAGGGCAAGCTCGACGCCGCGCTGGAAGCGGCGATCATGGCGGCCGACAGCAAGGGGCGCCTGGAAGACATCTATTTGCCGTTCAAGCCGAAGCGCCGCACCAAGGCCGAGATTGCCAAGGAAGCCGGCCTCGAACCGCTGTCAGAGCTGTTGCTGACGCAGCCGCAGAACGATCCGCAAGTCGTCGCCGCCGGTTTCGTCAATGCCGAGAAGCAGGTGGCGGACGTCGCCGCCGCGCTCGAGGGCGCGCGGGCGATTCTGGTGGAGCGATTCGCCGAAGACGCCGACCTGATCGGGAAGCTGCGCGAAGAAATGTGGTCGAACGGGGTGATGGTTTCGGCCGTGCGCAAGGGCAAGAAGATCGAAGGCGAGAAGTTCAAGGATTATTTCGACTACAACGGCGCCCTCCACAAGCTGCCGTCGCACCGCATTCTCGCGCTGTTTCGCGGCGAGAAGGAAGAAATCCTCGAGCTGCAGATATTGCCCGATGCGCAAGCCCCGGTCGCCAACGTGCCGAGCGCATATGAATTGAAGATCATGCAGCGCTTCCTCATTTCCGATCAGGGCCGCCCGGGCGACCGCTGGCTGATCGAGACCGCGCGCTGGGCGTGGCGCACCAAGATCCAGGTGCACCTCAATATCGACCTGCGGATGAGGCTTTGGACCGCGGCGGAAACCGAGGGCGTGCGGGTGTTCGCCTCGAATTTGCGCGACCTGCTGCTGGCGGCGCCGGCTGGCGCGCGCGTGACCATGGGGCTCGATCCCGGCTATCGCTCCGGCGTGAAGGTCGCCGTCGTCGACGCCACCGGCAAGGTGGTGGCGACCACCACGGTGTATCCGCACGAACCGCAGCGGCAATGGGACGCGACATTGGCGACGCTGGGCAAGCTCGCGGTCGCCCACCGCGTCGATCTCATTGCAATCGGCAACGGCACCGCTTCGCGCGAGACCGACAAGCTCGCAACCGAGCTGGTCAAGCTGCTGCCGGACCTGAAGATGTCGAAGATCGTGGTGTCGGAGGCCGGCGCGTCGGTCTACTCCGCCTCGGCGTTTGCGTCCGAGGAACTGCCGGAGCTCGACGTCACCCTGCGCGGCGCGGTCTCGATTGCGCGGCGCCTGCAGGACCCGCTTGCCGAACTCGTCAAGATTGATCCGAAGGCGATCGGTGTCGGGCAGTATCAGCACGATCTCGGCGAAACCAAGCTGGCGCGCTCGCTCGATGCCGTGGTCGAAGACTGTGTGAACGCTGTCGGCGTCGATGCCAACACGGCTTCCGCGCCGCTGCTGGCGCGGGTGTCGGGCATCGGCGCGGGGCTTGCGCAGAGCATCGTGCAGCACCGCGACGCCAATGGGCCGTTCAAGTCGCGCAAGGCGCTGAAGGAAGTGCCGCGGCTGGGGCCAAAGGCATTCGAGCAGTGCGCCGGATTCCTGCGCATCAACGGTGGTGAAGACCCGCTCGACTCGTCCGGCGTGCACCCCGAAGCCTATCCGGTGGTGCGGCGAATTCTCGCCGCGACCAAGAGCGACATCAAGGCGCTGATCGGCAACGCCGATGTGGTGCGCCAGTTGAAGCCACAGGCCTTTGTCGACGAAACGTTTGGGCTGCCGACGGTGACCGATATCCTGCGCGAGCTGGAAAAGCCCGGCCGTGACCCGCGCCCGGCGTTCAAGGCCGCGGTGTTCAAGGAAGGCGTCGAGGAAATCAAGGACCTCAAGCGCGGCATGATTCTCGAAGGCACGGTCACCAATGTCGCGGCGTTCGGTGCCTTCGTCGATATCGGCGTGCATCAGGACGGACTGGTGCACATCTCGGCGATGTCGAAGACCTTCATCAGGGACCCGCGCGAGGTGGTGAAGCCGGGCGATATCGTCAAGGTCAAGGTGCTGGAGGTCGAGGTCGCCCGCAAGCGCATCGCGCTGACGCTGCGGCTGGATGATGAGGTCGGCGCCAAGGGCCCCAAGCTGTCGGACAGCAAGATGCGCGAGTATTCCAAGGCATCGATGACGTCGTCCGCGCCGCGCAAGGCGCAGGAGCAGGGCGGCGCGCTTGCCGAAGCCCTGCGGCGTGCCGCCGAGAAGAACGGGCGGGGCAAGGCGGGGACGTAACGCAGGAGAACGCTGCTTGGCGTTCCCCGGATGCTGCGTAGCCATGAGCGCGTTCACGCACGTCTTCGACACGCCATGGCGGTGCGCTGCTGATCCGGGGGCCAATGCTGCGGCGATGGGGCCCGGCTCTGCGGAGCAGCGTTGCACGCTGCGCCGCGTCCGGGACACGGGGAGCCCAGCCCTAGCCTGACGTCAACAGATTCAGCTTGGCGTTGGCGAGGATCAGGCGGTCGGCCAGCAATTGCGCGAGGTTGCGCATGATGCGCTCGCCGGCGCGTGGATGCTGCTTTCGAAAACGTTCGAAATCGCGGAGCGGGATTTCGTAGGCCGTCGCAGCCATATCGGCCAGCACATCGGCTGAGCGGCGCGGCTCCAGCAGCGCCATCTCGCCGAACGGCATGCCCGCGGTCAGCGTCGCCAGCCTGATCCCATCGGGCAGGGTGACGTGCACCACGCCGCTTCTGAGAAAGAACAGCGAAGTGGCGGCGTCGCCGGCGGCGATGATTTTCTCGCTCGCTTGGTAGCTCTTGATGGCGGCGAGTGAGGCCAGATCGGCCAATTCCTCAACCGTCAGCCCTGACAGCAGCGCCTGTTCGGACAGCTCGGTCGCCTCGAAGAAATCGATCGCGCCGCCATAGCGATAGACCACCTGGTCTTCCGCCCATTCGATCGCAGCGTCGAGCAAATAGTAGTTGCGGATGTTGGTGAGACCTTCCGTCCAATCCGCGAGCATCTTCCAGTCCGGCGACGACCGCCTGATGCCGGACAAGATCACGGTGATGTGGTACGCGGCCAACTCGCGGAATTCCTCGGCGAGGAGACGGGCGCCGGCGCGGGTCATGGCGGTGACGCGGCGCAGGTCGAAAATCACGAGTTGCGGACGCGGCTTGGCTGCGAGCTGGCGCGAGACGTAATCGACGTTGGAAAACGACAGCGTTCCCACCAGCTCGATGATGCGGACGTCCTGGTGATGGGCGGCGAGGATGCTCTGTTCCTGCGCGCGCCGCACCCGCCGCGACGGGCTGTTGCCGATATCGTAATCGGCGATGATGCTGTTGCGCGCGTCGTCGCTGCGGTTGAGCATATGCAGGTCGTAATGCGCCGACAGCGCCTCGCAGACCTTGATGCCGCGCACGCTGTTGCCGTGCTTGTCGAGTTTCGGCGAATAGCTGCCGAGCCCGAGCCGGGCCGGGAGCGCGGCGAGGATGCCGCCGCCAACGCCGCTCTTGGCGGGGATTCCGATCCGGTAGATCCATTCCCCGGCGTAATCGTACATGCCGGAACTGGTCATGACGGAAAGCGTACGCGAGATGGCGTAGGCGCTCGTCACCTGTTCGCCGGTCACCGGATTGATGCCGCGATTGGCGAGGGTGGCCGCCATCACCGCGATGTCGCGTGCCGTCACCAGGATCGCGCATTGCCGGAAATAGACTTCCAGCACGGCAGCCACGTTGTCCCGGATCACGGCATTGGTGCGCAGGAGATAGCCGATTGCCCGGTTGCGGTCGCCGGTGGTGCTTTCGGAGGCGTAGACGGCGTCGTCGACGTCGAGTTCGCGTCCGGCAAACCGGCCCAGCGCCTGCCTGATATATTCGAACGCGGCGTCGCCCTTGGCCTCATGGATCAAGCCGGAGCAGGCGATCGCGCCGGCATTCACCATGGGGTTGAAGGGATGGTTTTCGGCGTTAAGCCGGATCGAGTTGAAGGGATCGCCCGAGGGCTCGACGCCGATGACGCTTTCGACCCGTGCTGCACCCAACGTATCGAGCGCCAGCGCGAACACGAAGGGTTTTGACATCGACTGGATGGTGAAGGGGATCTGGGTGTCGCCGACCTCGTAGACATGGCCGTCGAGCGTGGCGAGGCTGATGCCGAAATGGTCAGGGTCGGCCTTGCCGAGCTCGGGGATGTAATCGGCGACCGCGCCGCTGGTCTCGGGCGCGAATTCCACGTGACAGGCGTTCAGGAACCGCAGCAAGGGCGGCTTCGAACTGATCCAGGCTGCGGGACCGGTTGTGACCGGAGGAGGCGATTGTTTCATCGCCTCCTCTTGTGCAACGCAATCAGGGTGCGTGCAACTGGTTCGCTGCCGGCGCCTGCCGCCGGATCAGCACCAGCGCGAGCAGTGTGGTGGGTACGAGAATGGCGAGACCGAGCATTGTCACCTGCATCTGCGACAGCGGCATGATCCCTCCGCCGGGCGTGGCCACCACGAACCCGCCGATGACGAGCAATACGCGCAACGGCCATTCCAGCGTGCCGGTGCGCCGGAGGTCGCCGACAAAGACCTGGTAGCCCTGAATGCCGCCGCAGATGAACAGCGTGCCGAAGCCCGCCAGCGCCATCAGTCCGATTCCTTCCAGATACGGGCTTGGTCCCTGCAGCACCAGCGCCGGGTTCAGCACGAAGAAGAACGGAATGAAGTAAATGATGCTGCCGACCCACATCGATTCCCAGCCGGTCTTCATCGCCGGTGAGCCGGCGATGCCGGCTGCGGCGAAGGAGGCGATGGCAACCGGAGGCGTGATCGACGACAGCATGCCCCAGTAGAAGATGAACATGTGCACGGCCATGCGATTGAGGCCGAGCTTCTCCAGCGCGGGCGCCACCAGGATGGCGAGGAAGATGTAGCAGGCCGTCGTCGTCAGTCCGAGCCCGAGAACGAGGCTGGTAAAGGCACACATCACAAGCAGCAGCAACGCATTGTCGCCGGCGAGCCGCAGCAGGTCGTTGGCGAGACTGGAAACCACGCCGGTCATCGAGAACGCGCCGATCAGGAGGCCGCAGCCGGCGAGGATGCCGACCAGTTCGACGAAGGTGCGGCCGTTGACCTCGAGGAACTTGTTGATGGTCCCGAGCGTCCAGCGCGTGTCCTTGGAGAAGAGTTGGTTCAAGACCAGCAGCAGCGCGGTCGCGTAGAACGGCGCGTGGCTCTCACGCTTGAAATGCAGCAGCATCACGATCAACAGCGCGATGACGAAAATGTAGTACCAGCCGGCCTTGACCGTATCCCAGATCTTCGGCAGCTCGGCGCGCGGAATGCCCTTTAGCCCGTGGCGGGCGGCATAAGAATCGACCTGCATGAACAGGCCAATGTAATAGAGCGTGGCCGGAATAATCGCGGCAACGGCGACTTCCGCGTAACTGACGTTGAGGAACTGCGCGATCACGAATGCGGTCGCGCCCATCACCGGCGGCGCCAGCACTGCGCCGGTCGATGCGCAGGCCTCGATCGCGGCAGAATAGGAGGCACGAAAACCGCTCTTCTTCATGACGGGAATGGTCATGGTGCCGGCGGTCAGCACGTTGGAGATGATCGAACCTGACATCATGCCGAGCAGGCCAGAGGCAAAGATGCAAACCTTTGCGGCGCCACCGCGGAAGGTACCGCACAGCGCAAAGGCGATGTTGATGAAGAATTTTCCCGCGCCCGTCATCATCAACGCGGTGCCGAAGACCAGAAAGCCGATCACGGTATCGGCGAAGGCCTGGATCGGAATGCCAAGCAGGCTTTCGCCCGACAGGACGTGATAAGCCGTCGCCTGCTCAAGCGTCGATTCGGTGCCACGAAACGGCCCCAACCACTTCGCGTCGGCGAACAGGGGGTAGACCGTAAACGGCAGCACGCTGAGCAGCAGGCTCCAGCCCCCGGTGCGCCGCAGCGCCTCCATCAGCACCACCCACATGATAACGCCGGCGATGATAACATTGGTTGGCGCGCCGCCGAATTCCCAGCCGGCTTCAGCGGCCTTGCGGACGCTTAGCATCAACAGGAGGGCGCAACCGAAGGTGGCGATGAAGAGCAGTATGTCGTACCAGGGAATGCGATCGAGCGGCGAGGTCTCGGTTCCCGGAAAGATCAGGAACGTGAACGGCAGCATCAGCGCGATGAGGAGATAGAAATATTCAGTGTTGAGCTGGGTATAGCCGAGAAAGAAGCGCAGTGAGAATTGCTGGTTGATACACAGGAGGATGGTTGCCGCGGTGGCAACCACGAGCGCCCAGCGCCACGCGCCGCGCAAGGTCCGTACGCGCGTGACCTCGGCCTCCTGCATATTGCCCGCGCCGGCATGCGGATCGTCGAATTCGATCCGCTTTGCCGGCGCGACTACGCTATCACTCGCAGAAGGTGACATCATTTCCCCCAAAGATGGTATTCGCCTTCTACCGAGGTCGGAAGAGGCCGTATCACTCGAAGCCGTTCGGCATATTGGCCTTTGCCAGCGCTTCAGCGCGTGCCTTCATCCAACCGTCGAGAAACGCCTTGTCATCCGAAGGCGGGTTGGCCTTGCCATAACCGGCCCATGCTGCCGCCAGCACTTGCTGGCGTTTCAGCAATTCCTTGTTATGGGCTTCCTGCGCGTCGGTCCACTGGCCGGCTTCCTTTAATGCCTTCGCGGCGCCCGGATGCACTGGAACCACCCAGTTCTTGGTCTGCCGGTCGGCCCCGAGGCCCGCGGCTCCTGGAGCGGCATCCTTGTAGCCGTCATAGCCCGTGATCATCGCCTTGGTGATGGAATAGACCTCGTCGACGGGCAGCGATCCATAGACCATGAAGATCGGGTAGGGGTAGTTGCCAAGCTCGATCGGCTTGTCCTTGGAGATACCGGCGCCGCAGGTCGCCATATGTGGGAAGAAGAACGAGCCGACCTTCTTCACGCGCTCCCAGCCGGCCTTGTCGTTGTGGGGTAGCGGCGGCCAGATGATGCCGCGCGGCGAGGTCTCGAGTTCCTTCGCCGGGCCAGTGATGGTGGTAGCGAAGGCAGCATCGACGTCGTTGTTAATCATGCCCTTCCACATCGCGCCATAGCTCGAGAACTCGACGGCCTTGACGTCGCTCTGCTTGAGATCGCCGAAGGCCAGGATGGCGAGCGCGTTCTGGTTCAGCGCCGGCGAACCGACGACGAAGCCGACGCGCTTGCCTTTGAGGTGCTTGATTTCGGTTACGCCGGTATCCTTGGCGACACCGAGCGTGGCGGCGTTGCAGTCGACCGTGGACAGAACGAGTTGCAGGGGTTGAGGACCCCACTCCTTGGAGCCGAATTCGAACACGCCTTCCTGGGCGAAATAGGTGCCGGAGCCCATCGCTGACATGGACGCGCGCTTGGCGCGCAGCGGCGCCAGCCGCGCCACGTCGTTGCCGGCGGGCAGCACGCGGACGTCGGTGCCGTATTTGTCTTTCATCACCTTGCCGACGGCGACCGCGATGTTGAATCCGGCGGTGCCGGTGTCGTAGGCGGTGAACGTCATGGTCGGCGGCAGCTTGACGTCCTCGGCGTATGCCGCCGGCGAGGTCAGCAGTGCGGCGCCTGCTAGGGCGATTGGCGCGAACGCCTTCATCCGATGAATCATTATTTTCCCCTCAGATTGTTTCGCTATGCGAAATTTTCTCGTTGATCATGTCATCGGCTGCTTGCGATGGCAACGTTGGGTATACACCAACACCAGAGCTGGACAGATTGTCGCGGAATTTCGCCGCGAGCAAATCTATGCCGTGATCCGGTTAAGCTTCGATGATCGCGACGACCTGTCCTTCGGCGATGACATCGTCGAGTTTGACCAGGATGGCTTTGATTTTTCCCGCCGTCGTCGACATGACCGGAATTTCCATCTTCATGGCTTCGACGAAGGCGATCTCGTCGCCGTCGTCGACATCTCCGCCAGTTGTGACGGGAAGCGCGCACACGCGGCCGGCGACGTCGGTGACAATCTTGATCTCTGGCATTTCCGTTCTCCCGGGGACCGTCTGACGGACTGACTGTCCTCGTGAACGGCTTTTTGTTGTGGCCGCAGATTGCCTGAGGTAGTTTGTTCTGCAAGTGGAATTTTATTCCGCAGGGCGGAATGGAGCCATGAACATGGGAAGACGCTCGGAACGGCTAAGCAAACAGGGAATGCTCGCCAGCGATCTGGCCGGCGAGGGTGATGTGATCCAGGTGGTGTCGCGGGCGTTCGACGTCTTGCGCTGCTTCGAGGGTCACGAAGCCAGGCTAGGCAATCTGGAAATTTCCAGTCGCTGCGGCCTGCCGCGATCGACAGTATCGCGGCTTACCCACACGCTGACGCGGATGGGCCAGCTCGTCTATCTGCCGCGCGACCAGAAATACCGCATCGGCCCGAGCGCAGTGGCGATGAGCACCTCGATGATGAAGGGGTTGCAGCTTCGCAACCTGATCCGGTTGCGGCTACAGGATGTCGCCGACCAATTGCCCGGCACCGTCGGCTTCGTGATTCCCGACCGCTATCATCTGGTCTATCTCGAATTTGCGCGTGCAGCCAACGCGCTCGGCCTGCATGAAGGCACCGGCAGCCGCATCTCGATGACCAGCACCGCGGCCGGCTTTGCCTACACCGCAGCGCTCGATACCGACGTCGGCGACGCCCTGATCGCCGAAATGGAGCGTGAGATCCCGGGAGATGCGGCGCTGTTGAAGTCACGCATCGAGGACAACCGCCGCCACTTGCGCGAACACGGCTACGTCGTCGGCTGTGGCACCTGGAGCCCGCATATCAACGGTTGCGCGGTGCCGATCTGGTCGCCGCAATATCAAACCTTCGTAGTTGCGACGATCGGCCTTCTCTCCGCGATGTTTGATGAGAAGCGGTTGCACAAGGAAGTGGCGCCGCAGATGCTCGAACTCGGCGTTGCGCTTGGCGGCCTGCTCGAAGGCGCCGAGGGCGACATCTTCCCGAGCCGCATCGAACGAAAGCCGCTTCCGGTGCCGACCCATAACAACAACAAGATCATCAAGACGGAGGATACGAATGAACTGGAAGCCGGAGCTCGACGAGCTCGCTCGGCGCGAAGCGTTCGCGCGCGAGATGGGA
Organism: Bradyrhizobium valentinum; assembly: GCF_001440405.1. Lineage (GTDB taxonomy): Bacteria > Pseudomonadota > Alphaproteobacteria > Rhizobiales > Xanthobacteraceae > Bradyrhizobium > Bradyrhizobium valentinum. The sequence goes on from NZ_LLXX01000221.1 coordinate 42,612, forward strand.
GGCGTTGACAAGGTCAAGCGCCAGCATGACCAGGGCCGGCTCACGGTTCGTGAGCGCATCGACAGACTGATCGACAAGAATTCCTTCCACGAGATCGGCGCGATTTCCGGCATCGCCGAATACGACGATAACAGCGAGCTCAAGCACCTGACGCCGGCCAACTGCGTGTTCGGCCGCGGCAGGATCGACGGTCGCACCGTGGTCGTGGTCGGCGACGATTTTACCGTGCGCGGCGGTTCAGCCGACGCCTCGATTTCCGCCAAGCCGCTGATGGCCGAGGAGATGGCGCACGATCTTCGCCTGCCGATTATTCGCGTGATCGAAGGCTCGGGCGGCGGCGGCTCGGTGAAGACAATCGAAACCCGTGGCGCGGCCAATCTGCCCGGCGGCGTCGGCGGCACGCGCTGGTACTGGTTCACGACCGCGAACATGGCGCGCGTGCCCGTGGTCGCGCTTGGGCTTGGTTCGGTCGCGGGCCTTGGCGCGGCGCGGCTTGCTGCCAGCCATTATTCGGTCATGACCAGGAATTCCGCGATGTTCGTCGCGGGTCCGCCGGTCGTGAAACGCCTTGGCCAGGACCTGACGAAAACGGAGCTTGGCGGCGCGGAGATCCAGACCCGCGCCGGCGGCGTCGATGATGCCGTCGACACCGAGGAGGAGGCGTTCGAGCGCGCCAGGCGTTTTCTGTCCTATCTGCCGTCATCGGTGTATGACCTGCCGCCGACCGCGCCCTGCAGCGACGATCCGGAGCGCGCAGAAGAATCGCTGTTGAAGGCGGTGCCGCGCAATCGCCGCCAAGTCTACAAGATGCGCCCGATCATCGACGCCGTCGTCGATAAAGGCTCGTTCTTTGAGGTCAACGCCAATTTCGGCCGCCCGATCATCACCGGGCTTGCCCGGCTCGAAGGCCGGGCGGTGCTGCTATTGGCGAGCGATCCCTTCCACTATGGCGGGTCGTGGACGGCGGAAGCGTGCCAGAAGGTGGTGCGCTGGGTCGATTTCGCCGAAACCTTCCATTTGCCGGTCGTGTACCTGATGGATTGCCCCGGCTTTATGATTGGGCTCGAGGCCGAAAAATCGGCGACCATCCGCCACGGCGTGCGCGCAATGGCGGCAGTCAACCAGAGCACAGTGCCCTGGTGCACCATCATCGTGCGCAACGCGTTCGGCGTGGCTGGAGTCGTGCACCAGCCGGCCAACCGTTATTCGATGCGCTATGCCTGGCCGTCGGCCTATTGGGGCTCGCTGCCGCTGGAAGGCGGCATCGAGGCTGCCTACCGCGCCGACATCGACGCGGCGGAGGATCCGGCCGCGAAGCTGAAAGAGATCGAGGAGCGCCTCAACAAGCTGCGCTCGCCGTTCCGCTCCGCGGAGAAATTCTGGGTCGAGGAGGTGATCGATCCCCGCAAGACGCGTTCGCTACTGTGCGAATTCGCGCGATTGGCGGAGCCGATTCGCAACGTAGGCCCGCCAATGAACATGTCGACGCGGCCGTGATGGGATGTCATTCCGGGGCGATGCGCAGCATCGAACTATGGTGCGCAATTGCGCACCTGAGAATCTCGAGATTCCGGGTCTGGTGCTAACGCACCATCCCGGAATGACGTGTTCTCTCACGCCGCCACCGACTTCGGCGGCCGCGAGATCGCCAGCACGATCAGCGCCGCCACCACGCAGAGCGCGCCGGCGACGAAGAACGCCGGCAGGTAGGTCTGCAGCATTGTTCGCGACAGGCCGGCGCCGAAGGCTGCGACGCCTGCACCCAATTGATGGCCGGCAAAAATCCAGCCGAACACGAGGTTGGCGCGTTCGGGACCGAACCGTTGGGCGGTGAGCCGTACAGTTGGCGGCACGGTCGCGATCCAGTCGAGCCCGTAGAACATCGCAAACAGCGAAAGGCCGTAGAGCGTGAAGTCGGAGAAAGGCAGAAACAGAAGCGATAGTCCGCGCAACCCGTAGTACCAGAACAGGAGCCAGCGGTTGTCGTAGCGGTCGGACAGCCAGCCGGAGGCGATGGTGCCGACGAAATCAAAAATGCCCATCGCCGCGAGCAGGCTCGCCGCCTGCACCTGCGGAATCCCGAAATCGAGGCACATTGGGATCAGGTGGACCTGCACCAGGCCATTGGTGCTGGCGCCGCAAATGAAAAAGGTGGCGAACAGGATCCAGAACACGCCCGACTTCGAGGCGTCGCGCAGGGTGCCGAGCGCTGCCGCCATGATCGGCGTGTTGTTGGGGGGAGGCGCGGGCAGCGGCTCGGAGCCTTCGTTGCCAAACGGCCGCAGGCCGACATCGCTCGGCCGGTCACGCATGACCATCAGCACGGCAAAGGCTGCGACGCCCAGCATGACGCACACCAGCGCCAGCGCGAGCCGCCAGCCATAGGTGTCGGTCAGGCTTGCCAGGAGCGGCAGGAAGACGAGCTGCCCGGTGGCGACGCTTGCGGTCAGGATGCCGACCACGAGGCCGCGCCGCGCCACGAACCAGCGCGCGGCGATCGTGGCGCCCAGCACCAGCGCCGTCATGCCGGTGCCGATCCCGATCACCACGCCCCACAGCAGCATGAGCTGCCAGACCTGCGTCATCGCCAGCGATGCGACGAGGCCGGATACGACGATCAGCAGCGCCAATAGCGTCACGTTGCGCAGCCCGTAGCGGTTCATCAACGCGGCGGCGAACGGCGCCATCAGCCCGAACAGGATGAAGCGGATCGACAGCGCCGAGGAAATCTCGGCCGTGGTCCAACCGAATTCCTTCTGCAGGGGCACAATGAAAACGCCGGGAGCTCCGACCGTGCCGGCGGAGATCAAGGCAGTGAGGAAGGTCACGGCGACCATCGCCCAGCCGTAGTGGATGTTGCGGCGGGCGAGGGTGGCTGACAGCCAGTTCGAGATCATTGGGCCTCAGGGGAAGGTTTGCCTGGTTTGCTTGGCGCATTCTGACGTGACGATGGTCTGACTTGAATGCCGTACTTCCCTCATTTTAAGACATGACCACCGGGAAGCGCTGGTGCCGGAATTGATCCGCACGCGAGTCAATCCGGCATTAGATTATAGACATAATATTATGCGCTGCAAAAAATCGCAACAGATCCTCCCATGAAAAATCTCGCCGTTCGCATGAGATAAATTGATCGGCAGCGATTGATGCGAACGCCCGCTACTCCAGTCCGTCAAGCGCGGTCTCGATGGCCTTCCTGAAGGCCGCGATATCGCCGAGCTCGTGGCCGAGCACGAGCGCAAGCCGGGTCAGGAACAGCGCTTCGCGCGCAGGTCCCGCCTGGTCGATTGCTGTTGCCAGCGTCTCGTAGGCGGTCTCGAAGTCCTCGAACGGCATGGCGCTCATGGCGTCTCGCTTCCCAGGCAAATCTTCGCGGTTTTCAGGATCTCGCCGGGAACGACGGCCTTCCATCGCCCGGCAATATGCAGGTCGGGCCGTAGCAGATAGAACGTGCCGGGGCTTGCGGCGAACAGGCGGGCGATTTCGCCGCCGCTATCCGCAATGGTATTCGCTGCGGCGGGCGAGTCGCGTGAGCTGACCAGCACCGGAACGAAACGCTTGTCGACCCGGCCGAGTTGCACAAGTAGCGCCGCCTGTTCAGCCGTGGGTTGCCCTTTGCAGAACAGGATCGCCGTCAGGCCGTTGCCGGCGCGATCCAGCAGATAGCTTCCGTCGGCAAGCGTGGCGTTGGGCGCGGCGCTGCCGCAAGGCGAGCCGCCGGCAAATTCGGCATCGCGTCCGGCATAGGGCGTCAGCGGGCTTTCCGAATAGGTGTAGGGTTGCATCTGGCGCGGATTGGCGAGCCCGCGCGGAAATTCGTGTGTCAAGCTGAGCGACAGCGCCGCCTCGCGCGCCAATCGCCAGCCGCGCGTCGGCGGCGTCATGAAGCGGGTGCTCTTGGTGGCGTTGGCGAACACGTCGAGGGTCGCGCCGCGCCGCTCCGGCGAATAGCTGTCGAGCAGCCGCTCGTCCGCCTCGCCGTGGAGCACAAGCGCCAGCTTCCAGCCGATATTTTCGGCATCCGCCAGGCCGTTGTTCAGCCCGCGCACACCGAAGATCGGCACGATATGCGCGGTATCGCCGATGAAGAACACGCGGCCGTGCCGGTAATCGTCGAGACACAAGGTGTTGGCGGAATAGATGCTCCACCATTCCAGCTCCCACGGCTTTGTATGTCCGATATCGGCAAGGATCGCGCTCACACGGGCGCGGATGTTTTCCTCCCGCAGCGCCTCTTGCTCGCTCTCGCCTTCGCGGAGCTGATAATCCACGCGCCAGATACTGTCCGGTTGCTTGTGGATCAGCACTGTCCCGCCCGGATTGCCGCTTGGTTCGAAAAAAGCACGGCGCTCGGTCGGAAAATCGTGATCCATCCGGATATCCGCGATCACATAGCGGCCTTCGTAATTGTCGCCCTTCAGCCGCAAGCCGAGCATCGATCTGACAGGCGAGCGCGCGCCGTCGGCGGCCAGCACATAGTCGGCATCGAGCCGATAATCGCCCTCCGGCGATGAAATCCGAACCGATACGCCGTCGTTGTGGGGCTCGATGCTAGAGAGCTCGCTTTGCCAACGTATGTCGATGAGGTCGCTGGCCGCGACCGCGTCGTGCAGGAATTTTTCGATGTACTGCTGCTGCAGATTGTACATCGGCAGATATTTTTCGCTCGGCGGCTGCGGCATCTCGAGCCGAAAGATCTGTTCGCCGCGATAGTAGCTGCGGCCGAACCGCCAGCCGAGCGCCTTTTCAACAAACGGCGCGACCGCCCCGACCCGCTCCAGAATATGCATGCTCGGCCGCGCGATGCAGATCGCGCGGCTGCCGTCATTAAACGTGTCCTTGCGATCGATCAGCACGCTGCGGATACCGTAGCGCGCCAGCACCAGTGCCGCAGTCATGCCGATCGGGCCGGCGCCCACGATCAGGACGGGATGCCGTGTCACGAGACCGTCAAGCTCGGGGACGCGCCGTGCCGCAAAGCGTGGATAGTCAAAGTAGAGCGACTCCAGCGCTCCCTTGCCGGCAGGTCTCATGCCTCCCTCCATCTATCTCTTGCGGTCGAGAAATCCCTGCATCAGCCGCTGCGGCTCGCCGGTCAGGAAAGACTGCCCGAATACGCCGACGCTTAAGTTGACGGATTCGGTTAGCGGCAGTTCCTCCCACTGCCGCAGCAGCACCTTCTGCGAGCGCAGCGCTTCGGGACCGCATTCGAGCAGTGCCTTCACCGTATGCTCGACTGCAGCATCGAGTCCGCCTTGCTTCGCAACCACGTCGACCAGGCCCCAGGCGAGCGCGGTGGACGCGTCGATGTTTTCCGCGGTCATGACAAGCCAGCGGGCGCGGCCCCAGCCGATCAGCCGCGGCAGCAATGCGGCGTGGATCACCGAGGGGATGCCGACGCGCACTTCCGGCATGCCGAATTTGGCGTCGTGAGCGGCAATACGGAAATCGCAGGCGGCAGCGACTTCGAGGCCACCGCCGAGGCACCAGCCGGGTAGCCGCGCGATCACCGGCGCGGGAAAGTTGCGTACGGCCTCGCAGAGGTCGCGCAGTCGCGTAATGAAGGCTTCGGCCGATTGCTGGTCGAGCTTCGCCATCTCCTTGATGTCGGCGCCGCCGATCATGCTTTTCTCGCTCTGTCCGGCCAGGATCACTGCGCGAATGTCCTTGTCGCCGGCGAGCTTTTCAAAGCCTTCGCGAACCCCATTGGTGACGGCGGACGAGAGGATGTTGAGGGAGCCTGCGTTGCAGATCGTGAGGCGGACCACGCCTCGGTTGTCACGCTCGATGCCGCAATGAGGATTGAGCATTTCCATTATTGTTTTCCCGGACTTGTTTTCGCGGTTGGCGTCACTTCCAGGACATTGCGCCGGGTTGTCAAGGGGAGGCGGGGGAGGGGTCAGGCACGATCGCGGCGGAAGGCAAGGTGGTAAAATTCGGCCGCCAGACCAGCTACGCCGAAGGCTTCGTTCGCGATGGCGCAGGCAATCTTGCAGTGCACGCGACCGGAACGTTCACGATGATCGGCGCTGAAAAGCGAAATAGATGCAGCTTTTCGCCCGCGCAACTGCTATTATATGACTGCAGACATTTAATGGGGCGCCTCGATGCGTTATTCGAAAGAGCACAAGCACGAGACCCACGCGCGGATCGTGAAGAAGGCGTCGGTTCGGCTGCGCGAAAAGGGCGCGCATGGCATCGGCGTTGCCGACCTGATGAAGGAGGCAGGCCTGACTCACGGCGGCTTCTACGCGCATTTCGATTCCCGCGAGGCGCTGGTGATCGAGGCCTTTGCCTACGCGATGGACCGCTCGATCGAGCACTGGCGCAAGCTCGCCGATGAAACCCCACCGGAGAAGCGGCTGTCGGCGATCGTGGATTCCTACGTCTCGACCGTGCATCGCGACGATCCCGGTCGAGGTTGCGCAGTTACTGCACTCGGCGCCGAAATTGCCCGGGAAAGCGCCAAGACCCGCAAGGCCTTTGCCGCCAAGCTGGAGCAGTTGATTGACGTGATGGCCGATCAGATTACGGATGTGCCACGGAAGACTGCGCGCAGGCAGGCGATGGCCACGCTGGCGACGATGATGGGCACGCTGGTGATGTCGCGCGTGGCGGGCAGCGGTGAACTGTCCGACGAAATTCTCGCTTCCGGCCGCGAGGCGGCGCTGGGTCGCGCCGAGGCGACGAAGCCGGCCGCGAAGAAGGCGCGGGCGAAGGTGAATTAGAGTCGACGACCTCTCCACGTCGTCCCGGCGAACGCCGGGACCCATACGCCGCGGCTTCTCGATTTATAACGGCTGGTCGACGGCTTTCGCGCAACAACAAACGCCTGTGGTTATGGGTCCCTGCTTTCGCAGGGACGACGATGGATTTGTGCCCCGATCCTCACCTTCCGCCGAACAGCGCGCGCTCGCTCTCCACCGTCTCGCAGATGTAATCGGCCACCGCGCGAATCCGCGCCAGATCCTTGCTGTCGGCGTGCATCAGCATCCAGAACGTGCGCGAGATCGCCACCTCGTCCGGCAATACCGGCCGCAATTCGGGATGCGCTGTCGCCATGAAGTGGGGCAGCACGGCGATGCCAAAGCCTGCGATGGTGGCGTTGAGCTGCGCGATCAGATTGGCGCTGCGGAATTTGGCCGAGATTTTTGGCGAGACCTGCGGCAGGTAGTCCAGTTCCGGCGTGAACAGCAGTTCCTCGATGTAGCCGACGAAACGATGCCCGGGCAGGTCGCCGCGGCTTCTGATCTCGCCCGCGCGATCGAGATAGGCCGGCGCGGCATAGAGCCCGAGGCTGTAGTCGAGCAGCTTGCGGCCAACGATCCGGCCCTCCTTGGGCATCGAGAGGCTGATCGCAATATCGGCCTCGCGCTTCGACAGGCTGAACAGACGCGCGGTGGCGACGAGCTGCAGATCGAGATCGGGATACCGCTCGGTGAATCTTACCAGCCGGGCGGCCAGGAAGTGGCTGCCGAAACCGTCGGGCGCGCCGATCCGGACCGTGCCGGTGAGCTGGGCGCGCGAGCCGCCGACCGCCTCCTGGTTGGCGACGATGGTGGATTCCATAGCTTCCGCGCTGTCGGCAACCCGCTGGCCGGCCTCGGTCAGGAGATAGCCGGTCTTGCGGCGATCGAACAGTTTTGCGGAAAGATGCCGTTCCAGCCGATCGACCCGGCGGATCACGGTGGCATGATCGACTGAAAGCTGCTTGGCGGCAGCCGAAACCGATCCGCCGCGCACGATCGCCAGCACGAAACGGAAGTCATCCCAGTCGATCGTCTTGGTGCCTTGATCCAGCATTTCCGCACATCTATGGTGCAATATATCGGACTTGTATCCTAAGAAATGCGGGTCAAAAAGGGCTCCATAGCGTTTTCGAGCGAAGTGGGTGCCGGTTCGCGTGAAGAAAGCGCGTCAGAACACAATTTAGAGCCTCGGTTCGACCGCGGCTCGGCTCTCAGGGAGATCATTCATGCGCTCAATCGGACACTTCATCGGCGGTAAAGAGGTCAAGGGCACGTCCGGACGGACTGCCGACGTTTTCGAGCCGATGACCGGCGACGTCCAGGCCAAGGTGGCACTCGCGTCCAAAGCCGAGGTTCGGGCTGCCGTCGAAAACGCGAAGGCTGCACAGGTCGAGTGGGCCAACACCAATCCGCAGCGCCGCGCGCGCGTGATGATGAAGTTCCTCGAACTTGCACAGCGCGATTACGACAAGCTCGCCGACGTGCTGGCGCGAGAACATGGCAAGACCGTCCCCGACGCCAAGGGCGATATCCAGCGCGGGCTTGAGGTCGTCGAATTCGCCTGCGGCATTCCGCACCTGATGAAGGGCGAATACACCGAGGGCGCTGGCCCCGGCATCGACATCTATTCGATGCGGCAGCCGCTGGGTGTGGTCGCCGGCATCACGCCATTCAATTTCCCGGCGATGATCCCGATGTGGAAATTCGCGCCCGCGATCGCCTGCGGCAACGCTTTCATCCTGAAGCCGTCGGAGCGCGACCCCGGCGTGCCGATGATGCTGGCTGCATTGATGATCGAGGCGGGCTTGCCGGCCGGTGTCCTCAATGTCGTCAACGGCGACAAGGAAGCGGTCGACGCCATTCTCGACGATCCCGACATCAAGGCGGTCGGTTTCGTCGGCTCGTCGCCGATCGCGCAATATATTTATGAGCGCGCGGCGGCCACCGGCAAGCGTGCGCAGTGTTTTGGCGGCGCCAAGAACCACGCCATCGTCATGCCCGATGCCGACATGGACCAGACCGTCGATGCGCTGATCGGCGCGGGCTACGGCTCGGCCGGCGAGCGCTGCATGGCGATTTCGGTGGCGGTGCCCGTCGGCAAGCCCACCGCCGACCGGTTGATGGAAAAGCTGATCCCGCGCGTCGAATCCCTGAAGATCGGCACCTCGATCGACCCCTCCGCCGATTACGGTCCGCTAGTGACGAAAGAAGCGCTCGACCGCGTCAGGAACTATGTCGATATCGGCATCAAGGAAGGCGCCACGCTCGCCGTCGACGGCCGCGGCTTCAAGATGCAGGGCTATGAAAACGGCTTCTACATGGGCGGCTGCCTGTTCGACAACGTCACCAAGGACATGCGGATCTACAAGGAAGAGATCTTTGGTCCGGTGCTCTCGGTGGTGCGCGCCCACGACTACAAGGAAGCGCTGGCGCTGCCGTCGGATCATGATTACGGCAACGGTGTCGCGATCTTCACCCGCGACGGTGATGCCGCACGGGACTTCGCAGCCAAGGTGAACGTCGGCATGGTCGGCATCAACGTGCCGATCCCGGTGCCGATCGCGTACTACACCTTCGGCGGCTGGAAGAAGTCCGGCTTCGGCGATCTCAACCAGCATGGTCCGGATTCGATCCGCTTCTACACCAAGACCAAGACGATCACCTCGCGCTGGCCGTCCGGCGTCAAGGAGGGCGCCGAGTTCTCGATCCCGACGATGAATTGATGGTGTAGTCCAGGCCGTCATTGCGAGCGCAGCGAAGCAATCCATATTGCCGCGAAAAGGAAGAATGGATTGCTTCGTCGCTTCGCTCCGCGCAATGACGAGAAGAATGAGCAGCCCAGAATGCAGTTCGCTCTCAATGAGGACCAGACGGCGGTTCGCGACATGGCGCGCGAATTCGCCGCGGAGAAAATCGCACCGCATGCGCTGCGCTGGGATGAAGAGAAGCATTTCCCTGTCGACGTGATGCGGGAAGCGGCCACGCTCGGCATGGGCGGGATCTATATCCGCGACGACGTCGGCGGCTCCGGCATGACGCGCTTCGACGCCGCGCTGATCTTCGAGGCGCTGGCGACCGGTTGTCCGACCGTGTCGGCCTACATCTCGATCCACAACATGGCGTCGTGGATGATCGATGCCTACGGCAACGACATCCAGCGGCAGAAATGGCTGCCAAAGCTCTGCACCATGGAACTGTTGGCGAGCTATTGCCTGACCGAGCCGGGCTCCGGCTCGGACGCCGCCGCGCTCCGCACCCGCGCGGTGCGCGACGGCAATCATTATGTGCTCAACGGCCAGAAGCAGTTCATCTCTGGCGCCGGTGGCGGCGACCTCTATGTCGTGATGGTGCGGACCGGCGGCGACGGGCCCGGTGGCATCTCGACGCTGGTGATCGACGGCGACACGCCCGGGCTCTCATTCGGCGCCAACGAACGCAAGATGGGCTGGAATGCGCAGCCGACCCGCGCGGTGACATTCGAGAACGCGCGCGTGCCAGTCGAAAACCGGCTGGGCGAGGAGGGCATCGGCTTCAAGATCGCGATGGCCGGGCTCGACGGCGGCCGCATCAACATCGCGGCGTGCTCGCTCGGCGGTGCGCAGAGCGCGCTCGACAAGTCGCTGACCTACATGAAAGAGCGAAAAGCTTTCGGCAAACGCCTCGACGAATTCCAGGCGCTGCAGTTCCGTCTCGCTGACATGGCGACCGAACTGGAGGCGGCGCGAACCTTTGTCTGGCGCGCCGCGGCGGCGCTTGATCGCAAGGATACGGACGCCACCATGCTATGCGCGATGGCCAAGCGTTTCGGCACCGACGTCGGTTTCGAGGTCGCCAACCAGGCGCTGCAACTGCATGGCGGCTACGGTTATCTCAGCGAATACGGCATCGAGAAGATCGTGCGCGACCTGCGCGTGCACCAGATCCTGGAAGGGACCAACGAAATCATGCGGCTGATCGTGTCGCGCAAGATGATCGAGGGCGCGCGATGACGGACGCGGCTGTTGCACAGGGCGACCTGATCGCGCGCAAGGAAGGCTCGGCCGGCATCCTCCGCTTGAACCGGCCGAAGGCGATCAATGCCGTGACGCTGGAGATGTTCCACGACATCGACAAGGCGCTCGATGCGTTCGAGGTCGATCCGGCGGTCGCCGTGATCCTGCTGGAAGGCGCGGGCGAGCGCGGCCTGTGCGCCGGCGGCGATATCCGCGCTCTCTGGGAAAGCTCGAAAGCAAACGGCGATCTCGGCAAGATCCTGTGGCGCGACGAATACATCCTCAACGCCCGCATCAAGAAATTCCCGAAACCGTACGTCGCCTTCATGGACGGCATCGTGATGGGCGGCGGCGTGGGGCTATCAGCGCATTCTAGCCATCGCGTCGTCACCGACAAAACGAAACTGGCCATGCCCGAGGTCGGCCTCGGCTTCTTCCCCGATGTCGGCGGCACCTGGCTCTTGTCGCATTCGCCGGGGGAGATCGGCACCTATTTCGGATTGACCGGGCAGACCATGAATGGCCCGGACGCGATCCATGCCGGCTTTGCCGATGCCGTCGTGCCATCGGCCAAGCTCTCCGCGTTACGCGAGGCTCTCACCAAGGTTCGCGCCGGGATTACCTTGGCGGAAGTTAAAGCGCTGATCGCGGGTTTCGCGACGGGTGAGACCGCAGGTCCTGTTGCGGCGATGCAGGACAAGATCGATCGTTGGTTCGCGCATGACCGGATGGAAGACATCGTTGAGGCTCTACGGCGCGACGGTTCGGATCTCGCACAGGCGACGCTGAAGACGCTGAATGAAAAGTCGCCGCGCGGTATGGTGGTGACGCTGAAACTGCTGCGGCTGGCGCGTACGGCCCGCTCGCTGGAGGAATGCCTGGTGCGGGAATATCGCGCCGCGCTGGAAGTGTTTGCCAGCGACGATTTCCGCGAGGGCGTGCGCGCCGCCGTGATCGACAAGGACCGCAATCCAAAATGGTCGCCGCCGCGGATCGAAGATGTGACGCCGGAAATGGTCGCGCCTTATTTCGCCGAGATCGGCGCCGACGAATTGAAATTTCCCTGATCAAAACAGAAAAGTTCAAAGCGGAGGATTCGAGATGGCAAATATCGCATTCATTGGCCTCGGCAACATGGGCGGGCCGATGGCGGCCAATCTGGTCAAGGCCGGCCACAAGGTCACCGCGTTCGATCTGGTGGCGGCGTCGCGCGATCAGGCCAAGGCCGACGGCGCTGCGATCGCCGAGAGCTCGGTCGCTTCCGTCAAGGGCGCGGACGTCGTCATCACCATGCTGCCGGCGGGCAAGCATGTGCTGTCGGTCTGGAACGAAGTCGTCCCTGTCATGACCAAGGGCACGTTGATCATCGATTGCTCGACCATCGACGTCGAGAGCGCCAAGCAGGCGCATGCGCTCGCTGCGAAGCACGGCGTGCTCTCGGTCGACGCTCCGGTGTCGGGCGGAACCGGCGGCGCCAAGGGAGCGACGCTGACCTTCATATGCGGCGGCGAGGAGAAGGCCTTTGCGGCGGCGAAGCCCGCGCTGGAGAACATGGGCAAGAAGATCGTCCATTGCGGCGGCGCCGGCGCGGGGCAGGCGGCCAAGATCTGCAACAACATGATCCTCGGCATCTCCATGATCGGCGTCGGTGAGGCCTTTGCGCTCGCCGAAAAACTCGGCCTGTCGCATCAGGCGCTGTTCGACGTCGCCTCGACCTCGTCCGGGCAATGCTGGGCGCTCACTTCCTATTGCCCGGTGCCTGGCCCAGTGCCGGCCTCGCCTGCGAACAACGATTATAAGCCCGGCTTCGCCTCCAATTTGATGGTGAAGGATCTGACGCTGGCGCAAGACGCGGCCGACGCCGCCGGCGCCGTGACACCGCTCGGCAAGCACGCGCAGGAGATCTACAAGGCCTTTGACGCCGCCGGCCATGGCGGGGTGGATTTTTCCGGGATTATCCAGCACGTTAGGGGTCTCGCTGCGAAATAGCAGGCGTCACCCTGAGGTGCGAGCTCTTGCGAGCCTCGAAGGGTGACTTGATAGGTGTGGGCCCGTCCTTCGAGACGCCGCGCAGGCGCGGCTCCTCAGGATGACGGTCGTGGGTGTGGAGGCATCTGAGAGAACAGCATGACGACCTTCCAAGAAGCGCGCGCCTTTCTGCTCAAGCACCGCACCGATTACGATGCGGCTGTGAAGGGGTTTCGCTGGCCGGACCCGATCCCCTTCAACTGGGCGCTGGACTGGTTCGATGCGGAACTAGCAGGCAATGCCGACAGCCGGGACCGCACCGCGCTTTGGATCGTCGATCCCGGCGACAAGGAGACAAAACTTTCCTTCGCAACGCTGTCGCGCCGGTCCAACCAGGTCGCGAACTTTTTGCGCGCGCGAGGGCTAAAGCGCGGCGATCACCTGTTGCTATTGCTCGGCAATGTCGTGCCGTTGTGGGAGACGATGCTGGCAGCGATGAAGCTCGGCGTGGTCGTGATCCCCGCCACCACGCTGCTCACCCCGGATGAATTGCGCGATCGGCTCGATCGCGGCAAGGCGAGGGTTGTGGTGGCCTCGCAGGATCAGGTCGCGAAGTTTGCCGGCCTCGGTAGCGACAATCTGGTGCGGATCGTGGTCGGCGCGGCGTCGAAGCACGACGGCTGGCTGCCGTTCGAGCAGGCCGCGAGCGCGTCGGAGGATTTTGCGCCTGATGGCCCGACCAATGCCGACGACCCGATGCTGCTCTATTTCACCTCGGGTACCACGGCAAAGCCGAAACTGGTGCGGCACAGCCAGCGCAGCTATTCCGTCGGCGCGCTGTCGACGATGTTCTGGCTCGGCCTGCAGCCGGGCGACGTGCATCTCAATATTTCCTCGCCGGGCTGGGCCAAGCATGCCTGGAGTTGCTTCTTCGCGCCATGGAATGCCGGCGCCACCGTGTTCGTGGTCAACCAGCCGCGCTTCGACGCCAAAGCCTTGCTGGCGACCGTCGGTCGCTGCGGCGTCACCACGCTGTGCGCGCCGCCGACGGTGTGGCGGCTGTTCATTCAGGAGAAGCTCGCGGATTTCAAGGTAAGCCTGCGCGAGGTCTGCGGCGCGGGCGAGCCGCTCAATCCGGAAGTGATCGACCAGGTGAAGGCGGCGTGGGGCCTTACCATCCGCGACGGTTACGGCCAGACCGAGACCACCGCGCTTGCCGGCAATTCGCCGGGCCAGAAAGTCAAGGTCGGCTCGATGGGCCGCCCGCTGCCGGGTTACCGCGTGCAGATCACCGACGGCGACGGCCACGTCACCAAAGAGGGCGAAGTCACGCTGGTGCTCGGCGCCGACCGCCCCGCGGGCCTGATGCAGGGCTATCAGGGCGACGATGGCAAATTGAGCGGGGCGGACGGCGATCTCTATCGCAGCGGCGACGTCGTGTTTGCCGACGACGAGGGCTACCTCACTTTCGTCGGCCGCTCCGACGACGTCTTCAAGTCCTCCGACTACCGCATCAGCCCGTTCGAGTTGGAAAGCGTTTTGCTCGAGCATGAATCGGTAGCCGAAGCTGCGGTCGTCCCAAGTCCCGATCCGATCCGGCTCGCGATCCCGAAGGCCTATGTGCTGCTGGTATCGGGTGTGGAGCGTTCACCGGAAACCGCGCTGTCGATCTTCAAGCACCTGCACACCCGCCTTGCGCCATTCAAGCGCATTCGCAAGATCGAGCTGGTGACGGAACTGCCGAAGACGATTTCCGGAAAAATCCGCCGCGTACAGTTGCGCCGGCTCGAACATGATAATGTCAGAAGTGACGCGCTGCGCGGCACGGAGTTCCGCGAAGAAGAATTCCCGGAGCTGCAGAAGGTGCGGACCGCGGGGCTGGAGAGTTAATCAATGAATGAAGTCTGGAAGAAGCCGCCGGTCTCCTTTGAGGCCTATCAGGCCATGGTCGGCAAGGAGATCGGCGTGTCGTCCTGGCACCTGATCGACCAGAACCGCATCAACGTCTATGCCGACGTGATCGAGGACCATCAGTTCATCCATGTCGACCCCGAAAGAGCGAAGAAGGAAACCGCGTTCGGCAACACCATCGCGCATGGCTTCCTGACGATGTCCCTGATGAGCATCATGTCCTATGAGGTCATGCCCGTCATCGAAGGCACGGCGATGGGCGTCAATTACGGTTTCGACAAGCTGCGCTTCCTCTCGCCGGTCCGCGCCGGCTCGCGCGTCCGCGGCCGCTTTACGCTCATGGAAGCCAAGCTGCGCAAGCCGAAAGAGCTGCAATCGCGCACCAACGTGACCGTCGAGATCGAGGGCGAGGAAAAGCCCGCGCTGGTCGCCGACTGGATCGGGCTGATTTATTTCGCGTGATCTTTCAGCCCGTCATTGCCGGGCTTGACCCGGCAATCCATCACTGCTCAAAAACTGTCAATCGCGCGCTGCGGCCTTACCCTCTCCCCTTGTGGGAGAGGGTGGCGCAATCGAGCGGAGCGAGATGAAGCCGGGTGAGGGGTCTCTCTCCGCGGCGACAGACCCCTCATCCGGCACGGACTTCGTCCGCGCCACCTTCTCCCACAAGGGGAGAAGGGAAGAAGAAGAACTAGGAATTTCGCATGGCAATCAGGTTTGACGGACGCGTCGCTATCGTCACCGGCGCGGGCAATGGTTTGGGGCGGGCACATGCGCTGGGGCTGGCGAGCCGTGGCGCCAAGGTGGTGGTCAACGATTTCGGCGGCGCGCGGGACGGCACCGGCGGCTCGCTGACGCCGGCCGAAGCCGTGGTCGAGGAAATCCGTAAAGCCGGCGGCATGGCGATGGCCGATGGCACCGACGTCTCCAAGTTCGGACAGGTGACGGCGATGGTCGAACGCGCCACGAAGGAGTGGGGCAGCGTCGATCTCCTGTGTGCCAATGCCGGTATCCTGCGCGACAAGTCGTTTGGAAAAATGGACGTCGCCGACTTTGCCAAGGTGCTCGACGTCCACCTCGTCGGTACGTTTTACTGCTGCAAGGCGGTGTGGGATGGCATGCGTGAGCGCAACTACGGCCGCATCGTGCTGACCACCTCGTCGTCGGGCCTGTTCGGTAATTTCGGCCAGGCCAATTACGGCGCGGCCAAAGCCGGAATGGTCGGCCTGATGAACGTGCTCGCCGAGGAAGGCCGCAAGAACAACATCCGCGTCAACACAATCTCGCCGACCGCGGCGACCCGCATGACCGAGGAACTGCTGCCGCCGCAGGCGCTGGCGCTGATGCGCCCCGAGGCGATAACGCCGGCGGTGGAATTTTTGCTCAGCGAGGACGCCCCGACCCGCACCATCATGGGCGCCGGCGCCGGTTCGTTCGCGGTGATCAAGATCATCGAGACCGAGGGTATCAATTTAGCGCAGTCCGACTGGACGCCGGATGCGATCGCGGCGAATTTTGCCGAGATCGATGATGTGTCGAAAGCGAAGGCGCTGCAGGGCGCGTTCGAGCAGACGCAGAAATATGTCGCGCAGGCCGCCGCAAGGGCGGGGATCAAGCTGTAGGCCATCGCCGTCATTCCGGGGCGACGCGAAGCGTCGAACCCGGAATCTCGAGATTCCGGGTCTGGTCCTTCGGACCATCCCGGAATGACGTTCTTCGCTTTGGCCGCCGAATCCGGCTTACACTCCCGTTATGTCTACGCTTTCACAACACGTCGCCGTCATCGGCGCCGGCCCCGCCGGCCTGATGGCCGCCGAAGTGCTCGCGCAAGGCGGCGCCGAAGTCACCGTCTATGACGCGATGCCCTCCGCTGGCCGCAAATTCCTGATGGCCGGGCGCGGCGGGCTGAACCTCACGCACAGCGAGCCGTTGCCGCAGTTCCTCGCCCGCTACCGCGAGGCGACGCCGCGTCTGAAAGCCGCTATCGAAGCGTTTCCGCCGCAGGCGTTGCGTGACTGGAGTGCAGCGCTGGGGCAGGAGACATTTGTCGGCTCCAGCGGCCGCGTGTTTCCGAAAGCCTTCAAGGCGTCGCCTATGCTGCGCGCGTGGCTGCGACGGCTGGACGCGCAGGGAGTGAAACAGGCGCTTCGTCACCGCTGGACCGGTTGGGACGAGGAAGGCCGCTTGCGCTTTCAAACATCGGATGGATTGGTCGCCGTCGAGGCGACCGCCACTGTGCTGGCGCTCGGCGGCGCGAGCTGGCCGCGGTTGGGCTCGGACGGCTCATGGGCGGAAGTGCTCGCGGCCAGAGGCGTAACGATATCGCCGCTGCGGCCAGCTAACTCCGGCTTCATCGTCGCCTGGTCGGATGTGTTCCGCGAGCGTTTTGAAGGCCAGCCGCTCAAGGGCGTCGCGCTGACATTCGGCAAGCACAGCGTCCGCGGCGAGGCCATCGTCACCCGCGCCGGCATCGAAGGTGGCGCGGTCTACGCGCTATCTGCCGAATTGCGCGAGGCAATCCTGCGCGATGGACAGGTTACGCTCAACATCGCCTTGCGTGCCGACGCGGTGATCGATGAATTGACCACGAAATTATCGGCCGCGAAGGGCAAGCAATCCTTCTCGAACTTCCTCCGCAAGGCAGCAAATCTCTCTCCCATCGCGATCGGCCTGTTGCAGGAGGCCGCCAGGGCATCCGGGACGTCGCTAGCTTCGCTTTCTCCGGCTGATCTGGCTCGCTTGATCCTGGCCGTGCCCGTGCGGCTCAACGGTGTAGCGCCGATCGCACGCGCGATCTCGACTGCTGGCGGAATATCGTTCGACGAACTCGACGACGCCTTCATGCTCCGCCGCGTGCCCAGCGTGTTCGCGGCGGGTGAGATGCTGGACTGGGAAGCGCCGACCGGCGGCTATCTGTTGCAAGCGTCGTTCGCGACGGGGGCAGCGGCGGGGCGGGGTGCGCTGGAGTGGCTTAATTTGTAGGATGGGTAGAGCGCAGCGAAACCCATCATCCAGCAACCCGGCAAGTCGCAATGGGTTTCGCTCCGCTCTACCCATCCTACGGGGCGTCTCACCGCAGCTTCCCTCTTGCCGCCACCGGCAGCGTCCCGATGATCTCCTCGCCGCGCACCATCACCACCTCGTCCATCATGTTGACGACGACGCAGACATGGTTCGGCACGATCCGCACGACGTCACCGACAACAGGCCTGGTGTTGCTGCGGGCCAGGTCGAGAAAGCCGTGCTCTTCGGCAAAGCGCGCGATCTTCGCTTCCGGGTGCTCGAGGATCAGCCCGTAACCGTCCAGTCCGCCGCCGGGGTCCGAAGTCAGCGTCTTCGAGCCGGCATCCAAAATACCGCGGTCCGGCCCGGCGCGGCTGACCACGGTAGAATAGATGTTGAGGGCGCAATCGTCCCATTCGGCGACGCCGGCGGCGACCTGCATGCGGTCGTTGTAGATATAGGTGCCGGGACGATGCTCGGTCGCGCCCTTGAGCTTGCCGAGGTTCTTCAGGTTCGGCGAGCCGCCGGTAGAAACCATCGTCGCATCGAGCCCGTGCGCACGGACACCGGCCAGCGCCTCGTCGAAGAATTTCTGTGCTTCGCCCCAGCCGGTTTCGGTCGGATACAGCATGAAGCCCGCAAACTTCAGCCCTCGGGAGGCTGCGATCAAACGGGCCAGCGCAATCGCTTCGCCCGGTGTTTCGACCCCCGCGCGCTTGCGGCCGGTGTCGCATTCAACCACGACCGACAACGGACGTCCTGACGCGGCGGCGGCATGCGGCAGACCGGCAATCACGGTCGAGTTGTCGGCCGCAACCGTCATGTTGGCCTTTCCCTGCAACGCCGCTAGCCGGGCCATCTTCTCCTCACCGATCAGATTGTAGCTGATCAAAATGTCGTCGATCCCCGCCTCCGCCATCACCTCGGCCTCGCCGAGCTTCTGGCAGGTGATGCCTTTCGCGCCGGCCGCGACCTGCATCTGCGCCAGCAAGGGGCTCTTGTGGGTCTTGATGTGCGGCCGGTTGGCAACGCCGGCCGTGTCGCAGGCCACCTGGATGCGCGCTATGTTGCGTTCGACGCGGTCCATGTCGATCACGGCGCAAGGCGTGCCATATTCACGGGCGATCTTGGCGGCGAGGGGGGTGGTCATGCTCTTCTCTCTGTTGAAAATCGTATGAACCCGTAGGATGGGTGGAGCGAAGCGATACCCATCAATGCCAGTGCGTGTGGCGATGGGTATCGCTGCGCTCCACCCATCCTACGCCTGCTCTATCTCTTCGCGCAAAACTTCAAGCTCCAGCCACCGGTCTTCGGCAGCGGAAAGCTCTTCCTGCGCCTTCGCCATCGCGGCGGAGGCCGCGTCGAATTTCTTGCGATCCTTGGCGTAGAGGTCGGGATCGTCAAGCAGCTTCTGCTGCTTTGCAATTTCGGCCTGTAACTTTGCGATCGTCTTCGGAAGGGTGTCCAGCGCGTGCTTCTCGTTGAAATTCAGCCGCCGTTTAGGAGCCGCAGAAGGAGCAGCAGCCTTGGCCTCTTTCTTTTCTTCAACCGTCGCTGGTGCCTTCGGCGCCTCCCGCGATAAATCCTCACCGCGCTGCGCCAGCATGTCGGTGTAACCGCCTGCATATTCGATCCAGCGGCCGTTGCCCTCCGGCACGATCACTGATGTCACCACCCGGTCCAGGAAATCGCGGTCGTGGCTGATCAGGATCACCGTACCCTCGTAATCGCCGAGCATTTCCTCGAGCACGTCGAGGGTTTCGAGATCGAGGTCGTTGGTCGGCTCGTCCAGCACCAGCAGGTTCGACGGCTTTGCCAGCGCGCGCGCCAACATCAAGCGGCCGCGCTCGCCGCCGGAGAGCGCTTCCAGCGGCGTGCCGCGCTGCTCCTGCGCGAACAGAAAGTCCTTCATGTAGCCGATGACGTGCCTGGGCTTGTCGCCGACGATCACATGGTCGCCGCGACCGCCGGTCATGGCCTCGGCCAGCGTCGATTTCGGATCGAGGCTTTCACGGTGCTGGTCGAGCGTCGCCATTTCGATATTGGCGCCGAGCCGCAGCGAGCCACTGTCCGGCGGATCGTTGCCGATCAGCAGATGAACCAGCGTGGTCTTGCCGGCGCCGTTGGGGCCGACGATGCCGATCCGGTCGCCGCGCTGGACGCGGATCGAAAACCCTTCGACGATCTTGCGGTCGCCATAGGCCTTGCTGATGTTCTTGGCCTCAATGACGAGCTTGCCGGATTTGTCGGCTTCTGCAGCTGCGAGATTGGCGTTGCCGGTCGCACCACGATAATTGCGCCGCTGGTCGCGCAGCGCGTGCAGATTGCCGAGCCGCTTGACGTTGCGCTTGCGGCGGCCGGAGACGCCGTAGCGCAGCCAGTGCTCCTCATTGACGATCTTGCGGTCGAGCTTGTGCTGGTCGCGCTCCTCCTCCGCCAGCACCTCGTCGCGCCAGGCTTCGAACGCTGAGAAGCCGCGGTCGATCTGCCTGATCTGGCCGCGGTCGAGCCAGGCGGTCGAACGCGACAGGTTGGACAGGAAGCGGCGGTCGTGGCTGATGATGACGAGCGCGCAGCGG
The DNA here is from genome assembly GCF_001440405.1 of Bradyrhizobium valentinum. GTDB lineage: Bacteria > Pseudomonadota > Alphaproteobacteria > Rhizobiales > Xanthobacteraceae > Bradyrhizobium > Bradyrhizobium valentinum. The sequence continues at coordinate 62,814 of NZ_LLXX01000221.1, forward strand.
CGGCTCGCCAGTTCGCCTTCCAGCCATTCAATGGTCGGAAGATCGAGATGGTTGGTCGGCTCGTCCAAGAGCAGGATATCGGGCGAGGGCGCCAGCACCCGTGCCAGCGCGGCGCGGCGGGCCTCGCCGCCCGAGACGTGCACGGGGTCTTCGTCGCCGGAAAGCCCGAGCTGCTCGACCAGATAGCGCGCCTGGTAATGATCGTCGCCTGGGCCGAGGCCTGCCTCGACATAGGCCAGCGTCGTCTTGTGGTCGCCGAAATCAGGCTCCTGCGGCAGATAGCGGATGGTGGCGCCCGGCTGCACGAAGCGGCTGCCGCCGTCAGGCTCGACGAGGCCGGCGGCAATCTTGAGCAGCGTCGATTTGCCGGAGCCGTTACGCCCGATCAGGCAGACGCGCTCGCCCGATGACACCGACAGTTCGACGCCCGACAGCAGCGGCGTGCCGCCAAACGTCAGCCTGATATCCTTCAACTGGATCAGCGGTGGCGCCATCGTTTTAGCCCTGGTTCGGCGCAGACTGCGGCGCCCGCTGGCGCTGGATGCGGCGGATGGCCTGGTCGAGCGCGGACAGGAATGCCGAGCGATCGCGCGGGGCGAAGGATTTTGGGCCGCCGGTTACTTCGCCCGACGAGCGCAGATCGGTCATCAGGTTGCGCACCGCCAGTGTCATGCCGATCGAGGCTTCCGTGAACGGCTTGCCGTTCGGCGCGATCGCTTCTGCTCCTGATTTCACGCAGCGGCTGGCGAGCGGGATATCCGATGTGATGACGATATCGCCTTTTCCCGCGCGCCCGGCGATCCAGTCGTCGGCTGCGTCCATTCCGGAACCTGCGGCGATGCGCTCGATCAGCGGATCCTGCGGCACACGGATGAAATTGCCTGCGACGACGCTGACCGGCAGGCCGTGCCGGATCGCGACGCGATAGATCTCGTCCTTCACCGGGCAGGCGTCGGCATCGACATAGATGCGGGTCAAGTTCGCGTCAGGCAGCATCAGGCAGCATAAGTTGGATTCGTTCCGTATTCTTGCCCGCGGGTGGTACTCCATCGGATGCCAAAATGCGAGGGGAACAGCGTCCGGAACACGCTTGCCACGGCACATTCTTCGCGTACGATAACCCGAAGAAATAACAACAAAATCAGAGGAAACCGGAGCGCATGACCCGCCGGCTCGAACCCTATCGCGTCCAGGCCTTCAACACCGCCAAGCAATCCGAAAACAAGATGCACGACGACACCGTGGCAAAGCGGTTCGGATTTTCGGGTGGGCTGGTGCCGGGTGTTGACGTGATGGCCTATATGATACACCTGCCGGTCGCAAAATGGGGCCGGCCCTTTCTTGAGCGCGGCCTGATCGACGCCCGTTTCGTCAAGCCGGTCTATGACGGCGAGATGGCCGAACTCACGGCGGAGGAAAGCAATAGCGTGCTTTCGATTGAGGTGCAGAGCCGCGGCGAGCTTTGCGCCACCGGCACCGCGTCGTTGCCGGCATCTGTGCCCGCCGTGTCGATCGCGGACTACAAGGAAGTTGCGGCCGTGGCGGAGCGCAGGCCGGTCAACGCGGCTTCCTATGAAGTCGGCAAATGGCTCGGCACCACACCGCGCGATTGGGCGGGCGATGCCGCCCGCGAATATCTTGATGATATCAGGGAAGCCGATCCGATCTACGCGAGGGAGGGCCTCGGTCATCCCGGCCTGCTGCAGCGTGTGATGAACCGGGCGCTGGTCGACAACGCCATTCTAGGCCCATGGATACATGTCGGCAGCCGCATGCAGCTTTTGTCGGCTGCAAAGACCGGCGACGTGATCACGGCCCGCGCGAAGGTGATCGGCAATTACGACAAGAAGGGCCACCGCTTCGTCGAGCTCGACGCGCTGGTGGTCGGCAACGGCGACACGCCGCTCGCGCACTGCCACCACATCGCGATCTACCAGCCGCGCGAGCAGGCAGCGGCGTAACGCGACGCGTCATTGCCGGGCTTGACCCGGCAGTCCATCCGCTGCGAGAGGCTGTTCCTCCCTGGCTTGCCGCCATGTCGCCGGCGGCGAGCCGACCACTCGCCGGAACGCGCGGTTGAACGCCGCGTCGGAGTCATATCCGACGCGTCCGGCGATCTCGGCGACGCCAAGGGTGCTGTCCTGCAACAGGTGCTGCGCCAAATGCATCCGCCAACCCGCGAGATACTGGATCGGCGATTCGCCGACCAGCTCGACGAAGCGTTTGGCGAGCGCCGCCCGCGAGACGCCGACTTCCCTTGCAAGCACTTCGACGGTCCACGGGCGCTCCGGCTGCGCATGAAGCCGGGTTAGCGCGGGACCTACCTGGGGATCGTACAGGCCCGCCAGCCAACCGCCGCCATGGCCCTGTGTCGCAAACTGCAACTGCCACCGCAGCAGTTCGAGAAAGAGCGACTCGGCCAATCGTGCCAGCACGGCACGATTACCGGGACCCGGCGTTGCGGTTTCGCTCATCAGGTAGCGCACAGACGCCTGCCACCACTCCTTCTCCTGCGGATGCGTGATCGTCTGCACGCGCCTTCCAGTGCTGTCCAGCGTCTCGAGCGTAAGGGCGTCTTCGCGCGAGCGGACGCAAAGAATCGCTGGCAGCGATTTCAGCAGCGGATCGAAGCGCTGATCGGCGTGCAGAAAGCCGCAGATGAAGCGCGAAGGCGGCCCGCCGCCGCCGTGATTCACGACCGTGATCTGCTCCGCGGAGGGCTTCGAATAGATGTCCTGTATCGGGACAGGCGCCAGCTCAGGGTCGCTGGTCATCACATGCTGATCGCCGCGCGGGAAGACGATCACATCGCCGCTTTCGATGTGGATTGGCGGCAATGCCCCTGATGTCACCAGACAATTGCCCTCGGTGACCACATGAAAGGGTGTTACCGATCCTTCGGAGGATTGCAGGCGCGCCGCAAGCAGCGCTGGCGGGGATGATAGAATGGCCCACGGATGGGTGAACTCCGCGCGAAAATGAATCGTTCCGGACAACCGCACGACGCGCAGGACTTCCGACAATACGTCCACAATCTGATCCTGAATTCCTGCTGTCGGCACGCCTGCGGGGCTGGCGAAAGCTTTTCAGAATGCATGCTATAGTCAAGCGCTATAGCGTCGCGGCAAAGCTTCTTGGAGCCGTGGTCATTGCACTCTCGACCAAGCTTCGCCACATACTGCGCCATTATCTGTGCCCAACGGTAAAATAGCATACGGGAGAATACGATGCCGAGTTCAGTGAAGGATTTACTTGCAGCGGCTACCAGCTCCGTTCCAGGGATCAGCCCGCAGGACGCGAAAGCCCTGATCGAGCGCGGCCAGGTCCTGGTGGTCGATGTGCGCGACGGGCTTGAGTTACAAAGCACCGGCAAGGTTCAGGGGGCGAAACACGTCTCGCGCGGCATGCTCGAATTCAAGGCGGATCCTGACAGCCCCTATTATGACAATGCGTTCGACCGGGAAAAAACCGTAATCGTCTACTGCGCCTCCGGCGGCCGGTCCGCGCTTGCGGGCAAAACGCTTCAGGACATGGGCTATAAGGACGTACGCAATCTCGGCGGCTTCAAGGGCTGGGCCGAAAGCGGCGGCGCGGTCGAGAAGGTTTGACGCACAGAGCAAGCTCGGGCGCGAGGCCGCGCCGCACCTAACTCGTCATGCCCCGCGAAGGCGGGGCATCCAGTACGCTGCGGCTTCGCCATTCTATTACTGACGTCTCCGAGTACTGGATCGCCCGCCCCAGTGCGCAATTGCGCACAAGGCGGGCGATGACAGTTTCCTATGTAGCAAATGGCGCGCCCCTCACGCCGCCTGCTTCGCCTTCGCATCCTGGATCGCGCGCCACACCCGTTCCGGCGTCAGCGGCATGTCGATGTGGGTGATGCCATAGTCCGACAGAGCGTCGACCACCGCGTTGACGACGCAGACGAGGCTGCCGGCGCAGCCGGCCTCGCCGCAGCCCTTGGTGCCCAGCGGATTGGATTTGGCGGGCGAGGGATGGTCGCCGACTTCCATCGGCGGGATGTCTTCCGCACGCGGCAAGGCATAGTCCATGAACGAGCCGGTGATCGGCTGGCCGCTGGAATCGTAGCTGACCTGCTCCATCAGCGCCTGGCCGATGCCTTGCGCCACGCCGCCATGCAACTGGCCGGCGACAATCATCGGATTGACGACAGTGCCGAAATCATTGACGGCGAAATAGCGCACGATTTGCACGACGCCGGTCTCGGGATCGATTTCCACTTCCGCGACATGGCAGCCATTGGGGAAGGTCGACGGCGTGTCCTTGGTGGCATGGTCGACATCGAGCGATAGCGGCGCGCCTTCGGGCATCCTGCCTTCGCGCACGCGCTGCGCCAGCTCCATGATGCCGATCGAGCGGTCGGTGCCGGCGATGGTGAAGCGGCCGCCGGCGAATTCGATATCGCCTTCGGACGCCTCCATCAGATGCGCGGCGGCCTGCTTGCCTTTGGCGATCACGAGTGCGGAAGCCTCGACGATCGCCTGACCGGTCGCCGTGATCGAGCGCGAGCCGCCGGTGCCGTTACCGAAGCGGACGAGATCGCTGTCGTTCTGCTCGATGGTGATCTTCTCGAAGGGCACGCCGAGCTGTGCGGAGAGCACCTGCGCGAACGGCGTGGCGTGGCCCTGGCCGTAATCGAGCGTGCCGGTCGTCAGCTTCACCGAACCATCGGGCTCGAAGGTGATCTTGCCGAGCTCGCCGCTCGGCGGCGCGGTCACTTCCAGATAGGAGCCGACCGCGATGCCGCGCAGTCTGCCGTTCTTCTTGCTCTCCTTCTTCCGCCTGGCAAAATTGGCGTGGTCGGAAATCTCCAGTGCCTTGTTGAAGACGCCGGCGAAATCGCCACTGTCATAGGTAACGCCGCTGGCCGCCGCGAACGGCAGTTGCGACGGCTTGATGAAGTTGCGCTTGCGCAGCGTGAGGCGGTTGATGCCCATCTCGTCGGCGGCGCGGTCGATCAGCCGCTCCATGTAGTAGTTGGCCTCGGGCCGGCCGGCGCCGCGATAGGCGCCCATCAGCGTGGTGTTGGTCAAAACCGTCTTGATGTCGACGCCGAGCAGCGGCGTGCGGTAAACGCTGGCGAGATTCTTTCCGGTGTTGAGCGACAACGGCCCCGGCGCGACGCCGGTGATATAGGCGCCGAGGTTGCCGTAACCTTGGAGGCGGACTGCGAGAAACTTGCCTTCGGCATCCAGCGCCAGTTCGGCGTGGATGAGCTGCGCGCGGCCATGGCTGTCGGAGAGAAAGCTGGTCGAGCGCTCATCGGTCCATTTCACCGGCCGGCCCAGCGCCTTCGCCGCGTGCAGGATGCAGGTATATTCGGGATAGCTCACGTTCTTCATGCCGAAGGAGCCGCCGACATTGGCGGTCAGGATGCGAACCTTGTCGTTCGGCACGTTGAGGATTTTCGCCAGCGTCACCTTGTTGCCGGAGACGCCCTGCGTCGGCACCTGCAGGGTGAAGCGTTCGGCCGCCTTGTCAAAGGCCGCAAGCGCCACGCGCGGCTCCATCGACACCACGGCAACGCGGGTGTTGACGATGTCGAGTTTTGTTACATGCGCAGCCGCAGCGAACGCCGCGTCGATCTTGGCCGTATCGCCATAATGATAGTCGAGCGCGACGTTGTTGGGGATGTGATCATAGAGTTGCGGCGCGCCGGGCTTTGCGGCCTCCGCGGCATCGGTTACGGCGGGGAGCGGCTCGATATCGAGCTCCACCGCCTCTGCCGCATCGCGCGCTTGCGCCAGCGTTTCGGCGACCACAAAGCCCACGGGATCGCCGACAAAGCGCACCCTATCGGTCGGCAGCGCCGGACGGTTGGTCTGCAATAGCGGCGAGCCGTCGCGGCTCTTCAGCGGCAGGCCACAGGTGAAGGGGTTGTAGCCGGCCGCTTCGAGGTCCTTGCCGGTCCAGATGCCGAGCACGCCCGGCATCGCCCGGGCGGCGGCCGTGTCGATCCCCTTGATGATTCCGTGGGCATGGCTGGAGCGCACCATCCAGCAATAGGCCTGGCCGGGCAGCGAGAAATCGTCGGTGTATTTGCCCTTGCCACGCACCAGCGTGTCATCTTCCTTGCGGCGCACCGGCTGCCCCACGCCGTATTTTTGCAGTGCGATAGCGTTGTCCAGGGAGGAGGCCGACGTGTGATCTTGCATCGAAAAACACCTGAAATGCTTGGGATTCGCTTGGAATTTCCCGGTTCCGCGGGTTCCCGCTCAGATAACGTACCGTATGATCCCGGACAACGCCTGATTGGGCATAGTCCTATGTGATGGGTTGTTGCGTAGCCCCTTGGCGCTGCTAAAGTTTCCGTGAACGGTAATTTTCTTCGACGGCCCGGGAGAGGCCGCGGAAAGACAGGTTTGATGGATGAGGATACGCGGCTGCGCGAAGGTCTTGAGACCTGCGCAAGCCCGTCAGGGTTGGTTGCGGCGGCCACGGCAAACGGTGTCTATGCCGCGCTCGACCTTGGCACCAATAATTGCCGGCTTTTGATCGCCAGTCCGGCCGGCGACAGTTTTCGCGTGATGGATTCGTTTTCACGGATCATCCGGCTGGGCGAGGGCATTTCCGCAACCGGTTCCATCAGCGAGGCGGCGATCGAGCGCGCCATCGTGGCGCTGAGCATCTGCAGCGACAAGATCCGTTACCGCAAGGCCCGGCGCCTGCGGCTGATCGCAACCGAAGCCTGCCGCGCCGCCGCCAATGCCGACAGCTTTCGCGCGCGGGTCGCGAGCGAGACCGGCATCCGGCTCGAGGTGATCAATCGCGAGACCGAGGCGACGCTCGCCGTGATCGGCTGTTCGCCGCTGCTCGATCCGAAGGGCCGGGGCGCGATCCTGTTCGACATCGGCGGCGGTTCGACCGAACTGGTCCGAATCGAGCGCGATCCCGCCGAGCAGAATGCCCGGCCGCGGATCAAGGCGTGGATGTCGATTCCACTCGGCGTCGTCACTTTGGCCGAGCATTTCGGCGGGCGTGACGTCACGGCTAAATCCTATGCGCAGATGGTGGGCGAAGTAGCGCAATATGTGGCGCCGTTCGCGACCGAGCACGGCACGGATTTGCGCGACATGCATATGCTCGGCACCTCGGGAACCGTGACGACGCTCGCCGGCGTCCATCTCAATCTGGCGCGCTACGATCGCCGCCGCATCGATGGTATCTGGATGAACGGCTCTGACGTCACCGCCGTCATCCAACGGCTGCTCGGCATGAGCTATCAGGAGCGCGCCGGCAACAATTGCATCAGTGTCGAGCGCGCCGATCTGGTGCTGGCCGGCTGCGCCATTCTCGACGCGATCCGCGACGCATTCCCGCTGCCGCGGCTGCGCGTCGCCGACCGAGGCCTGCGCGAAGGCATGCTGGTCGAAATGATGCGCGAAGACGGCGCGCTGAAGGCGTGCTGATGCGCTGGCCGCGTTGTTATCTGTCGGATGGCGTATCTATCCGTGCACTCACCTTGGGTCAAAAACCTTGCGCTATGCCCAAAAAAGGTAAGAGCGGCTGAGGCTCAGCCGCTCTTACCTTCAAAGTCCCGCAGCGGACCGTACTAGGCGGCGCGACGGATCTCTTCCATATTTTGACTGATCTGCTTTCCGGCATCGTCGGCCATTTTGAGCGACATGTCGGCTATCCGACGGCTGCTCTCCAGAACAGTTTCCACGGATTCACGGACGATGTCACTTTGTACGGCTGCAAAGTCCTGAGGAGTTCGGCAGGTCCATAGTTCATTCATATGGTCCATGTTCTTTTCGACTTGGTGCCGAACCAACTGGAGGTACTCACGGGACATTCCACCCATCACGTTGGCAGCGGCCGTGCTGGTGTAAAGTATGGTTTGGGCGTTGCGGGCCGACCGTTCGGTCGCCTGTTGCACTCCGTCTCCGGACAAGCCGAGCGTGCGACCAAATTGCTCGGTAGACCGGCCCATGACCGAGGTCGCCATTTCCAGCCCGAAGCGCCAGGCGTTCTGGAATGTTTCGGCGTTTTGCTTGAGCAGACTAGCACTTGCTCGAGCCACTTCCTCTCCGGCCGCAGCCGCGGCCTGCCCGACACGTGTCGTCTGCTCGGCTGCAGCTTGTCCTAAACGGCCGGTCTGTTCGGCAGCCCTCTCGCCGGCGCGGCGGGCTGCGTCTTCCATGCCTTGCGTGGACTTTTCGTCCTGGCGTGGGTTTGCCATCTGTTTTCTCCGCTCATTGCAGGTTGATGACTTGCCCCAGCTCCTTCCCGAGCAACGCGATCAGGGTGCGACCGTTCCAGGCCTGCCGATGTTTTCAGTCACACGGAGTATTCGTCGATCTTGTCGATCTCCGTGTGCCCGTCATGGGGCTGATGGGACTAGCGCCCGAATGGCAGGGTGCACGTCATCATACTCGCTTCAATGCTCATCCGGTTCCGTGCTATTGATTTCAGGCGCCGGATCTCGGCGGACATTTCAAAGACAAGCACCGATATGGCGAAAGACACTACCGGACGGCTGCACGTCACGGTCAAGACCGGTGGCAAGCGCAAGCTGTCATCAAAGCTCTGGCTGGAGCGGCAGCTCAACGATCCCTATGTGGCGAAGGCCAAGCGGGACGGCTATCGCTCGCGCGCGGCCTATAAGCTGATCGAGATCGACGACAAGTACCATTTCCTCAAGCACGGCATGGCCGTGGTCGATCTCGGCGCCGCCCCCGGCGGCTGGAGTCAGATCGCGGCCAGGCGCGTCGGCGCGGTCAACGGCAAGGGCAAGGTGGTTGCGATCGACCTTCTGGAGATGCCGGAGATTCCCGGCGTCGAATTCGCGCAGCTCGACTTTCTGGCCGAGGATGCGCCGGAAAAACTCATTGCCATGATGGGCGGCCGCGCAGACGTCGTGATGTCGGATATGGCCGCCAACACCACCGGCCACCGCAAGACCGATCAACTCCGCATCATCGGCCTCGTCGAGACGGCGGCAGCCTTTGCGTGCGACGTGCTCAGCCCCGGTGGAACGTTTCTGGCGAAGGTATTTCAAAGCGGCGCCGAGGGCGAACTGCTCGCGCAACTGAAGCGCGACTTCTCCAGTGTGCGTCACGTGAAGCCCGCGTCCAGCCGGCAGGATTCGTCGGAGCGCTACGTGCTGGCGATGGGATTTCGCGGACAATCCAATCGGCCGTAGGCGCGCCCGGCGGATGTTCTGCGTCGGTTGCAGCGGCAGCGGGGCGTCGAGGCCTGAGCGACGCCATTGGAACTTTTTCCCGCATGGCGTATAGTACTAGTTGGGCGCGGTCTGTTTATTCGCATGCAGCGTGACGCCAGCAGTAGTTCTGCAGCGTGCGGCGCATCCGTCGGGGAAGGAGTATTCCCGTGATGGAGCAGAAGACCAGGGTTGGTAATCGACTGTTAGCTGCGTTGCCGACAGCAGACCTCGATTTGCTTGTGCGTCATTTCCGACTGGTTGAGCTTCAACGGGACACCGTGCTGGTGCGGTCGGGCGACCCAATACAACGGATTTTTTTCCCTCTTAGCGGCTTGATCGCATTCATCATGGATATGCCGAGCGGCCAAACGGTTGCGACCGCCGTCGTCGGCAATGACGGAGCTGCGGGCGTGCTGACGACGCTCGGGCCTTCGCGCTCTCCGATGACGGCGGTGGTGCGGGTAGCGGGGACCGCGCTGCAGATTTCGCCGGCACAATTTCAGGCGGCGCTTGAACGCAGCAGCGCATTGAGGGGCACGGTTCAAACTCTCAACAGGGCACTGATGGCGCAATTCCAGCACGTCGCGGCCTGCAATGCGCTGCACTCGGTCGAGGCGCGTCTGGCGAGGTGGTTGTTACACGTCCACGATCGGGTTGACGGGGACGTCCTGCCGCTGACGCAGGAGACGCTTGCGGAATTTCTCGGCGTGCGGCGGACGACAGTGACGCAGGTCATTTCCAAGCTTCGCGATTCGGGCGCAGTTCGATCCAATGGTCGCGGCTCGATCGAGATTGACAGACCACGCCTCGAAGCAGCGGCATGCGAATGCTACCAGCTCATGCGCCGCAGGATCGGTCGGATCGTTTTGTCGGACGAGATGACGCCACCCGGGCACGCCCGGCCGGCGGACAATCCCCGCGGCCAAGCCTCCCTATTCGCCAAGGCAGACGAAATTCATCGGCGCACCGGAGGCCAGGGAATGATCGGGCCGCGGGCAAGGGGCCATTGACGGAATGGCAGCAAGGTCTCCGCGGCTCTACGCTGGTTGCAGGGCAAGCGTAACCCTCGGCCTAAGCCGTTTCTCTGCCGGCTCGTGAACCCAGGCCTCCCTGGCAAACCATTCGTGACTGGCTTCGCAGATCAGACAGAAGGTACGCGCGAAAAACACCGGGCTGCAGCTAAACCGTTCCCGATCCGCTTTCATGCCCGTCGGGATAGCGCGACCCGTCTCCGGGCACTTGATCATGACGACGCCCATCGTTGCTCCTCGGTCCCTGAATTTTTCGTGTCGGCATTTTGGTCTTCATCGGCTGGAGTGCGCCCTTCTCACGGGGGAGCGCTTGTTCCAGCCGATCCCGGCGGGCTGCAAAGGTTCGACTAAGAACTAGGCCGCCTTCTGCAGCACGCTGGCAAAGCTTTTCTTGATCGGGTCGGCGGTCTCGCTCGCGACCTTGCGAGTGAGCACCCAAAGCTCCCGGCTCTGTGCCGCCGTGGCTTGGAAGTTCTTGCAGCCTTGCGCGGCGGCGAGCTGCAGGATTTCCGAGGGCAACTTCGTGCTTACGAGATCGGTGAGAAAATCAAGGGCGGAGCTCGTATTGGCGCCGGAGAACTCGATGACCTTGGCGGCGTAGTCCGCAGCGCCCTTTGCGTTGGCGGAATAGGCTTCCCGGAGAGCGTCGTTGATCGCTGCCGACGCCATCTTCATCTTCTCGATATTTTGCTGCGCCCGGATCAGGTTTTGCTCGGCGAGCCCATCAAAGATCCCCGGCGCCGCAAAGAACGGCGTGTCAAATCCGCGCTTTTCGTGTGGTCCGGCCGCTTTCGGGTTCGGCGGATTGTTATTCACGTCAACGTTCATATTGGCATCACTCACGGGTTTCATCCTTTCAAGCGAAACTGAAATCAACAACGATCGGATTTTTGTTCCCGGGCCTTCCGAGGCACGTGCTGTGCCGCAAAGCCGAGAACCATTCCCCCAACTTCCAACAAGCGCAGGTGCCGCCGCGGATGACCGCCTCGCGCCCGCCTATACCAAAGTATATGACGGACTGGCGGCGGGGCTTCCGTTCGCTTTCTGACTCTCACGGCGAATTTTTGAATGTCGGCCGTCCTACATACCGGCAACGGAAGAACTCTCGGGGAGGCTCGGGCCCCTGGCCTTGCCGGTGCTGCCGTCAAGCGGGTCGATGCTGCGCCCGATCAGCCCAACCGCTGATCCCGCGCGTCCCCGGTGCCTTCGCTGGCGGCCTTGGTCGCCGCCTTTTCCGCGCCCTTGCGGCTGGAAATCTCGACGGCCTTCCGGCCTGAGATTTCATGGCCGGCGTCATCGGGCATCTGCCAGAAGAAATACGCCGACACCGCCGAGATGATCGCGACCACGATGAATGCCGGCGGGAATACATCGGCACTCAATTCGGTGACGTGCTGATAGAGCATGGTCGATTCCACCGAGAACGCGCCGACCGCGACACCTGCCGAAATCGCCAGTTGCTGGTTGACGCTGACGAGCGTGGTGGCGCGGCTCATCTGCGCCGGCTCGACCTCGGCATAGGCGACAGTGTTGATTGCTGTGAATTGCAGCGAGCGGAAGAAGCCGCCGACGACAAGGATGATGAAGATCAGCAATAGCGGCGTGGTCACCGTGAACAGGGCGCAGGCGGCGAGGAAGACCGCGCTAACGACGGCGTTGACCGTCATCATGTAGCGGAAGCCGAAGGCGCGGATGATGCGTGCGGCCAGCGTCTTCATCCCCATGGCGCCGACGGCTGAGGCAAACGTGACCAGTCCCGATTGGAACGGCGTCAGGCCAAAACCTTCCTGCATCAAGAGCGGCAACAGGAACGGCAACGCGCCGATGCCGAGCCGGAACAGAAAGCCGCCGATGATGCTGGCGCGCATGGTGGAAAGCCGCAGCAGCGAGAAATCCAGCACCGGTGATCCGGTCCGCCTCGCATGCATCACGTAGAGCGTCATCGAGATCGTGCCGATCGCGACGAGGCCGGCGACGATCGGCCAGGGCAACAGGCCGAGGCCGGCGACCGAGAGGCCGAAGGCGATGCCGGCAAGGCCGATGCCGGCCAGCACCAGCCCGTAGAGATCGAAGCGCTCGGGATCCTCGCTCTTGATCGGGTCGATGTACTTCATCGCCATGAAGATGCCGAGCAGCCCGATCGGGATGTTGATCAGGAAGATCCAGTGCCAGGAGAAATATGTGGTGATGAAACCGCCGAGCGGCGGACCGATCACCGGCCCGATCAGCGCCGGCACCGTCACCCAGGTCATCGCATTGACCAGCGCGCTCTTGTCGATCGAGCGCAACAGCACCAGCCGTCCGACCGGCGTCATCATCGCCCCGCCCATGCCCTGCAGGATGCGGGCGATGACAAAATGATGCACATTCTGCGACAGCGCGCAGCCGATCGACCCGATCATGAACACGCCAATGGCGATCGAGAACACCATGCGCGCACCGAAGCGATCGGCGGTCCAGCCGCTGGCCGGAATGAACACCGCGAGCGACAGAAGATAGGAGGTGATGGCCAGCTTCAGCGTCAGCGGGCTGGTGCCGATATCAGCCGCGATCGCCGGCAGCGACGTCGCAATCACCGTCGAGTCCATGTTCTCCATGAACAGGGCGGTGGCGACGATCAGCGGGATCAGGCGTTGCTTGTCCATCGGAATCGGGGGACCGAAGAAAAAGGCGGGCGAGGGGCCTGTATCATCCCGCTCTCACACAAGCCATTGCGGAACCGGGCAAACCACCTAAATCCTGCGTGACGCTGGTATGCACCGCGCCAGCCGCTGGAGGTCCGCATGATCTACGTCCTCGCTGCCTTGTTGCCGCCGCTCGGACTGCTCCTGAACGGGCAGCCGTTTTCGGCGATCTTCAACCTGGTCCTGATCGTGTTCTGCCTGATTTTCGGGCTGATTTTCCACGTCCTGCTGCTGGTGCCCTCGGCGCATGCGCTGATCGCGGTCCACATGAAGCGGGAGGATCGCCGGCATCGCGAGGTGGTGGAGGCGATCCGCCAGCACGGCCCGCCGCCGGGGTACCCGCGCTGAAGCGCACCCCGCCACTAAGCCCTTGGGATTGCAGCTTTTCCCGAAAAGCCTGTGCATAGCTGGCAAACGCTTTGATTCGGCGTCCTGCCATGCTATCGACCACCGTCAACCCCATCGATGGGCTTCGATTCGACGGCGATGCCGATAGCATCGCCGAAGGCGGCGTTCATCCACGTTTAAGATCGCGGCGGTGAGCCGCCGAAAGGAGTTGGCAATGGCGCAGGGACTTCAGGGTATCCGTGAAGCCTTCACGTTCGACGATGTGCTTCTGAAACCCGGTCTCTCGGATATTCTGCCCTCGGAGGCCGATATCCGCTCCCGCGTGACCCGCGCGATCCCGCTCAACATCCCGATCATCGCGTCCGCAATGGACACGGTCACCGAAGCGCGCATGGCGATTGCGATGGCCCAGGCCGGCGGCGTCGGCGTCATCCACCGCAATTTCGATCCCGAGGGGCAGGCCGCGCAGGTGCGGCAGGTCAAGAAGTATGAATCCGGAATGGTGGTCAATCCGCTGACCATCGGCCCGGATGCGATGCTGTCGGATGCACTGGCGCTGATGAAGGATCACGGCTTTTCCGGCATTCCCGTCGTCACCGGCGCCAGCAAGAACGCGCCCGGCAAGCTGATCGGCATTCTGACCAACCGCGACGTCCGCTTTGCGACCGATCCGAAACAGAAAGTCTCGGAACTGATGACGCATGAAAACCTCGTCACGGTGCGCGAGGGCGTCAGCCAGGACGAGGCGAAGCGGATGCTGCACAAGCACCGCATCGAGAAGCTCCTGGTCGTCGACGACCAGTATCGCTGCGTCGGCCTGATCACCGTGAAAGACATGGAAAAGGCGGTCGCGCATCCGCTGGCCTGCAAGGATGAGCACGGCCGTTTGCGCGTGGCAGCCGCGACCACGGTCGGCGAGGGCGGGTTTGAGCGCACCGAGCGGCTGATCGACGCCGGCGTCGACCTGATCGTGGTCGATACCGCGCACGGCCATTCCTCCCGCGTACTGGAGGCGGTCAACCGCATCAAGCGGCTCTCCAACGCCGTGCAGGTGATCGCCGGTAACATCGCGACGAAAGAGGGCGCGCAGGCGCTGATCGATGCGGGTGCGGACGCGATCAAGGTCGGCATCGGGCCGGGCTCGATCTGCACGACGCGGATCGTCGCCGGCGTCGGCGTGCCGCAGCTCACCGCGATCATGGATGCGGTGGAGGCGGCGAAGAAGGCCGACGTGTCCGTCATCGCCGACGGCGGCATCAAATATTCCGGCGATCTCGCCAAGGCGCTCGCCGCCGGCGCCGATATCGCCATGGTCGGTTCGCTGCTCGCCGGCACCGACGAGACGCCAGGCGAAGTGTTTTTGTGGCAGGGCCGTTCCTACAAGGCCTATCGCGGCATGGGCTCGGTCGGCGCGATGGCGCGCGGCTCGGCCGACCGCTACTTCCAGCAGGACATCAAGGACACGCTCAAGCTGGTGCCCGAGGGCATCGAGGGCCAGGTGCCGTACAAGGGCCCGGTCGGCAATGTCATGCATCAGCTCGCCGGCGGCCTGCGCGCCGCGATGGGCTATGTCGGTGCACGCAACCTCGCCGAATTCCACGAGAAGGCGCAGTTCGTCCGCATCACCGGCGCGGGCCTGCGCGAGAGCCACGTCCACGACGTGACGATTACGCGGGAGAGCCCGAACTATCCGGGCGGGGCGTAACTTCTCCATGGTCATTCCGGGATGGTCCGAAGGACCAGACCCGGAATCTCGAGATTCCCCGATGCGCAATTGCGCATCTGAGGTCTGGTGCTTACGCACCATCCCGGAATGACGGCGTGTTTGGCGAATACGCCATTCTTCACCGTCATTGCGAGCGCAGCGAAGCAATCCATTTCGCCGCTTGCGGAGGCGTGGATTGCTTCGCTACGCTCGCAATGACGAAGAAGAATAACACTCGGAGGAAACACCCATGTCCCAAGGCAAACGCATCGTCCTCGCCGCACGTCCGGTCGGCGAACCCAAACCCTCCGACTTCCGTCTTGAAGATTGCCCGATCCCGACGCCGGGCGCCGGCGAGGTGCTTCTGCGCACTATCTGGCTGTCGCTCGATCCCTATATGCGCGGGCGCATGAGCGATGGGCCGTCTTACGCGCAGCCGGTGCCGATCAACGGCGTAATGGAGGGCGGCACCGTCAGCGAGGTGATCGCGTCAAACAATCCAGCCTTCGCCAAGGGCGACATCGTGTTATCGCGCGCCGGCTGGCAGACGCATGCGATTTCCGACGGCAAGGGTCTTGCAAAGATCGATCCCAACATCGCGCCGATCTCGACCGCGGTCGGCGTGCTCGGTATGCCCGGCATGACCGCCTATACGGGCCTGCTCGACATCGGCAAGCCGCAGGCGGGTGAGACCGTGGTCGTTGCCGCCGCTTCCGGCGCAGTCGGCTCGGCCGTCGGCCAGATCGCACGCATCAAGGGCGCGCGCGCGGTCGGCATCGCCGGCGGCAAGGACAAGTGCGCCTATGTCAAGAACGAGCTCGGCTTCGACGATTGCCTCGATCACCGCGATCCGGATCTGGCGGCGAAGCTGAAGGACGCCTGCCCGAAAGGCATCGACGTCTATTTCGAGAACGTCGGCGGCGCGGTGTTCGAGGCGGTGTTCCCGCTGCTCAATGCATTCGCGCGTGTTCCCGTGTGCGGCCTGATCGCGCATTACAACGACACGGAGGCGGTGACGCCGAAATGGGCGCCGTCGCTGATGCGCGCCGTGCTGACCAAGCGCCTGACCATCCGCGGTTTCATCGTCAGCGATTTCGCTGCACGCCACGCTGACTTCCTCAGCGACATGTCGGGGTGGGTGCGTGAGGGCAAGGTCAAGCACAAGGAGTTCGTCACCGAAGGCCTGGAGAGCGCGCCGGCCGCGTTCATGGGGCTTCTCAAGGGCGCCAATTTCGGCAAGCAATTGGTGCGCGTCGGACCCGATAAGGTTTGAAACTGACCCTGAGGTATGGGGAACACGCCTCACGCTCACTTGAGGCGGATAGGGGAACGTCCTTTCGCAACTGTCGTTTGGCTTTGACATCCAATGGAGAAGCCAAATGACGAACTTCAAGAAACTATCGCTCGGCCTGGTTGCCGCAACGATGCTGGCCACTCCTGCAATGGCTCAAGTGGTCTATCAGGAACCCGGCGTGATGGGCTACTATCCGAACGGGTACGTTACTGGAGGCTACGGTGTCAGGACCACCACGCCCCCGGGCTTGTATGGGGATATGGTTGTCAAGGGGAATGATTGATCAGGGCATGTAT
>NZ_LLXX01000222.1:0-184 GCF_001440405.1 Bradyrhizobium valentinum
CTCGCTGATAGCGCTTTCGGAAGCCGCGATCCGTTCCGACGGCGAAGCGACGCGCGCGGGCGGCCGCGTGCCCGGCTCGAGCGGATGATCCGGCGGCAATTCCGGCGCGATCGCGGTACGGGGCGCTGCGGCATGCGGCTCGAGGATTTCGCTGATCGCCCGCGGCGGCAATGGCGGGGGCCCC
>NZ_LLXX01000222.1:203-384 GCF_001440405.1 Bradyrhizobium valentinum
GAACTGCGTGGAATTCGCGCGGCGCGGCAGCAAAATGTTCTTGCGGACTCGCTTGCAGCGCGGCGGGATTCGGTAATTCCGGTTTCGATTGCCGCGGATAGGTCTGCAGCGGCGTGGTTATGCGAGGCGCTTCCTCGCGCATTTCGGCCGCTGCAGACGGAGAGGCGGGGGCGGGCGGCGC
>NZ_LLXX01000222.1:478-9212 GCF_001440405.1 Bradyrhizobium valentinum
AGGCGATCGACCACATGGCCGAGCGTATTGTGAACGGTTTCGAGCGAGTCCTGCGTGCGGCGGTCGGTTTCCGACTGGCTGAAGCGGATGTCGGAAAGTTCGCGCTTGACCAGATCGACGATGCCGGAATCCATCGGCTGTGCCGCGTCGGCGGAATTGCGATTGGATTCGGCGAGGGCGACCAGGCTGGCGTGCTGGCGTTCGAGAGAACGCAGAATGTCGTGCAGGCCTTCCTCGACCCGTCCGAGGTCGACGGTGGGAGCGGCGGAACGGTCGTTGGAGGCTTCCAGGCGCTCCAGCAGATAGGACACGCGCTGTTCGAGATGGGCAAACGCCGACGCATTGTCGTTGCCGGCCGGGATGCGGTCGAGCCGTTCCGACAGCGAGCGCAGCGCGTTGTCGAGATATTCCGAATGCTCGCTCGCAGCCGGCGGCTGCCGGCTTTCCAGCGTCGAGGTCAGCGCCGCCAGGCGCTGCTCGAGCATGCCGAAAGCGTCGCTGTTGCCGTCAAAGCGGGAAAGCTGGTCGACCTTGGCCGACAGCGTGTGCACGTCCTCGGCTAGCCGGGCCAGCGCGTCGTTGGAGGCGACGTTGGAGACGATACCGCGCAGCGCCGCAATCGCGCTTTCGAGCTGTTGCACGGTCGACGGATCGTCGTTCGAGCGCAGGATCAGATCGAGCTTGGCGCCGAGGTTGCGGATCGCCTCGTCATAGCCGGCGAGCTGCTCGGCCGGCGTCAGCGAGCGCAGCACTTCGCGGATTTCGCCGAGCGCGCGCTCGATGCCGGCAAGCGTCTGGCCGTCGCTGCCGTGCTGGCGGCTGTCGTCGATGCGGCGGGACAGCGAGCGGATTTCGTTCTCGAGCGATTCGATCTCCCGGCGCGGCACCGCCTCGGTGATGGCGTGGCGGATTTCGGCGAGCTCGCTGCGGAACGCCGCAATCGACTGCTCGACGTGATCGGGACGCTGCAGAGCTTCGATCTGGCTGGTGATCTTGAGCAGGTGCCGTTCGAGCGATGAAAAATCCGGGCCGGCCGGCGCTGCCTGCATGGGCTGTGCGGAATTGGGCTGCGCAGAATTGGGCTGGGCGGCAGCGACCGTCGGCGCGCCATTGCGCGGCGGCATCTGCCGCGGCGGCGGACTGTCGAGTTCGTTCTGGCGCGCGGCGATTTCCGCGATTGCAAAATCCATCGAGGCCGGACTGAGCGGCGGCGCGGGGCGATAGACCTGGGCCGCGGCACGCTCGACCATCTCGGTCTGGCGCTGCTTTTCCTGCATCTGGGCCTGACGGGCCGGCACGGGGTTGGAAATCTGCGACAGCCGCGCGTCGAGACGCGAAATGGCTTCATTGAGCTGGCGGGCCACCGTCGGCTCGCCACGGACTGCTTCGCCGCGCGGCGCGGGCCGCGAAATCAGCTCGATCTGCTTTGTGATTGAATCCAGGCGCTGGTGAATGTCCGCCACGTCGGGGATTTGCCGCGGCATCGCCGGCCGCTGCTCGGAAGGCGCGCCGAAGCTGGGCGGGGCTGGTTCGCCGACGGTCGAATTGATCCAGTCGCTCAACGACATGCCGGCGCGGCGCGCCGCCGCCTCAGCCCTTTCGCGGACGGATGGATCGATGCCGTCAACACTCCACGATACGCGCGAATTCATGCTTTCGTCCGGTTCCGCTTCGGCGCCCCACCTGCGCCATCAGCCTCCCCGCGCGTCCCACCGAAGAGACAATCGTATTTTTCCGCGCAGGTCGCCTGCCTCGGAACTGACTTTTGTTCGTCACGGTAAATAACGGGTTAAGGAATGCGACGGACGGCCCCAAAAGTTACCAGGGCGACCAAATCGGCCGGCTCCAGAAGGCTCTAGCCGCTTTTTTCGCGCTGGCCGTCCTCGATCGGCACGACGTTGCTCCGTTCCGCGCCGGAGGACAGGGCCGACAACGCTTCGATAGCCTCTTCGCACCACTCCGCCACGGCGCGCTCGTGGGCGAGGCCGATGCGAAGCCCGAGCAATTTGCCTACATCGGCCGGCGGCGCCGTGCCGTCCGGAAAGCGTTTGTTGAGCAGGCGCTCATACCGGGCAAACCGGTCGCGGTGATGTTCCAGCCGCGCCATCAGGTCGGTGCGCACCGGCTCGATGTCGACGCTGTCGAGCGCATAGAGCCGCACCAGCAGATCGTCCTTGATCGAGGCCGGCACGCTCGGCCGCGCGGCCCAATGCCGGAGCGCGGCCCGTCCCTCCGGCGTCAGTGTATAGACCAGCTTGTTGGGCTTGCCGGACTGCACGACCTCGCGGCCCTGGATATGGCCGCGGTCGCGAAGTTTGGTGAGCTCCCGATAAATTTGCTGGTGGTCGGCCTTCCAGAAGAATCCAATGGAGTTGTCGAACGTCTTGGCGAGCTCATAGCCCGTCATCGGACGCTCGGTCAGGCAGGCAAGGATCGCGTCACCAAGCGCCACGACGCCGGCCTCCGAGTTCAACAATGATTGACATTATGCATAAAGTTGCATATGCGTCAACGCGCATAAGCTCCGGAGAGGTCTCTTCGGCATCAGCCCGTCATCGCCCGCACAGGAGACATGATGACCATGAGCGGCCTCGACAAGTGGTACGGCTACATGAAGTCCCATGACACGGCGGCGCTATGGGACCTCTTGCACCCCGATGCGGTGTTCGAAAGCCCCGTCGTCCACACGCCGCAGCGCGGGCGCGACATCACCTTCAAATATCTGGCGAGCGCGGAGAAGGTGCTGGGCGGCCCCGGCTTCAAATATACCGGCGAATGGCGCAGCGCGAACGGCGCGGTCCTCGAATTCGAAAACGAGATCGAGGGGATCAAGATCAACGGCGTCGACATCATCACCTTCAGCGATGACGGTAAGATCACGCACTTCAAGGTGATGGTACGTCCGCTGAAGGCAATCAATCTGCTGCACCGCTTGATGGGGGAGCAACTCGCCAAGCAGTGATGAAGGTGAGGGAGCAAAGACCGCGACGATGTCCGGTGCCGTTTATGTCGCAATGGCTGTCCGGATATTTCGCTTACCTGCTCACTCCCTAGGACTGCCGGAACCGGATAAGGTCGCGTTCCGGACCGCCACAACGAATTTCATTCAAACGCCCTCGCCATCTTTGCCGCTGCCGGGAGAACATCATGCCGATCTACAAAGCCCCTGTGGAAGACGTCACTTTCCTGCTCAACGACGTGTTCCAGATCGACCGCTACGACAATCTGCCCGGCTTCACCGATGCCTCCGCCGATGTGCGGGAAGCGATTTTGGGCGAGGCGGCAAAACTCTCCGAAGAAGTGCTGCAGCCGCTCAACCGTGTCGGCGATCTCGAAGGCTGCAAGCGGCATGACGACGGTTCGGTGACGACGCCGAAGGGCTTCAAGGAAGCCTTCAAGCAGGTGGCCGAAGGCGGCTGGCTCGGTCTGTCGGCGCCAGCGGAGTATGGCGGGCAGGGGCTGCCGGTGACGCTGAGCCAGGTGGTCACCGAATTCCAGAGCGCGGCCAACATGGCGTTCTCGATGTATGGCGGCCTCACCATGGGAGCGACCGCGGCGCTGCTGGTGCACGGCAAGCCCGAGCAGAAGAAGATGTTCGTGCCGAAGATGGTGGCGGGCGAGTGGACCGGCACCATGAACCTCACCGAGCCGCAATGTGGCACCGATCTCGGCCTGTTGCGCACCAAGGCGGTAAAGCAGGCTGACGGCAGCTACAAGATATCAGGCACCAAGATCTTCATCTCGTCCGGCGAGCACGACATGGCCGAGAATATCATCCACCTCGTGCTGGCGCGCATCGAAGGCGCACCGGCCGGCATCAAGGGTGTGTCGTTGTTCGTGGTGCCGAAGGTGCTGGTCAATGCCGACGGCTCGCTCGGCGCGCGCAACGGCGTATCCTGCGGCTCGATCGAGCACAAGATGGGCATCCACGGCAATTCCACCTGCGTGATGAACTACGACAACGCCACCGGCTGGCTGATCGGTGAAGAAAACAAGGGCATGCAGGGCATGTTCGTGATGATGAACGAGGCCCGCCTCGGCGTCGCCGTGCAAGGTCTCGCGCAGTCCGAAGTCGCCTATCAGAACGCCGTCCAGTATGCGCGCGAGCGGTTGCAGGGCCGTTCGCTGACCGGCGCAAAGGAGCCGGACAAGCCGGCTGACCCGATCATCGTGCACCCGGACGTTCGCCGCGTGCTGCTTACCATCCGCGCCTTCAACGAGGCGGCGCGCGCCATGGTGGTGTGGACTGCGCTGAAGAGCGATGTCGCCCACCGCTCCTCCGATCCGAAGGACCGCCAGGAGGCCGACGACCACATGGGCCTGATGACGCCGGTCATGAAGGGCGTGATGACCGACGTCGGATTCTCCAATGCCGTGCTGGCGCAGCAGATGTATGGCGGCCACGGCTATATCGCCGAACACGGCATGGAGCAGTTCGTGCGCGATGCGCGCATTGCCATGCTCTATGAGGGGGCCAACGGCATTCAGGCGCTCGACCTGGTCGGCCGCAAGCTGCCGCGGAATGGCGGCCGCGCCGTGATGGCGTTCTTTGCCGAGGTGGCAGCCTTCGCCAAGGAACACGGCGGCGACGAGGCGATGAAGCCGTTCATTGCGCCGCTCTCGACCGCGCTCGGTCATCTGCAGCAGGCTACCGGTTGGCTGATGCAGAACGCGTTGACCAAACCCGACAACGCCGGCGCCGCCGCCACCGACTACATGCAATTGTTCGGCCTCGTCGCCTTTGGCTACATGTGGGCGCGGATGGCGAAGGTGGCGCAGGACAAGATTGCGGCTGATGGTGCCACGCCCTATCTGACGACCAAGCTGGTGACCGGCCGCTTCTTCATGGAGCGGATGCTGCCGGAGACCCACGTCCATCTTGCGCGGATCCAGACCGGATGCGCGACCACCATGGAATTGGCGGCGGAAGCGTTCTGAGATTTTCCGCCATCTCGCTGCCCTTTCGCCTATAATATTATGATCCTCATACCAGGAGGGCGTCATGCCTGAGGCATATATCTACGATCACGTTCGCACCCCGCGCGGCCGCGGCAAGTCCGATGGCGCGCTCCACGAGGTCACCGCGCTGGCGCTCGCCACCGTGCCACTGCAGGCGCTGAAGGAACGCAACAACCTGGCCGAGGATGTCGTCGACGACGTGGTGCTCGGCGTGGTCGATCCGGTCGGCGAGGCCGGAAGCGACATCGCGCGTTTCGCGGCCTTGAAAGCGGGCCTCGGCGAATCCGTCCCCGGCGTGCAGATCAGCCGTTTCTGCGCCTCCGGCCTCGATGCCGTGAACTTTGCCGCTGCCCAGATCATGGCCGGCCAGCATGAGCTCGTGATCGGCGGCGGCGCCGAATCGATGAGCCGCGTCGGCATCGGCGCTTCCGGCGGCGCCTGGCCGATGGACCCCTCGATGGCGGTGCCGGCCTATTTCATGCCGCAGGGCGTCTCGGCCGATTTGATCGCGACCAAGTATGGTTTCTCGCGCGACGACGTCGACGCCTATGCGGTGCAGAGCCAGCAGCGCGCCGCAAAAGCCTGGGACGAAGGCCGCTTCAACAAGTCGGTGGTACCGGTCAAGGACATCAACGGCCTCACCATCCTCGCCAAGGATGAGCACATGCGTCCCACGACGACCATGCAGTCGCTCGCGCAGTTGCAGCCGTCCTTCACCGTGGTCGGACAGATGGGTGGGTTCGATGCGGTCGCGATCCAGTCGCATCCGGAAATCGAGCGCGTCAATTACGTCCACCATGCCGGCAACTCTTCCGGCATCGTCGATGGCGCGGGCGCCGTGCTGCTCGGCAGCAAGGAAGCGGGCGCCAAGCACGGCCTGAAACCGCGTGCAAAAATCCGCGCCTTCGCCAATATCGGCTCTGAGCCGGCGATGATGCTGACCGGCCCGGTCGACGTCACCGAAAAGCTGTTTGAGCGCTCCGGCATGAAGAAGTCGGACATCGACCTGTTCGAGCTCAACGAGGCCTTTGCCTCGGTCGTGCTGCGCTACATGCAGGCGTTCGAGATCGATAATTCGAAGATCAACGTCAATGGCGGCGCGATAGCGCTCGGCCATCCGCTCGGTGCGACCGGCGCCATGATCCTCGGCACCGTGCTCGACGAACTCGAGCGCACCAACAAGTCGACCGCGCTGGTGACGTTGTGCATCGGCGGCGGCATGGGGACAGCTACGATCATTGAAAGAGTCTAGCTGCCGTAGGGTGGGTTAGCCGAAGGCGTAACCCACCGTGCCACGGCGAGAGAAGTGGGGGGTTACGCTTGGCTAACCCACCCTACGAAATCCAATACAACCGCCGCGCCTGACATCGGCTGCCGGCATCGAGGGAGCAACCAACATGGCCTTCAAGAATTTCAAGGTAGAGACCGACGCCGACGGCATTGCGCTCGTCACCTGGGATATCCCCGGACGTTCGATGAACGTGCTGGACGAGACCTCGACCACCGAGCTCGAGGAGATCCTGAAGCAGACCACGGCGGACGCTGCGGTGAAGGGCGTCGTCATCACCTCCGCTAAGGAAGCGTTCTGCGCCGGCGCCGACCTTTCGATGCTCGAAGGCATGAACATCGCCTACGCCAAGATGCTGAAGGAGAAGGGCGAGGAAGCTGCGAACCAGATGCTGTTCGACCAGAGCCGCCGCTTCTCGCTGGTGCTGCGCGGCATCGAAACTTGCGGCAAGCCTTGGGCGGCAGCGATCAACGGGCTGGCGCTCGGCGGTGGTTTTGAGGTGACGCTGTCCTGCCACTATCGCGTTGCGGCCGAGAATCCCAAGACCCGCCTCGGCCTGCCCGAGGTCAAGGTCGGCCTGTTCCCCGGCGCCGGCGGCACCCAGCGCGTGCCGCGCCTGGTGCCGCCACAGGATGCGATGACGATCCTGCTCAAGGGCGATCCGGTCACGGTCGACAAGGCCAAGTCGCTGAATTTGATCCACGCCATCGTGCCCGCGTCCGACCTGATCAAGGCGGCAAAGGACTGGATCAAGGGCGGCGGCAAGGCGGTCGCGCCCTGGGACGAAAAAGGCTTCAAGCTGCCGGGCGGTCCGGTGTTCTCCAAGGCCGGCATGATGATGTTCCCGGCCGGCAACGCCATCTATCGCCGCGAGACCTACGACAATTATCCGGCGGCGCGCGCCATCATGAGCTGCGTCTATGAAGGCCTGCAGTTGCCGATCGATGCCGCGCTGCGCGTCGAGTCGCGCTACTTCACCAAGGTGCTGCGCTCCAAGGAAGCCGCGGCGATGATCCGCAGCCTGTTCCTGTCGATGCAGGAGCTGAACAAGGGCGCGCGGCGTCCGCAAAACGTACCGCCGACCAAGGTAAAGAAGATAGCCGTGATCGGCGCCGGCTTCATGGGCGCCAGCGTCGGCTACGTCTCCGCGCGCGCAGGCCTCGACGTCGTGCTGATCGACCGCGACCAGGAAAGCGCCGACAAGGGCAAGGCGCATGCGCAGAAGGTGATCGACGAGCAGATCGCCAAGGGCCGCGCCAAGGCCACAGACCGCGACGCGCTGCTGGCGCGCATCACGCCGACGGCGGATTACGCCGCGCTCGGGGATTGCGACCTCGTGATCGAGGCCGTGTTCGAGGACCGCAAGGTGAAGGCCGAGACCTTTGCCAAGGCGCAGCAGTACCTCAAGGCAGACGTGATCTTCGCCTCCAACACCTCGACGCTGCCGATCACTTCGCTCGCCGAAAGCTTCAAGGACCAGGGCAAGTTCGTCGGCATCCATTTCTTCTCGCCGGTCGAGAAGATGATGCTGGTCGAAATCATCCTCGGCAAGAACACCGGCGACGTCGCGCTCGCCGCGGCGCTCGATTATGTGCGGTTGATCGGCAAGACGCCGATCGTCGTGAACGACTCCCGCGGCTTCTACGCCAATCGCTGCGTCGGCCGCTACATCGCCGAAGGCAACGAGATGTTCCTGGAAGGCGTGCCGCCGGCGATGATCGAGAATTGCGCCAAGATGGCAGGCATGCCGGTCGGCCCGCTGTCGCTGTCGGATGAAGTCGCCCTCGACCTCGGCCTGAAGGTCATCAAGGCGACGGAAACCGATCTCGGCCCCAACGCCATCAACCCCGACCAGAAGAAGCTGATGGTGGAACTGGTCGAAAAGCAGGGCCGTCTCGGCCGCAAGAACAGCAAGGGCTTTTACGATTACCCCGAGAAGGGCAAGGGCCAGAAGAGCCTGTGGCCGGGCCTGTCAGCCCTGCAGCCCAAGCAGCTCGATCCTGACACCCTCGACGTCGAGGAATTGAAGCAGCGCTTCCTGGTGGTGCAGGCGGTCGAAGCCGCGCGCACGGTGGAGGACCACGTCATCACCGATCCGCGCGAGGCCGATGTCGGCTCGATCCTCGGCTTCGGCTTTGCGCCGTTCACCGGCGGCACGCTGTCCTATATCGACTTCATGGGCACGCGGAAGTTCGTCGAGCTCTGCCACAGGCTGGAAGCCAAGTACGGCTCGCGCTTCACCCCGCCGAAACTGCTGGAAGACATGGCGGCGAGCAATGAGACCTTCTACGGCCGCTTCCCGCCGAAGAAGCAGGCGGCGTAGACGGCCGCAGTGTAAATTCTATCGTCGTCCCTGCGAACGCAGGGACCCATACCGCGTGATCTAGCGATGTGGCAACTTGGCCGACGCCTACTGCAATAAGGGGCTCCTGTGGTTGATGGGGTGGACGGCCCCCTACGGCATCAGTGTGCCAGAATGAGGTTGTT
>NZ_LLXX01000223.1:0-44229 GCF_001440405.1 Bradyrhizobium valentinum
GTGGCAACCGCACTGTCACCGAGATTATCGTGTCTCACTTGAGGGGTGCAGTCCAGTGCATAAAACCACAGAGGTTGTTGAGTGCACTATCACCGAAATCCCCAATGCTTGAACGGCAGGTATGGCTAGCTAGAAATCGAATGCTGTCGGTGCAAGAGAAGGGCAAGCTCGCCAACGCGTGGCGCACCCTTCTGCGAAAAACAATCACTTCATCTCTTCCAACACCTTCCGCGCTTCACCCAGCAACGCCTGAATCTGCCTTCGCTCGGCGATCGCATCCCTGGTGAACAGGCCGTGCTTGCGCGCGTTCTGGTTTGCCCTTGGCGCGCCGGATCCCGGTGCACCGCCGTGCATGCGGCAGCGCTTTTTGCCGTGCACCGCCGGTGAGCGGCACGCGCCGCCGGAACAGGTTTTGGCGCCACAACGTGGGCTCGCCAGCATCGGGCCGGTATTTCTGATGTGATCGCTCATGCCTCTGCTTCCCGCCTGGCATCAGCGGAATCGGTCCCTCGCTTGGAGCCTGCGGCCTTCCGCGCCTTCCGCGCTGCGGATGCCGGTCTCTTGTCCGAAACGATCACGCTCGCATGCTGCGTGACGTTGCCGACGATGGCCTTGCCGCCATCTCCCACCGACACGTTCTGCACGGTGATGGCGGGCTCGCCATGGCTCCGGTAGCGGTTGAGCGCCTCGATCTGAGTGGGAAACGTACGGGTGAGCCTGCCCAATGCGCGCGCGGCGCTGTCGTGCCGGGCGAGGTCTTCCGCATTCGCAAGGTGATGGGCGCATCGCATCGCCATCACATGAACGGAAACCATCTGCGCCACCAGCATGGCCTCGACGGAATCCCGGGGGCGAATGCTCTTCACCATCGAAATCATGAAAGAGACGTTGACCTCGTCGGGACTCCCGCCGCTCACGCTGGCCCTGACCAATTGCCGGAGGATGCCATCCATCGATTCGCGGTCGGCTGCCCCGAGCGCGTTCGCCATGAGCTGTTCGCCGATTTCAGGGTCTGGATGGTCGATGGAGAATCCGTGCGACAGGAGCTTTATCCGCGGGGCTGCGGCAGCTTTGGTCTGGTCAGTCGCGGCAATCGCCGTTGACATAGCAAGGTCTGGAGCGGTGTTCATGTCGATACTCCCTGGCACGCGCGGCAAGCGCGCGGTTCGGCCACGCGCAGGCGATCGCTCGCCGCGGCGATCCCTGTCATTTCAATTGTGGGTGAGGATTTTCAGCCGCGATCGCACCGACGAGCCCGCGATTGCAGGGCGACGTGGACTTACAAGATTGCGGAATGATGAAGGAATGCCCCTGATTTGCCCGACGTGTCAAGTTGCCTTGTCGAAGCATTCATGCCGGCGGGCCGCATGCTACTTTGCATGGGGTTGTTTTCGATATTTTGGGGGCGCGCACCTTCGAAGCGGAGTTCTCCAACCTCACCCGCAGTTGTCCGCACACGCTCCGCTCATTCCCGCTCCATCATTTCGGCGATCGCCTTGATGCGGCTTCTGGCGTATTTCGGCAGGCCGGCGCTCAGCGAATCGCCGCTGTTGAAGGAGCTGTTGCCCATGAGCAGTTGCGCTGGCACGAGGTTGCGCAGGATGGGTGTTTTGCTGTGCTCCCTTTGCTTGTTCAGCACGTCGTTCCTGACCGCAATCACGATGTAAACCGTCGCGATGGCGGCTTCCCGCTCGGTCGGATGCTGTTGCAGAACCGCAAGCAGCTTGCCGAACTGGATGACCTGGTTCACCCAAAAGATGTTCTGCTCGAGCCCGCCGGTGACCGTGGAGTCGAGCCCTGTCAGGCTTGGCAGCTCGGCAAGGTGCGGCTGCGCGACCAACATGATCTCACTCTGGAACTCGATGAAATCCGGAATGGGCTTTTTGCTCTCCTCGCGCAGCTTGTTGGCAAGCTGAATGCCCGCCGGAATTTTCCCCTCGAACATGTAGCGGGACTGCACGCAGATCGCCTTGGCGTCCTCGCACCAGCGGCGATCCGGCGGACGGTTGAGCGCGGCGCCGGTGTCCTTGTCGGGAACAGCATCGCCCGCCGTGATCGGCCGGTGCTTGACTGCCGGATCGATCTGCTCGAGGAACGCGACATTTGCATATCTTGACAGATCCAATGCCGCTGCCGGTCTTGGAAGTCGAAACCGCGCCTCCGCCTGGTAGACCGAGAGCTTCAGCTTGGTTTGTTGGTTGAGCGTGGGTTCAACGAAGCTCGGGAAGAGCGAGAGGAAGCGCCGCTGAACCGGACGCGAGCGGGCCCAATCGTCGAAAGGCATGAGCCCGGTCGAGGAATCGGCGAGCTTGTCGTTGCGCTGGTCGGCGAAGATGACCGTGCGCGGTTTGATCTGTGCGATCGGAACGCTGGTGGCTGCGGGCACGTCCTCCACCTGGAATTCCTGCGCGGCCGCGCCCGTGCAAGTGGCCACGCAGGCGGCGATGAGGACAGCGGCATGGTGGCGTCTCATGGCGTCAATGCTCAATTTAGCCGCCGCCAGAAATAATCGGGATCGACTCGGAGCGGCGGTCGCGGGAGGCGGTCCTCGTCATCGGGATATCCGCGCCAGGAGGGATATTCGCGCGGACCAAGACGCCAGTTGGGGAACGGAAAGGGCGGCCGGTTATCGCCGTAAAGACGGTTATCGTGGGACCACTGCTGGAATGGCCCGTCGTCTTCGTCATAACCGCCACGATGGGCGTAGCGTTCTGCACGCGAGACGATCCGAAATTGCGTATCATCGATTCTGCCCGACGGATCCCTCTTTAAGTACTCGGTGAACGCGCGCCCGGAGCCGGCCGGTGCAGGATCGCCGGTATGGGGATCGATCGACAGAGCAACGAGCTGACGCATGGCTTCGCGCGAAGGGCCGTTCAACGCCGTCTTGGGAGCGTGCAGCTCCCAGGCTGCCTGCACGATCGGCTCGAACATCGGCAGCGCCACTTTCCCGCCGGTCTGGCCGCGCCCAAGGGTGCGGCGCCCGCCGTCGCCATTGTCGTAGCCGACCCAGATGGCGATCGTGACGTCATTTGTGAAACCGACGAACCAGGCATCGGCCGAATCATCAGTGGTACCAGTCTTGCCGCCGGCATAGGGCGAGAGATGCTTCACCCCGCGCCCGGTTCCGCGCGCGAGCACGCCCTGCAGCATTGATTTCAGCTGGTAAAACGATGCCCGGTCGGCGAAGCCGATCCAGGACACCGCATGCGGGTCGTGCCGGTAGATTGGGCGGCCGTCCTGTTCGATCGTTTCGATCGCATGGGGCTGGGGCCGTGCGCCTTCGTTGGCGATCGCTGCATAGAACGCCGCAAGGTCGATGAGCCGCACAGTTTGGGCACCGAGCACGAACGGGTAGTAGCGCATGCATTCCTTGTAGAGCTGCGCTTCCATCGCGACCTCGCAAACCCGGTCGAGACCTCGCTCGGCGCTGTCGTCGAGACCGGTCGCAAGCAGTTGCGCGGTGGCGAGATTCCGGGAGTTTTCCAGCGCACGCCGCAGTGTAATGGCGCCCGAAGCGCCGCCCTCGTAGTTCTTCGGCGACCAGAAACCGCGCTGGCGCGCGGAGCCAGTCGCCCCGATCGGTGCCAGCGTAATAGGTTCGTCCATCACCAGCGTGTTGGGCTGCAATCCCTTCCGAAGGGCGGCGAGGTAGGTCAGCGGCTTCAAGGTGGAGCCGGGTTGCCGCGGGCTCTGCACGACGCGGTTGAGCTGGCTTGCCGGATACGAAAAGCCGCCCGCCATCGCGAGAATGCGGCCGGTTTCGTTCTCGAGCACGAGCGCCGCTCCCTGCACGGTCGGTCGAATGCGCAGATCAGCACGCGCCGCTTGCTTACCACTGGCTTTGCGCACCTGCACGTAGACCACGTCGTACGGCTTGAGACTGCGCCTGATCGCAGCGCTCCAGGTGTTCAGCGGCAGGATGCTTCCGTCGGTCAGGCCGACGTTGATCGCATGGCCGCTTTTGCCACGCGTATTCTCCAGCACGACCGCCGATTCCCAGTGAACGTCATAGAGAGGTAGCCGCGTCGCCTTCAACGCCGCGAGCCAGGCCGGTTCCGTGCCCCTCAGGTCAGCCGCTCTGAGACGGACAGCATCGGAAATGTTCGCCTCGGGTCCCTCAAATTTGTAACGATTGGTGTTCAACTCGTACCGCGCGAGGCCCTCCTGCAATGTCGCTTCGACAACGCGCTGCAGGGCCGAGTTGACGGTCGAGCGCACCGTGTAGGAGGATTTGGTGAGCGTATCGAGGCCCGCGACCACCTTTGCCTCGCGGGCGATGTGATCGACGAAGTGAAAGGCGAAGTCCCGTCGCGTCGGCCGGTACTCGGCAAGCCGCGGCAATACTGCTTGCGCCGCGGCGGCGTCGATCATGGCATCGTCCTGCATGCGACCCAGCACGTAGGCAAGGCGCTCGCGCGCGCGCTCAGGGAGGTGGTCGGGATTGAAGTAGTTCGGTCCCTTGGCGAGCCCGGCGAGCAGCGCGCCCTCGACTGCGGAGAGCGCTTTGGCTGATTTACCGAAATAGCTGCGCGCCGCCATCTCGATGCCCCAGGCTCCGCGACCGAGATAGATCGAGTTGAGATAGAGCTCGAGGATCTCCGCCTTGGTCAGGACGCGCTCCATCCGCGAGGCAACGATCATTTCGCGCAGTTTTCTTTCGTAAGTGATGTCGTTGCCCACCAGCAGGTTCTTGACGACCTGCTGCGTAATGGTCGAGCCGCCCTGCGGCCGGCTCGGCTGCGTGAAGTTGCCGATGAAGGCGCGGACCAGTCCGCGCTCGTCAATGCCGGCGTGTTGGAAGAAACGCTTGTCCTCGGCGGCGATGAATGCGTTGCGCACCGCTTCCGGGATATCCGCAAGCTTGACCCAGATGCGGCGATTGTTCGGCGCGTAAATCTCAGCAAGGCGCTCGCTCTTGTTGTCGAGGACTACGCTCATGCCAGGAAGACTGAGGTGCTTAAGCTGCGCGGCGTCAGGCAGATCCTTGACCGCGCTGTTGTAGAAAGCGATGACCTGACCAAGATCGACCGGAGATCCTTCCGCTTTTTCGACTTTGCAGAACTGCCTGTAGGCCATCTGGAGGTCGGCCAGATTCAGTCCTTTGAGCGCTTTGATCTCGCTGCTCAACGCCTCCTTGTCATCCATGGCAGTGGCAATCAGATCGTCCAGGTTGATGTCCTCGATGTCGAAAGCCTTGCGCATGTGGGCGCAGCCGGCATTCAAAAGCTGCGCCACCTCGAAACGGTCGCGCACCGCATCGAACTCCGTCTTGACCCCATCCGGCCGGGTAGTGACCTGGCTGAAGGCAAGCGCCGTCGCGAAGATCTTGATGAGAATCGAATCCATGACCTGTCGACGGTCGAAAAGCCGCCTCCGTAAGGTCCCGTTTTTCTAGAACACTAAACAAGGCTGTACTGAGCAAAAAGTTCCCTAGCCCCGGAACTAACGCCGCGGCCAGTGCGTTTTAGAAGCACCGCATTGGCAGTGCACTCATGAATGCCCCTCTTCCAGTCGTGCTTGCCGTGGCGCTTCTCAGCGCCGGCATCGCCACGATGCCTGCGGATGCTGCTCCTCGAAAAAAGAAGACCGCGGTCCCCCCTGCAGCCAGCGTCGCTCAGCCACCCACGGACAGATTTTTGGCCTGCGACGTCCGGGTGCGAGACTATCTTCGCGAAGGCGGAGCCGCGATACGGGTCACCAAGATCGAAGTGGATGATGCCCGGTTGCAGTTGAACATTCATCATGAGTACGGCGAGGCGGGAAAGTCGTCTCGAAAATACCTGCGCGGCGACAGCGAAGAAGAAATGCGCAAAAATCTGCGCGGAATATTGGATGAGTTCGCGGCGGCTGCGAAGGCGGCAGCGGCTGGTCGCGCTTGGTATGTGATCGCTGCTCGCAAGGTCATGCCGGACCTCCGTGACGGTTCGGGCGAGAACACGGGTCCGTGGACGGCCATTGTCCTCGCGGATTTCGAGGGAAAATGCAGACCCATCACGTTCTATCAGTCGGTCGATCGGAACAAGCTCAATCCTGAATTGAGCAAGAAATTGGATGAGTGAAGTTTTGCGCTTGATGTGATTTGCAGTCGTGACGACCGGGCCTGGACGCCACGAGGCGCGGTGAAGATGCTCAACTGCCTTCGCCGGTGATTTCCGCTGTGACGCGCAATCCCATCATGAATTAAGCGGCAAGCGTCCTTCATTTCTGCTATCATTAAGCCATGACGATCGGGATTACCGGACCCGAACGGAAGGTGCCAAGGCAAAGCGCCGTGGTCGGGGCCATCATTGCGGCCGTCTTCGTCGGGATTTGCCTGATCCTGCTCTGGCTCACGAGCGACTTGCTGGTTGACTGGCTGTGGTTTTCCGCGATCGGTTATCCGCAGGTTTTTTGGACGACAATCGGCGCCAAAGCCGTCGTTCTTTTTGCAGTCTGGACCGCAACTGCGCTGGTTCTTTGGTTGAATGGATGGCTCGCGGTGCGCTTTGCCAGGCGCCAGCCGCCGCAATCCGTCGCGGCCTTTGTGTCGAATCTTGCGGGCAACGTGCCGCCGCCCGACCTGTTCGCGGTCGTGCGCGACCGGCTGCCATGGTACCGGGTCATCGCGGGCGGCGCTGGCTTTCTCGCTCTGCTGGTTGCTGCGGCAGAAGTGGGCAATTGGGGCGCCATCCTGCAGTTTTTCTATCACGTTCCCTACGGCGCAGACGATCCGCTCTTCAACAAGGACATCGGTTTCTATCTCTTCGTGCTGCCGGCCTATATCCTCGTCAAAAACTGGATGCTGCTCACGCTCGTTCTGAGCGCGCTTTTCGCCGCAGCGATCTACTGGGTGCATGGCGACATCGAATACGACGTGCAGCACCGATCAATGTCGCCGACTGCGATTGCTCACGGCTCGGCGTTGCTTGCTCTCCTGTTCGCCGTGAAGGCCTGGTCGTACGTCCTCGACCGTTATCTGCTGCTCTATGGCGACAACGGCGTCGTCGTCGGCGCCAGCTACACTGATGTGTATGTGGGGCTGCCGGGCCTGTGGCTAATGATCGCTCTGTCGATCAGCGCGGCGGTTGCTGCGTTGGCCAACCTCCGGGTGAGGACCTACCGGCTCCCTGCCGCCGCGGTCATGCTTGTCGTCATCGGCTCTTTGGTGCTGTCCGGCATAGCTCCCGTGCTGTTCCGGCAGTTCTTTGTCAAACCAAGCGAGTTGGAGCTGGAGAAGCCCTACATTGAGCGCAACATCGCGCTCACCCGGCAGGCATACAATCTCGATCAGATCGCAGCCAAGCCGTTTGCTGCCGAACAGAAGCTTACATTCAAGACGCTCGACGCCAACAAGGCGACAATCGAGAATATCAGGCTGTGGGACTGGCAGCCCTTGTCGGATACCTACGCGCAACTGCAGGAGATCCGCACCTACTACAAATTCCATCATCTTGACGTTGACCGCTATTGGCTCGATGGCTCCTACCAAAGCGTAATGATCTCGGCCCGCGAGCTGCGGCCCTCCTTGCTGCCGCCGAATGCCCAGACATGGGTCAACCGCCATGTGCTGTTTACCCACGGCACCGGCGCGGTGATGAGCCCGGTCACTCGCAAGAGCGCCGAA
Source organism: Bradyrhizobium valentinum (assembly GCF_001440405.1). Classification (GTDB taxonomy): domain Bacteria; phylum Pseudomonadota; class Alphaproteobacteria; order Rhizobiales; family Xanthobacteraceae; genus Bradyrhizobium; species Bradyrhizobium valentinum. The sequence continues at coordinate 7,607 of NZ_LLXX01000223.1, forward strand.
GGGCTGCCATTCCTTTATTTGCGCGACATACCTCCTGTTGCCGACGGAGGCCCCCAGATCCATGAACCGCGCATCTACTACGGCGAGGAGCACGACAGCTACGTCATTGTCAAAGGGAGCACACCCGAGTTCGACTATCCAAAGGGAAAGGACAATGTCTACGCGGCCTATGATGGCACCGGTGGCGTTCCGATCGGAGCGATGGTGTGGAGAGGCCTGTTTGCTTATTACTTCAACGACCCGAACCTGGTGCTCTCAAACTACATCACCGCCGACAGCCGGATCATGATCCGCCGCAATATCCAGCAACGGGTAGGAACGATCGCTCCCTTCCTCAGGCTCGATCACGATCCTTATCTGGTCATCAGTGATGGGCGGATGTTCTGGATGCAGGACGCCTATACGATGAGTTCCTATTTCCCCTATGCACAGCCAGCGCAAGGGCTGCGCCTCAACTACATTCGCAATTCAGTGAAGGTTATCATCGATGCCTATAACGGAACCGTCGACTTTTATCTGATGGATACCGCCGACCCGATCGCCGCAACCTTCCAGCGCATCTTTCCGAGCTTGTTCAAGCCGTTCGCGGCCATGCCGTCAGACTTGCAGAAGCACATTCGCTATCCGGAGGATCTGTTCCTGATCCAGGCGCGGCTCTATCAGACTTACCACATGGAGGCGGCCGACGTTTTCTATAACCGCGAGGATCTATGGCAGTTCCCGCGCCAGCCGGGTGGCGGCGGCACCGCAATGATGGCGCCTTACTACATCATCATGCGGCTGCCCGGCGAGCCGCAGGCTGAGTTCTTCCTCATGCTTCCGATGGTGCCCAGCCGCCGCGACAACATGATCGCGTGGCTCGCCGCGCGCTGCGACGCGCCCGACTACGGCAAGCTAATCGTCTACGAGTTTCCCAAGGAGAAGCTCGTCTATGGACCATTCCAGATCGAAGCGCGGATCAATCAGAGTACCGAGATATCGCAACAAATCACTCTGTGGAATCAGATGGGATCGCGGGTGATACGCGGTGCGAACTTGCTTGTGATCCCGATCGAGAACTCGATCCTTTATGTAACGCCGCTCTATCTGCGAGCGGAGCACGGACACCTGCCGGAGCTGAAACGCGTGATCGCGGCCTACGGCGAACATGTGGTGATGAAGGAGACGCTCGCCGAGGCCTTGTCAGCGCTGTTCATGGAGCCCGGCACTACGGCAGTTTCAACCACGATGGAGGAGAGGCCCGCAACAGGCCCGCCGGCAAGTCAGGCACGGGAGGCGCTTGATCGCTACAATCAAGCAGTGGAGCGATTGAAGTCCGGAGATTGGAAGGGCTTCGGTACGCAGTTCGATGCAATGCGCGAGCTTCTGGAGGAAATGAACCGACGCTCCACGGGCCAATAATTTAGGCCCGAACGGAAAGGAGCTGTGTCGGCAATTCGGGAGCAGCTCCGATGCCGGGGATGGAGCAGGCCGAGCTTTTTGCCACACGCTCCGCGTGCCGACGTCGGCAGGAAGATCGCCGCGGTGCAACAAGCAGCGGCAAATCCGTCGGCGCGCGACCCGCGCCAAAATCGCGCCACGCAGCGAGCAGCCTGTCGGCGCCTGCTGTGGCCAGAAAGCAAGATGACAATTTGGCGAGATGGTGGCAGACTTGGTTTCGAGACCAAGCGCGGCAAGAAAAAACGAAGAAAACGATCGCCAAGGTCCCGTCGTCAAAGGGAGGAGAGGACTCATGAAACGCTTGTTTCTGGGATCAATCGCTGCTGCCCTGATGGTATCGGCGTTTATCGGATCCACTACTGCTGTCATGGCACAGACGAAGGTGCTGAAGATGCAGGCCACATGGCCGGCATCGCTCACGCTCTATGATAACTTCACCTACTTCGCCGAGCGGGTGAACAAGCTATCGGCCGGCACGTTGAAGATCGAGGCGATGCCCGCCGGCCAGGTCGTGCCGGCCTTCGAGGTGCTGGACGCGACCCACAAGAAGGTGCTCGACGGCGCGCATGCTTGGGCCGGCTACTGGACCGGCAAGAACAAGACCGCGATCCTGTTCACTGGGGGTCCCGGCGGAACGTTCGGCATGGACTACATGGACGTGATGGGCTGGTTCTATCACGGCGGCGGCCTCGATCTGTACAACGAGTTCTATCAGAAGGAGCTCAAGCTCAACGTCGTCGTATTCCCCATCCTGCCTGCAGGGCCGCAGGCTTTCGGCTGGTTCAAGAAGCCGATCCAGACGGTCGAGGACATGAAGGGCATGAAATGCCGCCAGACCGGCATGGCCGGCGAAGTGTGGCAAGCGCTCGGCTTCACGGTGGTCAACATGCCGGGCGGCGAGATCATTCCCTCCGCACAGCGCGGCGTGATCGATTGTGCGGAATGGGTCGGCGGCATCGAGGACATGCAGCTCGGCTTCCACAACGTCTGGAAGTACCACTATTCGCCCGGCCTGCACGAGAACGTGACGGTCGGCGAAATCGTGATCAACGGCGATGTGTGGAAAGAGCTCAGCCCGCAGCACCAGGAGATCATCAAGTCGGCGGCCAACGAGACATTCCTCGTCTGGTGGACCAAGTGGCAGCGCCAGAACGCCGATGCGTTGACTGAGATGCAACAGAAGCACGGCGTACAGATCCTGCGCACGCCGACCGAGATCCTGCTGACCTTCATCAAGAAGTGGGACGAGATCGCGGCGGCCGAGGGCGCCAGGAACCCGTTCTTCAAGAAGGTGCACGACTCGCAGAAGGCCTATGCCAGCGCTGTGGTGCCGTACAAGCGGTCCTATTTCCCGCCATACTCCTTCATGGCGAACTACTACTTCCCCGTCGAGAAATAGGGCGTCGTCCGAGGGCGGCCGGTTCGGCCGCCCTCCATTCGCACGCGGCCGACCCGCATCGCGCCGCAAGGCGCGAACGGTCGGCGATAGGGGGAGGGATGGCTGAGGTAACAGACAGGCAGTCGCCGGCGCTGCTGGCCATAATCCGGATCATCGACGGCTTCACGGATCGGACCGGCACGGTCATTTCGTGGCTGGCGGTGCCGCTGGTTCTGGCCGTCGCCTACGAGGTTACAGCGCGCTACCTGTTCAACGCGCCGACCATTTGGGCCTACGACGCAACCTACATGCTCTACGGCTCGCTGTTCATGCTAGGCGCCGCTTACGCGCTGCACAAGGGCGCTCACATCCGTACCGATTTCTTCTGGGACAAGTTCTCCATCCGCAGGAAGGGCTTGATCGACACGATCTCCTACATCGTCTTCTTCTTCCCGAGCCTGATCATGCTGCTTCTTATTAGCTGGAACGAGTTTCATTACTCCTGGCAGATCAACGAAATGTCGGATCAGACGCCGTGGCGGCCGGTACTGTGGCCGTTCAAGTTCGTCGTGCCGCTCGCCTGCCTGTTGCTGCTGATCCAGGGCGTGTCCGAGTTGATCAAGAGCATCTACATGGTGCGCACCGGCGTCGAGCTCGAGCACAAGGAGAAGGTCGAGATATGACCGCAGAAGCGCTCATCGGCCTCATCATGCTCCTGGTGCTCCTTGGGGCGATCTTCATCGGCGTGCCGATCTCGTTCACGTTGCTGTTTCTCGCCTTTGCGTTCGGCTATGTGGGCATGGGCGCGACGGTGTTCGATCTCGCCTACTTCCAGGCCATCGGCCTGATGAAGGAGGAGCTCCTGGCCGCCGTGCCGCTGTTCATCTTCATGGGCTTCATCACCGAGCAGGCGGGGCTCATGGAGCGCCTTTTCACGGCGTTCCGGATGCTGCTTGCGCCGGTGCGCGGCGCACTCTTCCTCGTCGTCATCCTGACCTCGACCGTATTCGCGATGGCAACGGGCATCGTCGGCGCAGCCGTTACCGTTCTGGGCATCATGGCCTCGCCGATCATGACGAAGGCGGGTTATGACGCCAAGCTTTCAGCGGGCACCATCACTGCAGGCGGCACGCTCGGCATCCTCATTCCGCCGTCGGTGATGCTGATCGTGATGGGGCCGGTGCTCGGCGTGTCGGTCGCCGATCTCTATGCTGCAGCCTTCGGGCCGGGCTTCCTGCTGGCCGGCATGTACATCGCCTATCTGATGGGCCGCGCCTTCCTGAACCCCAAGCTCGGGCCGCCGGTGCCAATGGACGAGCGGATCTACTCGGCGGGGTACATTGCGCGCGAGGTGATCATCGGCACGCTGCCCCTGCTCGGGCTCATCACGGCGACGCTCGGCTCGATCATCGGGGGACTTGCGACGCCGACGGAGGCCGCCGGCATCGGCAGCGTCGGCGCACTGATCCTGTCCATCGCATATCGCAGGTTCTCGCTCGGCGGACTGCAACGTGCGCTGATCTCGACGATGGCGACGTCGAGCATGGTCCTGCTACTGGCGGTCACGTCGAACATTTTCGGTGCGGTGTTCGCCCGCCTCGGCTCGGCGAACTGGATCACCGAGACGATGCTCGGCCTCCAGTTGCCGCCCAGCCTGATGTTGATTGTCGTGCTGTTGCTCATTTTCCTGCTGGGTTGGCCGTTTGAGTGGCCAGCCATCATCCTGGTGTTCCTGCCGATCTTCTACCCCGTTGTGAAGGGCATGGGCATCGACCTCATATGGTTCGCAGCATTGGTTGCGGTGGTGCTGCAGACCGCCTTCCTGTCGCCGCCGGTCGCCATGTCAGCGTACTATCTCAAGCAGGTGGTCAAGGGCTGGAGTCTCGCGACGATTTACGCCGGCATGTTCCAGTTCATGATCCTGCAGGTGATCTGCGTTGGGCTGATGATCGCCTTCCCCGGCATTGCGACCTGGTTCCCGCAGACGCTGAACGAGGCATCCCGCAGTCAGGTCATCCCCGAGGAGCATAAGAAAATCCTGGAACAGCAGAAGCGAGCGCCGGGTCTGGAAGACGAAGACTGGCTGACACCAAAAAAGAAGTAGTGGGGCGTCGGCCGATCGAGTCGGCAAAGCCTGCCGTTTACGTCGCTTGTACGAGGCTTGAGTTGGACTGACATGATCCGCTCCTTCGGGATTTCTCCTGGTGCCGAAGCAGTATCGCGATCCTTCGCGACCTAAGGTCGTCTGCAGGTTGCGAGATGCGCCGATATGTCGAACGCAAGTCCATCGGCAGTGACATAGCGAGCGAGGATTGTTTCCGCCTCCGCCAGGATCCGATCGATCTGCGGCTCCGGCAGCACAACTCCCATGACGGGTAGCCATCCCCTGAGTTCCGCCTCTACAAACTCGCGCATGTTGGAGAACCGCGCCGCGCCTTTACACGTCGTAAGATTTATCGAGTTGGCCCCGGCGCCCTTGAACAACGTGGCGAGCACCTGCCTCTCGCCGAGCGCAAACGGCGCGCGAAGCGCATCACCGGCGGGCCTCCCGGCGACGTGGTCCAGCAGGCCCACGAGGGCAGCGAATGCGGGGGCGTTCTCGATGGCATCCCAAACTGCGACCGCGCACCTGCCGCCAGGGACCATCACGCGCAGCATCTCCCGGACGGCCTTGTCGCGATCCGAAAAGAACATCAGGCCGAATTGACACACAACGACATCAAACGAGCGGTCCGGAAACGGCAGCGCCTCAGCCGCTCCATCCTGCCAGTCGATGCCGGGCGCGAGGCTTCGCGCCACCGCCAGCATTCCTGCGTTTGGATCGAGCGCGGCGACCCGATCGGATCGCCCGGTCCGCCTTGCCGCCTCGCGCGCCAGAACTCCGGTGCCGCAAGCAATGTCCAGAACGCGATCGCCGCTTTCGATTTTGGCGGCATCTGCCACCATCGGCGCCCATTGCTGAAAGAGTGCCGGAACGAACAGCGCCTCGTAGGTGTTCGCAGCGTCGATCAAGGTTTGCGAAACAGGTGAGGGCATGGTGTCACCTCGTGCAAGAGCGAGCTGGTGCCGGGAAGACATAAAGCTTCGTGGTCGGGACTCTGTGCGGTGAGGTGGATGTCTTCATCCGCCTCTCATCGTCTCCAGGACCAGTTCCGGGTTCGTTTGCCGACCAATGCTTTCGACATCCTCGCGGAAGTCCGGCGGATCGGCAAGCACGATGGCCTCTCGATTTTTCCAAGGCCAGCCGTCCTGCGCGAACGGTTCCGAAGGGTTCCATCCTGGTTCACTGGCTGCCTTCGTGCTTCCGATGGCCGAGCAGCACGATGCACGGTGCCGTCAAGCCGACGGTCTGGTGAAGACGTAGACCAGACCCACAAGCATGAGTGTGCCGACGCTTGCCATCAGGATCGGGCCCGGCGCGCTTCCGATCCAGAACAGCAGGAATCCGGCGCTTATGCCAGCAAGGGCCAGCAGTTTGGCTCTCAGAGGAATCGCGCCGCGCTCCCGCCACGCACGCAGCGTCGGCCCGAAGCGAGGATGGGAGAGAAGCCAGTTTTCGAGCCGCGGAGACGATCGTGCGAAGCAGGTCGTGGCGAGAATGAGGAATGGCGTCGTCGGGAGCACCGGCAAGAATGCGCCGACAAAACCGAGGGCGATGAAGATAAAGCCGAGAACAAGGTAAACGCGACGCATCAGCCACAACCATCATGCAAGAGCGAGGGCTTGTAATTCCAGGCCGTGGCCCCTCACAGACATCCAATCCGATCTGCCCGGCCAGGATCACGGCGCAGGTGACCGAGCATGTCTATGACACCTCGACCGGAAGATTCCTACTGGTCCCGCAGGGGGCACGATTGTTCGGTAGTTACGACAGTCAGGCCGCGTTCGAAAGTATGGGACGCTGGAGCGCAGCGCTTCGGCGCGTACACTCAACGGGCGTCTTTAGCTGGTTCGCCATTGATGCCTGCACAAGACATCCGAGCAACTCACGCCGCCGGACGGAAACGGCGCGGCGAATGTTTCGTATCGCGCCGGATCAGCCGGGCGCAGTGTGGAAGGCTCGGCGCATAATGCGTCAGCGTCGGCGGAGGTGGTCGTCGGTCCGAAAATCTGCCTCTATTGGAGTCGAGACGGTTCGGTCTACGTGCCTGCGGAGCTGCTGCCAGCCTTGCCGGACCTGAAGTTCTTGCGTTGAGGAGTGGCGATATGGATGGCTTGGTGATCAGTGGCGGCCGGGTGGTGGATCCGGCAAGCGGGATGGACGCCATTGGCGATGTGGCGGTGCTGGATGGCCAGATCTCTGCTGTCGGCACCGGGCTTGGGAGCGCCGAACGGGTGATCGACGCGACCGGGCTGGTGGTGGCTCCCGGCTTCATCGACCTGCACGCCCACGGCCAGTCGATCCCTGCCGACCGCATGCAGGCGTTCGACGGGGTGACGACGACGCTCGACCTCGAGGCGGGAGTATTGCCGGTCGCATCCTGGTATCGGCGCCAGGCCACTCATGGACGCGTGCTGAACTACGGAGCCGCTGCCAACTGGGCCTTCGCGCGCATCGGCGCGATGACCGGCTCCAACGCGGAAAGCTCACTGGAGGCGTTCGGCAATGCCATGCGCGATCGCCGCTGGATCGACAACGTGGCCAGCGACGCCGAGGTGGCCGGCATCCTCGACCGCCTTGCAAACGGACTGAACGAGGGCGGCATCGGCATCGGCATCCTCAACGCCTATGCCCCGGGCGCCGGGGTGCAGGAGCTGACCGCGGTGTGCCAACTGGCGGCGGCCCATGATGTGGCGACCTTCACCCACGTCGCCTACATGTCCCGGATCGACCCGGAAAGCGCCGCCGAGGCCTATATCCGCTTGATCGGCTATGCCGGCGCCACCGGCGCGCACATGCACATCTGCCACTTCAACTCTTCCAGCAAGACGGACGTGGAGCGTTGCGCCGCGCTGGTGGCCAAGGCGCAGGCGCAGGGCCTGCCGATCACGGTGGAAGCCTATCCCTACGGCACCGGTTCGACGGTGCTGGCGGCGGCGTTCTTCAGCGACCCCGAGTTCGAGGCGCGCAATGGCACTGGCTATGATTCCGTGCAGCGGGTGACCGACGGGCGGCGCTTCCGCGACCGAAAGGAGCTATTGGCGGCACAGGCGGAGGAGCCCTCCACGCTGGTGCTGTGGCATATCCTGGATACAGAGAACAATCCGCATCACCGCGACCTCCTGGACATCTCGGTGCTGTATCCCGGCGGCGCGATTGCGTCCGACGCGATGCCCTGGACGCTGTCGGACGGCAGCGTTTACTCCGGCGACGCCTGGCCCCTGCCTGATGACGCCACCTCGCATCCGCGTTCGGCGGGTTGCTTCACCCGTTTCATCCGCGAGTGGGTCCGTGAGCGCAAGGCGGTATCGCTGCTGGAAGGCGTCCGCAAATGCGCCCTGATCCCGGCGGAGATCCTTTCCCGCAGCACGCCCGCCATGCGCGCCAAGGGAAAGCTGCAGCCGGGCGCGGATGCCGACATTGTCGTGTTCGATTTCGAGGCGCTGACCGACCGGGCAACTTTCTCGGCGATGAACCGTCCGTCAGAGGGCGTACGGCATCTGGTGGTCAGCGGCCAGGCGCTGATATCAGATGGCGTGCTGGATGTGGCGGCGAGGCCCGGCCGGCCGGTGCGCCGGCCCGTCGTTCAAGTCTGATGTAGGGGGCCGATTGTGCCAGTCCCGATCCTGCTGGTGACCGGCTTCCTCGGCGCGGGCAAGACCACGGTCGTGAACCACCTGCTGGCGCATGCGGAGGGGCGGCGGATCGCTGCCGTGGTCAACGATTTCGGCGCGATCAACATCGATGCGGAGCTGATCGCGGGCGCCAGCGATGGGGTGGTCAGCCTGAGCAATGGCTGCATCTGTTGCTCGCTGGAAGGCGATCTGCTGCGCACGCTCGCCGCCCTGCTGCGACGCGATCCGCGGCCCGAATTCATCGTGATCGAAACCAGCGGGATCGCCGATCCCTCGGATATTGTGCGCAACCTGATGGATCCCCTGATCTGGCGGGAGGCGCCGCTGGAAACGGTGCTGTGCGTGGTGGACGCGACGACAACGGCAGAGACGTTGAACGACGCGTTGCTGCGCTCGCAGCTCCGGACGGCCGATGTGGTGGCGTTCAGCAAGGTGGACCTGGTGAACGCGGCCGGTCGCGCACAGCTCCGCGACGCTGTCCGGGCGCTGCGTCCGGCCGCGGTGGTGGTCGATGCTCTGCATGGCGAAGTCCCCGCAGCGCTGCTGTTCCCCGCGGACGTGGACCGCGTGCCGGCGCCGCGCGAGATAAGGCCGCAACGGCCGGCGGCTGACCGGTTCGAGACGCTGAGCTGGACGTCGGAACGGCCGGTGTCGCTTCCCCGGTTGCAGCAAGCGATCGGTCGGCTCGCGCCGAAGCTCGCCCGGGCGAAGGGCTTGTTCGAGACGGTGGAGCAGCCCGGACGGTTGATGGTGTTTCAGCTCGCCGGCGGGCGCGCGACGTTGGCACCCGGCGGGGCGCTCGCGCCCGAAGTGCCGCGGGCACGGATCGTGTTCATTGCCGAGATCGGGGTTCTCTCGATCGCCGAGATCGACCGGATCATGCAAGAGTGCATCGAGGCTGGGTGAAGTGAGTGGGGTCCGATCCGTCTAAGGCATCGCTAACAACGGAAACACTCAAGCCGCGGGACGGAAATGTCCGGGCGAATGTTTCGTGTCGCGCCGGATCAGCCGGCGCAGCGTGGAAGGCTCCGCATATCCTACGCGTCGCGCGATCTCGTCAACCGACAGGCGCGTGGTTTCGAGCAGGAATCGCGCGGTCTCCAGCCTGATCCTCTGCACGAACTGAATCGGTGAGACGCCGCAGGTCGCAGCAATGCGCCGGGCAAATGTCCGTGGCGCCAGTGCGACGGCTTCGGCGAGCTCCTCGATCGCAAAGTCACGCGCGATGTTGTCGCGCACCCATTTCTCGGCCTTGGCCATCCTGGGGTCCTGGCCCGCCAGATATGTGATCGCCATGAATGGCGCCTGGGAGCGCCGCTCATCCAGCAGGAGATAGTTGGCGCAGGCTTTCGCCAAGCCTGGTCCGGCGAACCGGCCGACGACCGCAAGCATCAGGTCCATTTGCGCCATCGCCGCGCCAGCGGTTGCGATCGGCCAATCGGCGACGACCATCTGCTCTGTCAGTAGTTCGACTCTCGGATAGCGCTGCCGAAACAGCGGCGCGAGCCACCATGTCGTGGTCGCCCGCCGGCCGTCTAGCAGGCCCGTCTCTGCCAACAGGAAGGTGCTCGCGCAGGACGCGGCGAGCATGGCACCGTTGCTGAACGCGCGGGTGAGCATGTCGCCTGCGCGCCGGCACGCTGGGCTCTTCAACTTTCTATCCAGTTCGTCTGCCGATGCCGTTCCAAGGCCGGGGACGATGAGGAGTTCGATCCCGCGCAGATTGGCGTCGCTTCGGCGGGATCCGAAACGCACCGTCGTAACCTTGAATGGCGGAGGAGCGCGCTTTGCAGCGCTGATCCGGTTGGCGGTTGCGATGACGTCGTGGGTGATGGCCGCGCTCGATGCCATGCATCCCTCGATCTCGACAATAGCGATTTTGGTCATGTCAAAAAATGCCCGATAAATGTCATTTTTGACACTAGCCGACCGACCGTTAAATCGCAACGATGCCCGTGAAAAATGCCGCCCGGGAGGAATAGCGCCGATGCCGAAACGGTCCATGAAGCAGGACGATCCGCTCGATGATTTTATGCGTCGCGACATCGCGCTCGACGGCACTACCAAGGTCGTCTACGTGGCCGGCACAGGGCCCGCCGTCATCGTGATGACGGAGATGCCGGGCATCAGCCCGCATGTCGCGCGGTTTGCGCGCTGGGTGCGCGACGCCGGCTTCACCGTCTATATGCCGTCGCTGTTCGGGCGGGATGGCGCCGTTCCGGGCGCGGAGGAGGGCGCCGCTGTCTTTCAGCGCGCCTGCGTGAGCGCCGAGTTTCGCGCGCTTGCTTCAAACGAATCCAGTCCGGTGACAAAGTGGCTCCGGTCGCTGGCGAGATTTGCACATGGCGAGTGCGGCGGTCCCGGCGTCGGCGCCATCGGGATGTGTTTTACGGGAAACTTTGCGCTGACCATGATGCTTGAGCGATCGGTGCTGGCGCCGGTGCTGTCGCAGCCGTCGCTGCCGCTGAACAATCCGGCAGGCATTGAAATCGCGCCCGACGAAGTCAGGTGCGTCCGCGAACGGCTCGAGCGGGAAGATTTGACGGTATTGGCCTATCGCTTCGAGGGCGACAAGTTCTGCATGGCGCAACGCTTCGCAGCCTATGCGGAAGCGCTCGGTGATCGTTTCATCGGACGGGTGCTTCCAGACAGCGCGGCGAATACCGATCTTGCGCCGTTCTTCGAGCGCCACGTCACGACCCCGCATAGCGTTGTCACCGCGCACCTGATCGATGAGGCCGGCCAGCCGACGATCGCGGCACGCGACGAGATCCTGGCGTTCTTCAGGCACAGGCTCGCGTCTCCGCGAAGCGGTCGTTGTTCAAACTAGATTTCACTCCAAATCACATAGCCGTCCGCAGAACAAACACGTCCGCGCGCTCCCATTCAGGTTCGCATGGGCCGAGGCGGAATTTAAATCCGTATTTCGCGCATGGCGACAGGAAACCGGCTCACCAGCGCGGCGTTTACTAGAAGCGGCCGCATCGCCTTGCGTTGCAGGCGTAATGCTCAATTTTGCTCACGCCATCGCTTCTAAGTATAGTGCGGCCAAATCACCCATTCCGTGAGGTCATGTGACTGCCCCCAATCCCGCTGCCGGCAAGCCGGTCGACCCCGCCTCCCTCGTCAACGTGCCGCAATTGGTAACGGCTTATTTTGCGTCGAAACCGGATCCGTCCGATTCCACCCAGCGCGTTGCCTTCGGAACCTCGGGTCATCGCGGGACGTCGCTGAAGAATTCGTTCAACGAAAATCATATCCTGGCGACGACGCAGGCGATCTGCGATCACCGCCGCGAAACCGGGCTCACCGGCCCGCTGTTCCTCGGCATCGATACGCACGCGCTCGCCGAGCCGGCGTTGGCGAGCGCGGTGGAAGTATTTGCCGCGAACGGCGTCGAGATCATGATCGACGAGCGCAGCGGCTATACGCCGACGCCCGTCATCTCGCATGCGATCTTGAGCTACAACAAGGGCCGAACGAGCGGGCTCGCCGATGGCGTCGTCATCTCACCTTCGCACAATCCGCCGGAGGATGGCGGGTACAAATACAACCCGCCGCATGGCGGCCCCGCCGATACCGATGTAACGGGAAAGGTCGAAAAGGCCGCCAACGCCTATATCGAAGCGGACATGAAGGGCGTGGCGCGAATGCCGTACGAGCGCGCCCGCAAGGCACCCTCGACACATCTGTACGACTACATCCGTCCCTATGTCGCCGATCTCGGCAATGCCGTGGACATGGCGCTGATCAAATCATCGGGCGTGAAAATCGGGATCGATCCACTGGGCGGCGCCGCCGTTCACTACTGGCAGCCGCTGATCGAGCACTACGGAATCAGCGCGACTGTTGTGAACGCTGCCGTCGACCCGACGTTCCGTTTCATGACGGCGGACTGGGATGGAAAAATCCGGATGGATTGTTCCTCGCCATTTGCGATGGCAAGCCTGATTGCGATGCGCGACAGGTTCGATGTCGCCTTTGCCAACGATACCGACGCCGATCGGCACGGCATCGTGACGCGCACGGGTGGCCTGATGAATCCAAATCATTTTCTCGCGGCTGCGATCGCCTATCTGTTCGAGCATCGGCCGCAATGGAGCAGGGAGGCCGCGATCGGCAAGACCATTGTCTCCAGTTCGATCATCGATCGCGTCGCAAGGAAGTTGAATCGCAAGCTGGTGGAAACCCCGGTCGGCTTCAAATGGTTCGTCGAAGGCCTCGGCACCGGTGCGTTCGGCTTCGCCGGCGAGGAAAGCGCCGGCGCATCGTTCCTCAAGCGCGACGGCTCGGTGTGGACGACCGACAAGGACGGCGTCGTGATGGGGCTGCTCGCCGCCGAAATCCTCGGCCGCACCGGCCGCGATCCAAGTCAGTTGTTTGCCGGCCTGACCGCCGAACTCGGCGTGCCCTATTACGAGCGAATCGACGTACCGGCAACGCCGAAACAGAAGAGCGCACTAAAGGCGCTCGGGCCGGAGCAACTCGATATGCGCCAGCTTGCCGGTGAACCGGTCAGCGCGATCCGGATCCGGGCGCCGGGCAACGATCAGTCCTTCGGCGGCATCAAGGTCGAGTCCGAGGCGGGATGGTTTGCCGCGCGGCCGTCCGGCACCGAAGACGTCTACAAGATCTACGCCGAGAGCTTCCGGGACCAGAACCATCTCAAGACGATTCAGCAGGACGCCCAGCGCGCCATCGCGAAGGCCTTCTGACCTCAGCGGTGAGCCGGCAGCAGAAGCCGCGGGGTTCGCCTACCGGCGACGGAAGAATATTGCGCCAGACTGCGCCCGGCTGCGCCAGTTCGGCACACTCCTGACCACTGGCGGCTGCGGAGCTGAATTTCGGACGCCGTCGCGCTTGCGATCACGCTGAAATCACGAAGGCCCCCGCAGTGTTAGGATCGGGAGTTAGCTGCCAGCAAGCCGTCCGCAACGGGGGGCCTGTGAGCTATCGCGGTTACCGGGGGATGGAAATGAGTGCGGAATCGGTTGTCTACTATCTGAATCGCGTGCCTGAGAGCGATCCGAATGACCAAACCGAATGGCTTGTAACGGCATTGGGGAACTATACCGGCGCGGAGCTGCGAGAATTGCTCTATGTAGCGGAAGAGCCGGGGTTCTTTGAATTGATGCGCGGGCTGTTTGCGCTCTCGGATGAGAGCCGTGCCGTCCTGCAGCATTTTCTCGAAACCGGTCACCCGCCGGCCATGAAAGCGGCGATCGACACGAAAGGTCGGTTGACGATTGAGCATGTTAGCGACGAGCAGCGGGTAAAATTGCTCCCGGGGATCGCAAATTAGCGTCTGCAGCTCCCTGAGGTTGTGCTAGGGTTTCCCAGCTTGAACAGTTGGGAGCCGACCCATGGCGACGAGGAAATCTGACCCGCTCGATGCGATGGTGGGCGCCAGGATCCGCATGTTTCGGGTCAACCGCGGCATAAGCCAAGCCATGCTCGCGGAACGGATCGGTGTTACCTTCCAACAGGTACAGAAATACGAGCGGGGCGCCGACCGGATCGGCGCCGGCCGGCTGTCGCGAATTGCTTCCGTGCTGGGCGTTTCAGTTGGCGAGTTGTTCGAAGCTTCCGGGGCTGAATCTCCCGGCTTGAATTCGCTGGTTCGCTTGCTCGCCGAGCCGGACGCCTTGCGCGCTCTCAAGGCCTATGCGCGTACGACCGATCCGCGTGTGCGGCTTAGCATCGCGAAGCTCGTTCAAAGCATCGCCGATCGAGCTCCAGCGGCGAAGGCCACGGTCGCGCGGCTGGATACTTTCGACCGTGATAAGCGGCGAGGTTTCGGTGGCGAGGATGGTCTTCCGCAGGAAGGCGAGCCGCAATCTCATGCCGCCCCCGTTTGCCCGCGGTAATCCCCTCGCAGGCGTCAGCCGGTCGCGCGAATCGCAAGCCGCTCCGGAGGCCTGGTGCCGGGAATGAATTCGCCGATCCAGTCACGGCGCGTCGCTTCGATATGCCAGGACATTGCTTCAGCCGAATAGGGTGCAGGATCGGGGATATCCTTGCGGATCTCCTTGCCGTCGAGCCAGCCGCAACTGTGCGAGTAACGCGCTTTGCAGACGAGATGGATATCGCCATGATCCTGCAGCAACACATATCCATCGGCTGGGAAAAACGTGCCGGCAAGCTCGATCGCACCGGGCAATTGGCGGACCAACAGGAACGTGCTGGTGGATTGCGTTTCCGATTCCGAGACCAGCACGCCGACCAGGCTGTGGATCGGCGCAATCGCCTGCGGTGCAACCAGTGCGAGAGGCTCCGTGATCGGGCCGGCCGTCGCAATCGAAAGAAATTCGCCCTCCGGTCCCCAGCGGCAAGCGATCAGCCACTCGCGGCTGCGGCTACGAATCAAGGTCGGCTTGGCATAATCTGATCGAGCAATGTCTGCTGCCATGGCTATGACTAGGGCTTTCGCGAGCATAAGTTCCTCCAGGGTGAGGGCGGGCTGGCCTCACGACCGGAGTCTGCGCGCAGAGTCGTGAGGTCACCGTGAGCGGCACCGAAAATTCGATGCAAGAATTGTTTGCACGCGCGGCATCGTTGCTTCTTGGCAACGAAGTGGACGCGGCCGGCGATCACGATGCCAGACGTATCCTGCAGGCGCTGGAATATGCCTCGGAATCCGGCAACCGGATTGATTCGGAGACCGCGAATCGCGCCCATTTGCTTATCGCTGCGTCCCGGTTTGCGCGGGTGTTCGAACTGGCCTCACCCGATGCGCCCAGCCTGATCAGCTTTGGTGCGCAATTCGATCCAGCGCTTGCCGATCCCTTGCATGACGGAAGCCCGATGGTCGGCGTTTCCGGCGTCGGTCTGACGTTGCAGCACGCGTTTCAGGGCTGCATCGGCGAGGGGATCGAGTATCTCTCTCAATTGCAGACCGGAACAGACCTGTTGCTCAAACCCGGCGTCGACGACTGGGCCGAAAAACTCGGTCCGAAGGCGCTTGAGCTGGTCGCCGCCCTTTCGGAACGCCGCGTACAACCGGAGCGAGCGCTTTCCTGGTGTCGCGCGACGAGACTGGCCGACGGCGGCGAGGTGTGGCTTCCGGCGGACATCTGCCTGCGGCGTCCGCCGGCGCAACGCGACTTCGCGCCGCCATCCCCCCTGAGCATCGGATCGGCCGCCGGTCCGTCACGGGACGCCGCAGCATTGCACGGCCTGTTGGAATTGATCGAGCGCGATGCGGCCGGCCTGTGGTGGCGGGGCGGTCAGTTGGCCCGATCGATTCCGGTGCAACATGAAGCCGGCATCGCGGCGGAAGCCTTGTTGCGGCAGCTCCGGCACGGCGCTTCGGTGCCGCGACGGACATGGCTACTGGATATCACGACGGATATCGGCGTGCCCTGCGTCGCGGCCGCCTCCTGCCGCGCGGACGGTTCCGGTTTTGCCTTCGGCCTCGCCGCGCGGCCGGCGCTCGAGGCCGCGGTCCGCTCCGCGATTCTGGAAATGTGTCAGCTCGAACTGGCCGACGCCGTCGTCGCCACCAAACGCCGCGAGCGCGGCGATGACGCGCTCAACGCACAGGATCGCATCCACGTGCAGCGCGCGGCGATCGATGCCGATCAGTGCAGACTGCTGCAGCCGGTCGCGGAGTACGCGGCCCATCTGCCCCTTCACGCAACTGAAGCGAGCGTCATATTTAGATTGATCGTACAGCGTTTGGAACAATTGGGAATCGAGACGTTCTGCCTCGATCTCACGCGCCAGCGCTTCGCCGTTCCGGTGGTTCGCGTGATTGCCCCGGGCCTGCAACTCGAGCCATCCGAAATCGTCACGGCCAGGCTGCAGGATGCGATTGCGCGAACCGGCGGCGGCGCAACCTATACCGGGGGTGTCTCTTTGATATAGACTGGCGGGAATTAACCAACCGGTTCCGGAAACCGTTGCATGCCGGTCAGCGCAAACGCCATGACAGCAGACAAGGCCACGGTGGCGCCCGAAAGCGCCCCGCGCCTGTCGGTATCGCTGGTCGGGCGGCTCGGCGTGCGGTTCAACGGCCGGCCGATCGAACTGCGAACCCGCAAGGCCGGCGCGGTTCTGAGTTATCTGGCGTTATTGGACTCGAAGCAGGAGAGCCGCGAGCGACTGGTCGGCTTGCTCTGGAGCCGATCGGACGAGGAAAAGGCGCGCGCCTCGCTGCGCCAGGTCGTTCGCGAATTGCGATCGATGCTCGAGGAGGCCGGATATGACGGCTTCGTCGCGGAACGGCTGACGATCGGCATCGACGTCGGACGAATCGAAGTTGACATCGAAAGCGTGATTAAACTCGCCGAAGGCGGACGCGTTCACCCGCTGCTGCTCGATACGCCGCAGCTCGACGGGCGGTTGCTCGAAGGAATGGACGATCTCGACCCGTCGTTCCGGGTCTGGGTGCTGGCCAAGCGGCAGACCATCCACGAACGGTTGATGCGAAATCTCGACGAAGGTTTGACCTCCGCAAGCGTTGCCACGGACGCCAAAAAGAGGATCGCGGCCGCGATCGTCAATCTTGATCCGACCCATGAATATGCCTGCCGCTATCTGATGCGGGCGCATGCGGAAGAAGGCGATGTCGCCGGTGCGTTGCGCATCTACAAGGCGCTATGGGATCTTTTGGATCGCGACTACGCCATGGAGCCGTCATCGGCCACCGAAGAGCTCGTCGCGAACATCAAGCTCGGCATTCTGGAGCGCGCGCCCGCCGATCGGGCGGCCTCGGCAGCGAATGACGAATTCGCCGTCAGGATGGTCAGGGGGCCCGTTCTTCAGCCGGTGGCCCCGATGTCGCCACCGGCCAATGCGCCTGCCAAGACGCGCCTGGTGCTGCGACCCTTTGCGATGCACGGCGTCGATGAGGACCACAGCCATCTGGTGCAGGGATTCTCCCAGCATCTCGCCGCCTGTCTCGTGCGCTTCCGCGAATGGAGCGTGGTCGATCGTCCCCCCGCGGCAGTCGTGCTTCCCGCGCCGGACACGGCGCCGCAATACTGCATCGAAACCACCGCTTACCAGGCGGGCGCCGAAATCAATATCGTGATGGTGCTGCGGGACGATACCACCGGAATCTACGTCTGGAGCGAGAGCTTCCGGCTCGGCCTCGGCAACTGGTTCGAAACGCAGCAGCGTATCATCCGCCGGATCGCGACCGCGCTGAACGTTCAATTGTCGACCGAGCGGCTGATGCGGCTGGCGGGCGAGCCCGACGTGTCGCTCGAGCTGCACGACCGCTGGCTGCGCGGGCAGAATCTCATGTCGAAATTCGATCCCGAAAGCTGGCGGCGGGCGGTCACCATCTTCCGCGATGCGATCCGCGACAATCCGGGCTTCTCGCCCTGCTACAGCAGCCTCGTGCAGATGAACAACATCGAGCACCTGGTGCATCCCGGGATCTTTCGCGATCTCGACAAGGCCAAGGCCACCCTGGAACTGGCGAAGACCGCTGTTCAACTCGACCCTGTCGATTCCAGGGCGCATCTGTGCTGCGGCTGGTCCTACGTGATGGCACTCCGTGAGGCGGAAGCCGCGCCGCACATGGAGCTGGCATGTGAGCTCAACGACAATGACCCATGGACGCTGCTGTCCAGCGCTCACTACTCGGCGATTTGCGGATCGATCGAGGATGCCCGCGCTCGCGCCGAGCGGTCGCTCGCGCTCTCACCTGCGCCGTCCTATCTCGAATGGGCGTATCACGGCACTGTGCGGTTCTTTTGTGGAGACTATGAAGGCACCATCGAGGCGTGCGATCGCGCGCAGGGCATCAACAAGGTCCTGCCGGCATGGCGCGCGGCTGCGCTGTTCCAGCTTGGGGAGCGCATGCAGGCGCAGCAGGAAATCCAGCGCTTCGTCAACGGTCTGCGTTCATTCTGGGTCGGATCGTCGACGCCGACGGACGAGGCGGCGGCGCGCTGGGTCATGCAAGCGCATCCAATCAGCGTGAGGGAGCGGTGGGAAGCCCTGCGCCAGAGCTTGCGTGGCGGAGGGCTTCCTGTCGATGGCATCACTCACCTAACGCGGAGCTAGATCATCAGGCACAGTAGCTGATGGTGTAGTCGCCGACACGTTCGGCATGGACGCGGAACTTGTCGCTCTCCGGAATTACCGGATCCAGGCCGTTGAACAGGCGCTTGTAGAACGGCGGAAGCGGATAGGTCGCGCCCGGCTTTTTGAGGCTTTCTTCGGAATCCGCGATCATCACGGCGGGCGGCAGGCGCACCACGATCGTGTCCATCTCCTGTTCGACGAACTTTACCTTCTTGAAGCGCTCCGGAACCGTCATGAACACCTGCGCCTTGGCGAGTTGCTCCTTGAATTCGTCGACGGTGGTTGGGATCGGGTATTCGTTGTCGTCGTCGAGATAGTTCTTGCCGGTGGACCAGGTCTTTACCAGGTTGCCCCAGCGCTCATGGTTGGTTACTTGCATTCTTTCGATTGCCATAGCTTCACTCTCCGGGTTGCGTGAAGCGGAGGATTCCGCCTCACAAAAATGCAGGCACGGCATGCTGCAACTCGGCAATTTCGGTGGTGAATTCCACGAGCTGCGCCATGCTTGAGATATCGGGAATATTCTGAAGTACGTTTGCCGGATAAAATTCGCGGGAAATTGCCGCCAGTTGCCCGGCAAGGGAGCCGCCGTCCGCGCAACGCGGGTCGCCGGCGAGCGCGCCAAAAACGACTTCCGAGACGATGATTGAGCCGAGCGGGCCGAGGTGCAGGCCCTCCGCCTGCGGTTGCCGCATCGCTTCGAACAGGATGAAGAAGGGCAGCGGCGGCTCGTTCGAAAGGGTTTCGATGTCCTCGGCCGTCAACGCGCCATACGCGGGCGCGGCCGCCAGCCATTTGCGAAGTTGATCGGCACGATAGTCGCGGTCGGCAAGCAGGCGCGACATGGCGACGAAACGCGGTCGTCTGCTGCCGATCTCGGCAATCAGCGCGTCAACCGACCACATGCCGGCGAGGCCGGCGCCGAGCAGGTCGCGATAGAGCAGGCCGACCCGTCCCGTTTCGTCGAACGCCGGAAAGATCTGGTCATTGCCCAGCCCGTCGCTGAGATGTGGTCCAATGCGGCGGCTGAAATTCGGCGTCGACCCGTTGATCTCGAAAAAACGCGACCATTGCACCATCCACGTCTCGTCGAGCGGCATATTTGCGGGGTCGTTTACCGAGCTTTTTTCGAGCGTGTTGTTGAGGTCGTGGAGAGACAGGTCATTGATCTGGTATTCGGGTCGTACCATGGCGTGACCGAAGCGGAATGCGCCGTGCGAGAACTCGAACGGAATTTCCCAGTCGCCGGCCGGAAAGCCTGTCGCGGAATGGGGGCGATCGATGAAATCGGGGCTCGGTCCGTCATAGACGGCGTAGATCGCCGGATGGATCACCCGCCGCATCAGGTCCTTGCGCAGGATATTGTGATAGATCGCGATCAGCGACTCGCGGGCGCACAGGAAGCGCTTGTAGGCGGCGCCGAACTGACCGTTTGGTCCCGCGTTGCCTTCATGGCGGCGAATGATATCGATGAGCCCATTGTGCAGCAGCGCGAACAGCGCGGTGAGCTGTGACATCACGGCATGGTCGTCATTGCGCGGATCGGCGACCAGCGCCTCGGTGAGGGCAACACGGACACCTGCAATGCTGCGGTCGATACCTGTCACGTTCTCGGCCGGGGTCCGCGCGATGTCGCGGAATGGGCAGCCGGCCGCCGGCTCGTTCTCTTTCCAGCGCATTCGCCCGAGCCGCAGCTTGGTACGGCGGTCGTCATTCGGCGCATCGAGCGCGTAGATGTGCGGCGATCCGACAGGACCGCTGCCGTACAGCGTCTCCAGCCGAAGCGGCGTGCGGCGTGCGTTCGCGGTTCCTCCGCCGAGCCCGCCCGCGACCGAAAGCGGGATCGCCGAATGCACGAGGTCGTGCGCAATGAACTGCAGCAGATAGGTGTAGCCCGAGGGGATAAAGGGATTTTCCCAGTGTTCCGCCGATCGAACCTGGTGTGGCGGCCATTTGATTGCAGCATCCATTCGCCGCGACAGGCGATGCATCAGCCCGCGGAGCTTTGCATGGTGCGACGGCGAACCGAGCGGATCGACGCCGAAGGCGCGGAAGCGCTGCGAAGGAGCCGGCGTGCCGAGGAAGTGACGAAAGCCCGGCGTTGTTGCGGCGTAAGCAGAGTCGCGCGTATCGAGTTCTGAAGTTCGGAACGAGGATGCGTCGGCGACCTTCTGCACAACCATCAGAACTGCTCTCGCTAGATCGATGCTGATCGATGCGGCGAGATTGGAAAGAAAGTCGTGAAATAATCGTGAGTTAAATCGTTAGAACCTGTGGACATCTGTGGACATCTTTTGGTCATTCTGCGGGCCGCTCACGCCTGTTTCACGATTGGTGACGCGGCGGCATGACCATCACGTAGTAGCGGCTGGCATAGAAGCGCGTGTGAAGCTGATTGAGGCAGCATCCTTGGCGCGCCATTTCGGCCAATGCTCGCGGTGATGATTGTCGTATCGGGAGCGGTGCGCTGCCGCGATCGATACCTGCATCAAGGCACGCAAGTAAAGGCAAACCCGGCGTGATGTTTGCGAAGCGTTGCCTTGCACCGGCATTCCGGATAGCCATGGCAGTAACGACTTTCCGCTTGAGGCATTTTCCCTCCATGGCCGATTTCCACGGCGTCTTTCCCTATCTGGTGTCACCGGTCGATGCTTCCGGCGAAATTCGCACCGAGGTGCTGGGCCGGTTGTGCGACGACCTCGTCAAGGCGGGCGTGCATGGGTTGACGCCGCTGGGATCAACCGGCGAGTTCGCCTATCTCAACCAGGCGCAGCGCGCGACCGTGGTGCAGGCCACAATCGAGGCCGCTGACGGACGCGTGCCGGTGGTTGCCGGTGTTGCCTCGACGTCGACGGCGGACGCGGTGGCGCAGGCAAGAGCGTATCAAAAGCGCGGCGCCGACGGCATTCTCGCGATCATGGAGGCGTATTTCCCGGTCGCCGATGCACAGGTCGAATCCTATTTCCGCGCCATTGCCGACGCCGTCGACATTCCCGTCGTGATCTACACCAATCCGCAATTCCAGCGATCCGATCTGACGCTCGACGTAATCGCGCGGCTCGCGACCCATCCGCGCATCGGCTACATCAAGGATGCCTCCGCCAATACCGGCCGGCTGTTGTCGATCATGAACCGTTGCGGCGACAGCATCAAAGTCTTCTCCGCCTCCGCCCATATTCCGACGGCGGTGATGCTGATCGGTGGATTGGGGTGGATGGCGGGCCCTGCCTGCATCATCCCGCGGCAAAGCGTCGAGCTCTACAATCTCTGCAGGGCGGCGCGCTGGGATGACGCGATGGTACTGCAACGCAAGCTGTGGCAAATCAATGAAGCCTTTGCGCGCTTCAACCTCGCCGCCTGCATCAAGGCCGGGCTCGCCATTCAGGGTTACGCGGTCGGCGACCCGGTCCCGCCGCAGGCGGCGCTGACGGTCGAGCAGCGCAAAGTCGTCGAGGCGGCGCTGCGCGATATCGCATAAGCCTTAAACGGCCCGCAGCGCCTCTTTCGGCGTCTCGCGTATCAACGCCTCGAGATCGCTCTGCTCCAGGGTCTCTTTCTGTAGCAGCTTTTTCGCCGCCCGATCCAATATTGCGCGGCGGGCTTTCAAGATGCCCTGCGCGCGTTCGAATACACCGTCGACGATGGCGCGGACCTCTTCGTCGACGGCAGCGGCGGTCTCGTCGGCATATTCGCGCTCGCGCACCGGGTAGGGCCGGTCGGCGCCCGCGAGGAAATTGCCGGGGTCGCGCTCATAGGCGACGCTGCCGAGTTTTTCCGACATGCCGTAGCGCGTCACCATGCTGCGCGCGATGTCGGTGACGCGGCGCAGGTCGTCGGCGGCGCCGGTGGACAGATGATTGAACACTATCCATTCCGCCGCGCGTCCGCCAAGCAGTACCGCCATCTTGTTTTCCAGCTCCTCTTTGGTCATCAGGAAACGGTCTTCGATCGGACGCTGGATGGTGTAGCCGAGCGCGCCGACGCCCCTGGGAATGATCGATACCTTGTGCACGGTGTCGACGCCGGGCAGCGACAGCGCGATCAAGGCATGTCCCATTTCATGATAGGCGACGATTTCGCGCTCCTTCGGATTGAGAAGCCGGTTTCGCTTTTCCAATCCCGCTACCATGCGCTCGACGGCATTGTTGAAGTCGGTCATCGCGACCGCGCTGGCGCCGCGGCGTGTTGCGAGCAACGCGGCTTCGTTGACAAGATTGGCGAGATCCGCACCGGTGAATCCCGGCGTGAGCGCGGCCACCGCCTCGACATCGACGCCTGGATCAAGCTGCACTTTTTTCATATGCACCTTGATAATTTCCACTCGGCCTTTCTTGTCGGGGCGGTCGACCAGCACCTGGCGATCGAAGCGGCCCGCGCGCAGCAGCGCCGGATCGAGGATTTCCGGCCGGTTGGTCGCGGCGAGAATGACGAGGCCCGAGCGCGAATCGAAGCCGTCGAGTTCGACCAACAACTGGTTGAGCGTCTGCTCCTTTTCGTCGTGCCCGCCTGCAAAGGGCCCGATGCCGCGGGCGCGGCCCAGCGCGTCGAGTTCGTCGATAAAGATGATCGCCGGAGCTTTCTGGTGCGCCTGCTGAAACAGGTCGCGTACCCGCGCAGCGCCGACACCGACGAACATTTCGACGAACTCCGAACCGGATATCGAGAAGAATGGCACCTTGGCTTCACCGGCGACGGCCTTGGCCAGCAGGGTCTTGCCGGTACCCGGCGGACCGACCAGCAACACGCCCTTGGGCATGCGTCCGCCGAGCCGGCCGTAATCAGTCGGACTTTTCAGGAAGTCGACGACCTCGCGCAGTTCGTCCTTGGCTTCGTCCACGCCGGCAACGTCGGAAAAGTTCACGCCGGTATCGGCCTCGACATAGATCTTGGCTTTGCTCTTGCCGATCGCCATCAGGCCACCGCCAAGGCCGCCACCTTCCGCGGCGCGTTTGCCGATGTACCACCACAGGCCGAAGAACAGCAGCACCGGCATGACCCATGACAAGAGGTCGCGGAGAAAAGTGCTCTCGATCTGGCCGGTGAATTTTACGTTATATTTCTCGAGTTCTTGCGCGGTTTCCTGGTCGACGCGCGTGGTGACGAACTGCTTTTGTCCGCCGGACAGCGGCTCCTTCAAGGTGCCCTGCACCGTGCGGTCGGAGATGCCGACGGTCGCGACCTTCCCCTGCTTCAGCAATTGCTGATATTCGCTGTATGGAATGATGGCGATCTGGCTCGCCGTCGAGATGAAATACTGGATCACGAAGACGGCAAGGATCGCGGCGATCGCGTATCCGACGTTGAAACGCGTCTTGTTCATAATTGAACTCCGGGCGCACACCCTCACGGGAAGCTGGATCGGGGCATTCGCCTGATCCAAAGGGACCTGCGGCGAGCATGAATTGCGCCTCCATGACAATGGGAACGGGAAGGTTTGGTTTCAATGGACGCGGCTTGCGGGATAAATCGCGCTACCTAAATCATTGCGGGAAGGCCGATTTCAGCGCGCCAGCAAGTCTCTGAAAACCGGAAACTTTCGGCCGTTGTGGGCGTTTGATGTGCTGATATTTCTAATGGATGAACAGCCCGTTGCTTCCCATTGCCGTTCGCACGCGAGCGGCATTGCCAGATGAGTGATCGATGAACCGTCGCTTTGTGCTTCTTGCAGCCATTGTCGCAGGCGTCTTGGTGGCGCTGACCGTCTCCAATATCCGCTACAGCCCCTGGACCAACACGGTTGCGCGGACCGTCGACCAGCGCGGACCGCTGTCCGAGGGCGAACGGGCCAACATCGAACTGTTCGAGCGCGTGTCACCGTCGGTCGTGCAGGTCGCCGCGCGATCCGCCGCCGCCAGTCCATTCGCTGAGGACGAAGGCGCGGAAGCCGGCGCGGCAGCCTCGGGGACCGGTTTTGTCTGGGACAATAACGGCCATGTCGTCACGAACAATCACGTCGTGCAAAATGGCCGCGAGGTCGCGGTTCGCTTCGCCTCTGGCGCGGTGGCGCAGGCCGAAGTCGTCGGCGTCGCGCCCAATTATGACCTCGCGGTGTTGCGGATCAGGAATACCCGTCAGTTGCCGTCGCCGGTGGCGCTGGGCAGTTCAAGCGAACTCAAGGTCGGTCAATCGGCGTTTGCGATCGGCAATCCCTTCGGGCTCGATCAATCGCTGACCAGCGGCATCATCAGCGCGCTCAAGCGCCGGCTGCCGACCAGCAGCGGCCGCGAAATCGCCAACGTGATCCAGACCGACACCGCGATCAATCCCGGCAATTCGGGCGGGCCGCTGTTGGATTCGGCGGGACGGTTGATCGGCGTCAATACGGCGATCATCTCGCCTTCCGGCTCCAGCGCCGGCATCGGCTTTGCGATCCCCGTCGACATCGTCAATCGCGTGGTCCCCGAACTCATCAAAAGCGGTCGCGTGCCGACGCCCGGCATCGGCATTGTCGCCGCCAGCGAGGCCGTTTCGACAAGGCTCGGCATTGAAGGTGTGATCATCGTGCGCACCGCGCCCGGAAGCCCGGCCGAGCGCGCCGGCATCCGCGGCGTCGATTTCAACTCGGGCGCGCTCGGCGATGTCATTGTCCAGGCCGACGGCAAAC
The DNA here is from genome assembly GCF_001440405.1 of Bradyrhizobium valentinum. Lineage (GTDB taxonomy): Bacteria > Pseudomonadota > Alphaproteobacteria > Rhizobiales > Xanthobacteraceae > Bradyrhizobium > Bradyrhizobium valentinum. Next base: position 32,803 of record NZ_LLXX01000223.1, read on the forward strand.
CGGTGCACCGGCTTTCCGACCTGACCGACCAGATCGAGCAGATCGGCGCCGGCAAGAGCATCCGCATCAGCCTGAAACGCGGGTCGCAGACGCGCGATATCGATATCGACATCGTGGACATCGGCCGTAGCTGATCCTCCTTTTGACGGCAGATCGTACCCGTTTTGCAGCGGCCGCACCCGGTGCGCTGGCGCGTTTATTGCACGCATTTATCGCAGGGAATTGAATGAGTTGTCTCGGGCGGAAAAACCGCTAAAACCCCGCCCAATCCGACAAGAAGCTCGAAGGACAAACTGATGAACATTCTTCCCGGCAATATGCGTTTTGGTGCGGGCCAGCCGGTCAAGCGTTTGGAAGACCAGAGACTGCTCACCGGCAAGGGACAGTTCATCGACGACAAGGCCGAGGAGGGCGCGCTGTGGCTTTACGTGCTGCGCTCGCCGCATGCCCACGCCAAGATCGTCTCGATCGACACCGCAGCGGCGGCCGGGATGCCCGGCGTCCAGGCGGTCTACACCGGCGCAGACCTGATCAAGGACGATGTCGGCTCCATTCCCACGCTCGCGATCTTCAAGCGGCCGGATGGCTCACCGATGACGGTGCCGCCGCGGCGCCTGCTCGCCCATGAAATCGTCCGGTATGCCGGCGAGGCCGTGGCCGCCGTGGTGGCAACGTCGCGGGTGCTGGCGCAAACGGCGGCCGAGGCGATCGAAATCGACTACGAGGTGTTGCCCTCGGTGGTCGATCCCGTCGAAGCGGTGAAGCCCGGCGCACCGGTAGTGTGGCCCGAGGCGCCCGACAACATCGTGGCCGCCATGAGCTATGGCGACGCCGTCAAGGTCGAGGAAGCCTTTGCCAAGGCTGCGCACACGGTCTCGCTCGATCTGGTCAGCCAGCGGCTTGTGCCCTCGGCGATGGAGCCACGTTCGGCGATTGCCGAGATCGAGAAGAAGACCGGCCGGCTGATCCTGCACGTGCAGTCGCAAACCCCCGGCTCGACCCGTGATCTGCTCGCGGAATCCATTCTGAAGCGGCCGAAGGACAGCGTGCGCGTGCTGGTCGGCGATATTGGCGGCGGCTTTGGCCAGAAGACAAGTCTCTATCCCGAAGACGGCATCGTTGCCTACGCCGCGACCAAGCTGAACAACAAGATCCGCTGGCGCGGCGACCGCACCGACGAGTTCGTCGGCGGCACCCATGGCCGCGATCTCACCTCTACCGGCGAATTCGCGCTCGACACCAAAGGTCGCGTGCTCGCCTATCGCGTGCGCTCGATCGGCGGCACCGGAGCGTACTCGTCGGGGACCGCGAACATCATTCCGCTGGTGCTCGGCCCGTTCGTGCAGACCGGCGTCTACGACCTGCCGCTGGTGCACTTCGAGGTGAAGTCGGTGATGACCAACACAGCGCCGGTCGGCGCCTATCGCGGGGCGGGGCGGCCTGAGGCTGTGTTCATCGTCGAGCGGCTGATGGATGCCGCCGCGCGGCAGATCGGAATGGATCCGCGCACGATCCGCAAGGTGAATTACATCAAGCCCGCGCAACTGCCCTACACCAACGCGGTCGGCCAGGTGTACGATTCCGGCGCCTTCGCGCACATGCTGTCGCGCGCTTCGGAGCTTTCGGATTGGGACGGCTTTGCCGCGCGCAAGAAGGCGGCGAAGAAGAAGGGCCTGCTGTATGGCCGCGGCCTCACCAGCTACATCGAATGGACCGGCGGGCGCGCGCATACCGAAAAGGTTAGCCTGCACGCGACCGCGGAGGGCCGCATCATCCTGCATTCCGGCACCATGGCGATGGGGCAGGGGCTGCAGACCACCTACACCCAGATGGTGGCGGATACGCTCGGCATTCCCATGGACAAGATCGACGTCGTGCAGGGCGACACCGATCTCGCCACCGGTTTCGGCAGCGTCGGCTCACGCTCGCTGTTCGTCGGCGGCACGGCGGTCGCGGTCTCGACCAACGACATGATCCAGAAGGCGCGCGCGAAGGCCTCGAACGTGCTGGAGACGTCCATCGAGGATATCGAGTATCGCGACGGCTGGCTGACGGTGGTCGGCACCGACAAGCGCATCAGCCTGTTCGAAATCGCGAAGAAGGAAGATGGCGCGCGGCTTTCCGTTGACTCTGAAGGCGAGGTCGACGGCCCGAGCTGGCCGAACGGCACGCATATCTGTGAAGTCGAAATCGATCCTGAAACCGGCGTCAGCAAGGTGGTGCGCTACACCACGGTCGATGACGTCGGCATCGCCGTCAATCCAATGCTGGTCACCGGCCAGGTGCATGGCGGCGTTGCCCAAGGCATCGGGCAGGCGCTCTATGAGGGCGTAGCTTACAGCGAGGAAGGGCAGCTATTGACTGCGAGCTATCAGGATTACTGCGTGCCGCGCGCCGACGACATCCCGCCGATCGGCGTGACGCTGGATGATTCCGCGCCCTGCCGCACCAATCCGTTGGGCGCCAAGGGCTGCGGCGAATCCGGTGCCATCGGCGGCCCACCTTGCGTCACCAACGGTGTGATGGACGCCTTGAGCGAACTCGGCATCAAGCAGCTCAACACGCCACTGACGCCGGCCAAGGTCTGGCAGGCGATAAGGGATGCGAAGGCGGCGGAGGAGTAAGCGCCCTCATGAGGAATAGCCGCCTCGCCGTCCTTCTCTTGGCAGTCCTCGCGTTGGTTATCGCGGGCCTGATGGTCGAAACTTACTGGGACTGCCGCTTGTTGAAAGGTGGCTCTTTGAAAGAGTGTGCGCCGGGGCGACCCGGACCAACGGGACTGCATTAGGCTCGTTCTCAGCCCTCAACAGTCGCTATCTCCCCTACAGGGGGTAGTAAGAAGAAGCTACTGCGCGTCATCCGAGTATGGCCCTACAGCCCCAACACCATCTTCGCGACGATATCGCGCTGGATCTCCGACGAGCCGCCGAAGATCGTGTAGGCCCGGCCGTTGAGATATTCCGGCACGACGGGGAGCATCTCTTCCGGGATTCCCGGCGCCTCGTTGAGCCGGTACAACGGCCGCATTGGCTCGACATAAAGGCCGTCATTGCCGATCACGTCGACACCGAGCCGCGTCACCGCCTGGCGGATTTCGCTGACGCGCAATTTCAAGAGCGACGACACCGCCCCGGGATTTTGTCCGGTCTGCAGCGCGGAGAGCACGCGCAGCTCGGTCATCTCTAACGCATCGATGTCCACTTCGATTTCGGACATCCGCATTGCGATATCGGGATCGTCGATCGCGCGGCCGGTTAAGTCGGATTCGGCAAGGCTAGAGACCGTCTTCAGCGCGTCGCGCAATTTGGCCGAGGCGATGCCGGAACCGCGCTCGAATTCGAGCAGGTATTTGCCGTAGGTCCAGCCCTTGCCTTCCTCGCCGACGCGGTTGGCGACGGGCACTCGCACATCGTCGAAGAACACCTGGTTGACCTCGTGGTCGCCGCCGATGGTGAGGATCGGGCGCGTCGTGATGCCCGGGCTCTTCATGTCGATCAGGATGAACGAAATGCCGTCCTGCTGCCGCTCGGTCTCGTTGGTGCGCACCAGCGCGAACATCCGGTTGGCGTGATGGGCGTGCGTGGTCCAGATCTTGGTGCCGTTGATGATGTAGTCGTCGCCGTCGCGCACCGCGCGGGTTTTCAGCGAGGCAAGGTCGGAGCCGGAGCCCGGTTCGGAATAGCCCTGGCACCAGTAGTCCTCGCCGGAGAGGATCCGCGGCAGGTAAAAATTCTTTTGCTCCGGCGAGCCGAAGCCGATGATGACGGGACCGACCATCTTGACGCCCATCACGTTCACGTTCGGCACACCGGCGCGGGCGCATTCGGTCTCAAAGATCCAGCGCTGCGCCGGGGTCCAGTCCGGCCCGCCATATTCCACCGGCCAGCCCGGCGCGCCCCAACCCTTCCTGTGCAACGCGCGCTGCCAGGCCATCCCAATGTCAGGATCGGAGAATACCGACGGCGTCAGCGCGGTGGCGCGCTTCATTTCCGGCGTGAGATTTGCCGCGATGAATTCGCGGACCTCCTTCTCGAAGGCGCGTTCCTCGGCGTTGAAAGCAAGATCCATGATGCGCTCCTATCAGGCCTGAACGGCGCGACCGCCGAGGGCGGCGTGGCGGCGATAATGATGGGCGCTGCCGCCGAACAGCGTATCGAAGGCGAGCAGCCGCTTGAAATAGGAACCGATGTCGAGCTCTTCGGTAACACCCATCGCGCCGTGAAGCTGGACCGACTGTTCGGCGACGAAGCGCGCGCATTTGCCGATCTTGGCTTTTGCGCCCGAGGCGGCGCGACTGCGCGCGATGGGTTCGGCGTCGGCCATCAAGGCAGCGCGTAGCGCCATCGAGCGCGCCTCGTCGCATTGCATCGCCATGTCGGCGAGGCGATGGCGGATCACCTGATTGGCGGATAGCGGCCGCCCGAACTGCTTTCGAATCTTGGTGTATTCCAGTGTCTGGTCGAGCAGGGTCTGCATGATACCGACGGCCTCCGCGCTGAGCGCGGCCATCGCGCGATCGATCACGGCTTCGATCGCCGGCAGCGCGTCGTTGCCGTTGCCGAGCAGGGCGTCGGCAAGAAGCTGCACGCCGCTCAGCTCGAGATTGCAGGCCCGGCCGCCGCCAAGCCGCGGAAAGTCGCGCAAGGCGAGGCCGCGCGCGCCTTTGGGCATCAGGAACAGGCAGAGCTTGCCCGGTTTGCCGGAGCCGTCATCGACACGGGCCGAAACGATGATCTGGTTGGCGGCGTTGCCGTCAAGCACGGCAGTCTTGTGTCCGTCGAGCTGCCAACCGTCAGAAGTCTTCTTCGCCGTGGTCCTGATGTCGGCGAGATCAAAGCGCGCCTGACGTTCGGAATGCGCGAATGCCAGGTACAGCGAGCCGTCGGCGATATCAGGCAGCAGTGCCCGCTTCTGCGCTTCCGTGCCGCATTCCGATATCAGTGACACGCCGATCACGACTGTGGAAAGATACGGCTCGGAGACGAGGCCGCGCCCGAATGCTTCCATCAGGATTCCGACCTCGACCGCGCCGCCGCCCAGCCCGCCATGAGCCTCGGCGATCGGCAGCGCCAGCCAGCCGAGATCGGCGAACTGCTTCCAGATATCGGCGCTGAAGCCGAGCGGATCGTTGGCGACCTTGCGGCGGTGATCGGCGGTATAGGTCTCGCTGACGAAGCGGTCGGCACTTTCGCGCAGCAACCGCTGCTCGTCACTTAGGGTAAGGTCCATCTGATCTACTTTGCTCGTTCTATTTTGCTTGTGCCGGTTTCCGGACGGAAGGGTGCAGGCCTGCGGGATCCACGATCATTCCGAATTCCTGCAGGTTATGCGCGTGGCAGAGCTGATGCAGCGCGAACGCCTGCTCGATCGCCGCGGGTTGTCCCATCACGTCGACCGAGCGATTGACGGCTTCCTTTGTCAGTTTCAGCGCGAACGAAGGTTTCGCTGCGATCCTTTCAGCGAGCTTCATCACGTACGAGGATAGTTCCTCGCGCGGCACCACGTGATTGACCATGCCAAGCCGGTGCGCTTCCTCCGCGCTCCAGACGTCTGATGTGAACAGCAATTCCTTGGCCTTGCGCGGGCCCAATTCCCAAGGATGCACGAACCATTCGACGCCGCAGACGCCCATGGTGACGACGGGATCACAGAACTCCGCATCATGGCTTGCGACGATGAGATCGCAGGCCCAGGCCAGCATCAGACCGCCGGCGATGCACTTGCCGTGCACTTCCGCGATCGTAGGTTTTGCCAGATTGCGCCAGCGCCGTGTGATCTGCAGATAGATTTCCTGCTCGCGCGCAAAGCGGCCGTGGGCGTTGGGTTCGGCGAACCCGCCCCAATTTCCAACCGGCGGAAAATCTACGCCGGCGGTATTCTTGGCCCCGGGGCGCAGGTCATGTCCTGACGAAAAATGCGGGCCGTTGCCGGCAAGGATGATGACCTTGACCGCATCGTCCTGCACCGCCTGGTCGAAGGCGGCATTGAGATCATAGGTCATCTGCAGGTTCTGCGCGTTGCGCGCCTCGGGCCGGTTCATCACGATCCGCGCAATGCGCGGCTCCGGCCGCTCCACGACGATGGTCTCGAACGCGGTCATGCGCCCTCCCTCTATTATTATCCGGCCATGTTGTTATTTCGGCGAACGATAGGCAAGGGCCGTCGGCTGCGAAATGGGCCTGAGACGGCTTACGCCTTGCATACCTGACGCAACCAATCTGACAGGCTGGCGTTTAGCTCTCTTTGGGAGAGTTCGATGCGCAGATTATGGACCGTTCTGGCGGCGCTGGCGACACTAAGCCTGACCAATTGCGGCTACAACGCGATTCAGACCACCGACGAGCAAGTCAAGTCGGGCTGGTCGGAAGTCGTCAACCAATACCAGCGCCGCGCCGATCTGGTGCCCAACCTCGTCAATTCCGTGAAGGGCTTTGCGCAGCAGGAAAAGGACGTGCTGCTCGGGGTTACCAACGCGCGCGCCAAGGTCGGCAGCGTCCAGGCGACACCGGAAGTGTTGAACGATCCCGCCGCGTTCCAGAAATTCCAGGCTGCGCAGAGCGAACTCACGAGCGCGCTGTCGCGGCTGTTGGTCGTGACTGAAAACTATCCGCAGCTCAAATCGGACGCGCTGTTTCGCGACCTGATGGCGCAGCTTGAAGGCACCGAGAACCGCATCACCGTGGCGCGAAACCGCTACATCAACGCGGTGCAGGACTATAACGTCGGCATCCGCACCTTCCCGAACAATCTGACGGCGATGGCGTTCGGCTACAAGGAGAAGCCGGCCTTCACGGTCGAGAACGAGAAGGCGATCTCGACCGCGCCGAAGGTGGATTTCAACCCGACGCCGGCGCCCGCGAAGTAGCGGGGTGAACAGACGACCTGCGATGAACGCTGCAAGAGCCTCCATTCTTGCGCTGCTGCTGTGCTGGGCTTGTTCGGCGCTGGCGCTCGTCGCGGTGCCGGCCTTGAGCGGGCGGGTGGTCGATCAGACCGGCACGCTCGCGGCCAGCGACATCGCCTCGCTGATGCAGACGCTGAAGGATCTGGAGACGCGCAAGGGCAGCCAGATCGCGGTGCTGATCGTGCCGACGACGGACGGCGAGGTGATCGATCAATTTTCGCTCCGGGTCGCGGAAGCCTGGAAGATCGGACGCAAGAAGGTCGACGACGGCGCGCTGCTCGTCATCGCCAAGAACGATCGCCGCTTGCGGATCGAGGTTGGTTACGGCCTCGAGGGCGCGCTCACCGACGTCACCACCAAGCGCATCATCGACGAAGACATCACGCCCAAATTCAAAGCCGGCGATTTCGCCGGTGGCGTCTCGGCGGGCGTCAACCGAATGGTCCGGGTCGCCGAGGGCGAGAAGCTGCCGGAGCCGGCGCCGCCGCATTGGGAGACGTCTGAACTCCTCAATTACCTCAACCCGGGCAATCCGTTTGTCATCTTTGGGCTGATCATCCTCGCGGCGGCGCTGCGCAGTTTTCTTGGCCGATTGATCGGCGCGCTGGCGACCGGCGGCATCGTTGGCGTTGTCGCCTGGTTTGTCGCAGGATCGCTCGCGGCCGCAATGCTGGTTGGCTTTATCGCTTTCGTCGTCACCTTCCTCTTCCAGAATCTGGGCTCGACCGGCCCAAGCGTGGGGCGCCGCCGATACGACCGGGACAATGGCGGATGGGTCATGGGCGGCAGCGGCGGGTCCTGGTCGGGTGGCAGCGGCTCCAGGGGTAGCGATAGTGGCGGGTTCAGCGGTGGCGGCGGCAACTTTGGCGGCGGCGGCGCCTCGGGGAGCTGGTAGACATGAGCATCCGACGCATTACCAGACATCTTCTGCAGCACCACTGGCGGCGCCGCGTCGCATTCCCGCCGGACGCGTTGGTGCGGATCGAGCGCGCCATCAAGGCGGGCGAGACCGCGCACTCGGGACAGCTTCGCTTCGTGGTCGAAGGCGCGCTCGACGGCGCCCCGCTGTTTCATAACCAGCCGGCGCGGGAGCGGGCGCTGGATGTCTTTTCCCAGCTCCGTGTCTGGGATACCGAGCACAATAACGGCGTGCTGATCTATCTCCTGCTCGCCGACCGCGACGTCGAGATCGTCGCCGACCGCGGCATCAACGCCAAGGTCGGCGCAGAGGGCTGGGAAAAAATCTGCAAGGAGATGGAGATCGATTTCAGGGCAGGAAATTTCGAGCGTGGTGTGATCAAGGGCGTCGAGGCTGTGTCGCGCGAATTGGCCGCTCATTTTCCGAGGCGCGGCGACGGGTCGAATGAACTGCCGGATACGCCAGTGGTGATCTAGCTCGCCACCACCCTAAACCAAAGGATGGGTCGGCTCATCCGTTTCCATGGTGTGAGCCTACCTCGGTACAGCTCTACAATACCTGCGCGCAATGGCGTCAGCCGATACTGGGTGCTACTGATCAAAAATAGTTCTAGCAACCGCAATGCAAAGCAACGGAACCGGACCCACGAGCCGGCAGTTGCAAGACAAGGTCGGCGGCGTAACGCCCGCCGGCCTTTTTCTTGATCGACCGGCGAGCTGTACTTGTCGATATTGTGCGACTCGTGACGTCACCTCCGCGCGATCCAGTTGCGCTACAGGACATCTACCATCCCGTAGCCCCCGCAGGCGCACTCATCTCTTGTCGCCGGTTCTACAACCAGACTGTAGGGGTTCACGCCTTCGCCGACGGTCGCTCGGCTACCCGAGCCACCCACGCAACGATGTTGGTGTTGGCGGGATCGAGCGGCTGGCCGACCTGGCCGCCGAAATCGAGCCAGCCATAGAGCAGGATGTCCGCCAGCGTGAAGCGCTTGCCGCACAGATAGTCGCGGCCGTCAGCCATCTGGCCGTTGAGCCATTGCAGCCGATTGGCGGCGATCATTTTGAGGCCGGGCGAGGCCTCGGGCGCGCACGGAATTCGCTTCTCGAAAAACTTCAGCCCTTCGCCAAAGCGGAAACCGTTCCCCATATGCTCGCAGATGTTGAGATCGACACGGCGCGTCCACATCCGGCATTCGGCGCGCTCTTCCGGCGTCGCTCCGATCATCGGAGGGTTCGGATGCTTCTCTTCGAGATATTCGCAGATCGCGGTGATCTCGGAGAGGTAGTTGCCGTTGTCGAGTTCGAGGGTCGGCATCTGCCCATGCGGATTGCGCTTCAGATGCTCGGCCTCGCGGTTCTCGCCCTTGCGCAGATCGACCGCCTGCTTCGGCATCTCGATGCCCTTTTCCGCCATGAACATGCGGACAATGCGCGGGTTCGGTCCAACCGAATCGTAGAACTTCATGGTGTTGTCTCTCCCGATGTTTTTTGCAGTGTTGTTGGGAACCGTTGAACAGGCCGCCATGTCATTTGTCAAATGGGCGTGAATCCGCCCGCAGCTTCTATCAATGGGCTTTCTCTTTCCACGTCATTGCGAGCGAAGCGAAGCAATCCATCGTGCTGCATACCGGATAGATGGATTGCTTCGTCGCTTTGTTCCTCGCAATGACGGGGGTCAGTCGTCGAGCTTGTTGAGGTCGCGCACCGACTGCATGATCGGCTCGAAGTTCGCTCGCGCGTCGAGCGCGTCGAACAATTGCGCCGTGTCCGACAGCAATCCGTGCGAGCGCTGGATCGCGATCCGCACGTCCTCTTGCGGTGTGTCGGATAGCCGGCCGTGGCCCGACAGCAGGATTTTCGAGTCCAGGCCCTTCAGCCGCTCCAGCGACTGGATGTAATCGGCGATGCTGCCCGAGCCGAACACCCCGCCCATCACCCCGCCGGGCATCAGCGTGTCGGAGGCGAACAACAATCCCTTGTCCTGGTCGAACAAAGTGATGCAGGCCGAGGTGTGGCCGGGCGTGTACATCACGTTGAGGCGGAAATTGCCGAGGTCGATCAGATTGCCTTCTTCCAGCCAGAGATCGATATTGATCGGCACGTTCGGCTCGTTGAACATCTTGCGCAGCATCGAGAAGTCGTCGCGCAGCATGATCTTGTTGGCGGCCAGGCGATGTGCGGCGATGAAGGCGCGGCCGTGGAAGTGATAGGCAGCGCCGATGTGGTCGAGATGCTCGTGGCTCAGCACCACCATGTCGATGTCGTCGGGCTTCACGCCGATATGGTCGAGGGACGCCAGCAGGTGCGGATAGTTTGACGACAGCCCGACATCGATCAGGATGGTGCGCGAGCTGCCACGCACCAGATAGGCGTTCGCCCCGCGGTTCTTGAAGCGTATCTGATAGACGTTCTCAGCCGCCTCGATCAGCGTACAGACCTCGCTGTCGCGCAGCGTCTTGAACGGGCTCGGTCTGCGCTCGCTCATGAACCGGCCGCGGCTTTGAAGGCGACCGTGTTGGAGGCCCGCAAGCGCTTGCTGAGCGCATCCATGATCATCAGCGCAAAGGCCGGCTGCTGGCTGACCAGGTAGACGAAGCGGGCGTGATTGATCCGCATCACGCGGGTTTTGGGCGCCGCAGCGATGGCCGTCGCCGAGCGGGACGAGCCGTCGATGACCGCCATCTCACCGAAGAATTCACCCTTGCCGAGCGTGACGATCACCGTCTTGCTGGCGCCGTTCATCTTGGCGATCTCGACCTGGCCGTCGAGCACCACGAACAGTTCCCGCCCGGTCGAGCCTTCCTCAAAAATGACGTCATCTACATCAAACTCGTTGATGCATTTCTCGATGGTCATGGCGGCCACCTGCCTTTCTGGCTGGTCGGTCGATCCATGTTAATCGGGAAACGGACCGGCGCAAACGGAACCGACAAGGATGCCGCAAGGCAGCATAGGAGCTGGAGACCGGGTGGCCCGCCTTTGGCGGCAAAATCCGGCCGGATGAGTTCCTAAAATTTCGGTAAGGCTGCGGCCGGTAACGATTTGGCAAGCAATAAAAGTTACCAAATGGTCAATCAATTCTGGAGAATGCAACGTGAGCGATCAGCAACCCCAGCCCACCAGCGGTGAAACCGGAGCCCTTGGCTCCGGGCTCGCAGCCCCCGATGTGCCGGCACCGAGCGAGCCGGCCGCGGCTGAGGTCGAGGCGGCGAGACTGGCGCCCGAGCAGGAGGAGACCTCGCCGAAGCCTGACGCGCCCAAGGTGGAGGCCGTCAAGATGGAAGCGCCAAAGGTCGAGGCGTCAAAGGTTGAAGCGCCCAAGATCGACGCTCCCAAGACCGACGCTCCCAAGATCGATGCCGTAAAGCCGGAAGCGCCGCGCTTTCCCGGCAATGTGATGATCATGTCGCCCGGCGACCGCGCCGGCGCCGATGCGAAGGCTGCGCCGGCGGAAGGATCGTCCGGCAAACGACGGATCGGGGCGATGGCCGCCGTGGTGGCGCTGGCGACGGTGGCGGGTGCGCTGGGCGGCGCGCTGGCAACCGCAGGGATTGGAAAGTTGATGGCCGGAGATTCGGCCACCCAGGCATCAACAAAGGACA
>NZ_LLXX01000223.1:44552-69951 GCF_001440405.1 Bradyrhizobium valentinum
ACCGCAGCAGGCCGCTGCGGCGGCACCGGCGCCCGCGCCAGCGGCGCCGCCCAAGCCCGAAGTTGCCCGGCTGCCGACCGTCGAAGGCTGGGTGCTGCGCGACGTCGCCAATGGCAGCGCCCTGATCGAGGGTCGTCGCGGCATGTATGAGGTCTATGCCGGCGATCCCGTGCCCGGCGTTGGCCGCGTCGACGCCATTCGCAAGCAGGACGGTCGCTGGGTGGTCGTGACCAGCAAGGGCCTGATCGTCGCGCGCTGACGGGACGACATACGAACAGGAAGGCGTTTCACGGCGACGTGAAGCGCCTTTTTCCTTGAATAGACCTCTTTGCGCGGTGTTAGTTGGGGCATGAGCCGCGTACCAGGATTTCTCGCCATCGTATTTGCTCTGCTGTACGGCGCTTTGCCGACGCATGCGGCGCAGGGTGCGGCGCTCGAACGCGGCACAGCCATCACCGATCCGGCGACGCTGCGCGAACTCGACGGCGGAAAATTTCGCCTCGATCGCTTGCTGTTGCCGGAGCGGTCGGTGGATATTCCGCTTGCCAACAGCGAGTTGTTCGCCATGCCGTCGATGGCGCCGGTCCGGCGGGCGATCGACGGCGAGTTCGATCGCTACATCGCGCGCCATCGAGCGAGCCTGCCGAAGGAGACGATCGGCGTCGGCGACGGCTTTGATTTCCAGCTGTTCGACCGCACGCAGCTTTATTCGGCCGAGACGCGGTTCGTGCTGGCCGGCATCGTTAACCGCATGGACCGCACTTACGCCGCGGAAGCAAGCTGCGGCGAAATCCGCCTGATCTACCGCCTGACGCGGGCGAACAAAGCGGCCGGCGTCGACGCTTCGCCGCCGCGGCTGCCGATGACGCTGAACCTCGTGCTGAAGGCGAAAGGCGAGGGCGTAGCGATCACCTGCTCTGAAATCGCCAGCCGCTGGCTTGCCGCGCCGCTCGGCGGGACACTGTCGGCAGGGGGTGGCCCGCTCGACCTGATCGGCCACAAGAATATCGATCGCATCGAGACGAATCTGCAGATCGCGCACGCGCCTAAATCTTCGGTTCGCGATTTCCGCACCGACTATCTGTTGAAGGTGTTTCGCTACGATCGGGACGCGCGCCTGTTCGCGGAATCACCGATGGAAAACCAGATCGATCGCGCGCGTCTTCTGGCGGACGATGGCCTCAAGCGCGAGTTCAGGGCATGGCTGCTCGATCCCGCCAATCTCGCCGCGTTCGATCGCGGCACCGTGCTGATTCCGGAAAAATTCCTTGCGAGCGGCGCGATTGCGCCAACGCCGGTAGGATTCGATCCATCGGACCTGGAACCCGAATTCGGACTGGTGCAAGGAGAGGGCGCCGCGTTCAGCGAGTCCGATGTCGTGGCGGCGCTCAGGAAGGCTGTGGAAGGTGGCGTGAAGCTGCAGAACATCCGCTCGCTCGCCGGGTTCGAACGGCGGCTCAACGACGTGACCTGCTCCGGCTGCCACCAGACCCGAGGCATCGGCGGCTTTCACTTCCCGGGCGTCGACTGGATGGCGGATAAACCGTCGAATTCTACCGTCGTGCCGGCGTCGCCGCATTTCTTCGGCGAACAGATCCGCCGCCGCGATATTCTCGTAAGCCTGCGCGACGGCAAGTCGCCGGATTACTCGCGCGGGTTCGCCAGCCGTCCGCAACTGCGCGGCAGCACCGAACTCGCCGGCACCAACTACTACGACGGCTGGGGCGCGCATTGCTATGCGCACGGCAAGCCGGCCGCGAGCAACGACGCTAGTTTTCGCGACTGGACTTGCGCCGAAGGCCTGACCTGTCAGGCCGCCGGCAAGATCTCCCGCATCGGCATGTGCTTCGTCAAAAGCCGCTAGCGCTGCGAACCGTCACTTGGCGTAATGCGTCAGGCGCTTGCCGGGTAACAGATCATAAGCTGATTTCCAGCCCGGCAATTGCGCCATGCGTTTAAGCCAGGCGCTGATCGCGGGATGGCTCGCCGCCAGATCATATCCGGTCTCGTCGGCGGGATAGTGCAGATAGGCCATCATCGAGATATCAGCCACCGTCGGCCGTTCGCCGATGGCGAATGCATTTTTTTGCATGTGTTGCTCGAGAATCGACAGGAAATCATCGAGACGCCTGCGGAAATGCTTCAGCACATGCTCGTCCGGTGACGGCGTGAAGGTCCGTAAATAGCGGTAGGTTGCCATGCAGCCGGTGAGCTTGTGGTTGTCCCAGAACAGCCAGCGCAGCAGTTCGAACTGCTCTTGCTCGGTCTCGCCTCCGAACCGGCCGAATTGCCGGGCGAGCTTCAGCAGGATCGGTGCGGTCTGGGTGAGGCGCTCGCCGTCCACCTCGAGCACCGGTATTTCGCCCATCTCGTTGACGTCGCGCCGCCATTCCGCTGTCCGCGTCACGCCGCCGCCGAAATCGGTCCAGACCGGCTCGAAGCTCTGCCCGCACAGCGTGAGCATCAGCGCGAGCTTGTAGCTGTTTCCGGACTCCGGGAAATAATGCAGGCGATAGGTGGGCATGGTGTGCTGCCTCACGCCACTGCGCCGGCCGCGCGCAGCTTGCCGATCGCGGCCTCGTCGTAACCGGCATTGCGCAAGATCTCGTCGCTGTGCTCGCCGATGCCCGGCGGCTTTCGCGGCTGAACCTTCTTGCTGCCATCCACCCAGATTGGGCTAGAGATCGTCAGCATGGTGTCGTTCTCGAACGGCACCAGCACTTCGTTCTCGATCATCTGCTTGTCGTTTGGAATATCGTCGAGAATGCCGACGACGCCGAACACGAGGCCGTTGCCGTCGAGGATCTTGCGCCATTCGGCGAGGTCCTTGGTCGCAAAGGTCTCGTCGAAGATCTTGATCAGTTCGACTGATCGCGCGTGGCGGTCCTTCTTCGCCTCAAACCGGGGATCGCTGATGAGGTCCTCGCGGCCGAGGCAGCGCGCCAGCGTCGGCCATTGCCGGTCTTCGTTGAGCAAAGAGAGGATCAGCCAGCGTCCGTCCTTGCACTGGTAGTGATTGGTGACCGCGTTGAGCGCGCGCTCGCGCGGCCGGCGCTCGCCGAACTTCGCGCCGACCAGCTTGGCCTGCGCCAGCACTGAAGCCGCCCAGACGCCGTTGGCCATCAGGTTGGAGCTGACATGCGAGCCCTTTCCGGTGCGTTCGCGCTTGTAGAGTGCGGTGACAATCGCGCCGTAAAATGCCATCGCGCAGGGGTGATCGCCCATGCCAGCGATCGATCGCGCCGGCGTGGTGTGTTCATCCGCGCGGACCAGGTCCATCAGGCCGGAGCGCGCCCAATAGGCATTGGAGTCGAAGCCGGGCTTGTTGGCTTCCTCGCCCTTTTCGCCGTAGCCGGTGAAGGAGGCGTAGATCAGGCGTTCATTGTGGGGCGCCAGATGGTCGTGGGTGATGCCGAGCCGTGCACGCACCTGCGGCGGATAATTGGTGATGAATACGTCGGCCTGGGCGGCCAGCCGGTGCAGCACGGCCTGGCCCTCGGGCTTTGAGAGATCAAGCGCGAGGCTCTTCTTGTTGCGGCCTTCGAGCATCCACGCGAAATTATGCTCGCTATGCGGGTAGCCCGGCAAATTGGGCAGATTGCGGTAGGGGTCGCCGGAGCCGGGCGGCTCGATCTTGATCACGTCGGCGCCGAAATCCGACAGCACCGTCGCGGCCGCAGGCGCTGCGATGAAACTCGCGCAGTCCAGAACCTTGAGGCCTTCGAAAATACCCTTTTCCATCGTGGCGCCGCTCCGTGACGTTCGTCGTTCCTGTTGAATTATCGCTATGAGCGATCAGGTTCAAACGTCATTTGGCCCATCTTGGAAGGTGATGCAACTACTCCCCATCAGACATCAGCGCTGCATTTCCGCCGGCCGCCGCCGTATTGATCGTCACCGTCTGTTCGGTTGCAAAACGCGCGAGATAATGCGGCCCGCCGGCCTTGGGCCCGGTGCCGGACAAGCCATGTCCGCCGAACGGCTGCACGCCGACGACGGCGCCGATCATGTTGCGGTTGACATAGATGTTGCCGACCTGAAGCCGTTCGATCGCGTCCTCCACGGTATCGTCGATCCGGGAATGGATGCCGAGCGTCAGCCCATAGCCGGTGCGCTCGACCGATTGCAGCACCTGCTCGAACCGGTCGGCGCGGTAGCGCACCACATGCAGCACCGGGCCGAACACCTCTTCCGTGAGCTCGCTCGCATCGGACAATTCGAAGATATGTGGCGCGACATAATTACCTTGTGGTGTGTTACCCACAAAGTGCACCTGGGCTTCTTTCTTCATGCGTTCGATATGCGCGTCCAGCCGCTGCTTGGCCTCGGCATCGATCACCGGGCCGATATGCGTGGCGGGGTCGGAGGGATCGCCGATGACGAGTTCGCGCGCCGCGCCCGCTATCATCTCGATCATGCGGTCGGCGACGTCGTCCTGCAGGAACAACAGCCGCAGTGCCGAGCATCGCTGGCCGGCGGAGCGGAAGGCCGAGGTCACGACGTCGTCGGAAACCTGCTCGGGCAGGGCGGTGGCATCGACGAGCATCGCATTGATGCCACCGGTCTCGGCGATCAGCGGCACGATCGGTCCATCCTTGGCGGCGAGTGCGCGGTTGATCGTCCGCGCAACCTCGGTCGAGCCGGTGAAAACGACGCCGGCGATGTCAGGATGCGCCACCAGCGCGCCGCCGATCCGGCCATCGCCTGCCACAAGATGCAGCGCTGACGCCGGCACACCGGCTTCATGCAACAGCCTGACGGCTTCAGCCGCAATCAGCGGCGTCTGCTCGGCCGGCTTCGCAACGACCGCGTTGCCTGCCATCAATGCCGCGGTGACCTGACCCAGGAAGATCGCCAGCGGAAAATTCCACGGCGAGATCGCGACGAAAACGCCGCGGCCGCGCAGGCACAGCATGTTGCTCTCGCCCGTCGGCCCTGGCATCGCCTTGCCTTCGCCGAACAACTCGCGTCCCTCTGCGGCATAGTAACGGCAGAAGTCGACGGCTTCGCGGACTTCCGATACCGAATCGTCCAATGTCTTGCCGCCTTCACGTTGCAGCAGCGCGATGAAATGTGCCGCACGCCGCTCCAGCACATCGGCGGCCTTCTCCAGCATAGCCGCGCGCGTCTCGGCCGGCGTCCTGGCCCAGTGCTTGAAGCCGTCGCGCGCAGCCAGTATCGCCGCATTGGCCTCGCTCTCGGTTGCGTCGGCGATGCTCCGCGGCGCGGGCAATGGTGCGGCGGCGATGGCAGAGACGAGTTGCTCCAGCGCCGCGCGTTCGCCGAATTCAGTTCCGCGGGAATTTCTTCGGTTGGGTCCGTAGAGATCGCGCGGCAACGGGATGTTGGGATGCGCGGCGTTTTCGGCGCTGCCGATAATGTCGGTCGGACGCCGCAGCAATTGCGATACCGGCACCGCCTCGTCGGCGGCGAGCGCGACAAAGGAGGAGTTGGCGCCGTTCTCCAACAGTCGCCGCACCAGATAGGCCAGCAGATCGCGGTGGCTGCCGACCGGCGCGTAGGTGCGATGGGCGATGTCGGGGCGATCCTCGCTGAGCTTCGCATAGAGCGCCTCGCCCATGCCGTGCAGGCGCTGGAATTCGAATCCGCTCTGGTCGGTTGCCAGTTCGAGGATGGT
The DNA here is from genome assembly GCF_001440405.1 of Bradyrhizobium valentinum. GTDB lineage: Bacteria > Pseudomonadota > Alphaproteobacteria > Rhizobiales > Xanthobacteraceae > Bradyrhizobium > Bradyrhizobium valentinum. The sequence goes on from NZ_LLXX01000223.1 coordinate 50,191, forward strand.
CGCGACCGTCAGTGCATTGTGGGTGGCGAATTGCGGAAAGAGCCGCGGCCGCAGCGCCAGCAATTGCTGCGCGCAGGCAAGGTAGTTCAAATCAGTCATCGCCTTGCGGGTAAACACGGGGTAGCCGTCGAGCCCGCGTTCCTGCGCGCGCTTGATTTCCGTGTCCCAATAGGCGCCCTTGACCAGCCGCACCATCATTTTGCGGTCGAGGCTGCGTGCGAGACGATCGACGTAATCGATCACGTCGGAGGCGCGCTTCTGGTAGGCCTGGATCGCGAGGCCGAACCCATGCCAGCCTGCAAGCGATGAATCACCCAGCGCTGCCGCTATCACGTCGAGCGACAGTTCCAGCCGATCCGCTTCCTCGGCATCGACAGTGAAATTGAGGTCATAGGATTTGGCTTGCCTGGCGAGATCGATCAGGCGCGGGACCAGTTCGCTCATCACCCGTGCGCGGCTCACCGCCTCGAAGCGCGGATGCAGTGCCGAGAGCTTGACCGAGATGCCGGGCCGGTCGGGCAGGGGATGATCGTCGGCGGTGCGGCCGATCGCGTCGATCGCGCTTGAGTAGGAATTGAAATAGCGCGCGGCGTCATCGGCCGTGCGCGCGCCTTCGCCAAGCATGTCGAAGGAGTAACGTTGATGACGCGAGGAATGCGGCTGCGCGCGCGACAGCGCGGCTTCGATGGTCTCGCCGAGTACGAAATGATTGCCCATCAGCCGCATCGCCTGCCGCGTCGCCGCCCGCACCGCCGGTGCGCCGAGCCGCTTGGTCAGCCGTCCGATGGTCCCCTGCGGCGTCTCGCCGGGCTGGATCACGCGGGCCGACATGCCGAGCGCCCACGCCGAGGCGTTGACCAGGAAGGCGCTTGATCGCGTCTCGTGGTGGACGAAATCGCCCTGACCGAGCTTGTCCTCGATGAACTGGTCGGCGGTGCGGGCGTCCGGCACGCGCAGCAGCGCTTCCGCCAGCACCATCAGCGCCAGCCCTTCCTTGGTCGACAACGCGAACTCGCGCAGCATGTCCTCGACGCCGCCGAGGGGATCGTCATTGGCCCTGATGGCCTCGATCAGCCGCGTCGCCGTGCAATCGATGCGTTCCTCCTGCGCCGGCTCAAGCCGCGCGGCCCGCAGCAGGCGGGTGGCCATGGCATGATCGTCGGGCGCGTAGGGCGCGCTGAAGGGCGGAAGAGGCGACTGAGGAATCAGCATAGGATTCTCTTGGCCCCAGCCAGCTTACCGGGGCTGGGATTGACAGAATAGGGCACAAAATCCTCCCAATTTTCCAGGGGATGGCCGGATCGCCAAGGCTGGAATGGTGTGCGAGCGGAACCAACTGGCGCACGGAAAACACAGCGGCCGGAATTTGCGCGGCGCGATCCACAGATTGCCGGCTTGCTGGTTGGCAGCATGAAGGAGCCGCGGTAATCGTCAGGCTCGTCGCATGGAACAGCAGGGATCATGAGAGACGCCGGACAGCCCATACCGGGAAGGCCGATGAGCGCGGGAGTGGCGGCCGTATTCGGCGCCTTCCTCGCGGCGCTGCTTGGCGTTTCGGTGGCGAAGGCCGTCGAGATGAGTGCTGCGGTCGCCAACCTCTACAGCTCGGTTTCGATCTATCCACCGTCGGCCAAATCCATGACCGTCTGCTACGGCTTCGTCTGCCGGCGGCGCGAGATCCTCGATTTCACCGCAGGTGACCGCAGCGCGCTGACACAGATCATGGCCGCGGGGCGCGCCTCGGCCGCGGCCGAACGCGCCGCGGTGCAGAAGGCCGTGGTGTGGTTCGACCGCCGCATGGGGCCGGTCCTCGGCACCAACAAGCGCGTGGCGAAAGCGGATTTCCGCTACTTCGACGACAAGCACAATTACGATTGCTGGGACACGACGCGCAACACCACCAGCCTGTTGCTGGTGCTGCAGGAATGGAGCCTGCTGAAGCATCACGCGATCGGCGATCCGCGTTATCGCGGCAATACGCTGGTGTTGCAGACGCCGCACAACACCGCGGTGCTGGTCGATCGCGCCACCAAGATCGAATGGGTCGTCGATCTCTGGCCGCGTGGCTACCTGCAGCCACCGGACGTGATGACGGTTCAGAAATGGGTCACGGAAGATTGAGCGGCCGGTTCTCGCGCATGACTTAGCTATCGTGCGTGCAGAAGCGGTGCCCGCTCCGCCGAACGCTCACAGTTTTTGAGAAGTTTTTTAAGCCTTACTCCCGGATTTTTAGTCCGAGAGCGTGCCGTTGCCGATTGCGCGTTAGCGCTAAACCTTGAGGTTCTCGGCCGAAGTCTTGCCGCGGTTGGCGATTTCTTCGTATTCGACGGTCTGCCCTTCATTGAGCGTCGAAAGACCAGCTTTCTCAACTGCCGAAATATGAACGAACACGTCCTTGCCGCCGCTCGAGGGCTGGATGAACCCGTAACCCTTCGTTGGATTGAACCACTTCACCGTACCTTTAGCCATTCACGTCGTCTCCGCGGAATCAAAAAAAGTAATCGAGCCGCCGGTCCCCGCACTAACCGGCATGCCCGAGGCAAGAGGATACGCGGGTTGGGGCAGGCTGGGTAGCGCAAACGGAATGCCCGTTTCGGCAAAAAACCGCCCATTCGCCACCGATTTTCGCCGTTTTGCCGGTTTCGCGCTCATTTGAGGCGGCCGGGCGGCGGCTATTCCAAAACTGGGCAAATGGTTCGACCGGCTGCCCGTTGACGTCATTCCTCCGCTTGCAGGGAGGTAGCGGCGGGTCTCCGGCATGGCGTATTGCGAACGGAAAGCCCCGGCCGCGTGCGCGACCGGGGCTTCCGAGACGGAACGTCTGCGCCTCGATCAGTAGCAGACGTTCACCGTCCGCCAGCGGAAGCCATACGGCGTCAGCACGCGGCGGGTCACGTAGCAGCCGTTATAGCCGCCACCGATGAAGCCGACCCTGAAGCCATGGCCATGACCCCAGTGATGGCCATGACCCCAGTGGTGATGATGGTGATGCGGCCAGAACCCGCCCGCCGAAGCGGAGGTGGGCGCCAGCGCCATCACGCTGAGCGAAGCAGCGGCAACAGCAGCGAGAGTCACTTTGCGAAACATGGTTATTCTCCTTGAGTGTGCGCGTTCGACGTTTTTGTCTTGGCGCGGGTTTCAGTTTCCGTCTTACCCATCGCCAATCTGTCGCGTCCCTCACAGAGCGGGTTCGAGGAATCTGCGCCTCGTGCGCCGAGAATTTTCTGAACGATTATTCAGGTGTGAAAAACATCACACAGGCTTCGAACCGCTATCACTGAAGCGATTTCAGGCTGCGGCGCTTTGTTCATCGTTAACCAGCGCCGGCAACATCCGCGCGTCCGCAACAATGCGCACGATCATCGGCTCGTTGCGTCCGCGGATCGTCACTTCCTGCTCCGGCAGCGCATCTTCTGCCAGTCCTGCCGTTGCGCGAACTTCGTCGGAGACGACAACTTCGCATGCAAGAACCTTGGTCATATCCTGCAATCGTGCCGCGACATTGACGGGGTCGCCGAGCGCGGTGAACACCATGTGGTCGCGATAGCCGATGTCGCCGACGATGACTTCGCCGCCATTGATGCCGATGCCGAAGCGGATCGGCTCGCGCAGATCGTGTTCGAGAAACTTGTTCAGCTCGTCGACATTGACGGCGATCAGGGCTGCGGCTCTCAACACCTGGCGGCACGCCTCCTGCCGGCTGCAGGCGAGCCCGAACAGCGCCAGCATGCCGTCGCCGACGAACTGGTTCGGTCGGCCGCCGCTCTCGATCACCGCCTGCGATACCGCGCCAAGGAAACGGTTGACGATGAACACCGTGTCGAACGGCAGGCGCTTTTCGGCCAATTGGGTCGAGCCGCGCATATCCACGAACAGGCTGACGAGATAGCGCTCCTGACCGACGCGCGTCGGGTTCGATTCGTGGCCGTCGGCGGAGGTGTGCGGCAGGAAGAGCTGGAAGAACGAAAGGTCGGCCGGCGGCCGTAGCTGGCAGGCCAGGCGGATGGAAGGGTCTGATGTGCCGACCCGGCCAAGCACGAACGCCTCGCGCTGCGAGGGCTTGGGCAGGTCGCTGTAGTCGCCGATGATGCGGATGCGGCAGGTCGAGCAGCGCGCGCGGCCGCCGCAGACGCTGGCGTGCGGCACGTTGTTGCGCAGGCTCGCTTCGAGCACGCTGAGGCCCTTGGGGACGCGCACGGTGCGGCCGTTGCCGTAGGATAGGTTGATCATGCCGCGGCGGCGCTCGTTGATGGCGCGGGCGCCCCGGGCCAGCAGCGCGACGCCGATCAGGCCGAAATAGCCGAACAGGAAATAGTCCGTGATGCGGTCGAGCGCCTGCGCCTCGGCGCGGGTGCCGATCTGGCGCGTCGTTTGGGTCTCCGCGCGCCATTCATCGCTGTCGCTGTCGATGACCATGCGTCCGCTCTGGTAGAAGCCCAGCATGGAGAGGGTCGGAATCAGCACGGCCGCGGCGAGCAGGAACGGCGCGGCTCGTTTATAGAACGAGCGCATCCGCAGCCAGAGATACAGCCCGATGCAGCCATGGACCCAGGCGATGGTCATCACCGCGAGCATCATCCAGATCCGCCACGGCGCCCAGATCCAGTACAGGAACAGGATCTGCGGATAGAGCTTTTCATGTCCGAACAGCGTCTGGCCGAGCCGGACGCCGATGATGTGGGCGATGATCAACATCGGTATGCTGAGGCCGAGCGCGAGCTGTAGCGGCTCGATCGCCTTCCAGCGGAATTGCCGGCGCTCATAGAGCGCCCAGATGCCGAGCGCGGTATGCACCAGGCACGCAGTATAGAACAGGATCGTGACGGGGAGGAATTGCCAGAACGCGGTGTGGAGATAGACGCCGCTCGCCAGCGCCTCCAGCGAGATGTTGCCGAGCGCATGGTTGAGGAAATGGCTGACTAGATAGGCGAACAGAACGACGCCGCTGACGAGGCGGACCTGCCGCAGGCTGATGCCGCGGAGGAAGGTGGTCAGTTGTTCTCTGGATAGAGCGGTCATGCGGTCCATGGTCAATATTCGGCGATGGTAGCGTTTAATTTATCCGGTGAATACCATCCTCCGTCGTCCCTGCGAAAGCAGGGACCCATACGCCGCGGCCTCTCGGTAGCGCTGTGGCCCATGCGGATTTCCTTACCACGATCGGTGGTTATGGGTCCCTGCTTTCGCAGGGACGACGATCAACCTTTTTCCGCCACGGCGCGTTGACACTCCCGGCGCAGTCGAGGAGAAAGCGCCGTGACGATTGCCAAGCCCCATAAGAGCCAAGCCAGTCCCGCCGCGCCCCCATGGTTTGGAGCGCCCTGGCTTGCCGTTGCGCTGCTGATTGCGGCGCTCACGGCGATGCGGCTGGTCTATGCCGGCGTGCTCGATCTGCGTACCGACGAGGCCTATTACTGGACCTGGTCGAAGGAGAGCGCACTCGCTTTTCTCGATCATCCGCCCGGCATCGCCTGGCTGATCCGGTTCGGCACCGCGATCTTCGGCGACACCAATCTCGGCGTGCGGTTCGGCGGCATCGTCGCGATGCTGGTCACGCAGCTTCTGCTCGCCGACATCGTCCGGCGTGTGACGCACGATGTTCGCGCCGTCATCCTCGTGGTGCTGTTGCCGGAAGCAGCGCTGTATTACGGACTGTTGATGGCGAAGGTCTCGCCCGACACAGCGATGATCCCCTGCGCGGTCGCGATGCTGTGGTCGCTGGTGCGGCTGCACGAGAGCGGCAATCCGCGCTGGTGGCTGGCCGCTGGTCTGTTCGCGGGCCTGGCATTGCTGTCGAAGTTCACCGCGATCATGCTGCTGCCGGCGGTCGCGGCGTTTGCGCTGGTGCCGGACTGGCGCCGGCGCTGGCTGCTCAGTCCCTGGCCATGGCTGGCGGCACTGATTGCGGTGGTGGTGTTTATGCCGGTGTTGATCTGGAACGCGCAGCATGATTGGGCGTCGTTCCGCTTCCAGTTCGTGCGTGCGGTTGCGACCCATCAATTGTCGTTCCGCACCATCGGCGAATTCATTGGCCTGCAGTTTGGTCTGGTCGGCTTCGTGCTGTTGCCGGTCGTGCTGTCCGGCGTGACGCTGACGGCCTGGCGCGGCTATCGTGCCCGCGAGCCGGTCGCGATCCTGCTGTCGACCGCCGTGCTGGTGCCTTTTCTCTATTTTCTCTGGAAGTCGCTGACCCTGCGTGTCGGCGACACCTGGCCGATGTTCCTGTGGCCCGCCGGCTTTGCCGCGACAGCCATCAATCTCGTGATGCTGCCGCGCGAGGGCTGGCCGGACTGGATCGTCAAATCGACATTCTGGTGGGCGAGGGTGGCTGTCATCTCGGGCATCGCCTTCGTGGTCGGCGTGTTCTTCTATTACGTCGCGGCGCCCTGGAATTTGATCGGCAGAACCGATCCCGTCGGCGGCGAGGCCGGCTATGAGCAGGTAGTGGCGCGCGCGGAAATGCAATTGCAGAAAACCGGTGCGACCTGGATCGCGACGTCGGACTACCGCACCTATGCGATGCTGCGCTGGTATTTCAACGGCCGCGTGCCGGTCATCCAGATCAACGAGCGTGGCAGATTCCAGGGTTTTCGCGATCCCGGCATGAAGGCGATCAAGGATCATCCCGGCCTCTACGTCGCGCGCGAACCCGACCATCGCCTGCCGCTGTGGGATCTCACCACGGCAAAGCGGCAGCCGCTGGAACGGGTCGAGCGGGTCTGGCGCGGGATTGTGATGGATACCTACGCGCTGGAAAAACTGACCGGCTGGACGCCCGATCTTTCCCCGCCACCGGATTCGCCGCTCTTCCGCTGGCGCGTGCTGGCGGGAGGTGAGGGGCGCGGCGTCAGCCATTCGTAAGCTCGTCGTCCCCCGCAACGGCGGGGGATCCAGTACGCCGCCGACCCGATTTACTGCGAGCTGCCAGACCTCATCCTGAGGAGCCGCGGAGCGGCGTCTCGAAGGATGAGTGGCACCAGCGGGGCCTCGTGGTTCGAGACGGCGCTGCGCGCCTCCTCACCATGAGGGATTAATAGTTGCTACGATTTCACGCAAGGATCTGGCGTCGGCCGGCGCTGCGCTTTTCTGGTCGTTGTCGAAATAGACGAACACGTCACAGCCTTGCTTTTTCCATGACCTGATACGGCGTGCCCATTCCGAGAGGGTGCGCTGACTGTAGTGGCCTTTGTAGCGGCCTGTGGGTCCGTGTCCGCGCACGTAGACGAAGTCCGCGGTACGCGTCCACGGGGCGGGCGCATCATGATGATCGGATATGCATAGCGAGATGTTTTGTGCCCGAAGCAGGCGCAATATCTCTGGCGCGTACCAGCTTGGATGGCGGAATTCAAAACTGTAGCGCCGTTTCTTCGGCAGCAGCTGCAAGAAGAAGGCGAGTCGGTCGGCATCTACCTTAAAGTTCGGCGGCAGTTGAAACAGGATCGGCCCGGCTTTCCTGCCGAGCAGGGACAGGCGATCCTCCAGCAGTTCGAGGCTGTTGACCGAATTGCCTGAGAGCCGCTTCCAATGGGTGATGAATTTGGATGCCTTCCAGGCAAAGATGAAGTCACGCCCGGTCTGATCCCGCCAGCCCGTCACCGCTTCCGGCGTGGGCGTTCTGTAAAACACGCCGTTGAGTTCAGTCGTCGAAAACTGGCTGCTGTAGTAGGGCAACTGCTCCTTGAGGGGCAGGCCCTTGGGAAAGAATGGCCCGCGCCAGGAATTGTAGTGCCAGCCCGACGTGCCGATCAGGACCCGCGCCATGTCGTCACGGCTTCTTGTCGTGCGGTGCCAGCCCTTTCATCGTCGAAGTTCTCCGCATCGGTCGCCGAGGAGAAGATCGGCAAGGATGAATTGTTCCTATCGAACGCTATTGAGAGCGAGGATCGCCGAGCTTGTTACCGGCACTTCCGCGGTAATCGGGTTGGAACTCGCCAGCTTGGCGGGATCGAACCTCACGTCTCCTCGTCGCGCTTGCGCAGCAAATCCTTGGCGAGATCGCCGAGCGCAGGTCGCGGCAGCGCGGTGAACGGCAATGGGCGCGTCACGTCAATCGCGGCCAACCCCAGCCTTGCCGTGAGCAGGCCGTTCAGCACGCCTTCGCCGAGCCGCTGCGAGAGTTTTGCGGCGATGCCGTGGCCCAGCATTTGTTGCACCAGGCTATCGCCGACCGCCATGCCGCCGGTGATGGCGAGATGGCCGATGACATGGCGCAGCAGGCTGATCATGCCGAGCGTGCCGGGCCGGCCGCCATAGAGCCGTGCCAGTTGGCGGATCAGCCGCATCGCGGCGACGAACACGAACAGCACGTCGATCAGCGCGCGCGGGCTTACCGCCGTGACGACCGAGACGCGCTGGGCGGCTTGCGAGACCAGACGCCGCGCCTCTTCATCCAGCGGCGCCATCAATTCGCGCTCGGCCAGCTTGATCATGTCGGCGCCGTCTATGATGTCGTCGGCATGGCTCACCAGCGTGGCGCGGGCGCGGGCCAGTTGCGGGTTCTGATGCGCCAGCCTGAGCAGCTCGTTGACGACGGCGCGGCTCTCGGCGCGGTCGTCGCTGCGCAGCACCTCGGCGGCACGCAAATGCAGCTTTTCGATCGCCGCCAGCCGCGCCAGCCCGAACGCCTCGCGCGCGATCACGACGGATAGCGCCAGGGCGGCTGCGACCGCAAATGCCAGCGCGACATAGCCCAGCGTCTGGCTGCGCGCGAACAGATCCTCGATCAGGTTGACGATGCCAAGCCCTGTGCCGAGCAGCACCAGCCCGCCGACGGCCGACCAGAACAGCGCGCCCCAGCGAAAGCCGCGGCGCACCGGAACCAGCGGCGCATCAATCGGAACGGGCAACAGGGCGGGATCTGCCTCCGGCGTGACATGCACCGTGCCGCGGGCAGGGTGCCCGGTCTCGTCCGGATCCATCACGATCACGCCGGGATCGCCGAGCTTGAACGTCGCCGGCCGCCGATGGGGCGTCTTCTCGCTCATTGCAGTCGGTCTCCGATCAGAAACTGGAGGGCGCGGTCAAGGCGGATGTGAGGCAGCGCGGGCTCTTCGTTGGCCGCGCGTTCCAGGAGCGGCGGCCGGAAGCGCAGGAAGCGGAAGTCGGCCGTTTCGGACGGCGTGCTGGAAAGGCCGCGAAAGCCGCCGTTGAACAGCTCTTCGGGATCGGCGGGCAGGTCGCCCGGAAAGGTCGCGACTTCGGTCTCGCCATCGAAGGCCTCGCCATTGGCGCTCTCGCCGGGCGCGGGCGTGCCGAGGATGGACGGCAGCTTCTCCCGGCCGCGCGCCACCATCGCCTCGCGCGTGGCGCGCACGGCAGCCAGCGCGACCACGTCGATGGCGGCACCGGCATATTCGGCGCGGTCGGCCGCCTTGGCGACCGCGCGCCGCAGCACCGCTTCGAGACGGTCATGGCTCTGACGATGCAGGTGATCGGCCTTGGTGGCGGCAAACAGGATGCGGTCGATCCGGGGACGAAACAGGCTGCTGAGGATGGTGCTGCGGCCGATGCGGAAGCAATCGAGAATGCCTGACAGCGCGGCTTCGAGATCGTGCAGCGCTTCCGGTCCGGCATTGAACGCAGCGAGGGCATCGACCAGCACGATCTGCCGGTCGAGCCGCGCAAAATGATCACGGAAGAACGGGCGCACCACGACGTCCTTATACGCTTCATAGCGCCGCCGCATCATCGCCCATAGTGAACCGTCGGGCGCGCTGCCGTCGACGGCCACTTCCAGCGGCGCAAAGGTCAGCGCCGGCGAGCCCGCGAGGTTGCCCGGCATCAGGAAGCGTCCTGGAGGCAGCAGGCTCATCGCAAAACGTTCGTCGCGGCAGGCTCGGAGATAGTCGGTGAAAAGTCTGGCGGCGGCGAGCGCCGCCTGCTCGTTCTCGCGGCCTTCGGGATCAAGCGTCTTCAGATACGCGTGCCACGGCGCGGCGAGCCTTGCGCGCGGGCCCTCGCGCGACAACGCAAGGCTCTCAGCCGACCACTGCTCATAACTCTTGCTGAGCAGCGGCAGGTCGAGCAGCCATTCGCCGGGGTAATCGACGATGTCGATGGTGAGCGTGCGGTCAGCGCCGTTCTGCCGCTGGTAGTCGATGACCAGGCGCAGTTCGCTGATGTCGACGGTGGAGTTCGGCCAGCGCCGCTCCTCGATCAGAGTGCGGACGTGGTTCTCATAGTCGAAGCGCGGCACGGCATCGTCCGGCTGCGGCTCAAGCCGGGCGCGGGCGATCCGGCCGGTCGCATAGGGCTCGAAGACCGGAAACCTTCCGCCGCGGGTCAGGCCATGGATCAGCGCCGTGATAAACACCGTCTTGCCGGCGCGCGACAGGCCGGTGACGCCGAGCCGCACGGTGGGATTGAAAAAGCTGTCGCCGTAATCCAGAAGTGCCCGCGCCGACAGACGCGCTTCCTCGACGATGTCTGAAAAACTAGGGGGCATACGGGCGTGGAAGGCTCGATGTAAGAGACGCATTGGTGGGCGATGTCAGAAAAGTGGCGATTGGCGACCCAAAATCAAGCGCTCGTGATCGCCTTGGCGACAGGCTGCCCGGGATATCCGGCCGGCGTCGGCAGCACGAAAATGCCACGGCGATAGCATATCGGGGTCATCCGCCGGAGCCTGTCATCGGGCGGCGGTTGGGCCGACCCGGTGGCGGATGAAGGCGGGCTTCAGGCCGGCGGCTTTGAACGGTTCGTTGACCTCGGAACACCCATGTCTTAATCGCTCCCTCACCAGCTTCTGTGGGCCTGCATGACCATCTTCAGACTGAAACAACTCGCCTCGACATCCATCCATGCGGCGGCTGACGCCATGCACTGGAACTACGATCGTGCGGAGCTGATCGCCGACGGCGTCGTGCATATCGTCGGTGTCTGCCTGGGGCTTGTCGCCGCCACCGCCCTGATCGTGCTGACAGCGATCTATGCCGGCGCGATCGAAATTGCCGTTGTATCGATCTACGTCGCGGGCCTGCTGGCGATGCTGACGTTGTCGGCGATCTATAATCTCTGGCCGGTGTCGCGCGCCAAATGGGTGCTGCGTCGCTTCGATCATTCCGCGATCTATCTGCTGATCGCCGCCACCTATACGCCGTTCATCGTGCAACTGAGGGAGAGCTATCTAGCGATCGCGCTGCTGGCCGGGGTGTGGTGCGTCGCGATCCTTGGTGTCGTGCTGAAGCTGGCGCGCCCGGGGCGGTATGATCGTTTGGCTGTGGGACTCTATCTGGCGTTGGGCTGGAGCGGCGTCATGATTTACGATGCGGTGGTGAAGGCGGTGCCGCCGCTGGCGCTGGGCTTCGTCGTAGCCGGCGGCGTGCTCTATAGTCTTGGCGTGATCTTCCACGCCTGGCAGCGGCTGCGTTTCCAGAACGCGATCTGGCATGGCTTCGTCTTGCTCGGCGCCGCGTGCCATTATACCGCTATTCTCGATATGATGATCCTGACGTAAGCTTTTAGAAAACGGGGAAACGGCCATGCAGGTGACCGGCAAAGTCGTGGTTGTCACCGGTGGCGCCAACGGCATCGGGAAGGCGATGTGCGAGGCCTTTCACCGCGAAGGCGCCGCCAAAGTCGTTGTCGCCGATATCGATCCCGACGGCGCGCGAGCCGTCGCCACTCCGATCGGTGGGGCGGCCTTCAAATGCGATGTCGGAAAGGAAAAGGACATCCATCACGTCATCGAGGAGACCGAGCATCAATTCGGCCCGATTGCACTGTTCTGCTCCAATGCCGGCATCGGCGGCGGTTTCGATCCATTGTCGGTGAATGCCGGCGGAAATTCCGACGAACCGTGGCAGCGAAGCTGGGCCGTTCATGTCATGGCGCATGTCTATGCGGCGCGCCATTTGATCCCGCGCATGAAGGCGCGCGGCGGCGGCTATTTCCTCAATACGATTTCGGCGGCAGGCCTGCTGTCGCAGGTCGGCAGCCCGGCCTATTCGACCACCAAACATGCCGCCGTCGGCTTTGCCGAGAATCTCGCGATCTCGCACAAGGCCGACAACATCAGGGTTTCGATCCTGTGCCCGCAGGGCGTCGATACCAACATGCTGCGCTCGATCCCCAAGGGCCCGCAATCCGGCGACGGCGACCTTTCGCCGGAGCGGGTGGCGCAGGATGTGCTGAAGGGGCTGGAGGAGGAAACCTTCGTGATCCTGCCGCACCCGCAGGTGCTCGGCTACATGCGCAAGAAGACCGAGAATTACGACCGCTGGATATCAGGCATGGCGAAGATCCAGGCGAAGATGCGGGAAGCTTACGGGAAATAGCTTGACCCTCATGGTGAGGAGCGCGTAGCGCGTCTCGAACCATGACGCCCGGACTGGGGCCTCATCCTTCGAGACGCGGCGAAGACGCCGCTCCTCGGGATGAGGGGTGGTTCCTACGCCTCCTCCGTCATTGCGAGGAACCAACGGGTCGCGCGAATGCGCGCCCGATGATTGGCTCCGCGACGAAGCAATCCATTCTTCCTCGCGCGGAGAGATGGATTGCTTCGCTTCGCTCGCAATGACGGGGGGAGAGGTCACTCCTCCCTTACTGGCACCGGTGCATGCGGCCGTCGTCGAGACGGACCATTGTGCCGGGCTGGCAGATTATGCCATTGCGCGCCGCGTAGTCCTGACTCCATACACCCGGGCCGCCGTAATAGGCGTTGGGACCGCTGCCGCCGTAGTAGGCGTAGGGACCGTTACCGCCGTAGGCATAAGGGCCGCCGCCGTAGTAGGCGGCAGTCGCTCCGGCTGCGACAGCACCAGCGCCCACTGCGGCGGCGCCGGCTGCGGCCCGCCGCGCCTGCCGCCGGGAAACTCCCGGCGCCGGGGTCACCGGATCAACCGTTTGTGCCTGCGCGCGCTCGATAGATAGCGAAGCGCCCCTTTGTTCGCTCCAGTCAAACGAGAGCATGGTCGCGCATGTAAAGACGGAGACCGCGAGGGCAGCTTTTCTGAGGCTTGGCTGTTTCATGGCACTCACTCCATGGTTGCCCCATGCTGAATTCTCGTGCGAACGTAGATAGCGGTCAAGTAGTGCCGCGTATGGAACTCGCGGGTGAATTGTCGGGCCTTTGTATCAAATGAGGTGTCATGAGCTGGCGTGGCTGCCGGCGCAGCAGCAGCCGCCACTGTTCCTGAATCTGGTGTGGGCCGACTATGGCCGCCTTGCGGGCGAAATCGCCGCGGCGCGGGCGTGAGCTCGGTCTCTCCGCGTCATTGCGAGCGGAACGAAGCAGTCCATCTCACCGCGCAAAGAAAGAATGGATTGCTTCGTCGCTTCGCTCCTCGCAATGACGTGGAGAGAGATTCGCCTCAACCCTTCTGCGCGTAGAGCAGCGGGACGGCTGAATCCACCATCACCTCGATCAGGCTGGTGCCGACATGCGAAAGGCCATCGCTGAGCGCGCCTGCAAGCTCGGATGATTTCGTCACCCGTACCGCGTGGCAGCCCATGCCTTCCGCGAGCTTGACGAAATCAATGCCGGGCAGTTCCAGCCCAGGCACATCGCGCACCTGCATCACCTGGCTGAACGAGCGCATCGCGCCATAGCCGGCGTTGTTGATGACGACGACCGTGAGCGGCAGCTTGCGCTGGGCCGCGGTCCACAGCGCCTGGATCGAATACATCGCCGAGCCGTCGCCGATCAGGCAGACGATGCGGATGCCGGGGCGTCCGAGCGCCATACCGACGGCGGCGGGCAGGCTGTAGCCGAGGCCGCCGCTTGCCATGGTGTAGAAACTGTCCTGGCCGCGCATCGGCATGAACTTTTGCATCGCCGGGCGGTGCGAGGGAGCTTCCTCCACCAGCACCGCATTGGCGGGCATGGCTTCAGACAGCGAGTGCAGCAGGAACTCGACCGGAAGCGGGTCGGCGGCCACTGGAGCGGGCGGCAGTGTGCGGCGCGAAGGCATGGCGCGCGTCGTTTCCGGCAGCAGATCGAGGAGCATCGAAAGCGCCGGCTTCATGGTCGCGATGATGCTGGCGCCCGATGGCGTGACGGCGGCGGCGTCGGGATCGTCGGTGATCTGGAAGATGGTGGTCGCGCCGTCGAAGATCGCGGCATGGCCCTCGACATGGAAGGTGAACACCGGCGCGCCGATCACCACCACGAGGTCGTGGTCGCGCAGCGTGTCCGATAGCTGTCCCGGCGAGGCATGCAGGAAGCCGGAAAATTGCGGATGCCGTTCCGGAAACGAGCAGCGCGCCGAGAACGGGCTGACCCAGACGGCGGCCTTCGTCTTCTCGGCGACGTGCACCATCAGATCGACGGCCTCGGCGCGGTCGACGGCGGGGCCGACGACGAGGGCCGGGCGTTTGCTCGCCGAAAGCGCGGCGACCAGCGCCTTCATCGCCGCCGCATCGGGCCCGATTTCGCGGCTTACCTGGCGGGCTTGAATTGACTGCGTGGGCCGCGTCCAGTCGTCGATCGGGATCGAGACGAAGGTCGGCCCGCAGGGCGGCTGCATCGCGACGTAATAGGCCCGCGCGATTGCCGCCGGAACGTCTTCGGCGCGCGCCGGCTCGACGCTGTACTTGACGTAAGGCCGCGGAAACTCGGAGGCGCGCTCGGCATAGAGAAAGGCCTGCAGCGGCAGGATCGAGCGGGCCTGCTGGCCCGCTGATATCACCAGCGGCGTCTGGTTGCGATGGGCGGTATAGATATTGCCGAGCGCATTGCCGACGCCGGCGCCGGAATGCAGGTTGACGAAGCCGGCGTTGCGGGTGGCCTGCGCATAGCCATCGGCCATGCCGACGACGGAGGCTTCCTGCAGGCCCAGCACGTAATCGATGTCGTCGGGCCAGTCGCTGAGGAAGGGCAGTTCGGTCGATCCGGGATTGCCGAACACGCGCTTGATGCCGAACGCGCGGAGCAGGCCGAAGGTGGCGTCCTTGACGGTGAGGGAGGCGGCTTTGGCTGGTTTGCGGGACGACATCGGGCGGCGGCTCCCATCAGGATTTTCTTATGTTCCGCCATGGCGCTTGAGCGAAGGCGGAAGCGATCCACCTCTCGATGGATTGCTTTACGAAGTCAAGCTGGCCTGCGAAAACAAAGAGGGAGGCGCCACGCGCCTCCCTGTTTCCTTCCTGCGAACCCATGACCGTGCTCGATCCCTACACGGGATTCGCGGCTATTTCTGAATGCAGGTATCCGCAGTCTCCCTGGTGCATTCGTCGAGGCCGGTAAATACGGGATCATCCACCTTCTTGCCCTCGATCAGATCGATCATGACCGACGGCGCCTTGTAACCCATCTCGAACGGCCGCTGCCCGACCAGCGCTTCGACGCGGCCTTCCTTGGCGAGCGCGACTTCCTCGCCGATGGTGTCGGCGGCGACGATCACCAGCGACTTGCTGGCGATCTGGGCCTTGTACTGGTCGGTGAGCTGACGATAGGGCTGCGGTGCGCCGAACAGCGGCCAGCCGCCCTCGATCACGAACGCATCGAGTTTCGGATTGGCGGTGAGGATGTCCGACATCGCCTGCACGCCTTTCGGCCCGTCATCATTGGTGAAGACCGGGCAGCCAGAGATCTCGGTCCAGCCGCCTTCGCCCTTCAATCGGTCCACATCCTTCTTGCCTGACAAGGCATCCCGCGTTCCGGAGGCGCGACGCAGAATGTTGTCGGCAGCGACGTTACCCAGGATCAGGCAGAGCGTGCCGCCGTTCGGCTTTGCCTTTTTGAGATATTCGCCGAGCCGGAAGCCCATCAGGTAATTGTCGGTGCCGAGATAGGTTTTGCGCAACCCGGCGTCTTCCTTCTTGAGGTCAGCGTCGAGCGTCATGACGGGCACTTTGGGCTTGGCGGCCTTGATCGCGTTGGCGATCAGGGGCGCGTTCGAAGGCGAGATCGCAATCGCCGCGGTGTCGGGCTTGCCAAGCATGTCCTGGACGATCTGGGCCTCGCCCGCCTCATCCGAGGTTGAGGCAGGCCCCGTATAGAAGCAACGATAGGGGGAACTGGCGTTTTCCTTGTTCCACTTCTGGCAGCCCTGATTAATGGCCTCAAAGAACGGATTGTCGAGGCCTTTGACGACGATGACGAGCTGCTTCTTCTGGGCCATTGCCGATCCGGCCGACAGGCTGAGCGCCGCAGCGACCAATACCAATAGTGCCTTGTTCATTTGTCCCTCCCACGTATGGCAGCGGACGTTTATTCGCCCGTTTTGCCGAAGTTCGTCTGGTTCAAAACTTCACGAGGGCAAGGAAACGGCTTGATGTGAGGGGGGTGGCTATCAGGTCCCTAGCATCCGCACTATTTCGAGCTTGTCCTCGAATGTGATCCGCGGTGACGACAGAGTCCAGTTATGATAGCCACAATCACCGATTGATAAGAATAATTCGGACGCCTGATGAGTCAACGGATATGTGCGCAGAAATATGACGAGGCTTTGGTGCGTTGCACCACATCATGCAAAAGGTTTTTTCGCGAGGGTGCGGCGTTGATTCCCGCCGGGATCATTGACTGACCACAGGCCCTGTAATTCAATGCCTGTTCAGGTCTTCTCCAGAACATAGACGCGCAA
This sequence comes from Bradyrhizobium valentinum, assembly GCF_001440405.1. Taxonomy (GTDB): domain Bacteria; phylum Pseudomonadota; class Alphaproteobacteria; order Rhizobiales; family Xanthobacteraceae; genus Bradyrhizobium; species Bradyrhizobium valentinum. Next base: position 66,714 of record NZ_LLXX01000223.1, read on the forward strand.
CGCGGCAACGGTTCTGCGCCAGGTAAACCCGGTATGGCCCTTCTCGAACTGAAAAATGTTTCGAAGCATTTTGGCGCCATCCATGCCCTCAACGACGTTTCGCTGTCGCTCGAGCCCGGCCGGATCGTGGGGCTGATGGGCGACAACGGGGCCGGCAAATCGACCCTCGTCAAGATCGTCGCGGGAAATTTTCGTCCCACGCATGGGACGATGCAGATGGAAGGCCAGGATTTGTCCATGCACCGGCCGATCGAAGCCCGCCGGCATGGGATCGAGATCGTGCATCAGGATCTGGCGCTCTGCGACAATCTCAGCGCAGCCGCCAATGTTTTCCTCGGCCGCGAAATCCGCAAAGGCATCGGCCCGTTCAAAATTCTCGACTATGCCGCGATGTATCGCCGGGCCGGACAGATCTTTGCCGAGCTGCGATCCGAGACGCGCCCGCGCGACCTGGTCAGACAGATGTCCGGCGGACAGCGACAGGCGGTAGCCATTGCCCGAACCCGGATTGCCGACGCCAAGGTCGTTCTGATGGATGAGCCGACCGCGGCCATTTCGGTGCGGCAGGTCGCCGAGGTCCTTAATCTGATGCGACGGCTGCGCGACCGCGGCATCGCGATCGTGTTCATCAGCCATCGCATGCCGGATGTGTTCAGCATTGCCGATCGCGTCGTGATATTGCGCCGCGGCCGCAAGGTCGCTGACAAGGACGTCGCCGCCAGTTCGCCGGAGGAAGTGACGGGACTGATCACCGGGGCCATCGAATACGCGTAGCGAAGCCTCTCGACGCTTGCTGGACATCGAAAGTTTCAGGGATGGAAATTCAGTTCGACGACAACATCAAGCGCGCCAGGTTTCCGCTGCTCACCTGGGTGACCTCGCGACAGGCCTTCTGGGTCTCGGTCGCGGTCATCCTGGCCTGTATTTTTCTGTCGTTCGCCACCAACTCGTTTGCGACCTCGAACAACATCTTCAACGTCACCCGCAACTTCACCTTCGTTGCGATCATCGCGCTCGGGATGACGATCGTGATCATCACCGGCGGCATCGATCTGTCGGTCGGCTCGGTACTGTGCCTGTGCAGCATGATCCTCGCAGTCGTGATGCATGCCGGCTACAGCATCGAGGTTGGCATCGCCGCCTCGCTTGCCACGGCGCTGGTGATCGGTGCGATCAACGGTGTGCTGATCGCTTATCTGGGTATTCCGCCGTTTGTGGTCACGCTCGGCATGCTGTCGATCGCGCGGAGTCTGGCGATGGTCGCCTCCAACAACACTGTGGTGTTCCAGTTCGGTCCGGATCACGACAAGCTGCTGTTCCTCGGCGGCGGCGCCTGGCTGTTCGGGATCGCCAACCCTGTGCTCTTCATGCTCGCGCTGGCGCTGCTGACCGGTTTTGTGCTGCACTACACTCGATTTGGCCGCTACGTGTTCGCGATCGGCGGCAACGAGCACGCCGCCATCGTGACCGGCGTGCCGGTGCGGCGCACCAAGCTCGCCGTCTACATGATATCCGCGCTCTCGGCCGGCATTGCCGGCATAATCCAAACCGGTTGGCTCGGAGCCGTCACCACCAATCTCGGATCGGGCATGGAACTGCAGGTGATCGCGGCGGCGGTGATCGGCGGTGCCAATCTCGCCGGCGGAATTGGCACTGCCTTCGGCGCCCTGATCGGTTCGGCGCTGATCGAGGTGATCCGCAACAGTCTTGGGCTGTTGGGGGTCAGCGCATTCTGGCAGGGCACCTTTATCGGCTCGTTCATCATCATTGCGGTGACCTTCGACCGGCTGCGGAATTACCGGTCGTCGGAATGAACGCCGCTGGCGTGGCCGCAGCTCTCCACCCTTCGACCGACGACGCACGAAAGAAACGCAGATGACAGGCAAGCGCGTGGTATTCACCGGGGGGACCGGCAAGGCCGGCAGGCACGTCCTGCCGCATCTGAAGAGCAAGGGCTACGACCTTCTCAATGTCGATCTCAAGCCATTCGATTATCCCGGCATCAGTACCCTGATCGCCGATCTGACGCACAGCGGCCAGGCCTTCAACGCCATGACCACGCATTTCGGCTTCGACCGTTTCGAAGGCGGCAGGCCGCCGGCAGCGCCGGACGCCGTCGTGCATTTTGCCGCGATACCACGGGTACTGATCGAGCCGGATAACGAGACGTTCCGCGTCAACACGGTCAGCACCTATAATGTGATCGAAGCCGCGGCGAAACTCGGCGTCCGCAAGATCGTGATCGCCTCCAGCGAAACCACCTACGGCGTCTGTTTTGCCGAAGGCGAGAAGGATTTCAGGTGCTTCCCGCTCGAGGAGGATTACGACACCGATCCCATGGACTCGTACGGGCTTTCCAAGGTGGTCAATGAAAAGACCGCGCGCGCCTTCGCCATGCGCTACGGAATCGACGTCTATGCGCTGCGGATCGCGAACGTCATCGAGCCGCATGAGTACGACATGTTTCCCGGCTTCCTGGCCAATCTGCCGTCGCGAAAGCGCAATGCCTGGGGCTATATCGACGCTCGCGACCTCGGCGAGATCGTGCATCTGGCGATCCAGAAGGACGGGCTTGGCTTCCAGGTCTTCAACGCCGTCAACGACACCGTCACCGCCAACATTCCGACCCGCGAACTGCTGAGCCGCTATTGTCCCAACGTCCGGATCACCCGCGAGCTCGGCGAGTATGAGGCGCCGCTGTCGAACAAGAAGGCGCGCGAGGTGCTGGGCTTCCAGGAAGCGCACAACTGGCGGAAATACGTCAACGCCGGATAGCTGCTGCGATACTTCATCGCCGCGGACATTGCAGTCCTTACCACGTCGCCGTGCCCTTCATGGTCGGCTGTCTCTCGGCATTCGCGATCCACAGTTCCATGCCGGCGTGGGTCTCGTTGGCGTTGATCGAGAACTCTCCGCCTTCGAACAGGGGCTGCACGCCGCGATAGCTGAACTTCTTCGGCGCCGAGTCGCCATGAAGTTTTGCGGCGAACTCGACGAGCAGCGCGGCCTGCAGCGGGCCGTGGAAGATCAGTCCCGGATAGCCCTCGACCTTGGTGACGTAGTCGCGGTCGTAGTGGATGCGGTGGCCGTTGAAGGTCAGCGCCGAATAGCGAAACAGCAGCACGGGATCGCTGACATGGCTTTCGCGATGTTTTGCAACGGGCGGCGGCGAAGGGGTCTTGGGCTTTGAGGCGGGCGCCGCGCCGCCGATGTCGCGATAGACGATGTCCTGCCGCTC
>NZ_LLXX01000223.1:70017-104184 GCF_001440405.1 Bradyrhizobium valentinum
TGCCGCGTGGCGTCGTGACGGTGTGCTCGACGGAGACGAAGCACAGCGTGCCGGTCGAGCCGGTTTTCACGGTCACGTCGGCAATGCGCGAGGTACGTTTCGCTTCATCGCCCACACGCAAGGCTTCGAGGAATTCGATCTCGCCGCCGGCCCACATCCGGCGCGGCAACGGTACCGGCGGGAGGAAGCCACCGCGGGTCGGGTGGCCATCGGGGCCGAGCTGCGACATCGGAAACACCGGCTGCGCCAGGCACCAATGCGTGGTCCACGGCGCGGCGTCGCCCGTCTTGGGCTCGCCGATGTCCTGGAACAGCGTTGCACGCAGGCCCTTGACCAGTTGCGCGGTGACGATGTCCGAAGCTTCCGTGTCGCGGCCGATCCATTGCCGCAGATGATCGAGATCGAGTTTTTCGGTCATGACTGGCGGCTCCTGATACGGGGAGCTTTTGGCAATTCGATATGGTCGCCGATGGCGGGCACCGCGCCATAGTGCCTGTCCTCGCCGACGAAGATCGCGGCAGGCGCGGCGTAGCTCACCTTGCCGTTCGGCGTATCGACTTCGATGCGGCGCAGATGCGGATGCACGGCGAGATCGGCCATGGTGTTCACCTCGGCGAAGGCGATATCGGCGCCCGCTAAGCGCTTCAATAGATCGACGCGCGTCATCATAGCAAAGCTATCGGCAACGGTCTTGTCGGTGAGCTGGCGGTTGCGCACACGCTCGACCATGTTGGCAAAGCGCGGATCGTTCGGCAGGTCGGGCTGATCCAGCACCTCGGCGCAGAGCTTCTTCCATTCGCGCTCGCTCTGGATCGAGATCAAAATGCCCTTGCCGTCCCTGGAATTGAACACGCCATAGGGCGCGATCGAGGGATGGGCCAGCGCCATCCGCTTTGGCGGATTGCCGGCTTCCGAATTGATCAGCGGCACCGCCATCCAGTCGGCCATCACGTCGAACATCGAGATGCGGATGTCGGCGCCCTTGCCGGAGCGTCCGCGGGCGATCAGCGCTTCGAGGATGGCCGCATGCGCGGTGGCGCCGGTCGCGATATCGACGACGGAAATGCCGACGCGGGACGGCCCTTCCGGTCCGCCGGTGATCGAGGCGAGCCCGCTCTCGGCCTGGATCAGGAGATCATAGGCCTTGCGGTCGGCATAGGGGCCCTCGTCGCCATAGCCTGAAATGGTGCAGCAGATCAGCGCCGGATAATCCTTTTTCAGGCGATCCAGCGAGAAGCCGAGCTTGTCCATCGAGCCGGGCTTGAGGTTTTGCAGCAGCACGTCGGCGCTCGCGATCAGCTCTTCGAGCGCCGCGCGGCCTTCCCTGGTCGCGAGGTCGATCACCACGGAATTCTTGCCGCGGTTGAGCCAGACGAAATAGCTGCTCTGGCCCTTGGCCGCGGCGTCGTAGCCGCGAGCAAAGTCGCCCTCGGGGCGTTCGACCTTGACGACATGCGCGCCGGCATCCGCCAGCCGCGAGCTGCAGAACGGCGCGGCAACGGCCTGTTCGACGGAGACGACGATCAATCCCTCTAACGGCAACATCTGATGTTCTCAGTAGGAGCGGGGCAGGCCGAGCACATGCTCGGCGACGTAGGATAGGATCAGATTGGTCGAGATCGGCGCAACTTGATAGAGCCGCGTTTCGCGGAACTTGCGCTCGACGTCGTACTCTTCCGCAAAGCCGAAGCCGCCATGGGTCTGCACGCAGGCATTGGCCGCTTCCCAGGACGCATCTGCCGCCAGCATCTTGGCCATGTTGGCTTCCGCGCCGCAATCGAGCCCGGCCTCATACTTGCGGGTCGCTTCCTTGACCATCAGCTCGGCCGCACGCATCGCGGCGTAGGCCTTTGCAATCGGGAACTGAATGCCTTGATTTTGGCCGATCGGGCGACCGAACACGGCGCGTTCCTTGGCGTAGGCGGTGGCCTTCGCAATGAACCATTTGGCGTCGCCGATGCATTCGGCCGCGATCAGGATGCGCTCGGCATTCATGCCGGAGAGGATGTAACGAAAGCCCTTGCCCTCGTCGCCGATCAGATTTTCGGCCGGCACCCGCATGTCCGTGAAGAACACTTCGGTGGTGGCGTGGTTCATCATGGTGCGGATCGGGCGGATCTCGAGGCCCTTGCCCTTGACCTCGCGCATGTCGACGATGAACACCGACAGGCCATCGGTGCGCTTCTTCGCCTGCTCCTTCGGCGTGGTGCGCGCGAGCAGTATCATCAGGTCGGAATGTTCGGCGCGGCTGGTCCAGATCTTCTGGCCGTTGACGATGTAGTGGTCGCCGTCACGCTTGGCGACGGTCTTCAGCGAGGAGGTGTCGGTGCCGCTGGTCGGCTCGGTGACGCCGAACGCCTGCAGCCGCAATTTGCCGCTGGCGATCCCGGGCAGGTATTTCGCTTTCTGGGCGTCGTTGCCGTGCCGCAGCACGGTACCCATCGTGTACATCTGGGCGTGGCAGCCGCCGCCATTACACCCCGCGCGCTGGATCTCTTCCAGGATCGCGGCCGCCGCCGAGAGCTTCAGCCCCGAGCCGCCATATTCCTCGGGGATCAAGACCGAGAGGTAGCCGGCCTCCGTCAGCGCGTCGACGAACTCCTTGGGGTACGCCATCTGGCGGTCGAGCTTGCGCCAGTATTCGCCAGGGAACTGGGCGCAGAGTTTTGCGACGGCGTCGCGGATGTCGTGGAATTCGTCTTGTTGTTCTTGTGCGGTCATTGGGTTTTCTGGCGATGGATGCGGGTTGATGTCAATTGCTTAAGGATGCGGAACGTTGTGAAACTGCGGCTGGGCACCTATGCTGAATTGTTATAGCGTATGAACCTGCCTTCGAAGATTGGCAAGCGATGGATATAAGGCAGCTCAGGACCTTCAGTTGCGTGGCGGAGCTCGGCAGCCTCAGCAAAGCCTCCGACACGCTGCGGGTGGCGCAGCCGGCGCTGAGCCGTCAGATCAAGCTGCTCGAACATGAATTGCGGGCCGAACTGTTCACCCGGAACGGCCGCGGCATGGTGCTGACCGACGCCGGCCGCCTTCTGCTCGCGCGAACCGCCGGCATCGTCCGGCAGATCGACCAGGTGCGCGACGAGATCCAGTCCTCGGGCGGACCGCCCTCGGGGCGGGTGGTGCTCGGGCTCGTGCCGACCGTGAGCTGCGTGATTTCGGCGCGGCTTGCCCGGCGCACCGTCGACAAATATCCGGGCATTTCGCTCTGCATCGTCGAGAGCTACAGCGGCCATCTGATGGAATGGCTGCACCGCGGCGAAATGGATCTGGCGCTGATCTACGGGCCGTCGAGCGACCTGCATCTCTCCGTGCAGAGTCTCGGCCGCGACCCAATCGTCGCCGTGGGGCCGCGCGGCAGCGGATTGTCGCAGAAGAAGCAGGTCGATATCGGCTGGCTGCTGCGGCAGCGCCTGGTGCTGCCCAGTCATTCGCATGGGCTCCGGGCGCTGATCGAGCAGGCGGCGGCGAAGAAGAAACTGAAGCTCGACGTCAAGCTGGAAGCCGATTCCTTCCGGGTGCTGACCAGCCTCGTCGAGGAAGGGCTGGGATACACGCTGCTGCCGCCTTCGTCGGTGCGCCACGAAGTCGCCGCCGGCCGGCTGGAGACGGCAGCGATATCAAAACCGTCGCCGATGCGCGAATTGACCCTTGCGTCTCCCATCGATCATCCCGGCTCGACTGCGATTGCGGTTGTGAGCGAGCTGCTTCGCAGCGAACTTTCCGCGTGCCGCGAAGAGGGCCTCTGGGACATCAGGCTCGCCTGAGCCGATGCCGGGCCTGCGGATTTGCTTAGAACAAAACCGTCCAGCCGAGCATTCTCATCTGGCTACAGCAGTCATGCCGCAATTATATAGGGCGGCGCAGGCTTGCCGGAGCGATTGCTGTTGGCGGTCAGCGGACCTCGAGCCGGCACTGGCTATATCTGCCAAGGGTAGCAACGCGGAGATCGCGCAGCTTGAGCGCGGATGCCACCGGCGCATGAAGGCGAGTGCTTTCAAAGGAAGTTGATCACGCTGATGCGAAACAGATCACATGAGCTGTCCGGCAGCCGGAATAGGGTTGCCGAGTAATCACCGTTTCCGCTCAGCGCGCCACGAACACGTTCGCTCGCGTGACAGGCATGTTGTCACAACCGATCGGGATAGGCGTCCCTGGCGTTGTCACGATCCGGCCGTGCGGCGGTGATGCTTCCTGGTCATATGCAGTCCCTCTTAAGGCGTGCTTACACACGGGACGGGGCAAGCGGATGCATGATCGAACCGTCACTCTGAAGCCATCGGTGGGCGAGCCCCCGGAGCTGAAAGGCGTTGGCCGCGACCTGCGCCTCGATGCCTGCCGCGGCATCGCGCTATGGTGCATCTTTCTTGACCATGTCCCCAACAACGTCGGAAGCTGGCTGACGCTGCGGAACTACGGCTTCTGCGATACCGCGGAAGTATTCATGTTCGTCTCGGGTGTGACCTGCGCGCTGGCCTACGGCAAGGCTCGTTGGTGCGAAGGCTGGAGCGGCGTGATCAGCCGTACGCTGTGGCGGAGCTGGGACATCTATGTCGCATTTCTGCTGCTCACTGTCGCTTGCGCCATTATGGTTCACCTCGCAGGCGACGGTCGGTTTGCCGACGCGAGCAATACGCGCATTCTGTTGGAACATCCCGGCGCGACGCTCGCGCATGCGGCGATCCTGCAATACCGTCCCGTCAACACCGACGTCTTGCCGATCTTCGTGGTTTACCACTTTTCGTTCGCGCTGCTGCTGTGGCTGCTGCTACGAGCGCCGAACCTGGCGCTCGGCGCCTCGTTGCTGCTTTATGCGCTGGTGCACGTCTTCGGCTGGACTGTCCCGGCATGGCCGAACAATCACTGGTACTTCAATCCGCTGGCCTGGCAGTTGCTGGTTGTGCTCGGCGCGTGGTGGATTACGGAGGGCAGGAGATTCTGGCCGTGGGTGACCTCGCGCACGGCGCTTGTGCTTGCCGTTCTCTATCTGGTTTTCAGCCTGATCATCGCATTGAGTTGCAACGTCAAACCGCTGGAAGCGCTGGTCCCGCAGACGCTGGCAAAGCTGATCTATCCGCTGGACAAATCGAATCTCGATCCTTTGCGACTGTTGCATTTTCTTGCCCTTGCGATTTTGGCGGTATGGCTCGTGCCCCGCGATTGGCGAGGGCTGACGACGCCGGTGATGCGCGGCGCGATCCGCTGCGGCGAGAACTCGCTGGCAATCTATTGCCTCGGTGTTCTACTGGCGCTCGCCAGCCACATGGCGCTGGTCAACGTCTCGGATGGGCTTGCGATGCAGATCGCGCTCAGCCTCGCTGGTACCCTGGTGATGGTCGCGGCCGCAACGCTGCTGAATTTGATCAGGATCAAACCGAAACGGCAGCCGGAATTATTGTGATGGCCGCAATCCCAGAGAAATGGCTACGCGGATCTAAGGATTACGCGTGTCGAGGTCCGAAAATGCCCAAGGCGGACACGGATCTTTTTGGCAACCTATTAAGTCAACATCTCTGACTTATGGTTCGCCCGTCGCTGCTGATGTAGTCTGACTCGTGTTGACGCGCGCAACATTGTGGTGCGCAGCTCCAATCAAGTTTCTACACTGACCGCGCATTGCGATTTGCGTCTCTTGCTGCTTACAGCTTGGGAGGAGCTCGCATGAAAAAATTGCTGCTGACGGCGACCGGTTTGATTGCACTCTCGATTCCGGTAATGGCGCAAAATACTGCGGTCCGGGTGATGCCCGATGCGCTCATATGGAAGGATAATCCAGCCTTTCCGAAGGGCGTTCAGATTGCCACCTTGGTCGGTGATCCCACGAAAGCGGGCGAGGTTGTCGTCTTACGCATCAAGTTTCCACCTAACTTCCAAATGCCTCCGCATACTCATCCCTATTCCGAAGTTGTCACAGTCATAAGTGGTAACATCGGCAGTAGCCATGGGGAAAAATTCGAAAAGAAGGGTGATCTCCTAAAGCCAGGCTCGTTATGGGTGTACCCCGCAAAACACGCGCATTACGCGTGGACCGGAAGCGAGGAAGGGATACTTCAAGTTCAATTTATCGGCCCAGGTGGCATCGATTACATCAATCCGGCTGACGATCCGCGCAAACAGTAGCCGCTCGCATTGCAAGAGGCCGCCTCAAGCGGACACTTGTCAGTCCGATATTCGCAAGGGAGGATGTCATGCGGTCTTCTCCAAATTTAGCGGGCGCGGCACTTGCCCTGTGCATGGTGCTGTTGTCGTTTGGCTCCAGCGCTTTGGTCGAGCCGAAAACGGAGCTGGCGGCGGCGACTTCGGCATGGGGCAGGCTCTTGGCGAAGGCGATCCCGAAAAGGTGTTACCGTTCTATTCGGACGATGCCGTGCTCTGGGGCACGCTGTCGCCGACCGTGCGCGCTGACCGGGCGGCGCTACGAGACTATTTCGTGACCGCCTTCAAGGTTCTGCCCGGCCTGAAGGTCGCCTTCGGCGATCAGCTAATCCGCGTGTACGGAAATGCGGCGGTTAATACCGGCTACTACACGTTCTCTTATGTCAAGGACGGCGAGACGAAGAGCCTGCCTGCGCGCTACAGCTTCACCTACGTCAAGAACGGCGAGCGTTGGCTGATCGTCGACCACCATTCCTCGGCCATGCCAGCAGCCCCGAGATAGCCCACCGGGTTGTCGAATGATGACAGCCGTAAGGGCTCAGCTACGGTGCATTCGCGGCCATCTGTTCGTCCGGACTTGGCCTGAAGCTGCCGATCTGCGAAACCATCGCTACTGGACGAGAGGCGGATCAGGTTCGTACCGTGACGCCACTTCCCAAAGCGGACCTGAAGTGGCGTACGCGCCGACTTCGCCGCGCCGGGCAGCATCGCGCTGCCGGAGCTACAGCTAGTTCACAGGTCCCTTGCCGCCGATCGCCTCCATCTCCGGCTCCTCGGGTCTGACGCCCTGGGCGCGGTTGACCAGCATTGTGACTACCCAGAGCACGATGCCGATGGCGATCAAGACCCCGGCGACGTGGTACTGAACTATCGCCCGTCCGGTCCATGGCCCGGCAAGGAATGCGCAGGTGATTGCGCCCAGCACCGGCAGGATCGTCGGCGTACGAAAATGTTCGTGCGCGACGCCATCCTTGCGCAGCACCAATACCGCGATATTGACCACCGTAAACACGCAGAGCAGCAGCAGCGCGGTCGTTCCGCCGAGCGCAGGCACTTCGCCGACGAAGGTGATCAGGGCGAACGCCACCAGCGTGGTGAAGCCGATCGCGATATAGGGCGTACGCCGGCTCGCATGCACCTTGCCAAGCACCGGCGGCAGCACATGCTCGCGGCTCATGCCGTAGACCAGCCGGCTCGCCATCAGCATGTTGATCAGCGCGGAGTTGGCGACCGCGAACATGGTGATGAAGCCGAAGATCCAGAGCGGAAAGTTCGGCGCGCCGGCCTGCACCACCTTCAACAGCGGCGTCTCTCCCTCGCCGAGCTGCGCCGGCGGAACCAGCGTAATCGCCGAGATCGAGACCAGCACGTAGATTGCGCCGGTGATCAGTAGGCCGGCGAGCAGCACTTTTGGGAAATCCCGTGTCGGCTCCTTGCATTCCTCGGCCATGTTGACGGAATCCTCGAAGCCGACCATGGCGAAGAAAGCGAGCGTGGTTGCGGCGATCACCGGCCAGATCAGACCGGTATCGCCTGCCTTGAACTGCATGACGCGCGAGACATCGCCCTGGCCCATCCCGATCGCCCACAGGCCGATGACGATGATGATCAAGAGGCCGGTCAGTTCGACGCAGGTCAGGACAACGTTCGCTTTCACGCTTTCGCCGACGCCGCGGAAGTTGACCGCGGCGACGATCGCCATGAAGGCGAGGCCTGTCATGGTGATGCCGAACCCCGACAAGCCCAGGCCTAACGCGTTCGACATGTTGGCGGAGAAAGCCCGCGAGGCAGTGGAAGCGGAGGTAATCCCCGAGCACATCACCGCAAACGCAACGATGAACGTGAAAAAATGGATGCCGAACGCCTTGTGGGTGTAGAGCGCGGCGCCTGCGGCCTTCGGATACTTGGTGACGAGCTCGAGATAGCTCAGCGCAGTGATCAGCGCCACGACGAAGGCGACCAGGAACGGCAGCCAGACGACGCCGCCCACCTGGTTGGCCACCTGCCCGGTGAGCGCATAGATGCCGGTGCCGAGAATGTCGCCGACGATGAACAGCAGGAGGAGCCACGGGCCCATGACCCGTTGCAGGCTCGGCTCGGCGGCAGTGGCAGGTGGTAAAGGTGTCGCGGCATTCAAGGAGAGATCGGTCATCGCGCAGCCTCTCAACTGATCTCGCGCGCGCACTCTTGTCCGCAAAGCTGATACCGCTGTTGCGACTCACGCGTGCGTCTGGCGTCATTGCCAGCACACAGCGTATTGGCTTTCACGCGGCCGCCAAGACTTATTTGCGGTGCGGATCGAACTGCGATGTGGAAAGCGCGTGCGGGTGCGAAATGGAACCCGCACCGCGCCCCGTCTCGAAGCCGTTCAGTGACGGGTGATTGGGACATGTCAGGCAACGCGGTTGATCTTGGGGCTTTTACTTTCCTTCGACCATTTCGACGAGCTGGATGAGATTGCCGCATGTATCATCGAAGACAGCCATTCTGACCGTGCCGGCATCCATCGGCTCTACTGTGAATTCGACACCAAGCTGGCGCAATCTCTCGAACTCCTTCTTGAGATCATCCACTTGAAAGGACGCCGCAGGAATCCCGTCGTTCACGAGCGCAGACTTAAATGGCCCAGCGGCAGGGTGCTCACTCGGCTCGAGCAGGAGTTCGGTTCCTTCCGGCGCCTCCTTTGACACAACGGTCAACCAGCGATGGGCGCCCATCGGAATATCGTGCTTGACGATGAAGCCCAGCTTCTCCGTGTAGAAATCCAGGGCTTTGGCCTGATCGTCAACCAAAACGCTCATGACATAGATCCTCATCTCGCACTCCCTTTTTTCAGATGCTTGTTGAGCCAGGCGGCGGCTGCCTTCCGCAGAGGCGCATTGTCGAAGGTATGCATCTTGGTGCGCCCGTTCCAATGCGTCCGGACAAGTCCAGCCCTCTCCAGCATGTCGAGGTGCTGCGAGATCGTTTGTCGCGACAGGCTTCTACCATCCTCTGCAAACGACGAAGCGCAGATCTCGAACAACGACTGCCCTTGACGCTTCGCCAAGCGATCAAGGATGCGGCGGCGGATCGGATCACCGAGCGCCTTGAAGACATTGTCTAGCTGATCGTCGTCCACGCGAACCAAAATGCAGTAATTTTGCTGCATGTCAAGCGCCACGGGGCAGGTCTCGTCAGTCAGAAACAGTGCGTTCCAAAAACGAGAGCATCACTTGGTCCAAGTGATGGCGCTGCTCGCCGGTGGCCGGCGCCAGGTTCACGTCCGAGCCAAGCCAGACATGGAAAATTTTGCCACATCATTCATGAGCGCAGCAGTCCACCAACAGGTTCCAAATGCGTTGCGCTTCGATCCTTCTGTCGATTTCCAACGCTCTCTCTGCGCTCGATCGCGAGCGGGGCTTATCCGAAGCCATTTCACGCGGTACAATTTCACGCGGCACGATCCACCGCTCCGAGATCGGGTCATACCATTTGCCGATGTTCATTTGGATCAGACTGGTTTGCGTTGTTCACTTGGCCCAAGCCAAGGATGCCACACCGCGATGCGGCCCCGACGCCGTGCTCAAAAATACGATGCTCCAGCCGCTATCGGCGCCATCTTCGGTTCAAGCCACTCGTAGCCTTGCAACGAAATGTTGCTGCAAACGTTCCTGAAGCGGCGCAAATTGATGCGCGAGAGTAGCCAAAGGGTTTCGTGGTGAAGTTCTACCGGCGGGGTCGCAGGCGCATCCGCGATCGGACCGATCGAGGCCGCTCACCCCGGAATACGCACCGGAAGCTGCTCGATGCCGCGCACGAAGCTTGAATAGACCCGCTTCGGCTCGCCGACCACCTCGATGCGGTCGAAGCGCCTCAGCATTTCCTCCCACACGATCTTGAGCTGCAGCTCTGCGAGCCGCATGCCGACGCAGCGGTGGATGCCGAAGCCGAACGACAGATGGGTGCGCGGTCGGGCGCGGTCGATGATGAACTCGTCGGGACGCTCGATGCCTTCCTCGTCGCGGTTGCCCGAGACGTACCACATCACGACGCGGTCGCCCTTCTTGATCTTCTTGCCGCCGATCTCGGTGTCGACCAGAGCGGTGCGGCGCATATGCGCCAGCGGAGTCTGCCAGCGGATCACCTCGGGCACCATGGTGTCGATCAACGCGGGATTGTCGCGCAGCTTCTGATACTGTTCGGGGTGTTCATTCAGCGCCAGCACCGAGCCGCTCATGGTGTTGCGGGTGGTGTCGTTGCCGCCGACGATCAACAGGATGATGTTGCCCATCAGATTGTCGGGATCCATGTGCCGCGTCGCGTCGCTGTGGGCCATCATCGACAGCAGATCGTTGCGCGGCGGCGCGTTGACGCGCTCGTTCCAGAGTTTCGAGAAGTAGGCGTAGCATTCATCCATCTCCTGGCGCCGCTGCTCGGGCGATTCCACGACGCCGCTCTTGGGCAGCGCGGTCGAGACGTCGGACCAGCGCGTCAGCTTGCGCCGCTCCTCCCAGGGGAAATCGAACAACGTCGCCAGCATCTGCGTGGTCAGTTCGATCGAGACGCGCTCGACGAAGTTGAAGGTCTCGTTGCGCGGCAGGTTGTCGAGCACTTTTTGCGAGCGCTCGCGGATCAGCTTTGCCAGTTCATCCAGATGCGTCGGCGTGAACATCGGCGACACCGTCTTGCGCTGCGCCGAGTGCCGCGGCTGATCCATCGCGATGAAGCTTGGATAGTCATAGCCGGGCGGCACGTCACGGATCGAGATTCCGCCGAGCGTCGAGTCGGAAGAAAAGATGCCGTGGTTGGTGTCGACATGCATGATGTCGTTGTACTTGGTGACCGACCAATAAGGCTCGATCGGGGAGTTGGTGCAATAATGCACCGGCTCTTCCTTGCGCAGCCGCTCGAACCACGGCCACAGGGTGTCGTTCTGGAACAGCTTTGGCGCACCGGGATGAAAATCCTTCAGCGGCGTCGAATAGGCCTCCTCGCGCGCGGCGCGCAGCAGCTCTTTCTTGTCGGCTCTGACGGCGGTCTGCACGTTCATTTTCGATGATCCCGATGGAGGCTCAGGGTTAGCCGGCGATGCGGACCGGCAGGGTTTCGTAGCCTTTGACAAAACTCGAATACACCCGCCTGGGTTCGGCGACCATCTCAATATTCTCGAAACGCTTGAGAATTTCTTCCCATATAATCTTTAGTTGTAGCTCGGCCAGCCTGATTCCGACGCAGCGGTGGATGCCGAAACCGAAGGAGAGGTGGGTGCGCGGCCGGGCGCGGTCAATGATGAACTCGTAGGGACGCTCGATCACGTCCTCGTCACGGTTGCCCGAGACGTACCACATCACGACCTTGTCACCCTTCTTGATCTGCTTGCCGCGGAACTCGATGTCTTCGAGCGCGGTACGGCGCATGTGCGCCAGTGGCGTCTGCCAGCGGATCACTTCAGGCACGAAGCTGTCGATCAGGTCCGGATTGTCGCGCAGCTTGCGGTACTGACCCGGATTCTTGTTCAGCGCATAGACACTGCCGGACAGCGTGTTGCGGGTGGTGTCGTTGCCGCCGACGATCAACAGGATCAAATTGCCGAGAAAATTCTGCGGGTCCATGTCGCGGGTGGCGTCGCTATGCGCCATCATCGAGAGCAGATCGCTCTTCGGTGGCTGGCTGATGCGCTCGTTCCAGAGCCTGGCGAAATAGGTCGCGCATTCCATCAGCTCCGCCTGCCGCTCTTCCTCTGACGCGACGAGGCCGCCGGTGCCGGGAAGGGTGGTGGCGATGTCGGACCAGCGCGTCAGCTTGCGGCGGTCTTCCCAGGGGAAGTCGAACAGCACGGCGAGCATCTGCGTAGTGAGCTCGATCGAGACCTGGTCGACCCAGTCGAACACCTCGCCATCAGGCAGATTGTCGAGACATTCGGCGGAGCGCTTGCGGATGTTGATCGCGAGCTGATCGAGATGCGTCGGCGTGAACATCGGCGCCACTGTCTTGCGCTGCGCGGAATGGCGCGGCTGGTCCATGGCGATGAAGCTCTCGCGGCGCAGGTCCGGCGCAACGTCGCGGATGGTAATGCCGCCAAGCGAAGCCGCCGACGAGAACACCGCGTGGTTGGTCTCGATGTCCATGATGTCGTTGTATCTGGTCACCGACCAATATGGGCCGAACATCGAGTCCTTGCAGTAATGCACCGGCTCTTCGCGGCGCAGCCGGTCGAAATACGGCCAGAACGTATCGGTCTTGAACAGTTCGGGATTGCCGACATCGAACTCGTCAAGCGGAATCGACTGGGCCTTGTCGCGCGCGGCGCGCAGATGCGAATCTCCGGCGAGGTCGATGGTTCCGTGCATGGGCCGCTCTCCCTGACTGTTCCCTGCCGAAGCATGCCGGAGGGACTATGTTTTACCCTATTACATCCCTAGCCGTGCGCCGGCGCAAGGACGAGTTGGGTGCATTTGGCCGCATCGATACCGGCGCCCCGCTGGGGGGCAAAACAGGCGCATTTCACCGCGTGACAAGGGCATTTCCGCGGACTAAGTCTGTTTGAAACAACGTTTTATGCCGCCGGGAGGCGACCATGATCCCTAACGCGCATCGGATGCTGAACTTCGATCTCGGCGAAACCGCGGACGCGATTCGCGAGACGGTGCATGCGTTTTCGAGAGACGAAATTGCGCCGCGCGCCGCCGAAATCGATCGCAGCAACCAGTTTCCGCGCGACCTCTGGCCCAAAATAGGATCGCTCGGCCTGCACGGCATCACCGTCGAGGAGGAATATGGCGGCGCCGGCCTTGGCTATCTCGAGCACTGTATCGCGCTGGAAGAAATATCGCGGGCGTCGGCCGCAGTCGGTCTGTCCTACGGCGCGCATTCAAATCTTTGCGTCAACCAGATCCGCCGCAACGGCAATGAGGCGCAGAAACGGAAGTACCTGCCAAAGCTGATCTCGGGCGAGCATGTCGGCTCGCTCGCGATGTCGGAGCCTGGCGCCGGCTCGGATGTGGTGTCGATGAAGACCCGCGCCGAGAAGAAGGGCGACCGCTTTGTGCTGAACGGCAACAAGATGTGGATCACCAACGGCCCGGTGGCCGATACGCTCGTGGTCTACGCCAAGACCGATCCTAACGCCGGCCCGCGCGGCATGACCGCCTTCATCATCGAAAAGGGCATGAAGGGATTTTCCACCGCGCAGAAGCTCGACAAGCTCGGCATGCGCGGCTCCGACACCTGCGAGCTGCTGTTCGATGATTGCGAGGTGCCGGAAGAGAATGTGCTGAGCGAGGTCGGCCGCGGCGTCAACGTGTTGATGAGCGGCCTCGACTATGAGCGCGCGGTGCTGGCGGCGGGCCCGATCGGCATCATGCAGGCCTGCATGGACGTGGTGCTGCCTTATGTGCACGAGCGCAAGCAGTTCGGCGAGCCGATCGGCACCTTCCAATTGGTGCAGGGCAAGATCGCCGACATGTACACCACGATGAACGCCTCGCGGGCCTATGTCTATGCGGTGGCCAAGGCCTGCGACCGCGGCGAGACCACGCGCGAGGACGCGGCCGGCGCGATCCTCTACGCCGCGGAGAAGGCGACGCAATGCGCGCTCGACGCCATCCAGCTCCTCGGCGGCAACGGCTACATCAACGACTACCCGACCGGGCGGCTGCTCCGCGACGCCAAGCTCTATGAGATCGGCGCCGGCACCAGCGAGATCCGCCGCATGCTGATCGGGCGGGAACTGTTTGAAAAATCGGCGTAGGTAGTGGGAGCTGGGTCACACAACGGCCGACAAATTTGTGGTTTGATCCGCTACCGTCGCGCTGGAGTTGAACCATGAATCAGATGAGCTGGCCCCCGCAGGTGCCGCCACCGCCGCCTTCGCCCGTGCCGCCGCCGATGCCGGTGGCGTTTTCCGGCGGCCGCGGCGAATTCTTCGATCTGGTCAAGCGCGGCGCCGGGCTCGAATTCGTCACCCTCGGCTTCTATCGATTCTGGCTGCTCACCGATATCCGCCGCCATCTCTGGGCCAACACCCTGGTCGGCGGGGATGCCGCGGAATATACCGGCCGCGGCAAGGAGTTGCTGATCGGATTCCTGGTCGCGCTCGCGATCCTGATGCCCGTCTATGTCGGCTATTTTCTGATCGGCCTGGAGGCCGAGCACATTCAGGCCTTTGCAAGTATTCCCCTGATCGCATTTTTCTATGTTTTCGGGCAGTTCGCGATCTACCGCGCGCGGCGCTACCGGCTGACGCGTACGGTGTGGCGCGGCGTGCGGTTCTGGATGACCGGTTCGGGCTGGATCTATGCCCTGCAGGCCTCGCTCTGGGGCCTGTTGATGATACTCACGCTCGGGCTGGTACTACCATGGCGCAATGCCGCGCTCGAACGCTATAAGCTGCGCCATTCCCATTACGGCGACCTGCAGGGCAGCTTCGAGGGGCGCGGCTGGGAGTTCTTCAAGCGCGGCTGGTGGCTGTGGCTGCTGACGCCGATCGCACTCTATGTGATACCGATCGCGCCCTTCATTTACGGCGCCTACAAGGCCATCGAATGGCGATGGTGGCTGTCCGGCATCCGGTTCGGCGGCGTGCGCGTGGAATCGAAGCTGCGAAAGAGCGAGCTGATCGGGTTGTACTGGAAAGTGATCGGCTGGATCGTCGTGCTCGCGCTTGTCTTCTCGGCCTATCTCGGCCTGGCAGCGGTGCTGGTCGGCAGCATGACCGACTCGTCGTTCACGGAGTTCTTCAAGTCGCAGGAATTCATGAAGAGCATTCCACTGCTGGTGCTGGCCGGTGTAGGCTATCTCGTGTTCGCGCTGGCGATGAACGTCGTGATCCGGGTCTATCTGTTGCGCGATCTCTGGGTGAGGGTGCTCGGCTCGGTCAATGTGAGCGGGCTCGAGGCTGCAGCCAACGTTGCAGCGCGCGGCGAGCTGGCCAATGCGCTCGGAGAGGGATTTGCTGACGGACTCGATGTCGGCGGCTTCTAACCATCGGAGCCCGGATTGTCATGGATAACGATGCGCCAGAGATATCGACATCGCAGCGCAGCGGATCGGCGATCTATTTCGACGGCGTGTCGAGCCGGCGGCGCACGGTTGCGGTCCGCCTCTCCGACCGGCTCGAGATCGAAGAAGACGGGCAGGCGCCGGCGGCGTGGGCCTATTCCGATATCCGCCGGGTCGACGGCCCCACCGGCATGCTGCGTGTGAGCTGCCTGACGGCGCCGGCCCTGGCGCGTTTAGAGGTTCGCGATACGACATTGGCGGCCGAACTCATCTCGCGCTGTGCGCGGATCGACGACAACGCCACCGGCCGCCGCGGCGTTGCCGCCATCGTCGGCTGGTCGCTCGCGGCCGCGATTTCGATTGTTGCCGTGGTGCTGTTCGGACTTCCGCTGATCGCCGATCGCCTCACGCCGCTGGTGCCGGAAGCGTTCGAGCGGCGGCTCGGCGACGTCGCCGACAGCCAGATCAAGACGATGTTCGATGCCAAGGTTTGCGACAACGCCGCCGGGCAGAAGGCCTTCGTCAAGCTCGTCACCGCAATTCGCGAAGCCGCGGGCCTCGACACCTCCGTGCAGTCGGGCGTGCTGTCGAGTTCGCTTCCCAATGCGTTCGCGCTGCCGGGCGGCAGGGTCTATCTGTTCAACGGATTGCTGGCGAAGGCCGAGAACCCCGACGAAATCGCGGGCGTGCTGGCCCATGAACTCGGCCATCTCAAGCATCGCGACAGCATGCGCGGATTGATCCGTGATGGCAGCACGTCGTTCCTGATCGGATTGTTGTTCGGCGACATCACGGGCTCCAGCGCGCTGATCTTCGGCTCGCGCACGCTGGTGACGTCGTCCCACTCGCGCGAAGCCGAGACCAATGCCGACAGTTTTGCAATCGACGTCATGCACCGGCTCGGCCGGCCGGCGAAGCCAACCGGGGAATTGCTGCTTCGGGTCACCGGAAAGGAAGGCAAGGGCCTTTCCATCATCTCCACCCACCCCCTGAGCGAGGACCGGCTGGCACGGATGAGCCGGCAAGACCAACCGGCCAGCGGGCCGCCGCTGCTCTCGGCCGGAGAGTGGCGATCGCTGAAAGCGATCTGCGACGGCAATCCTGACGCGATCAAACTCTGACTCGGCCTACCTTCGGGCGCTCTTCCGCGATCTCGCCGCTTCGATCGGCGCCGGTGTCGCGTCGCCCGTCTTCAGGTCCCACACCGCCTGCATGGCCGAGAAGGCGTGCGAGATCACCGGCTCGTGGCGCCGCGACGCAAGGCAGGCGAAACTGAGGTCGCAGGTCAGCGCCACCTTGTCGGCAACCACGAAATTCCGTTTGCGCGTGATGCGGTCGAGCACGCAGTCGCGGACGAGGCTGAGGCAGTTGCCGGATTCGACGAAGTCGATCATGGCGTCTTCCTGTTCGGCGAAGGCGACGCGCTTCGGCAACGACCCTATCCGCCGGAAGATGTCGTCGAGCAGCCGCCGATGCGCCGAGGCATGCGGCGTCGCAATCCAGGGCAGGTCGGCGAGGTCGGCCCAATCTCTTCCCAACACCTTGCCGCTCCATTCGGCAGGCGCGATCACGCGGTAGTCGTAGCGCATCAGTGCCGTGAGCTGGAACTTTCCGTCGTCGATGGTGCGTTCGGACAGCGTCCCCGACGCCAGGCATTCGGGCGGCGCGGCATCGATATAGTATCCGACGTCGAGCTCGCCCCTGCCGATCTGCGCCAGCACCTCGTCGCTCATGCCGTAGCGCAGGAAGACCTCGGTCTTCTTCGAGGAAGTGGCGAGGCTTCGCACGAACGGACCCAGCCGGATCGACTCGGGATCCAGAATCGTGCCGACGCGTAGCGTTGCCCGCTGCGATTCCCGCAAGGAATCTGCCGCCGCCCTGAAATCCGCCGAGGCCGATACCGTCCGGTGCGCCAGCGGCAACAGGGCGGCGCCCGCTTCGGTCAGGGTAAAGCCGCCCGGCGTCCGGTTGAAGAGCTGCAGCCCGGTGCTCTCCTCCAGGCCCTTCAACTGCAGGCTGACGGCAGGCTGGGTCAGGTGCAGCAGGATCGCCGCGCGCGAGACCGTGCCCTCGCGGGCCACGGTGATGAAACAGCGCAAGGCCTGGATGCGCGGCAGGTCGTTCATTTGGAAAACTTATAAGAAGCGCCCATGACGCCATTAGATAGGATTTGCTCTTGGAAGTCACAATCTTTCGTCAACAAAACTTTGCGTTGTCATTGGAAAAAAAGGGGGATGCGAGGGCCGGCGGGGTCCTTCGACCGCTGCGCGAGGGGTTCCGCCCGGCTGCGGCCGACTCTCCACCGTCATTGCGAGCGAAGCGAAGCAATCCATTGTCACCTCGTACGCGGACAGATGGATTGCTTCGCTTCGCTCGCAATGACGGGGTGAGGCCGGCGGATTGCTCATGCGTTCACCTCGCGATGAATCTCCGCGTTGGTGGCTGACCGGAGGCCGTTACTGCGGCAGGTTGTTGACCTTGCGCACCCAGGCGCGCACGTCGGCCAGCACGTCCGGCAGCAGCGCCTTGACCTCCTGCACGGTCATGCCCGGCTTGATCCGGGGATCATAGAGAAGGTTGAGCAGATACTGGTCGTAGACGCCGAAATAGCCCCTCGAGACGTTGTCGTTGAACACGGTCCAGGGCACGCTCTCCGTATCGTTGATCGGTCCCAGCGATTGCAGCAATTCCTCATAGGCGCAGTCGAAGAAGACGAAGTCGCCGTTGTCGACGGTGAGGATCACGTCGGAATGCTCGATTTCGAATTTCTCGTTCTTGCGGAAGCCCGACAGGCATTGCGGGTCGAGCGAGGAGCGAATCTCTTTCGCCCGGTCGCTGCCGTAGAAGGTCGTGATGGTGCGATGGAGATCGCGGTCGCGCACCAGCTTGACCTGCACATTGGCGTCTTCGAGGCTGCCGGCCATGGCGATGTCGAGGTGCTGAACGCGGGCGGCGATGTCGGCGACGATTTTCGTGAGCTGCGCCTTGCGGTCGGCGCGGCTGCCGTCGGCAAACACCCGCACCGGCCCGTCATATTTGCGGATGCGGTCGACGCGGCCGGCGAGATGATATTCGGCGCCGAAGGCGACCTTCAGAAAGCCTTCGACGATTTCGCTGTCGGTGAAGACCTTTTTCTCGGCGCGCTGACGCTGCGCGACGGCGAGGATGTCGGCGGACGCCATGGACGGCACGAAGATTCCGCCGAGCGCGACTACGCTTACGGCAGCCGTAAGCGTCCGTAGATACAGGGATCGGCGAGGCGTGCGCATTCAAACGACGCTGCAGCAATCGGCGCGCACGTGCAAGGCTTGAAAGACGCGGATCACGCGCTTGCGCGCGGCCGCGCCTGGTTCCGGCCTAATTCCTTATGATAACCGGGGTGCCGATGCGGACGCGGCTATAGAGATCGGTCACGTCCTCGTTGGTCATGCGGAAGCATCCGGACGATACCGCCTGTCCGATCGTCTCCGGCTCGTTGGAGCCGTGGATGCGGTAGAGCGTCGATCCCAGATACATCGCTCGCGCGCCGAGCGGGTTGTCGATGCCGCCGGACATGTGGCGCGGCAGGTCGGGACGCCGCCGCAGCATCTGGGCCGGCGGAGTCCAGCTCGGCCATTCCTTCTTCGCGGAAATGCGGTGGGTTCCACTCCAACGGAAGCCGTCGCGGCCGACGCCGATGCCGTACCGTATCGCCTGGCCGTTGCCGAGGACGAGATAGAGCCGGCGCTCGGCGGTGTTGATGTAGATCGTGCCGGGCGCGTAACCGGCGGCAAAGCTCACGGTGGTGCGCGGGATCGGGCTCGATCCGCTGGGCATGCCGGGTCGGAAGAAACCAGGGCCGCCGCCCATGATGTCGCGCGAGTCCTCAAAAATGAAAAGTTGGGCCTGTGCCTGGCCGGCTCCCGCCAGCATGGTGAGCGCCGCAAGCAGCAAAGCAAAAGCCCGTGTCATCTTTTTCTTCCCCGCGAAAAAATCTCAATATGAAAGGACAGAGGCCATAATTGCGGCGATCGTGCAAGCAACGAGCCCGTGACCACAGCCATTATCGAATGCCGCGGTTAAAAAAGCACCATGCCCTAAGCGATGGCTGCATTGTGCGGCTAAACCTTTGACGAAACGTACGAACAATGATTGATCGTCAGCGGCTCCAATAAAATGAAGCGCAAAGGGGAACGAGGCCATGAACGGTGCGGAAAGTCTGGTGCGGACATTGGTCGCAGGCGGCGTAGACGTCTGCTTTACCAATCCCGGCACCTCGGAGATGCATTTCGTCGCCGCACTGGATCGGGTCGAGGGAATGCGCTGCGTGCTCGGCCTGTTCGAGGGCGTGGTGACGGGCGCCGCCGACGGCTATTACCGCATGAAGGGCACGCCGGCTTCGACCCTGCTGCATCTCGGGCCCGGCCTTGCCAACGGCCTGGCCAATCTGCACAACGCCAAGAAGGCCAATTCCGGCATCGTCAACATCGTCGGCCAGCACGCGACCTATCATATCGGCTACAACGCGCCGCTGACCTCGGACATCGAAGGCCTGGCGCGGCCGATGTCATCCTGGGTGCGGACCTCGCCGGATGCGAAATCCGTTTCCGCCGATGGCGCCGCCGCGATCGCCGCGGCCAAGAGCGCGCCGCCGCAGATCGCCACGCTGATCCTGCCGGCCGATACCGCCTGGAACGAGGCCGACGGCATCGCCCAGGTGCCGGTGGAAAGCCAGCGCGCCAATTATTCCGTGCAGGCCGTCGACCATGCCGCCAAGGTGCTGCGCAGCGGCGGCGCGTCGACGCTCCTGCTGATGACCGGCAGCGCGCTGACCGAGCACGGGCTGGCGCTGGCTGCCCAGATCGCGGGCAAGACCGGCTGCAAGGTAATGGGGCAGACCTACAATCCGCGCATGGCCCGCGGCAGGGGCCGGTTCGCGATCGACCGCATCCCTTACGTGATCGAGCAGGCGCTGCCGATCCTGAGGGATTTCAAGAACATCGTGCTGGTCGAGGCCAACGATCCCGTCGCCTTCTTCGCCTATCCGAACAAGCCGAGCATGCTGAAGCCGCAAGGCTGTGAAGTGCACCGCATGACCTCGGGCGCCGAAAATTCCGTCGCCGCGCTGGAAGCGCTGGCCGGCGCGCTTCACGCGCAGCCGGCCGACCGGCAGCCGCAGAAGCTGGTCGAAATCGCAAAACCGACCGGCGCGCTGAACCATGCCTCGATCGCGCAGGCGATTGCGATGGCGATCCCGGAAAATGCCATCGTGGTCGATGAATCCATCACCACCGGCCGCGGCTTCTTTCCGCCGACGGCCGCCGCCGCCCCGCACGACTGGCTGCAGAACATGGGCGGCTCGATCGGCTTCTCGACCCCGGTCGCGACCGGCGCCGCGGTGGCGTGCCCCGACCGCAAGGTGATCTGCATGGTCGGCGACGGCAGCGCGATGTACACGCTGCAATCGCTGTGGACGCAGGCGCGCGAGGGCCTCAACGTCGTCACGATTGTATTCGCCAATAAGATCTACCAGATTCTTCGCGGTGAATTCGACGGCGTCGGCGCCGGCGAGCCAGGACAGCGCGCGCTCGATATGCTCAAGATCGACCGCCCGGATCTTGACTTCGTCGCGCTCGCCAGGGGCATGGGCGTGCCGGGCCGCGCGGTCGCCAATGCCGACGACTTCAACAAGGCGCTGGCGGAAGCCATCGCCGAACCGGGCCCGCGGCTGATCGAAGTGCAGATGTAAGGGAACGATCATCGAAAGTTTCGAGCTAGTCGGAATGCCGTAATTGTGAAATCGTCATTGCGAGCGTAGCGAAGCAATCCAGAAAGCCAGGAAACGAGACTGGATTGCTTCGTCGCTTCGCTCCCTTGCACAAACGCTTCGCGTTTGTCGCAGGCAATGACGGTGCGGAGGCCGCTATGCAGACCGAGCTGAACAAGGTCGTCACCGCACTGCACGAGTTCTATGCGCGCGAGACCTTTCTGCTCGAAAAGGAAGCTGGCGAGCGCGCGCTGACGCACCGGCTGGCGGTGCAGTTCGAAAAGCAGTTCCCGGGCTGGGAGATCGATTGCGAATACGACCGGCTGGGCGATCGCACGCTGCGGCTGCCGCACGGAACGATCGTCTCGACCGACGACCATCTCGCAAAATCCATCTATCCCGACATCGTGGTGCATCAGCGCGAGATTCCCAACAACCTGCTCGCGGTCGAGGTCCGCAAGGCGGTCAATCATCAGCCGCTCGAACATGACCAGCACAAGCTCCGGGCGCTCACCGATCCGCATTTGTGGTTCGCCTACTGGATCGGCGTGCTGCTGACGCTGGACAAGAAGCAGGTCACGATGTCGGAAGTCTATACCAGCGGCGTCCTCGACCATGCCTTGTCCGTCTGGTTCGCCGGACGGCTGAAGGATGCAGGCTTGAGCGCAGAATAGCCTTGCGAACGGAGAATCTTTGATGACACTTGCACGATTGATCCTGGCCATCGCGTTTATCGCCGTCGCGCAGCATGCGTTGGTGCACGAGGCTCTAGCGCAGGCCGCCTCCGCGCCCGATCTGGAAGCGATTCTTGCCCACCCCAAGGTGGTCAAGACGCTCGACGACATCAAGGCCGACGACGAGCGGACCTTCGCCGAACAGAAGCGCATCACCGAAATTCCGGCGCCGCCGTTCAAGGAAAAGATCCGTGCCGAATATTACCAGAAGCGGATGCAGGAACTCGGCTTCAAGGATGCGTCGATCGACAGCGAAGGCAATGTGATCGCGCTGCGCAAGGGGACCGGCGGCGGCCGGCCCAAGCTCGTGGTGTCGGCGCATCTCGACACGGTGTTTCCCGAAGGCACCGACGTGATGGTGAAGGAAAAGGACGGTGCGATTGTTGCGCCAGGCATCGGCGACGATTCGCGGGGGCTTTCAGCATTGTTGTCGCTGATCAAGGTGATGAACGAGAACCAGATCGCGACCGTCGGCGACATCATGTTCGTCGGCACGGTCGGCGAGGAAGAGCTCGGCAATCTGCGCGGCGTAAAAGCGCTGTTTCGCGATCACACCGATATCGACGGCTTCATCTCGATCGACGGGCTCGGCATCACCCGCGTCGTCAACCAGGCGACCGGCAGCCATCGCTACGAGTTTATCTTCAAGGGCCCCGGCGGGCACTCGTTCCAGGAGTTCGGATTGCCGAGTGCGACCCATGCCATGGGCCGGGCGATTGCGAAAATCTCGGAGCTGCAGACCCCAACCGATCCCAAGACCACGTTTACGGTCGGCACCGTAGCCGGCGGTACTTCGGTCAACGCCATCGCGGCGGAAGCGCGGATGGCCGTCGACATGCGCTCGAATTCGACCGACGAACTGCTCAAGCTCGAGGCGCGTCTGCTCGACCTCGTCAAGGAGGCGGTGGCGGATGAAAACGCGCGCTGGAAATCGGACAAGATGACCGTCGAGGCCAAGCTGATCGGCGACCGGCCGGCAGGCATCGTGCCGATGGATTCGCCGATCGTGCAGGCCACACAGCGCGCGGTCGCAGCCGTGACAAAAGGGCCGCGGCCGACCTTTGCCGGCTCCTCGACCGATTCCAA
The DNA here is from genome assembly GCF_001440405.1 of Bradyrhizobium valentinum. Lineage (GTDB taxonomy): Bacteria > Pseudomonadota > Alphaproteobacteria > Rhizobiales > Xanthobacteraceae > Bradyrhizobium > Bradyrhizobium valentinum. The sequence goes on from NZ_LLXX01000223.1 coordinate 92,728, forward strand.
CATTGCGATGTCGCTCGGCATCCCGGCCGTCACCATCGGCGGCGGCGGCGAGGGTGGCAACTGGCACTCGCGCAACGAATGGTACAAGCCGGTTAACGCCTGGTACGGCCCGCAAAACGCCCTGCTGACCACGCTGATCCTGACCGGCCTCGATGGCGTCACCAAACCGGCGCTACAGGTGCGAAAAGCCGCCAAATAGGGGCGGAATTGTCCCCAGCGACGTTAACCATGCCCCCGATTGGCCAAATTGTCAGCAAATTGCGGACAAAGCGGTAACCGAAAATCCCCGTAGTATTACCGTGCGTAGGGGGATTTTGTGATGGCGTACAGGATCGTGGCGGAACGTAGGGACGAGACCGTCAGGATGGACCGAAGCAGCATGCTGGTGGCGGTCGCCAAAGCGCGGGTCTGGGCCAGCGAGGGGTGGAAGGTCACCATCATCGTCGGCGACGAAAACGAAATTGCGCCTTCCGACGCACGCCGGCTTTCCTTCGCCTAATCACATAAACCGTGCGCCGTCTCTCCGACGGCCCTCCTAAAGTGGAACCGGGAACCCGGATCCACGTTATCCCTGCAGGCAGGCTTTCTGGAGCAATGCCATGCAGTGGCGGTCAGCAAGCACCGGCGGCCCCGACGAGATGCGCGGCACCGGCGACGATCAAATTCCGTACGCAACCGGATGGACCATCAGCGGCCTTGCGACGCTGGGCACCATTGTCGCGATCTGGGTACTGGGGATCTGATCTAAACCTCTCTCCGCGACCCGCTTGCCGCCGGTCACGCGCAGTCCTGGCTTGCGCCCGATCAACAGGCCGAGCACCACCAGCAAACGCCACACCGGAAAGAAGAACAGCGTCAGGATTCCCGCTTCTCCCGGGTCGGTGCGCAACAGCCATTTGACGAAGCCGATAGGTGCGAGCAGTCCCATGGCACCGTCGATCGCGGCCGTGATGGTCATCACAAGCTTCTGAGCGGGTCATCGTCGGCTGTCCAGCAATGGCTTCGCACAAATCGACTGACAGATATCGGGACGGGCTGCAGAACAATGGTGGACGGACATGGGATCGAACCGTGTCCAGCGATTCACGGCAAGGTAACACGGCCACACCCGAACTGGCGTAACCGTTATCATGTCTACCGTCCGAACGTTTGCGATCCGAATTGGCGACTCGGCTTTTGGCTTGCCGAGGTGACATTCTCTCTTGAGTGCGGCAGGCGTCCGTCAGTCGGCGCGCAGCAATTTCGGTGGGGCAACAGCCATGGATCGTCGGAGTGTATCGGAGGACGTTCATTTCGACCGCAAGCATCTGTTCGGGCACGATGCCCCAGGCTCGTGGTGGCTTCCCCCGAAATCGTGGTCACACTTCCCGATCCACACGGGAGATAACGGCGCCGGCAATGGCGGCAACGGCTATTTTGCAGGGAGCCTGATCGAGAGGAGCTACGCTGCTTTCGAACCGCTCAACGTGGCGCAGGCCGGCTCCCATGCCACAGCCAACGCCTATCAGACGAACATCGTGTATGTTGATCAGTCCGCGACCCAGACCTCGGGCATCGGCGGTGATGGCGGCAATTGGAATGCCGCATCAGGCGGAATGGTCGGCGCGTTCGGGTCTGTCGTCCCTGGCGTGATCGGTACCGGTGACAACAGCGCCGGCAATGGTGGCGATGGCCACTTTTCCGGATCGATGGTGCATGCGCCCGTCGTGGTCTATAGCCCGATCAACATTGCCGTGGCGGGCTCCCATTCGACGGCCGACGCCCAACAGACGAACATTGCCTATTTTGATCAATCCGCGACCCAGATCGCGGGAGTTGGCGGAAATGGCGGCAATGGCAATGCCGCATCAGGTGGAAACGTCGGCGCGTTCGGGTCTGGCGCCTCGGGCGCGATCAGTTCGGGTGAGAACAGCGCCGGCAACGGTGGCGATGGATACGCTTATGGGGGCATCATTCACGCGACCTTTGCGTTTTACTACCCGATCAACATCGCCGTGGCGGGATACAATTCCACTGCTCACGCCGAGCAGACAAACGACGTGGTGTTCGATCAATCCGCTGTTCAGATGGCCGGCGTCGGCGGTGATGGCGGGAACGGCAACGCCGCGGTTGGCGGAACTGCTGACATTTTCTCTTCCATCTTCGATTTGATCGGCTCTGACGTCATCGCGACCGGCCACAACAGCGGCGGCAACGGCGGGAATGGCCATTTCTCAGGAAGCCTCGTCGACATCAACGTGGCCATTTACGCGCCGATCAACATTGCGGTAGCCGGCTACAATTCAACTGCCGAGGCATATCAGAGCAACGATGTCGTGTTCGATCAGAGCACGATCCAGATGGCCGGAATCGGTGGTGACGGCGGCCACGGCAACGCTGCGCTTGGCGGCGATCTCGCCATGCACCTGTTGGCAGACCTTCACTTGCTGGATCACCTTGCCTAGAGCCTTTTCCGTTTCGATCGAATCGAAACGGCGTTCCAGGTTCTGATTTGACGCGTCGTGCTGGCGCGAACCTCTCCGCTTCACTTGAAAACGCTCGATCGGCGTTGGCGCTGTTCGGATCCCGGCGGCGAGAGGGTAGCATTTCGGGCATACACCCTCGCTCGGATGACATCAGCTTTGGCGGCTAGACCGAGCCGGTGTGCAAATCCAAGATCGTGCTGTCCACATTGGGACGCACAGTGTGCAAACCACAGCAGGGAGACTCACATGGCAAAGGCATCATTTCCTTCCGACACGATCGTGTTCAAGGCCTCGACCGGCGGCAACAGCGCGGGGAACGGTGGAAACGGTTACAATGAGGGCAATATCATCAGCAACCCGAGTATCAAGTTCGAGCCGACCAACAAGGCCGAAGGCGCCGACGTCCACGTCAAGAACGGCGATGACGTTTACCAGAAGGCATACTGGGACGCCGGCGGCGCGAATGCGAAGGCGGAGAAGCATTCCAAGGCAGAGGGCGGAAAGGCCGTGTCGAACGGCGACCAGGAATCGAAAAGCGGCCATAACAAATCCGACGTGGATGCCAACACGAAGGCCTATCAGGACAACTGGCTCGCTGCGGACCAGAGTCAGACGGTGATGGCCGGCGTCGGCGGCGACGGCGGAAACGACAACAAGGCGGAAGGTGGGGACATCTACTTCAAGGCCAGCATCGAATCCGCGAACTTGAACGACGTGCTTAACGATTCCAAGTATTTCCATATCGACGATTCAGGCATGTTCAGCTGATCCATGCCTGTGTGGGGTGAGGCCGGCGGCGCAATGCCGCCGGTTCTCAATTCGTCGCGGAGTCGACGAGGAATGGGCGGAAGGTTCGGACTTCAGATCTGGCGGGACCGCAATGCTGATGCCACCGCTCCAGCCGCAGACAATGTCACCACCGCGGACGCCGTTGAATTCGGCGCTGCGGGCGTGCGCGGGGGCGCTCGGACTCGTTTTCGCATATAGCTGCAGCTACAACCTTCTTCTTCTCGCGCCTTCCATCTATCTGCTTCAGATCTATGATCGCGTGCTGTCGAGCCGCAGCGGCGCTACGCTCCTGATGCTGACGATCATCGTTGCGTTTACCGTCGTGGTTGGCGGCGTGCTTGATGCGCTGCGCCGCGCTGCATTGGGCCGGATGGGCGAGTGGCTCGAAGAAGAACTCCATCCGACAGCGCTGTCCGCGTGCTTCAAATACGCCTATGCCGATCGGGCGCGGGCATCGGAAGCCTACCGCGATCTTGCGATCCTGCGTCAGTTGGCCCAGTCCGGCGCCTGCTCGACCTTGTTTGACGCGCTCTGGACACCACTCTTCCTCGGCGTTCTCTTCCTCGTGCATCCCTTCCTGGGAGTGATAGGCGTGCTCAGCGTGCTTTTCCTGCTTGGTCTCGGGGTTGCCGAGGACTGGCTGACGGAAGCACCGCTGGTGCGGTCGGCTGGCGCGCTGACGAGGAGTCAGGGATGGTTCGGCATGGCCGTCGGAAACCTCCACGTGATCAGGGCCATGGGAATGCTCGACGGCGCCGCGCGCCGCATCGGCCAGGCTGCGCAGGATGCGAGGAGCCAGCAGGAGGTGGTCCAACGCCGCCGCGAAACCATCATGCTGATCTCCAAACCAGCGCGGGCGCTGGCGCAGGTACTGATCATGGGCACTGCCGCCTGGCTTGTCCTGGAACAAAGCAGAAGTCCCGCCATCATCTTTGCCACGACCCTGTTGTTCGGACGCGCGCTCGCGCCCGTGGAAGGGGCGGTTGCAGGCTGGAAGGCATTCGCGATGGCCTTGGCCGCCTACCGCCGGCTCAACGACGCCATGTCTGCTGTCACCTCGGTTGCGAACGTCAGGCGGCCCCTGCCGGAGAGGCCGAACGGCGGCCTCATCGTCGACAACGTTGGCGTCGCCGTGCTGGGATCGGACCATTGGATGCTGAGGGATGTGTCATTCAGTCTGGCACCCGGTGAATGCCTTGGCATCATTGGTCCATCTGGCTCCGGCAAATCCACGCTCGGCAGGATCATCACTGGAATCTCCGCACCGACGTCCGGTTCGGTCCTGCTCGATGGCATCGATATGCTGGCCCCGCACGATTCGGACGGTGGTCGGCGCCTCGGATATCTGCCGCAGGATATCGATCTCGTCGGAGAAACAGTAAAGGACATCATTGCACGGCTGGACGACGCCGATTTGCAGAAGGTCATTGAAGCAGCCAAACTGGCCGGTCTTCACGAAACGATCATTCGGCTGCCGCATGCGTACGATACGGTCGTCAACGGCGGAGGGGCCAATCTCCCACGTGGGTTTCGCCAGCGCCTCGGCCTTGCACGGGCGTTTTTTGGCGACCCGCACCTCGTGGTCCTCGACGAGCCGAACTCCAGCCTGGACAGTCTCGGCGAGCGCATGCTTTTCGACGCCATTGAACGGATGAAGGCGGCCAATACAACTGTCATCATCATCACCCACCGGATAGGGATTCTCGGCGCAACGAACAAGCTTGCCATCATGCAGGGCGGCGCGGTCAGCGCATTCGGCGACAGCAGGGAGATTTTCGAAAGGTGTTTGGCAAGGCCCCAAGTTGCTTCGCGCGAACCTGTCTCATGAAAATCTCATTCGCTCACATCAACTTTCGGAAGCTTCGACGGTGGCTGGGATCGGCGGCGCCGGCGCTCGACCGGCTGCGCGGTGTCACCTGGATCCGCATCAAACGTTTTCACCGGCTCATTGCGCTAAGCGGATGGGCTCGTCTGAAAATTGCATTCGCTCACGTCGAGATCTGGGAGATCCCACGGTGGTTGAGATCGGCGCCGCCGGCGCTCCGCGACCGACTTCGCGGTATCACCTGGACAGGAAATCTGCTGGTTTGCGGCTTCGTCGTTGGTCTCGGTACCTGGTCAGCCTATGCCCCCCTCGAAAGCGCCGCGATTGCTGTCGGCACCGTCGAATCCGAGTCGAGCCGCAAGACGATTCAGCACCTTGAGGGTGGCATCATCAGGGAAATTCTGGTCGCGGACGGCGACGTTGTCCGCGCCGGACAAACACTGATCTCGTTGGAAGACACCAAGGCTCGTGCCGAAGCCCAGAGCCTGCAAGGCCAGTTGTGGGAGGCGGCAGCACGAGAGGCACGGCTGCAGGCGGAACAGCAAGGAGAAGAGCGGGTGTCGTTTCCTGCCAAGTTGGAGATGGCGCAGAAGACGAGCCCGTCAGTCGCAGATGTCCTTGCGGGGCAGCAAGCCATCTTCGAAACGCGTCGGCAGGTCTTTCAAGCGCAAGCGGCCGTAAATCGGGAAAAAAGGTTGCAGGTGGAGAAAGAGATCGAGGGCCTCAGGGCGCAGGAAAGCGCGGCCTCAAGGCGCATCGAAATCGTCCGCGAAGAAGCGGCGACCGTCGCCATGCTCGTTAACAAGGGACTTGAGCGGCGTCCGCGTCTTCTGAACCTTGAGCGGGAGATGGCTGACATCGAGGGACGGCGGGGTGAGATCGTCGCGCAGATATCGCGCGCCGGGCAGGTTATCAACGAATCACAGGCAACTCTTCTCAAACTCGAAAACGACCGCCAGAACGAGATCGCGCAGTCGCTGCGCGAGGTGCAAAACCAGATTTTTCAGATACGCGAGCGACTGCAGGCGGCCGACGACCAACTGTCGCGAACGGCGGTCAAGGCGGCCCAGGATGGCGTCGTAACAGACCTGAGGATTCATACCCCAGGCGGCGTCATTGGCGCCGGCGCGCCTCTCATGGATCTGGTTCCCCGGCAGGATCGGCTCATCGTGATTGCGCGCGTCAGGCCCGAGGACATCGATGTGGTCCGTCCCGGACTGAGCGCCGACGTGAACCTCTTACCCTACAATGAGCGCCGCGTACCACGGCTCCATGGCACTGTGACGCACGTTTCTGCCGATCGTCTTGTCGATAAGCGCACAGATCAGCCCTACTACGCAACGAAGATTCGAGTGCAGGATCCGGTCGGCGCCGGGATCGATGGTGTCCAGATTGTTCCGGGAATGCCGGCCCAGGTGTTCATCAAGACTGGTCGCGGCACTGTGGCGCTCTACGCCCTCAGGCCTCTGCTCGACAGCTTCAACAGCGCGTTCCGCGAGGATTAGAGCGGGACCAAAACTGCGAACTCAGGCAGCCCTCAAGATGACCGCACTCGCAAGTGCGCATGACCGTTTAATTGCCGGCTCCAGCGAAGCACCGCCTCGGTGCGGTTGCGCGCGGAACATTTTCGCATGATGCGCTGAATATGCATTTTTACGGTGTTTTCCGAAAGGTTGAGCCTGACGGCAATCAACTTGTTGGGAAGGCCGAGCTGCAGCGCCTCGAGCACATGTTGTTCGCGTGGCGTAAGGTCGACCATCGCCCTCTCCGGAACAAGCGTGGTGGCGCCGTTGCCTTCGTGGAGTTCGGATACTTCGGGAACGTCGAGATGTTCCGATAGCGCCTTGAGGCTCGACGTACCACCTTGCTCAACGATCGGTAAGGGTCGATAGACCCCACCGGCGAGAACCAGACGTAATCCGGCGATGGCTACTTCGACCGGAATCGATTTCGGGAAAAAGCCACGGACCCCCCGCTGCATCGCGGCCGAAATCGTCACCTCGTCGTCACGATTTGACAACAGGGCAACGGATGCTTTCGGACAGAATTCTGAGAGAAACGCGAGACTGACCTCAATCGCAGGGTCAGTGATCTCCTTGTCTCCGATATTCAGCGCGATCAGGCGAATATCTCTGCCTGAGAACCAGCTCAGACCGCTCGTCGTTGCCATCTCGACGATTTCGAACCCAGTGAGTTCTCTCTTGAGGATGTTGAGGATGCAGGTACGCGCCAGGACATGTTGTTCGATGATCACGAGCACCGGTGATTTCTGTGATCCCTGGGCTAGTTCCGCGGTATTAGTAAAATCGTCCATGATATCCCCGAATTCAGAGTAAATGCTGAGCCACTCCACCAGTTTCTGATTTCCATTTTCCATGGAGCGAGTCTGCCCCACACACTCTGCAGCGAATTGCTGCCTATCGCGACGTTGCTCACGAACTTCGCGTTCGCTCGTAGGAACGTCGTCAGGACCTTCTGGTCCGCCGCAATAGATCCTTGGAAGCGGTCCTACCGTTCCAGGCTAACTGCAAATATTGCGATACGCGCTCGCTGCCGCCGAATTCGCGGAGCCATTGACGACGTATGCTTCATCTTCCGTTACGAGATACAGAAACGGCCAGTCTCCGGCATCGTCGCCTGAACCCATTTTTCTTTTGACACGGCCGCAAATGGTGTCGATGGGCTTCCCGAGCGTATTTTTGCGGATGGCCCGTTTCATCTCGCCAAACTCGGCAGATGCCGGGTCCTCCAGCTTCGCAGCAATCGTGGTCTTCGCCTTGGCAATGACTGGATCGGACGTCTCAGCGGGTCGATCAGATGCCGGGGCCTCTACTTTCGCTTCGATCATGGCGGGCTTCGACTTTTTCTTAGCGAGTTGGGGCCTGTCGCGGACGTGGGCTGCCGACGGCTTTTCCGTCTTCGTCGCGATCGTGGACTTGACGTTCGTTGTCGCGGAATTGGTCTTGGATGACGCTGGCGCGGGCTCAATCGACCGGCTGAGCGCCATGCCGTTGAGACAGCCGGACCCACTCGCGTCCGTGCATGCCTCCATGCTCGCTTGCGGCGGTAAAAGGCAGCTGCAGCCAACCAGGGTCGCAGCCAGAACACCAATGAGAAGCGTTCTCATGCTAATCCCTCATGACGGGGGCCTGAGTTCCGCTCGCAGTTCTTGCGGCGATCTAAATTTTGCGCTGGTTGTCTATCATTTGCGCAAAAGTATTAACTGCTCATTAAGCGCCCGGCTTTCGCCGCGGCAAGCTTTTGCATCGTTAATGCCGGTGCATTCAAGTCTTGCGGCAGGTGCAGGCCCATATTTCACGGGCTTGATGGTGGACGCACAAGGGATCGAACCTTGGACCTCTCCCGTGTGAAGGCTGCGGGTCAATTTTGATCTGACAATAAATTCAAAACTTGCAATGCATCCAGCGATCTGCGCACGGATTTTGCACGGCTACGACCCTAAGCGGACACTCGGGAGTTCGTGAACCGCTCAGTCTCGCCTGCTCGCAACCGACATATCCTGCTGTCAGAGCGAGGCCGGACGCGACGCGGCTCGACCTTTGCCGCCGCTTTTGACCCGAAGCCGCCATTTTCCGGCCGCAGCGTTCTACGAACGGCAAACTCTATGGAAAACGAATAAAATTGTTTGCGCTTTGCCGCCGATGAATTTCCTGCAAGGGCTTTACTGATGGCCGATCATGCCGATCGGATCGAGAACTCCAAGATGCACTCGCTCAGGCTCATTCTGCTCGCAGTCGTAGTCGTCATCTGCGACACGTCGGCAATGGCAGCGCAGCCGACAATCACCATTGCGCAGCTTGAGCGTGCGCCAGAACTCGATTGTGCGACCAAGCTCAAGGGGCTCATCATTGATATCGACGAACTGCTGGCGAAGAACCCACGCAACCTAGTTGATGTGTACGAGGTGTTTCACCGCCATTTCCCTATCAACCGCTGCGGCATGGATGAAGTTTCTCTCATTGTGAAGACATCGCGGTATTTTCGGAGCATATCGATGAACGGACCGAAGATGCATGTATACTCGCTTAACAGCGAGACCGCGTCTTCGCGCGGCGTTGCCGTGTCTTTTGGCCTCACGGATGCCGGCGAGTTAGTCTTTCCGTTCGCGATATGGTCGCCATCATTTTTATAGGCCATCCACTGCGACCGTTCGCGGTCGTGAACCGCAGAAGAAGCCTGAGAGTAGATGTCGGGGGCCGTGGGCGACACGGCCATTGAGAAACCCGCCGGCCCACAAGGGCGGCGGGTTTTTTGATTTAGGCCGTGAACCCATAAATCGACCGAGCTGACGGCTCGCGAGAGTCCGCTATGCCCCGGTAGCGATCAAATTCTGCATCGCAGCGAAATGACGCGATGGGCCAATTGCAGAAGTGACCAGCTCCGTTGTAGGTTTAAGTCACTCGGTCTCGGCGCATTTCAATCCAGATGGAAAAGAGAAACAAACTTCTATCCGACTTGGCCGATCGCATTGTCGTAACCTCGCCAGATCGAACGGTCCGCTTCGCCATCGACGGCGTCGACGGGGCCGGAAAGACCACATTCGCCGATGAACTCGGAAGCCTCGTCGCGACTAAGGGGCGGCCTGTCATTCGAGCATCAGTAGACGGATTTCATAATCCCAAGGCGGTCAGATATAAGCGTGGGCGACATTCACCGGAAGGCTTTTTCGAGGACTCGTATAATTACTCGGCCCTGAAGCGATATCTGCTAGACCCGCTAAGCCCCGGTGGTTCTCGCAGGTATCGTCGAGCAATCTTCGATCATGTGACCGACGACATTGTACCTGCTAATGATATGGAGGCACTGCCGTCTTCCATTTTGCTGATAGACGGCATCTTTCTGCATCGGCCCGAACTGCTCGCCTACTGGGACGCCTCAGTATTCCTCCGAACGGACTTTGCTGTGTCCGTTGCGCGGTGCGCTTCGCGCGATGGCTCGTCACCCGACCCAGCGGCTCCATCGAACCGACGGTACGTTGAGGGACAGCGGCTTTATCTTCGGAGCTGCCAACCGGAAGCGAAGGCCACGATCGTAATCGATTACAACGACCTTTCGGCCCCCTCGATCGTGATCTGAGCAGTTCAACGACAAGGTCGGCTGTGGGTCATTCGCGACGGGGCCGGGCCAGCAGCAAATCCGGCAATGTCCCTTATGCCGCCGGAAGCGGAAGGAAACTTAGAGCCCTAAGTGCCAGCCCGCGTCGTGGCGACGGAAAGTTTCTTCACGCCACGGCACGCTTCTTCGGCTTTGCATTCGCCGCCTGAGCCGAAAGGCGGATTCCCATAGCTCCGATGACCCGCATGATGGTCGCGAACTCCGGGTTTCCACCCGCTCCGAGGGTCTTATAAAGACCCTCTCTAGTCACCCCGGCAGCCTTGGCGACCTCGCTCATACCCTGCGCTCTGGCAACAACATTGAGGGCGTCACGGACCTCGGCAGGGTCGCCGTCAGCGAGAACGATACTCAGATACTCGGCCCGAGCTTCCGGGGTGCGAAGGTGCTCGGCGGCGTCGAATTTTTTAAGCTTGCTGACTTTCATCCTAGTCCTCCAATTTCTCCGCGATCTCCATTGCCTTCCTGATGTCCCGGCTCTGAGTGCGCTTGTCGCCACCGCAGAGCAAGATAACAACGGCCTGCTGCGACGGGTGAAGTAGACATGGTATCCGGGGCCGTGGTTGATCCGACCCGCCGACTGACTTCGCATCTCCCGGTGTTTCCAGCAGCAACGCGGCTGATCCGGCGAACGACGGCGCGCTGATCTTTCAGGGGGCCAGCCAGCGGTGAACTCAGGGGTTTCGCGAACTTCGATTACGGATCGTGTGTAATCTATGGATTACAGGCTGGCAAGCGAAATGTAATCCATGGATTACAAATCACGATCCCAAGCGCGCGAACGCATCGAGAGCACCATGCAAAGCTCTTCGGCGCTCTCTGGTGTGTAGGCCGTCACGCCGGCAGCATCGGCTACTTTGCATGGGGTTGTTTTCGATATTTTGATGGGACGGTCACGAAAGCCGCCGGCGAGCGCCTGGCGTCGATGATTGCCCGCAACCGGTATGGATCAGAAGGCAGGATGGTGGACGCACAAGGGATCGAACCTTGGACCTCTCCCGTGTGAAGGGAACGCTCTCCCGCTGAGCTATGCGTCCGGGAAATGTGGGCGAACAATGAGCCCCGTCAGAGCCGCGATTTACGAAGGACGGGCCCCCAGTGTCAAGCGATCAGTCGGGCCGTAACGTCGCGATTTCGCGCGGGGCGGGGCGAATTACGCCCCCTGCTGGCGGGCCCGCGAAGCGTGCGACTGCAGCGCGCGGATGCGCTCGGCGAGCGTCCCGCCGCCTTCGCCGATCGGCGGGG
>NZ_LLXX01000224.1 GCF_001440405.1 Bradyrhizobium valentinum
TGCCGCCGCCGAAGCGGCCCCGACTGAGACGACCCTCGCCGAGACAGCTCCCTCCGAAGCCGCCACCCCCAGCGCCACCGCGCCCGTTCCGTCGCCGGCACCGGCCGAACCGGCTCCGGCCCGGCCGGCCCCCTTGTTCCGGTCGCGGCAGGATATCCCAAAGGCTGTTCCAGCCCCCATTCCCGCCGTGATTCCCATCATCCGGGCGCCTGACGACCCCGGAATCGACGAGGACGGCCCGGCGGACGAATTTGCGGAACAAATCGGCCAGCCCAAGGCGCAGGCCGGCGGCTGGCGGGGATTTTTGTCACGCTGGGGCGGCAACTAGGTTTTTAAGGCCCGCGTTTTTCTTGCCAATCGGGGCCGTGCCCGATATCAGGTGCGGGCGTTTCCGGCTCGTTCCGGACGCTGCGTTCGGTCCGCCGCAATAGCTCAGTTGGTAGAGCACGTCATTCGTAATGACGGGGTCACAGGTTCGAGTCCTGTTTGCGGCACCAGCCTTTTCAAAAAATTCCTTCAGCAGTCGGCATCGGCGTTCACGGATTAGTCTGCGTGACCTGTCTCACATCAGGAATCGCGCCGCCCGGCATAGTCTCCGCCTCGACCTCAAGGGGAGATTTCAACATGCGTAAATTCATTCTGATGGCAGGATTCGTTTTGGCCTCCGCCGCCGCGCAGGCTAGCGATCGCAGCCTTTCGCTCGGCGGCATCGAGACGAAGACCGCTCCGGCACCGGCCAAAGTTACGGATGCATCGAAAAGCGCGGAAGCTCCGCAGGCCGCGGAAGCGCCAAAATATGTCGAGCGGCCCGCGGTCGTCGAGCCCAAGCCAGAGACGAGCAAGGCCGAGACGGCCACGCCCAGGGCGGCCAAGGCAGCCAGGATGCATCGGCCCGCTGCTGGCGCTGCGAGCGCCGGCCCCGCAAGGCCTGAAGCCCGGAGAGCGGCGTACACGTCGAGGACCGCGAGGCCGCACCGCGTGCGCTACCAGATCGCAGCGCGCATCATCGGCGCACTGCACCGGCACGGCATCTACTGGTAATCTTGCCAAAGCAAAAACGCGCCCCTCAGGCTTCGAATCCGAAGGGCGCGCTTTTCATTGAGTTAAGGCTGGAGCCGGTGAACGGCTTCCCGCCAATCCTTACTGCGAAACCGTCTGCACCACGCTGCTGATCGGGCGGCTGGCGACCGCCGGCATCTTCTGGTCCTTCACCAGCATCGCGTCATATTCGGGCAGGGTTTCGAGCTGCTCCTTGGCCTTCATCTGTACGACCTTGTAGCCGCCGGCTTTCAGGCGGCGCAGCAGCGTCGGCAAAGCCAGTGCGGTATTTTTCTGCAGATCGTGCATCAGGATGACGCCCTTGCCCTGCTTGTCGAGCTTGGTCATGACGTTCTGGATCACCTGGTCGGGACCCGACGATTTGAAGTCGTTGGAATCAACATCGACTGAAAACATCGAGATGTTGCGCGAGGCGAGATAGCCGAGGGCCGGCTGCGTGTGCGCAAGCCCCGGGAAGCGGAAGAACGGCGCGGGCGCGGTCCCCAGCGCCATCTTCACGGCGCTAAAGCCCTTCTCGATCTCTTCCCTGACCTGCGCTTCGGTCAGTTTCTTGCTATCGAGATGGGCGTGCGACCAGGTGTGCGAGCCGATAGTGTGGCCGGCGGCCGCGACCTGCTTCAGAATCTCCGGATGATAGGTGGTGTGCTTGCCGACCGGGAAGAACAGGGCTTTCGTGCATTCGTCCGCAAGCGCCTTGAGCACCGCCGGCGTGGTCGGCCACGGGCCGTCGTCAAACGTCAGCACCACTTCCTTGTCGGTCAGGAAGTCGAACTGCTTGTATTGCAGGAAGCCGAAGCCCGGGCCGCCTGTGGTGTCGATCACGACGGTGCGGCTGACGCCAAGTGCGTCGGGATTGGCGCAGGTCGATCGCATCGGCTGGGCAGCCGGAACCGGCGCGGGGGCAGGGGCGGGCTTCGTGAGGGAAGCGGTGATCTCGACGTCGTCCTTCAGCGCGGGCCTGGCTGCGGCGGATGCCGGCAGCGGCTCGGCCGCACGGGCGGCGACGGTTTGAGGTGGGGCCGCAGCCTGCGGCGAGGAGGTCCAGAACCAAACGCCGGTGATCACCAGCGCCGTCACTACACTGGCCAGCATCAGGCCCAACGCATTACGCATCGCTACTCTTTCCACATACTCGGGGAACACACGCAACGGGCCATTAATGCCAACAATGTCTTAACGTCTCGCGAACACGCGCCGGGAAGGCGAAGAAGATGAGGGGCTTATATCTGAGTGAGGTCAGTCACAGTCGGCGGCGGGTTCCAGGCGCATGCTCCCGCCATCATCAACGGGCCCGCGTTGCCGGGCCAATGGGAGCCGACAATGACCGCACTGTTCTTCAACACCGTTCGCAAGGTCAGTTTAGCGCTGACCTTCGCCGCCTCGTTCTCCGCCGGCTCATCTACCGCGAGCTTCGCCTTCAGCTCTGAGGCGCAGCAGATGTGCACCGGCGACGCGTTCCGCCTCTGCAGCTCGGAAATTCCCAATATCCCGAAGATCACCGCCTGCATGATCAAGCGTCGCGCCGACCTGAGCGCCGGCTGCCGCGGCGTGATGGATCGCGATCTCGCGGCGCAGAAGTCCGGCAAGCTCGCCGCGCACTAATCGGCTCACTCGTTTGGCTCTCGGGAACGCTTGCGTCGATGCGACGCAGGCGTTTTTTGTTTCGCGGCGTTCACGACGCGAACGGTTGGGCCATTTCAGCGTTCACAAATGCGTGCGCCCCGGATTTTGGCGCGCTGGATTCCTGTTTGACGCGTTTTCTTGACGCGAACCGGTTCCCACCTCTCTCGAAAACGCTGTAGAACGCGCTGATTGCGTTTCTCCGGTGTGAAGGCATAACAAATGATCAAGATCCTTTTCGTCATTCCCCTGATCCTGATGGCCTCAAGCGTGTCGGCACAAACACAAAAAAGAGAGGGGCATGACGAGTGCGCGCGCGACGTCTCGCGGTATTGCCGGGCGCAGATGCAGGATGGTGATCAGGTCATTCTGGCCTGCCTGAAGCAGAACCGTGCCAAGATCAGCAAGGCCTGCCAGCGGAAGCTAGCGAGCGCGGGGCAGTAGAAGGCGCCGGGCAGCCGCGACCTATCCCGCTCCATTGCCGTTGGCGCGCAGCGATTGGTAGAAATCGTAGACCAGCAGCGCCATCACCAATACGCAGATGATGATCAACGGCACAGCCTTGATCCACCAGAGCATGATGCCGAGAAACGTGCAGACGCCGGCAATGCCGATCAGTCCGGTGATCAAGTTCGTCATCTGCCGCTCCTTGTTTTCGTGCGACCCGCGGCGGTCTTCGCAGGCGCAGCGCCGCCGCGCTTTCCGAGTTTTCTGACAAGCCAGTTGGCCGTCCGCAACAGCCGCGCATCGTTGCCGCGTCGTCCGACCAACTGCACCCCGATGGGCAGGCCGCTTTCCGATTGCAGCAGCGGCAGCGTCACCGCGGGCGTGCCGAGATAAGTCCACATCGAGCAGAATGCCGGATTTCCGGTGCTGTCGAGGCCACGCGGCGCCGGGCCCGGCGCTGCCGGGGTCAAAATCGCGTCGTATTCGTCGAACACACCGTCGAGCGCTCCGTTGAGCGTCGCGCTGCCGGCCAGCGCCCGCGTGTAGTCGACGGCGAGAATCTTGCGCCCACGCTCGATCAAGGCGCGCAGCACCTTGCTCAGGGAATCGCCGCCCTGCTCGAAATCGCGGTGCAGGTTGTGCGCCATCTCCACTTCCATGACGGTGCGGTGCATGTCGATGGCGCGGTCGAAACTCTGTCCGATCTCGACTTCGGAAACGTGCTCGCCCAGCGCTTCCACCAGTTCGGCAAATGCCTCCGTGGTCACCTTCTCGGCATGCGCCCAGGCGGGCGAACGGACAAAGGCGAAACGCGGCGGCAGTGGCGGCTCGCTTGCCGCCACCTCGACGAAGGGCGGACGGGCGAGGGGCTGCGTATCCGGATCCTCTTCGTCGAAACCGGCAAGCAGCTCGGCAAGCAGTGCCGCATCGCCGACCGAGCGCGCAAAGACGCCGACGTGATCGAGCGCCCGCGACAAGAGCAGCGCGCCGCTTCGCGGAATCAGGCCGTGTGTCGGCTTGAAGCCGACCACGCCGCAGAAGGCGGCGGGGCGGATCACCGAGCCGTTGGTCTGCGAGCCGATGGCGCCCGGCACCATCAGCGCCGCAACGGCAGCAGCCGAGCCGGAAGACGATCCGCCCGGCGTGTGATCCGGGTTGTGCGGATTTCGGGTCTTGCCTGGATTGAAGTAGGCGTACTCGGTCGTCACCGTCTTGCCGAGGATCACGGCTCCTGCCGCCCGCAGCCGCGCCACAGCCGCCGCATCGCGGCGCGGCGTGCGCCCGGCCCACAGTTTTGAACCGAATTCCGTCGGCATGTCGCCGGTGTCGAAGATGTCCTTGATGCCGACGGGCACGCCATGCAGCGGGCCTATGGCCTTGCCCTGTTTGCGACGATCGTCGGCAATTTCGGCCTGCAGCATCGCGTGGTCGCGATCGAGAAACGCCCACGCGTCGATATCGCGATCGACCTCATCGATGCGCTTGAGGCAGTCGCCGACGAGCTCCACCGAACTGAGCCGGCCGTCGCGGATGCCGGCCGCAGCTTCCGTGAGGCCGAGCGCATGGAGACTCATGCGCACCCTTTCAGCGTCTTACCCAAGCTGGTCACCGCGATCCATAGAGGTAGCCGGGCAACCACAACGCAATTCCCGGGAAGATGTAGACCAGCGCCATGGTGAAGAAGACCAGGCCAACGAAGGGAAGCGCACCGGAGAAGATGTCGGTGAGCTTCACCTCCGGCGGCGCCACGCCCTTCAGATAGAAGGCGGCCATCGCCACCGGCGGCGTGTTGAACGCCGTCTGCGTGTTCAGCGCAACCAGGATGCCGAAGAAGATCGGATCGATGCCGTACTGGGGCAGCAGCGGCAGGAAGATCGGCACGAAGATGATGATGATCTCCGTCCATTCCAGCGGCCAGCCGAGCAGGAAGATGATCACCTGGGTCAACAGCAGGAACCCGATCGGAGACAGGTTCATCGAGGTGAAGAACTGCTCGACCACCGATTGTCCGCCAAGGACGGCAAACACTGCGGAGAACGTCCACGACCCGATGAACAGGTAACAGACCATCGCGGTGGCGCGCACGGTCAAATACACCGATTCGCGCATCATGGTGTAGTTGAGCGAACGATAGGCGGCGGCCAGTACGATGCTCATGAGAGCGCCCACCGCGGCCGCCTCGGACGGCGTCGCCAGGCCGAACAGGATCGCGCCGAGCACCGAAACGATCAGCAGCGCCAGTGGCAGGAACGACGTGGCGAGCGCCCAGATTACCGTGCCGAGCGGCACGTTGGTCTGCTCGGGCGGCAGCTTCGGCGCGAGCGCGGGATTGATGATCGCGCGCGCCATCGCATAGAGGACGTAGAGCCCGGCCAGCAGAAACCCCGGAAAGAAAGCGGCCGCATAAAGCTTGACCGCCGAAACGCCGGCGGTCGCCGCATAGACGATCAGGAGAATGCTCGGCGGAATCAGGATGCCGAGGCAACCGCCGGCGCAGACGACGCCTGCCGACAGCTTGGTGTCGTAACCGGCGCGCAGCATCGCGGGCAAGGCCAGCAGGCCCATCAGCGTGACAACGGCGCCGACGATGCCGGTGGCGGTCGCGAACATCGCGCAGGTGATCAGCGTGGCAACCGCCAGCGCGCCCGGCACGTTCTTCATCGACAGTTGCAACGAGTAGAACAGCCGGTCGAGAATGTTTGCGCGCTCGACCAGGTAGCCCATGAACAGGAACAGCGGCACCGCGACCAGCACGTCGCTGGACGTGACCTCGAACGTCTTCTGCACCAGGAGCGTGAAGATACGATTCTCGAAGAAGTCCTGGCCGGCCGTGTAGTAGGCGTAGTAGCCGAACGAGACGCCCATCGCCATCAGCGTGAAGGCGATCGGGAAGCCGAGCATGATGATGAAGATGAACAGGCCCAGCATCAGCATGCCGAGTTGTGGATCGGTCATGCGCCTGCTCCCCTCTCGCTCTGCTGCTCGGCCGCATGCTGCTGATGTTCGCGAATGATGAGGCTTTCGGTCTCCTCCACGTCGTGCAGGCGCTGCGGCCATTGGCCGGTGCGGATGCACAGCACGCAGCGGATGATTTCAGCCACCCCCTGCAGAAGCAGAAGGACACCGGTGGCCGGGATCAGCGCTTTCAGCGGAAACACCGGCACGCCGGCCGGACTGAAGATGCTGACTTCGCGGAAGCGCACCGACATATCGGCATAATTCCAGCCGGAATACATCAGTGCCGCGATTGCCGGCAGGAAGAACAAAATGTAGAGGACGAGGTCCATCGTCGCCTGGGTGCGCGGCGACCAGAGGCGGTAGACCACGTCGGCGCGCACATGGCCGTTCCGCGAGAGCGTATAAGCACCGGCCATCAGGAACATCGCGCCGTAGGTGATGTAGCTGATGTCGAAAGCCCAGGTGGTCGGCGCACGCAGCACGTAGCGCATGAACACCTCGTAGCTGACACCCAGCGTCAGGACGAGAATCAGCCAGGCGAACGCCTTGCCGACCCAGGTGCTGAGCTCATCAATGAAGAAGAGAAATTTTTTCATGCGAACTTAACTCGCCGCGACTCGCACATGCCGATGTCCCCCACCGTTTTTCTTGACCGGGCGGCGCCTTGACTGCGCCGCCCTTCGTTCATGCTGCGTCAGCGTTAAGCAGCGAAAGCCGTCAGAGCTTGAGCACGCCGGGGAAGTGGTGCTCGAAGGCGCCACGGTAGTCCGTCGTGTTGTACGTGTTGTAGTAAACCACGCGGCGTACCCATGCCTTCTGCGAGTCCATCACCTTCTTCATGAACGGATCCGAACCGAGTTGGGTGATCAGGCCGTCCCATGCCTTGATCTGCGCTTCGAAAACCGATTTCGGCGTCCGCACGACATTGACCTTGTCCTTGGTGATCAGTTCCTGCAAGTCCTTGGAGTAATAGTCCATGGCCTTCCATTCGTTGGCCGATGACACGGCTTCCGCTGCATACTGCAGAATGGCCTTGTGCTCCGCGGGCAGGGCGTTGAACTTGGTTTTGTTGAACATGATCTCGAAGTATTCCGTCGCTTGATGGTGGCTGCCCATCATGTAGTTCTTGGCGACGTCCTGCGCGCCGAAGCGCCGGTCCGAGGTCGGATTGTTGAACTCGAACCCATCGATCACGCCGCGCTCCATGGCCGGCACGATCTCGCCGCCGGGAAGCTGCGCGACGGATGCCCCCATCGCCTGGAAGAGGTCGGCGGCAAGGCCCACCGTGCGATACTTCAGGCCTTTGAGATCAGCCTCGCTGGTGATGGGCTTCTTGAACCAGCCGAGCGGCTGGGTCGGCATCGGCATGGCGAAAAAGCTCTTGATGTTGACCTTCATGATCTGGGTCTGGAGCTCTTCGAACAGCTCGCGACCGCCACCGTTGTGGATCCAGCCAAGGCCTTCATTGGCATTGAAGCCGAACACCGGACCTGTGCCGAACAGCGAAGCTGCCTTGTGCTTGCCGTACCAGTAAACCGTCACCGTGTGAGCAGCGTCGATCTGGCCGCCATGCACGCCGTCGAATACCTGGAACGGATGCACGACCGAGCCGCCGACCAGATAATCGATGCGCAGCCGGCCCCCGGCCATCTCATTGACGCGCTTCACATAGTCTTCGGCCATTTCGTTGAAGACGTCGGCTTTGCCCCACGAGCCCTGCATCTTCAGGGTCGCTGTCTGCGCCCGGCTGACCTGCGGCATCGCAATCACCGCGCCGCCGGCGGCGGCCGCCGTCAGGAAACGGCGGCGCGTTGTTTTTGTATCGCTACGCTTGCTCATGAGTTCCTCCCGGTTGAAAGATCGCCCGCTGCAGCGCGAGCTTGTTTTGTCTTGACGCCAAGTCAAAGGCTTGCGCGGCACTTTGGCAAGTGGGAAGTGCGTTCGCTCATGGTGAATCGCGCATGCGGTAAGGCAGCGTCGGTGTTCGCAGGCGCGAAAAAGGACCTTCCCTTCCGCTCGATGGGGCGAAGGCGCACCGAAGTCTTGCACTTTAGTCGCAGGAAAATCGGCCGCGCGAAATCAGCGGCGGGTTAAACCAGATTGGCCGGTTTATTCCCATGTCATTCTGCGCCCAATAGCCGCGTCGCGTCACGCTCTTAGCGCATCAGCTCAGGTGCTGCTGCCTGCCGCGGTCGCGACCACTGGCAAGACCTCGTTGGCGGCGCGGTCGGGGGTGTCTTCCTTCCAGCGGACCGAGCCGAACGGCCGCTCCAGCATGCGGCGCACGCGGATCGGATCGGGCCCGAGATGAAAGTCGATCGCGCGCTGGTGCAGGGCGCGCTCGGACTGCGTCGCGCGGCTGCGCTGGCGCAGATAGTCGAGCCAGGTCGGGCAATGATAGCGCTCGGTCCACAATTCGGGGTCGGCGATGTCGCGCGCGATCGACCAGCCATAGGCACCGTTGCGCTGGCGGCTGAGTTGCACTTCCTGCATCACGTTGTGGAAGGCGCGGGCGTTGTCCTGTGCGACGCGGTACTCGATCTCGACCACCAGCGGTCCGCTGCGTCCGGTCAGCGACAGCCGTACTTCGGGATCGGCAATAACCTCGGTGGCATCTTCATTGCGCGCACCGATCGGCGGCATGCGCAGCCAGATGCCGAGCAGCGGCGATATCAGCATCAGGCCGGCCGAAACCAAGAGCGCGATCTCCACGCCGGCGAGATCGGTGAGGTGTCCCCAGCCCCAGCTTCCGATCGCAATGCCGCCGGCAATTGATGCCTGGAACGCCGCCAGCGAACGGCCCGCGACCCAGCGTGGCGCGGAAAGCTGCACGCCGATATTGAACAGGGCCACCGCCAGCATCCACACCGCGCCGGCGAGCACCGGGGCGATCGCCGTCAGGATGGCGTTCGTGCTCAGGGCGACGGCTGCGATCGCGCCGGCCATCGATATCGCACAGGCGCGCACCGCGGCCTCGCCGCTCATGCGCCGGCGCACCTCGCTGATATTCAGCGCGCCGAACACCGCGCCCATGCCGAAGGCGCCGAGCATGATGCCGTAGGTTTGCGCGCCACCGTGCAGGAGATCGCGGGCAACCAGCGGCATCAGCGCCGAGATCGAGCCGCCGATCACGCCGGTGACCAATGTTCTGATCAGCACGATGCGGATCGACGGCGAGTTGGCGATGTAGCGCACGCCGGAGACCATGGCGCGGTTGAGACGCTCGCGCGGCAGGCGCGACGGCTCGCTGGTACGCTTCCACAGAAACAGCACCACCATCAGCGGCAGGTACAGCACGGCATTGACGGCAAATGCCGCCACTGCGCCCGCGGTCGCGACCACGATGCCGCCGACCGCCGGCCCGAAGCTGCGCGCGATGTTGTAGCTGATGCCGTTGAGCGCGACCGCCGCCGGCAGCGTTTCCGCCGGCACCTGCTCGCTGACCGAGGCTTGCCAGGCCGGCCCGAACAGCGCCATGCCGCTGCCGACCACGAAGCACAGCGCCAGCAGGATATTCGGCGTGACGAGGCCGAGCCATGCCAGCACCGTCAAAAAGCTCGCGCCGACCAGCGCGATACCGAGCGAGACCAGCGCGACGACGCGCCGGTCGTGCATGTCGGCAATGGCGCCGGCCGGCATCGAGATCAGCATGATCGGCAGCATCAGCGCGGTCTGCACCAGCGCGACCTTGTCGGCGGAAGATGTCATCTGCGTCATCGCCCAGGCCGCGCCGACGCCCTGGATCAATATCCCCAGATTGGACACGAGACTGGCGAACCAGATGCGCCGGAACACGGCATGCCGCAACGGCGCTGCGATGCCATCAGTCGCAAGACGCGAGCGTTTCGGCTGGTCCGTCATGATCTATTCCGTTGGACTTCTGTCACCGGCTTGATTCCATTCGTACCTAAAGTGATGCCTGCGAAAGCCCTGACCTGTCCAGTCGTCGCGCCGGGTTCGACGGTGCTATCGCACAGCTAAGGTATTGAAAAGCAACGGGAGGTTTCGAAATGAGGCTGTCGCGGCGGTTGATCCTGAAGGGCGCCGGAGCCTTGCCTTTGCTGGCTGGTTCATTCGGTTTTCCGCGCTTTGGCTTGGCGCAGACGCAGCCTGCTGCACCTGGGCCGGCTGAGGTTCCACCGATCCTGTTCGTTCATGGCAATGGCGACCATGCGGCGCTCTGGATCACGACATTATGGCGTATGGAGTCGAACGGCGTGCCGCGCGAACGAATGCTGGCCATCAATTTCACCAATCCCCTGGCGCGCGCCGATGACAAGGTGGAACAACCGAACCGTTCCTCGACCAAAGATCAGCGCCGTGAACTCGGCGAGGCCGTCAAAGAATTGCAGCGCCGCACCGGCGCGTCGCCCATTGCGTTGGTCGGTAATTCGCGCGGCGGCTACTCGATCCGCAACTACATCAAAAATGGCGGCGGCTCCGACATCAGCCACGCCGTGCTGTGCGGTGTTCCCAACCATGGCATCTATGAATGGGATGAAGGGCTTGGCGGCGAATTCAACGGCGGCGGCCCGTTCCTGCGTGGCTTGAACGAAGGCGAGAGCGAGGTGACGCCGGGTACGGCGTTCCTCACGTTGCGCAGCGACGGCATCGACAAATACGCGCAAGCAGATGGACGCTTCGTCGGCAAGCCGGGCACACCGACCGGCGTGACGTCGGATAGCCCTGCGCTGAAGGGTGCGACCAATCTCGTGCTCGGCGCGCTCGATCATCGCGAGGTCGCGTTTCATCCGCGCGCGTTTCGCGAGATCTACAAATTCATCGCAGGGAGAGAGCCGTCACGCATCGAGATCGTGCCTGAAGTAGAAGTCAAACTGAGCGGACTTGTGACGGATACGCCGGGCGGCGTGGTCACCAACCGCCCGGTATCGGGCGCGACGGTCGAAATCTATCGCGTCTCTCCCGAGTCCGGCGAACGGATCGGCGGCCGGATCCATTCTTCGCAAACCGGCGCCGACGGCCGTTGGGGGCCGGCGCAGATCGAGCCGACCTGGCATCTCGAAATCGTGCTGACATCGGCCGGCTCGCCCACGACGCATTTCTATCGCTCGCCGTTCCCGCGCTCCTCCGATGTTGTGCATCTGCGCGCCGCGCGCCCGCTCGGGCCGGCCGATGGCGGTGCGGGCGCCGTGGTCCTGATGTCACGTCCGAGAGGCTATTTCGGCTTGCCGCGGGACGTGGTGCTGATAGACGGCAAGGAGCCGAAGGACGTAAAACCCGGCGTGCCGACCGATTCAACCACGACCTTGCGGCTTGCCGCGGAGGAGGTTGGCCGCGCGGTGGCGGCCATGTTCAATGGCGAGCGGATCGTGGCGCGGGCCTGGCCGGCCTCGGAAAACCGGATTGCGGTTGCCGAACTGACTTATTAGCTGTTTGTTTGCCGGGGCGCCTTTGCAGCGCCCGGATCGTGAACTTAGATACCGTCGCAGCCCGCATGAGCACAGCGATATGCGGGGCCTGGCACGGTCCCGGATTGCGCTGCGCTCCATCCGGGCTACGGGATAAGCGCCCATGAGTGTTGCCGAAGCCTACGACACGCCGGCGGCGCGAACGCCGCTGGTGCCGCCGAGTCCACCGCGGGCGCCCGACAACATGACGGTGTTCGGGCGGATGAAGGCGATCCGCATCAGCCCGATCGGTAGCTGGGGCCAGCGGGCCTATGAGGAAGATATCGTCCAGGGCCGCTTTTTCGGACGCAGCACTTTCATTCTCAACGCGCCGGATGCGATCAAGCATGTGCTGGTCGACAATTACGAAAACTATACCCGCACGCCGGCCGGCCTCCGCGTGCTGCGTCCGATCCTCGGCGAAGGCTTGCTGATTGCGGAAGGACGCGCCTGGAAGTATCAGCGCCGCACGCTGGCGCCGGCGTTTACGCCGCGCGCGGTGATGACGCTCATTCCGCACATGGTGGCGGCGACCGATGAGACGGTCGCCAAGCTCAGGGCGGCCAGCAACGCGTCCGTCGATCTGCGCGAGGCGATGCAGCGGATGACGCTCGAAATCGCCGGCCGCACCATGTTCTCGTTCGGGATGGATCGCCATGGTGCCGCGCTGCGCGACTTCGTGATGGAGTATGGCGAGCGGCTCGCGCGCCCGCATTTTCTCGATATGCTGCTGCCGCTGAGCTGGCCGAGCCCGCAGGATATTTCGCGTGCCCGTTTCCGCAAGCGCTGGACGGCCTTCGTCGGCATGCTGATGGCCGAGCGCCGCGCCGCCGGCAAGAACGAGGGCGCGCCGGCGCACGATCTGTTCGACCTGATGGGCGAGGCGCGCGATCCGGAAACCGGCGAGGCCTTCACCGATGACCAGCTCGGCGATCAGGTCGCTACCATGATTCTCGCCGGTCATGAGACGACGGCGACCGCACTGTTCTGGGCACTCTACCTTCTGGCGCTCGATTCCGCCGTCCAGCAGGACGTCGCGAAGGAGGTGCAGGGCGCCATCGTCAACGGCACGCTCGACATCGAACGGCTGAAATTCACTCGTGCGGTGATCGACGAGACCATGCGGCTCTATCCGCCGGCGTTCCTGATTGCGCGTGCAGCCAGCGGGCCGGACACGATCGCAGGGCTTCCGGTCAAGAAGAAGGACGTCATCCTGATCGCCCCGTGGCTGTTGCATCGGCACGAAAAACTCTGGCGCGATCCGAACGCCTTCATCCCGTCCCGTTTCATGGCCGGCACGCCGCCCGATCGCTTCGCCTATCTGCCGTTCGGCGTCGGCGCTCGCGTCTGCATCGGCGCGCATTTCGCGCTGGTCGAGGCAACGCTGGCGCTGGCGAAGATTATCGGCGCGTTTCATGTCGATCTGGTCGACAAGGAGCCGGTGATTCCGATCGGCGTGGTGACGACACAGCCCGACCGTTCGCCGATGTTTGCCATCACGTCCCGGTAGCGCTTTGCGAACCGGATTTGACCCGCATGTCTCTTCGGTTCGCGCCAAGAAAACGCGTCAGGCAGGGAAGAACACCTTGCGAAGCCGCGTCGGGAGCGTCATCTAGGTTGTCACCATGAGCGATACCCAGGCCCAGTTCTCCGTTCTGCGGCAGACCGCCGACCCGGCGGTGGTCGACGCCATCTCGCAATTGATCGCCAAGGGCGAGGATCGCGATCTCAACCGGATCAATCTGTTGGATTTTGCCGCGCGATACGGACTGGACGAGGAAAAGGTCATTTCGGCCTTTCTGCATTCGGCGCGGCTCGGGCTGTTCGATCTCACCTGGAATGTGCTGTGTCCCGGCTGTGGCGGCGTGCTCGGCGCGCACAACACGCTGAAATCGCTCCGCCACGACGACTATAATTGCGCGCTGTGCGCCCAAGGCTACGAGGCGTCTGTCGACGACCGCGTCGAGGTCGCCTTCACAGTCAGTCCTCGCGTCAGGCGCATCGCCGCGCACGATCCCAATACGCTGCCGATCTGGGAATATAACCGCCAGATGTTCTGGAGCTCGGGGATGGACCTGAGCGAAGAGTCGATCAAGCGGCTGATCGACGAGGTTTCGCTCGAAGCCATCGAGCTGCCGGTGGGCGAGAAGGCGGTGTTGTCGCTGCAACTGCCCAATCAGTTCGTGATCGTGTTCGAGCCGGTGACGCATTCGGCGCACTTCTTCAATATCCAGGGCGAGCCGACCCGCGAGCGGCAGCAGTTTTCCATCGTGTTCAACAAGCTGCACGCGCCGACCGGCACGACCGTGATGCGTCCGGGACCGCTGCGTCTTTCGCTTGATAACCAGACCGACACACGCGTGCTTCCCGCAGTCTGGGTCGCCAACGACACGCTCCACGAGTTGCTCGGCAAACGCAAGCCGATCCTGACCGCCAAGCGGATGCTGTCCAATCAGACCTTCCGCGACGTGTTCAAGGCGGACAATCTCAACGTCGATCAGCGCCTCAAGATCACCTCGCTGACCTTCCTGTTCACGGACCTCAAGGGCTCCACCGCGCTCTATGAGCGGGTCGGCGATCTCGCCGCCTTCGATCTGGTGCGGGCGCATTTCCATGCGCTGCTCGAAATCATCGCTTCCGAGAAGGGCGCGGTCGTGAAGACGATCGGCGATGCCGTCATGGCGACCTTCATCAGGCCGGAGCATGCAATCGTCGCCGGCTTGCGGATGCGCGCGGCGATGGCTCAGCTCAACGCCGAGCGCGGCCGGGAGGACCTGATCGTCAAGATCGGCATCCACGAAGGCCCGTGCCTTGCGGTGATGCTGAACGAGCGCCAGGATTATTTCGGCCAGACCGTCAACATCGCATCGCGCGTGCAGAGCCTGTCGACCTCGCAGGAGATCCACATCACCGGCCCGGTGATCGAATCGCCGGCGGTGGCCACGATCCTTCAGAAAGAGGCGATCAGGCCGATCCAGAAGGAAGCCGCGCTGCGCGGCATCGCCGACAAGATGGTGGTGTACGAAATACCCTGAACGGCGCTACTCGATCACGATCTCGCCGACCATGCCGAGTTCGGCGTGGGTCTTGCCGTCACTGGTCTTGATGTCGCAGCGCAGGTCGCTGGCACGGCCGGCCGCGACCGGCACCAGCCACCATTCGGCCGATTGTCCCGGATAGACCTCGATCTCGCGGATCGCGCCCTTGAATTCCGCGAGCGTCACGGCCTTGCCGTTCTGCTGCTGCGTCACCTGCACCTTGCGCGTGAACACCATCTGCGAGAACGCGTGCGAGGTGAAGTAATGCGGATCGTTGCTCGTGTTGCGCAGGATCAGCTTGTAGAGCTTGCCGGTTTCAAACTTGAGTTGCTTCGGCGCGAATTCGTGTTTGCCGGGCGCGCCGAGATCGACGGTCATCTCAATCGGCGTCTGCCGCGACAGATCGCCGGCCGCAAGCACAGCTCCCGAGGCGATTCCGAGCACAACGGCGGCGCCGAGCGCGAAGCGGAAGGTGGTCATACGCGTTCCCCCCAAAATTACTCATTGAAACAATGAGTTCTCTTTTAATGCAAATGCGAATGATTTGCAATTGAATGGCGCCTTGCTGCCTGCGGCAAATCGCGCGGATTAGATCCTGGCGGACATGTCGAAGCACTCGGCGACGGCACTCTTGAATCTCAGCCGCGCGCGTTGACGCAGCAACAAGCGACGGCTCTGTGACTGACAGCAGGTACCGCTAAAGTTTCGATGCAGGTGTTTTGGTCACTTCAAAGGTGACGCCGATTTAATCTGCCCGCGCAGCCAGGCGTTGATTGCGGAGGCCAGATTTTCAACCCATATTCGACCGACAGGCTTTACACGACTTTGCAGGTAGATTGATGCTTGACGGACTGCGCCAATTCATTGCCGACATCGTTGCGCCGAGCGCGGAGTCGGATCTTGCGTTCGACGATACCGGATATCTTCTCGCGGCGACCGCGCTGCTCGTTCACGTCGTCTCACTCGACGGCGAGCCGAGCGTGACCGAAAAGCGCAAATTGCACAGCTTGATCGAGAGCCGCTTCAAGCTCGATCACGGGACGGCGGATCATTTGATCGCGTCGGCGACGCGGGCCGAAGGCGAGGCGGTCGATCTCTATCATTTCACCAGCGTCATCATGCGGTCGGTGAACGAGGAGGGCAGGCTTCGCATCATCGAGATGATGTGGGAGCTGGTATACGCAGACGGTCAGGTCAGCGAGTTCGAGGACAACGTCGTCTGGCGCGCAGCGGATCTGCTCGGCATTTCCTCGCGCGACCGGCTCGAGCTCAAGCATAAAGTGGCGGAGCAGCGGCAATCGGCCTCGTCCGGCGCCATTTCGAAGACGGCCGACGCGGCAACGTGACGGCGGCGCCGTCACACACAATGATTGTGCTTCGCCTCAGATGACGAAACTTTAATGTGCCGCGCAATCAGCCGCGATAGGCCTGAAAATATTGGACTTCGATTGCTGAGGCGTGTCGCGGTGCCTGGCATAGTACCATGCACGTGGCTTGCATCACACCACGCGTCTATGCTCTCGTTCCGCCGCTGGCGGCTTCCGCAATTTGATTTTAAGAGCATTTGATCGTGACTGAGCGTGTGACGCTGATTACCGGTGCATCGGCGGGAATAGGCACTGAACTGGCGCGCGTTTTTGCATCGAAGGGCCATCGCGTGGCGCTGGTGGCGCGGCGTGTGGATCGCCTGGAAGCGCTGGCCAGTGAAATCAAGACGGCCGGCGGCGCGGCGCCGATCGTGATTCCCTGTGACCTTGCGCAACCCGACTGCGGCGACAGAATTGCCGAGGCCCTGACCGCCTCCGGCGTAGACGTCGAATACCTCGTCAACAACGCTGGATTCGGCGTGTTCGGGAGAGCGATTCAGCGTGATCGGTCCGACCAGCTTGAGATAATCGCGGTCAATATCCGCGCGCTCACCGACCTGTCACTGCGGTTTTCCGATCATCTGATCCGCAATCGCGGCGGTCTTCTCAATGTCGGCTCGATCGCGGGCTTTCTGCCGGGCCCGGGAATGGCGGTCTATTACGCATCCAAGGCCTATGTGCTGTCGTTCACGGAGGCGATGCGGGCCGAGCTGGCGCCGCATGGCGTACGCGTGACGGTGTTGTGTCCGGGACCAGTGCCTTCCGAATTTCAGGCGCGCGCCGGATTTAGACCCGGCTACGATTCGTCGATCCTCAACGTCTCGCCGGCCGATGTCGCGCAGCAGGCCTACAGTGGCCTCATGGCGAACAAACGGGCAGTGTTGCCGGGCCTCGGCATCAAGATTGTGCCGTTCCTGCTCCGGCTGGTTCCGCGCTCCTTTGTCCTCGGGGCGGTCGGCCGCTTTCAGCTCCGCCAGCGCTGAAGAAACCCCGGGATTTTCCGGCGTTCTTGCCCGTTCGCACCGCGGGCCAGCGCGCTGACCGCATCTGGCCCGCGGTTTGCTTACATTTTTGCATGTGTGCGTGAACTCACCCGAAATTAACACTCACTTAGGTATGGTTTCGATTCGAGGCACCTGAGCAACGTCGATGTCGTTCCGGTCGAGCAAAAATGGCGACAACATCGTGCCCTTTCCGGGCAGAGGGGCGCTGTCTGCGCCTGACGCCGCATCCCTGCCACCCGTTCTGATCGTTCTCCACCAGGAAAGCTCGACGCCCGGCCGGGTCGGCAACGCGCTGCGCGCGCTCGGCTATCCCCTTGATATCAGGCGTCCGCGGTTCGGCGACCCGTTGCCGGAAACGCTGGGCCAGCATGCTGGCGCCGTCATCTTCGGCGGCCCGATGAGCGCCAACGATTCCGATGACTACGTCCGCCGCGAGATCGACTGGATCGAAATTCCCTTGCGCGAGCGGCGGCCGTTTCTCGGCATCTGCCTGGGCGCGCAGATGCTTGCCAAACAACTGGGCGCGCCGGTCGCGCCGCATCATGAAGGCCGGGTCGAGGTCGGTTACTATCCGATCCGCCCAACCGCTGCCGGGCACGCGCTCTGTTCGGACTGGCCGGAGCACGTCTACCATTGGCACGGCGAAGGGTTTCGACTGCCTGATGGCGCCGAACTGCTTGCCGAAGGCGATGACTTTCCGGTGCAGGCGTTTCAGCACGGCCACGCGTTCGGCTTCCAGTTTCACCCCGACGTCACCTACGCCATGATGCATCGCTGGACCACGCGCGGATGCGTGCGGATGGATTCGCCGGGCGCGCAGCCGCGTCATCTTCACTTCGAAGGCCGCGCCGTGCACGACGTCGTCGAGCGGGCGTGGCTGAAGAATTTCATTGCAGGCTGGATCGTGCGCACGCCGCACGCGGCTCTGCTGGAAGCAGCCGAATAGCCGCCACGCGGAATTTGCCCGCGCGTCCGAACGTCTTTCAAAAGCCGCTGATGTGATAGTGTTGCGCCCCTGAGCCCGCACGTCAATGACAAGAACAACAGGGAGGCCCGCGGTGAACTATGAGCATATTCTCTACGAGGTGAGCGACAAGATCGCGACCATCACGCTCAATCGTCCCGACCGCATGAACGCGTGGACCGCGACCATGGAGCGCGATGTGCGCCATGCGATGGAGGCCGCGAGCGCCGATGACAATGTCCGCGTCATCGTGCTAACCGGCGCCGGTCGCGCCTTCTGCGCAGGCGCCGATATGGAAGCCTTGCAGGCCATCGATCCCAGCGAGATCAGGCGCGGCGAGAATACGCCGCCATTCGACATGAACCGCCGGGCGGACTGGCAGACGCGCTATGCCTATTATCCGGCGATCCCGAAGCCGGTGATCGGCATGCTCAATGGCGCGACCGCCGGCATCGGCCTCGTCCATGCACTCTATTGCGACCTGCGCTTTGCCGCCGACAATACCGTCTTCACCACCTCGTTCGCGCGCCGCGGGCTGATCGCCGAGCACGGCATAAGCTGGATGCTGCCGCGCATCGTCGGCCACGCCAACGCGCTTGACTTGCTGATGTCCGCGCGGCGGGTCTCGAGCGAGGAAGCGCTGCGGATCGGGCTGGTCAACCGGCTCTATCCGCCGGACCAGTTGCGCGAACAGACCTACGCTTATGCCCGCGATCTCGCCGATTTTGTCTCGCCCAGTGCGATTTCGGTGATCAAGCGGCAGCTCTACGACGTGCCGTTCCAGACCCTGGCGGAAGCTACCATCGACGCCAACCGCGAAATGCAGATCGCGCTGAAGGGGAGCGATTTCCGGGAAGGCGTGGCGAGCTTTGTGGAGAAGCGGCCGCCGCGGTTTACGGGGAAGTGAGGGGGAGGAGGGGTAGCTTGGAGTTCACCGCAGTAAGGCTTGCCTAGGCCCGCCGTCGCCCTTCGGGCTATGGCGAGGCAGCCTTCGCTAAAGAGGGCTTGCCTAGCCGAAGCAGGCGCAGCCTGCGAAGGCTGGTGGAGCCAGGCGGGATCGAACCGCCGACCTCGTCATTGCGAACGACGCGCTCTCCCAGCTGAGCTATGGCCCCGTCGCGACCGCTTCGAAGTGACCCGAAGCGGCCGACAATCGGCGCCATTTACAGTCCGGCCCAAGGTCAAGTCAAGAACGGTGAAAGCACCGATTTTGGCGCGATTTTGCCGGGAACTTCCCTTGTTTGCGGGGTGATGAACCGATATCTAGCAGGGTATCCCTCCTCGCGAGCCCCCTCCACATGCGCGCTATCCTCGATATCGTCATCATCGTCCTTGACCTCTATGTCTGGCTGTTGATCGCCGCGGCCATCCTGTCCTGGCTAATCGCCTTCAATGTCGTGAACACGCGCAACGGGTTCGTCGCGGCGGTGGCCGAGTTCCTCTACCGGATTACCGAGCCGGCGCTGGCGCCGATCCGCCGGTTCATGCCCAACCTGGGCGGCCTCGACATCTCGCCGATCATCCTGATTCTGTTCATCATGCTCATCCAGCGTGTGATCCTCTACTACATCTATCCCAACGTCGTCTGATCGCGGGCCCGATAGCTGATGGATCCCTGGCGCTACTCCACCGAGGGCATCAGTATTGCACTGCGGGTGACGCCGCGTGGCGGCCGCGACGATATCGACGGCATTGAAACGCTCGCCAACGGCCGGTCCGTGGTGAAGGTGCGCGTTCGCGCGATCGCCGAGGGCGGCGAGGCCAACCGTGCGGTTACGGAGCTTCTGGCGAAAGTGCTCGGCGTGCCGAAGGCGAGGGTGAAGGTTCTTTCAGGCACGACCTCGCGCCTGAAGCAGGTCGCTGTCGGCGGCGATCCCAAGATTCTCGGCGAAACGCTTCGGAAGGCGACCGTCGCCAAGGCGGAATAGCATGATCCGGAGCCGGAGGCCGCGTTAGCGCAAAGTGGCAACCGGTTTTCCGAAAAGATCATGCTCAAAATTACGACGAAGGATTGAGATGACGGCACGCATTATCGACGGAAAGGTCATTGCCGCGGAGCTTCGCGCCCGTGTCGCGGAAGAGGTCGCGCGGGTCAAACGCGAGCATCAGCTTACGCCGGGCCTTGCGGTGGTGCTGGTCGGCAACGACCCCGCCAGCGAGCTCTATGTCCGCAGCAAGCATACGCAGACCCAGGCCGCCGGCATGGCCTCGTTCGAGCACAAACTGCCCGCCGACGTGGCGCAGGCCGATCTGCTGGCGCTGATCGCAAAGCTCAACCGCGATCCCGCGGTACATGGCATCCTCGTGCAATTGCCGTTGCCGAAATCGATCCACACCGAAACCATCATCAACGCGCTCGATCCCGCCAAGGATGTCGACGGCTTGCATTCCAACAATGCCGGCCGGCTGGCCGGTGGCTTTGCCGCGCTGTCGCCGTGCACGCCGCTCGGCTGCATCATCCTGGCCAAGAGCGTCCATGCCTCGCTGGAAGGCATGAATGCGATCGTCATCGGCCGCTCCAATCTGGTCGGCCGTCCCCTGGTGCAATTGCTGCTCAACGAAAATGCGACGGTGACAATCGCGCATTCGCGCTCAAAGGATCTGCCACAGCTCTGCGCCCGCGCCGACCTGGTCTATGCTGCCGTAGGCCGAGCGGAAATGGTGCGCGCCGGCTGGATCAAGCCGGGCGCCACCGTGATCGACGTCGGCATCAACCGCCTGCCATTAGCCGATGGCAAGACGCGGCTGGTCGGCGACGTCGCCTTCAAGGAAGTCGCCGAGGTCGCCGGTGCGATCACTCCGGTGCCCGGCGGTGTCGGGCAGATGACGGTGGCGTGCCTCCTGGTGAACACGCTGCGTGCGGCTTGTGCGATTCACGGGCTGGCCAAGCCGGCGGTGTGAGTTTCGGTCATTCCGGGGCGACGCAACGCGTCGAACCCGGAATCTCGAGATTCCGGGTCTGGTCCTTCGGACCATCCCGGAATGACGGGGAGTATAAGGCGCGACACCTACTTCTTCTTCGCGCGTTCGATGCCTTCCATGATCAGCCGGTGGGCGTCCTCGGCGCCGCCCCAGCGCAGAACCTTGACCCATTTGCCCTTCTCGAGATCCTTGTAGTGCTCGAAGAAGTGCTGGATCTGCTGCAGCGTGATATCAGGGAGGTCGCTGTAGGTCCTGACCTTGTCATAGCGCTGGGTCAGCTTCGAGGACGGCACTGCAATGATCTTCTCGTCGCCGCCGGCCTCGTCTTCCATCAGCAACACGCCGACCGGCCGCACGCTCATCACGGCGCCCGGCACGATCGCGCGGGTATTGGCGACCAGGACGTCGCAGGGGTCGCCGTCGCCCGACAGCGTGTGCGGGATGAAGCCGTAATTGCCGGGATAGCGCATCGCCGTATAGAGGAAGCGATCGACCACCAGCGTGCCGGCTTCCTTGTCCATTTCATATTTGATCGGCTCGCCGCCAACGGGCACCTCGATGATGACGTTGACGTCGTGTGGCGGATTTACTCCGATCGAAATGGCGTCAATGCGCATAAGGGGCTCCGTCGCTCATGGTTGATACACGATCGTCATACGCGGGCTTGACCCGCGTATCCATCGCGAAAAAAGGCGCTTTAGGAATGATGGATTGCCGGGTCAAGCCCGGCAATGACGGCCAGACTCAGTTGGTCCAGGCGAAAGCGACCTTGTCGAGCGACTTGGGCCCGAACTTCTCCGAGGAGCGAGCCACCATGCGGCCGCCGAGCGTGCGGTAAAATTCCGTCGCCGTGTCGTTGTCGGAGAGCGCCCAAACCACCATGCTCTTCAGCCCGCTCTGCATCAGGTCGCGCCGGGCGGCGGTAAACAGCCGGCGGCCGAAGCCGAGGCCCTGGAATTCCGGTCGCAGATAGAGCTCGTAGATCTCGCCCTCGAAATGCAGGCTGCGGGCGCGGTTGCGGCCGTAATTGGCGTAACCCGCAACCTTGTCGCCGAACACCAGCACGCTGACGCGGCTGCCCTTGCGGATCGCGCTGTCCCACCATTGCGGGCCACGACGGTTAATGAGCTTTTCGAGCTCGGCGCCGGGAATGATGCCCTGATAGGCGGAGCGCCAGGCTTCATCATGGGTAGACGCCACCGCGGCTGCGTCTGCAGCTTTGGCCGGTCGGACCTCGATCAGGGTTGTGCTCATGACCTGATCAAAGCAAGTCGGCGGGCCGGCTTCAAGGTCCATCGTTAATTATCGGTTAACCTGTGGATTTTCTGCATCAGTTTTATGTTCGCCTGTACCGAAAGAGGACAGCGAAGCTGTCTTAACCGGTATTGGCTGATGCTATGGCGGCGAAATAGTTGTCAGAATCATCCAAAGAAACGTCTCCGGAATTCCGTTCTCGGAAAAATGCGCTGGATTTGATTCGCCGGCGGTATTCTGTTGGTAACCCCGCAATGCGCCCTCCCTCGGCTGTATCAGGCCAGTTCATGCGTTCGCCAAACGTACTTTTTGCGCTGGGTCTCGTCGCCATGCTCGGTGTAAAGGCGGCATCCGCGCAGCCCGGCCTTGGCGCGCAAGGCGCGGAAGGCGAGCCTCATCGGCTGCAGCAATGGCTGGTCCCTTCTCCCGATCCTGCAATGGCGGCACATGCGGTGTTGTTTCGGCCGCCCGGCAAGGGGCCGTTTCCGCTTGCCGTGATCGCGCACGCCTCCAGCCAGAACGCGTTGCGACGGGCGCAGATGCCGCAGCCCGAATACCGTGCGCTCGCTGCCTGGCTAGTGGTACGCGGCTTTGCCGTGCTGGTCCCCGAGCGTCCAGGCCATGGCGCGACGGGCGGAAAGTACCTCGAGGATCAGGGCGGCTGCGATGAGGCCGACTACGCCAAGTCCGGCCGCGCCACGGCGGATGAGATCGCCGCCGCGGCCGGCTTCCTGCGCAAGCAATCCTTCATCCGTCCCGAGGCTATGGTCGTGATCGGCCATTCGGCCGGCGCCTGGGGTGCACTGGCGCTGGCCAGCGAAGATCCGAGGAACGTCGCCGCCATCATCGCGTTTGCGCCGGGGCGCGGCGGGCACGCCAATGACTTTCCCAACCGGGTTTGCGCGCCACATGCGCTGATTGCCGCTGCGGGCGAATTCGGCAAGGCCGCGCGCCTGAAGGTGACCTGGCTGGTGGCCGCCAATGACAGCTACTTTTCGCCCGCCTTCTCGCGCCAACTGGTCGATGCGTTTCGCGGCGGCGGCGGCAAGGCCGATTTTCGCGTGTTGCCGGCTCATGGCAGCGACGGCCATTGGCTGGTGGAAACGGGGAGCGGGGTAAACCTTGCCGGACCTGAACTCGATCGCGCCTTGAAGGCGCGATCCCGGACCTCCGCGGCCAGGCGATGACGCTGTATTTCCTCGTCAAATATCTGCATGTGCTCGGCGCGATCATTATTCTCGGCACCGGCGCCGGTATCGCGTTCTTTATGTTGATGGCCCATCGCAGCCGGGACGTCGCCTTCATCGCGCGCACGGCTGAGACTGTCGTGATCGCCGACATGCTGTTCACGCTGACGGCGGTGGTGCTGCAGCCGGTGAGCGGCGGCGTGCTGATGTGGCTGTCGTCGACCGCGGTGAGCGAACCCTGGCTGATGGCTTCGCTCGGGCTTTATGCAGTCGCGGGGCTGTTCTGGGCACCGGTCGTCTTCATGCAGATCGAAATGCGCGATCTCGCGCGCAAGGCGGCTGAACGAAACCAAGAGTTGCCGCCGCGGTATTTCACACTTTTCCACCGCTGGTTTCTATTCGGCATTCCCGGTTTCGGCTCTGTCATGGCTATTCTCTGGCTGATGATCGCCAAACCGCTTTAGGCAAGCATGAACGCCGGTATCCGAAAAATCCTCGTGCTCGGCGCCTCCGGTCTGATCGGCCGCTTTGTTACCGACGATCTGCGCGCCCGGGGATTTTCCGTAGTGGGCGTTGCCCGAAGATTATCCGCCTCGCAGAAGAGCGGGCCGCTCGATCTCGAACTGCCTGTCATGTCGATGAATGCAGCCGCACTGGCGCGGCTACTGCGCGATCACCGCATCGACGTTGTCGTCAACTGCATCGGCGTGCTGCAGGATGGACCCGGCAGCGATACGTCCGCCGTGCACTGCGATTTCGTCGCGCGGCTGCTGCAGGCGATCCGCGACCGCGGCTGGCCGATCCGGCTGGTACACGTCTCGATTCCCGGCGCCACCGAGACCGATCGAACCGCCTTCAGCACCACCAAGCGCGAGGCCGAACGGCTGATCGTGGAGTCCGGCGTCGCGTTCACGATCCTGCGGCCGGGCTTCGTGGTGGCGCCCGCGGCCTATGGCGGCAGCGCCATGCTGCGCTCACTCGCGGCGTTCCCGTTCGATCTCCCGGATGCCGAACGGGCCACGCCATTCCGGCCGGTCGCCATGAAGGACATTGCGGACACCATCGCCTGGCTTGCCGCACGCGATCCGAGCGAGGCGAACGCGGTGACATGGGACCTGATGCAGGAGCAGCCGGTCACGCTGGGTGACGTGATCGATCAATTTCGCGAGGTGTTCGGCACTGGCAGATGGTGGCGCATTGTGATGCCGGCGTTCCTGCTCGATCTCGGCGCTAGATCCGGCGACCTCGCGAGCCTGTTCGGCTGGATGCCACCGATGCGAACCACCGCTATAGCGGAGCTTCGCCGCGGCGTCAGCGGCGACCCAGCCGGCTGGATGGCCGCCACCGGCATCGTGCCGAAGCGCATCGAACAGATGGCCGGAAAACGCCGGGCGACCATTCAGGACAAATGGTTTGCCCGGCTGTTCCCGATCAAGGCGCTGATAATCGCAAGCCTCGTGCTGTTCTGGGTCGTCTCGGGCTTCATTGCGCTGGTGATTTCCTATGACGCTGCGGCCGAGATCCTGCGCAGCCACGGCTTTCCGCCGTCGCTCGTCGCCCCCGTCACAATCGGCACAAGCCTGATGGATATGAGCATTGGCGCGCTGATTGCGTTCCGCCGCACCGCGGCATTTGGTCTGGTCGCGGGTATCGTCGCGTCGCTCGGCTATATGATCGGCGCCGCGATCCTGACGCCGGATCTCTGGATCGAGCCGCTCGGTGCGCTGGTGAAGACCGGCCCCGCGATCGTGCTGATGCTGGTGGCGCTTTTGACGCTGGATAATAGATAGGGTTTTCGAGCGAAACGCTTCAAAACAATGAGTGTGCATGACCAAATGGCCCGACGATGACGTGATCCTTTACGACGGCGTCTGCGTCTTCTGCTCGCGCTGGATCCGCTTCGTCGCCACGCGCGACACCGAACGCCGTTTCCGCTTCACCGCGATCCAGTCGCCCTACGGCACCCGGCTGGCGCAGGCGTTTGGTATCGACTCCAACGATCCCGACACCAATGCTGTGGTCCATGGTGGGGTCGTGTATTTCAAATCGGATGCGGCGCTGACGGTGTTGAGTGTGCTGCCGGGATGGGGTTGGGTGCGCGTGCTGTTCGCCGTGCCAAAACCGCTGCGCGATGCGGTCTACAGCCTCGTCGCCCGCAACCGCTACCGGATCTTCGGAAAGTACGAAGAATGCTTCGTGCCGGACGCGGAGGTGCGGGCGCGGGTGATGGAGTAAGGCACGAAAGTCGCCACACCCGTCATTGCGAGCAGCGAAGCGACGAAGCAATCCATCTCTCGTCTTGCTGCGGCATGGATTGCTTCGCTGCGCTCGCAATGATGCTGCTGAAGCTCAACGCTTAGTCTGTGAGGCCAATACCTCCCCCGCCGCCCTCTCGCCCGAGTCCCGCGCCCCATGCGCGGTCGTGAAGAACTCCGGCGAGGTCGCTTCTCCCGCAAAGAACAAACGTCCATCGACGGGTGTGGCGAGCACGGCGCGGTCACCCGCATGTCCCGGCAGCGCGTGCGAGTACGAGCCACGAGCAAACGGGTCGTGGGCCCAGCGCGATTCCGCGAGCGGCTTCAGCTTGCGGCGAAAGTCGTTGCCGAGGAAGGACACGATTTCATCGATGCTTTGCGCAGCCAGCGCGCCATCGCCCGCATCTTCCAGCGATCGGGCGAAACGGCCGCCGAAGAAGCCTTCGATGCAGGGCTGGCCGAACGGGCGCAGATGATAGGTGCCCATTCCGGTGCGCATGGTGGCGCCGCGCAGATTGCCTTCCTTCGGCAGCGCCTCCGGTTCATCCAGCGCCAGCGTCACCTTGTCGGCGAGGCCGAGCGGCAGGCCGCGGGCAGCGCCGACCTTTGCAGGCAAGGGAGGATGAAAGCGGATCGCTTCGTCGGCGATCAAATTGGTAGGCACGGTGACGATCACCTTGTCCGCGGTCAGCGTACCCTGCGACGTCTCGATCCGTACGCGCTTGTCCGAATGATCGATCAGCGTCACCGCGCAATTCAGCGCGACCGGACATGAGGCGCCGTAGGCTGCGACCAGCGCGCCGTAGCCGCGGCGGACGCGCCAGTTGATGTCGGTGTCCTCATAGGCGTCCATGTCGAGAATCGAAACCCGGTCGAGCTCGCAGCCGTTGACGTAGGTCGAGATCGCATCGATCATCGGATTCCAGCGGTTGCCGGGTTCCAGATAAAGGCTGGCCGCGCTGTCGCGGCCGCTTCGTTCAGCCTCTTTCGCAGCCTCCTCGGCGCGATCGTAGAACGCATTGAGCGCACGCATGAAGTCGTCACGGTCTTCTTGCGGAAACGCCTTGCCGTGGGCACGCTCGGCCCAGGGCGGCAGTGATCTGTTGATCTCGAAGCCGAGCTGCCCGGCGATTTTGACAAAGGAATTCTCATCGGCCGAATGCAGCCAGCCGCAGCCGACGTCGAAGGTGACGTCAGGCGAGGCCATGATGGTATGCGCCCGGCCGCCGAGACGGTCGCGGGCTTCCAGCACGATAACGGAGAGGCCGGAATTCTTCAGCGCATTGGCGGCGCCGAGGCCGGCGGCGCCGGCGCCGATGATCGCGACATCGACTGAGGAGGGGAGGGAGGACATGCCCTTGCCTCTAGCATGTTCGCCGCCGCGCCTGAAGCCACCCCGCGCATGGCCGTCGTCACCCGCGAAGGCGGGTGATCCGGTATTCCAGAGACGGCAGTGATTGAAACGAGAGGCCGCGGCGTACTGGATCCCCCGCCTTCGCGGGGGATGACGAGTAGCGGCGGGACTTACGCTACCGCTTCCTTGGCCTTTTCCGCGCGCTTGCGGTCGTTGGCGTCCAAGAACTTCTTGCGCAGGCGGATCGACTTCGGGGTCACCTCGACCAGCTCGTCGTCCTCGATATAGGCCAGCGCCTTTTCCAGCGTCATCCGGATCGGCGGCGTCAGGCGCACCGCTTCGTCCTTGGAGGTGGTGCGGATGTTGGTGAGCTGCTTGCCCTTGAGCACGTTGATCTCGAGGTCGTTGTCGCGGGTGTGCTCGCCGACGATCATGCCCTTGTAGACCTTCCAGCCGGGCTCGATCATCATCGGGCCGCGGTCCTCCAGCTTGAACATCGCGTAAGCCACCGCTTCACCCTGATCGTTGGAGATCAGCACGCCGTTGCGGCGGCCCTGGATGTCGCCCTTGTAGTTGGCGTAGCCGTGGAACAGGCGGTTCATGATCGCGGTGCCGCGGGTATCGGTTAGCAACTCACCCTGATAGCCGATCAGGCCGCGGGTCGGCGCGTAGAACACCAGCCGCAGGCGGTTGCCGCCGGAGGGGCGCATCTCGATCATCTCGGCCTTGCGCTCGCTCATCTTCTGCACGACGACGCCGGAATGCTCCTCGTCGACGTCGATCACGACTTCTTCGATCGGCTCCTGCCACTGCCCGGTAGCTTCGTCCTTCTGCAGCACGACGCGCGGGCGCGACACGGAAAGCTCAAAGCCTTCGCGGCGCATGGTCTCGATCAGGATCGCGAGCTGCAATTCGCCGCGGCCCGACACCTCCATCGAATCCTTGTCGGTAGCCTCGACCACGCGCAGTGCGACATTGCCCTCGGCCTCGCGCAACAGGCGGTCGCGGATCATGCGCGAGGTCACCTTGTCACCCTCGGTGCCGGCGAGCGGCGAGTTGTTGACGATGAACGACATCGACACCGTCGGCGGATCGATCGGCTGCGCGACCAGCGGGGTCTCGACGGAAGGATCGCAGAAGGTATCGGCAACGGTGCCCTTGGTGAGGCCCGCAATCGCGACGATGTCGCCGGCTTCGGCTTCATCCAGCGGGGTGCGCTCGATACCGCGGAAGGCGAGGATTTTGGTGATACGGCCCTGCTCGATGGTCTTGCCGTCGGCGCCTAACACCTTCACCTGCTGGTTCGGCTTGATGGCGCCCGAGGTGATGCGGCCGGTGATGATGCGGCCGAGATAGGGGTTGGCTTCGAGAATGGTGCCGATCATCCGGAACGGGCCCTGCTCGACGGTCGGCGGCGCGACATGGCGCACGATCAGGTCGAACAGCGGCTGCATGCCGGCGTCCTGCGAGCCGTCCGGGCTATCCGCCATCCAGCCTTGCTTGGCCGACCCGTAGAGAATCGGGAAATCGAGCTGCTCTTCGCTGGCGTCGAGCGCGGCGAACAGGTCGAACACTTCGTTGATGACTTCGGTCGGACGGGCGTCGGGACGGTCGACCTTGTTGATGACGACGATCGGCTTCAGCCCGACCTTGAGCGCCTTGGAGACCACGAACTTGGTTTGCGGCAGCGGGCCTTCGGCCGCGTCCACCAGCACCAGCGCGCCATCGACCATGTTCAGGATGCGCTCGACCTCGCCGCCGAAATCGGCGTGACCGGGGGTGTCGACGATGTTGATGCGGGTGTCCTTCCACTGCACCGAGGCGGCCTTGGCCAGAATGGTGATGCCGCGCTCGCGCTCCAGATCGTTGGAGTCCATCGCGCGTTCGGTCACCTTCTGGTTTTCGCGATAGGTGCCGGATTGCTGCAGCAGGCGGTCGACGAGGGTGGTCTTGCCGTGGTCGACGTGGGCGATGATGGCGACGTTACGAAGGTTCATGGCTCTTCTTCTGGTCGTGCAATGGTGGACGCGCGATCTCGCCGGAAAACCGGGACCCACTTTTCCGGATCGCGCTCTGATACCTGGAATACTGGCGCGCGATGACGCTTCTTCGAATCGTCATCCCGCTCCATCTATTTTGTTTGAGCATGATCTTTTCGGAAAACCGGTGCCCACTTTTCCGGATCATGCTCCGGGGGCGCTTTCTCCCCCAAAAAGGAAGCCCGGCCAAAAGGACCGGGCACACCTTACGCGTTGCGGCGCAATATAGTCAGAAAACGCCAAAAAACAATGGTTTGTTTGGCATTTGGTTAGCCGATTTTGGGCGTGGCAGCCGCTTAATTGCCCTTGTCGGGATCGGGATAGACCCCCCGCAAAACCTCGTCAAAATGGCCCTTCACGGCCTCGTTGCACCCGCAGGACCGGTTTCGCAGCAGATTCGGGTTGCGGACCAGGATCGAGCCGCGCCGGGTCTCCAGCGTGCCTTCCGCCTTGAAGGTCTGGATGACCCGGCTGGTGTAGGAGCGGCCGACGCCGAGCAAGGTCGCCAGTTGTTCATGGGTCAGCGGCACGATGTCCTCCCCATCTGTGCGTTCCATCGCCGAAATGATCCATTTCGCCGTACGCTGCTCGATCGAATGGATCGCGTTGCAGGCAGTCGACTGGAAAACCTGCGCCAGCATGCAGTCCGCATAGCGTGCGAAGATGTTGCTCAGCGTGCGCGACTTCGATTTCGCCGCATCGAGCTTTCCGACAGGTAGCCGCACGAACGGCCCTGCGAATTTGACCGTGATGCGGGTATAGGCCGGGAGATGGCCCTGGCTGACGATGCCGCCGACCGCGCCCTCGCGGCCGATCAGGATGGTCTCGACGTCGCGGCCATCCTCGCTGGCGACCATGTAAGAGGCGAGGCTTGGGCCGCAGGGGAAATGAACCGTCTCGACATTGTCGCCGGGACTGTAGAGCAAGTCATTCGGATAGGTGTCGGCGTGGACGAGGTGCGGTTCGATCAAGGCGAAATCGGCGTCATTCAAACGGCGCAGCAGATTGTTGAACGGCCGCCCACCGGCCGTGTCTTGCTGTCGCGAAATCATTGAAGGTTCCCGCTCCCCGCGGAAGCACAATAATCGATCTGATCTCATTTATGTGTTCACTAGTGGACAGACGGTAGAACTAACATGTGGTGGTTTCGGTTCCGGAACCGGCGAGCGCGCTTTTACGGGTGCCGCTGGCCTTGCGCCTTCCGGGGCTTCGGCCACGGGCCTCTGAGCAAATGCTGAACCTTGAACTGGCGAGAGACATGGAACCCGCCTCCTACGACGGCATGCCCAGCGATGTCCTGATCGTTGAAGACGATCCAATCATCGCGCTCGATTTCGAAGACACGATTCTGGGGTTTGGCGTGAAGACGGTGCGGAGCGCCGCGAACGTGGCCAAAGCGCTCGACATGATCGCCGACCGGCCGCCCGAATTCGCGCTGCTCGACGTCGGGCTCATCCGCGAGAAGAGTTTTGCCGTGGCCGAACGATTGGAGGCGCTGAACATTCCGTATGCCTTCGTCACCGGCTACGGCGCCGACGCCCGGCTCCCGGCCACATTCGCGACAAAGCCGCGGCTGCCCAAGCCCTATTCGACCGACGCGCTGCAGGCGCTGTTGAAGAACGGCGGCATCAAGCTCTGAGCGGTTGCGGCCGTCGCGACGGCTACACAGGTTTGGGATCGAGCGTTGTCGACCACAGCGCAACGTCAGCGCGGTCCCGCAAGGTTACCGTCATCTGCC
Organism: Bradyrhizobium valentinum; assembly: GCF_001440405.1. Taxonomy (GTDB): domain Bacteria; phylum Pseudomonadota; class Alphaproteobacteria; order Rhizobiales; family Xanthobacteraceae; genus Bradyrhizobium; species Bradyrhizobium valentinum. The sequence continues at coordinate 30,615 of NZ_LLXX01000224.1, forward strand.
CGCTGGCGCCGTCGATCCTGACGTGGCCGAAGAACTGCATGCCGGCCGATGGCGGCAGGTTTTGCTTGCCGGGCCCCGGCGCCTTGATGAACTTCACTTCGGGTCCGAAGGTATTGTCGAGCTCGTTCGGGCCGAACGTGCCGGCGTGCAGCGGCCCGGCAACGAACTCCCAGAACGGGTCGAATTCCCCAAACTGCGCCTTATCGGGATTGTAGTAGTGCGCGGCCGCGTAGTGCACGTCCGCCGTCAGCCACACCGTGTTGGCCACGCCTGACGTCTTGATGAACCGCAGGAGATCGGCGATTTCCAGTTCGCGGCCGCGCGGTGGTCCATCGCCCTGCGCAACGGCTTCCGAGCCCTTCTTGTTGGGCGCATCGTCATAGACAATGATGCTGAGCGGCATGTCGGACGCGATCACCTTCCAGGTGGCGCGCGAATTAAGCAGCCCCCGTTTCAGCCAGGCGAGTTGCGCAGGCCCGAGAAAGAAGCTTTCCGGACCATAGGCAGTCTCCTGGTTCGAGCCATTGGGCCCGCGATAGCTGCGCTCGTCCAGCATGAATACGTCGAGATGCGGACCGTAGTTGAGCGTGCGATAGATCCGCCCTGGCTCGTTGAGGCTCTCGCGGATCGGATACATCTCGTGAAACGCGCGCGCGGAACGGGCGACAAGCAAGTTGACGTTGCGCTCCTTGTAGGCAGCCGGGAGCTGCTTCGAGAGCGACCAATTGTTGACGACTTCGTGGTCGTCCCACTGCACGAACACCGGCACCTCGGCGTTGAACGCGCGCAGATGCTCGTCCATGAAATTGTACCTATGCGCGGCGCGAAATTCGTCGAGCGTTTCGGCGACCTTTGCCTTCTCGGGAATCGTCAAATTCTTCCAGATCTTGTCGTCGGGAAGCGTCACCTCGCTCTTGATCGGTCCGTCCGCATAGACGGTATCGCCGGAGTGCAGCAGGAAATCCGGGCGATGCTTGCGCATCGTGGCGAAAGTGAGCATGCCGCCGTCATCGGGGTTGATGCCCCAGCCCTGTCCGGCAACATCGCCGCCCCAGACGAAGCTGACGTCGCGGCGATCGCCAGGCGCGGTGCGGAACCGCCCGACCACCGGCTCGCTTTCGACGCCGGTAAAAGCGAGGTCGCGAAACCGGACACGGTAGAAGATCTCCTGCCCGGCAGGCAGGTTGTCCAGCAGCATTTTGGCGGTGAAATCGCTTTCGGGCAGCGCCGCGATCGGCGGCAGCGCCCGTGCGTTGGCGAAGGATTCTGTCGTGGCTACATCGACCAGCATTTGCGACGGCCGGTCGGCGCGCGCCCATACCACTCCGCCGTCAGCGCCGACATCGCCGGATTGCACGCCGGAGGTCACGACCGGCCGGTCGGCGGCGCGGCTGAGATAAGGCATTGCAAGGGTGCTGATGGCACCGGCTCCCGCGGTGGAGAGAAAGCGCCGCCGGGAAAGTCCGCGAGAAAACCTGTACGTCATGCGAGCTCCCTTCGGTCCGGTGCGAGAAGGCAATGCCGACCCCGCCAGACCTAGAAAGAATTGATGACGGCTCGATTACCGGATTTGCAGATCAGGCGTTGCCGGCCGCCCGAAATTGCGCGCTCGCCCGTTGCAGGTTTTGCGGCATGCTCATCAAGAGCGCCTTGCGGTCGGCCACCGCGTTGTGGAACTGCTCGATCGCGATATTGAACGCGGTCAACGTGCCTTCCTCGATCGCACCGTGCTCGAAGCATTGCAGCGTGTCGCGCAGAATGGCATCCGCTTCGGACTGCATCTGGTCGAGCTCTTCCATCGAATCGCATTGGCGGGCGGCGGTCAGCATGTCGAGCAGCCGGTCGCGTTGCGACGTGTTGATGCTGCGATCATCATTCTTGAGATATCCGGCGAACCAGGCGCCGGCGGAGCCCATCGCCGACGCAGCCATCAAGGCCCACCAGATGTAGTCGCTGTAACGGTCCAGGAAGGTCTTTTCCTCGCCGTCGACAAAGGCTGCGGCGCCGGGGTGTACGGGGATCGTGGCGTCCTTGTCGGTATCGGGCGTCTCGATCTTGGCGGCCAGCGGAAATTCGTTCTTCAGCGTCTGGCGGATCGCAAACAACTGCCGCGTAAAGATCGCGATGGTCGATTCCGCAATGCCTCTGCGCGCCACGATGTGGTGCGCGAAGCTGATCGTCTTGATCTCTTCCTCGGGCCGGCCCGGCGCGCCGCCAAATGTCCCGGCCGGGATATCTGAGGCCTCATAGGCGGGATGGTTCTGCGCAATCGCCTCGGCCGAATCGATCGCGAGGAATTTCGGCGTGCCGCCGTCGCGCATGGAGGCGGCGATCGCGTCCGTCGTGATCTTGCTGTTGACCGGGCCGGCCGCGAGATAGGCGTCCGCCTTCTGGTTACGGATGGCCTCGGCAGCCTCATTGGCTGGGAACTGGATGATCTCGACCGTTGCCGGATCGACGCCGTATTGCCGCAGGATCACCTTGAGCAAATTGACATTGGCCTGGGTGCGGCCGACGACGCCGATACGGCGCCCGGTGAGCTGCGAGATTTTCGTGATAGCGGGAGCGGCCTTCTTTCCCTTGGTTTTGGCAGCCGGCGGCACCCACAGCACCGCGACGTTCTTGCGCAGCGTCGCCACGGCCTGCGCATTCTTCGGCACATCGAGGTCGCCCCGGATGATCGCGAGATCGGCCTTGCCTTCGCCGAGCAGGTTGGCGCTCGCAAGCGCGCCGTCGGTCTGCACCGGGCGCAACCGGACCACACTGTTTCGCTGGTTGTTGAAGGCCTGCGCCAGGTTCTGAACCACTTTGAGGTCGTCGCTGTTGGCGGGACCGACGGCGATCCGCAGCGTCACCGGCCGCATCGCAAAGTAATAGCCAGCGACAAGTGCGCCGACGATGGCCAGCACGCCGGCCAGTGTGACGAATGTCAGCCGTTGTTTCGCTGATCGGGGCGAGGGTGGGGCCGGCTTTTCCGAAGGGAGGGGGCCGTCGCTCATCAATCCCTGGATGATTGTTCGAGGTGCAATTTTATGCCGCCGGCACGCTTACATGAATACTCTAGCAAATTTCCCGCTTAGCCATTGTTACATCTCCGTCATGGTTACCGGCGCCCCACGCCGCCCATTGGACGCCTGTTGCGGCCTATTTTGGGCTGGGGGATCCCCGATGCGGCCTTCGGTGTTAGGGTAAGATGAGCTGGAACGGGAGGCGATCATGGCGGAACGGCTGTCTGCGGAGGCACGGAAATCAGCGCTGGCGGAACTTCCCGGCTGGTCCGAGACGCCCGGACGCGAGGCGATTGGGCGGACCTTCACCTTCAAGGATTTCAACGAAGCGTTCGGATTCATGTCCCGCGCCGCCCTGGTGGCGGAAAAGAACGACCATCACCCGGAATGGAAGAACGTCTACAAGACGGTGGAAGTGGTGCTGGCGACCCACGACGCCGGCGGCGTGACCCGGCTCGACATCGACCTGGCCAAGGCGATGAGCGCGATCGCCAGGCAATTGGGCGTCCCTTGAGTTGGCGCGGCCCGCGATCTTGCGGCGGCGGCGAGACATCCCCAATTCTTGAATCATCCGAGCTGCCGCGGCGATCTGCCGCGCCGGATTTCCGAGGAGCGCCGCGATGGCATCCGATTACACCGTGGGTTTTGAACCGGCCGACCGGCTGGCGCAGGACCGTGAGAGCGTGCGTCGGCGCTTCTGGGGCAAGTTCAAGCAGGTGGTGGCGCAGCTTCCCTTCGCCGAGGACCTGCTCGCGGCTTACTACTGCGCGTTCGACAAGCAGACGCCGCGTCACGTGCAGGCGGCACTGCTCGGCGCCGTCGCCTACTTCATCCTGCCGTTCGATTTCATGCCTGATGTGCTGCCGTTGCTCGGCTTTACCGACGACGCCGCCGTGCTGGCCACCGCCATCCGCATGGTCGCCAGCCACATCACACAGGAGCATCGCGATGCCGCCCGCGCCGCACTGAAGCGCGGGATCGACACTGCCGAAGGGACCGAATAGCAGGCGCTGGCTAGCGCTGCGCCGGTGAAGGAGCCTGCGCCCTCGCGCCTCGCTCGGCTTCCCACGCCTGGAACTGCTTGAACAAGGCTTCCTTGTCCGCGTCCGTCTTCACGCTTGCCGCGGTCGTCGGGCTCTGTTTCAGGAATTCATCGAACCTGGCCCGCGACACGGCCTCGACGTTGTGGGTCTTGAGCCATTGCTCGGCGACCGGCAGGCGCTGCCAGTCAGGCAGCGGCGCCGACAGCGAGACCTCCTTCCACTTCGGGTGGAACGGCGGGTTCTGGAACCTCGGAAACTTCGTGAAGAAGGCATCCACGAACTGCGCGAGCTTGCGATACCGATCCGTGTTCGGCGCCCAATTATATGCGGCAAGCACCGCCGGCACCGCGATGGTGTCGACGCGCGCGCCTTCCGCAATCAGGTTCGGATAATCCTTTGAGGTGAGCGCGGCCGGCAGATAGTCGGTCTGCAGCGGCTTTGAATAGTCGACCGGAACCAGATGGAAGCGGTCGTCCTTGAACGCTGCGACCGACTTGTACGGCTTGCCGCCGACGGCAATCACGGCGTCGATTTCACCAGCCCGCATTTTCTCCATCGCGATCCGCTGTTCGAGATAGAGGAAGTTAGGCTTGATGCCGAGCCGCTCGAACACGATCGCCGCGGTTACGAAGGTGCCGCCGTTGGGAAGGTCGACGCTGACCTTCTTGCCGTTGAGCTGGCTTATGTTGGTCACCGACTTCGACGCGAGAACGTACATCTCTTCATTGTAGAGCTTCGTCACATAGGTGAACTGCTTCTTGATATCCTTTGCGAAGCCCTTCTTCTCGAGATAGTCGAGCGTGTCGGCGCGCACGATGCCGAGGTCGACGCCCTGCAGGAACAGGATGTCGGCCACACTCTGCACGGAGCCGCGCCCGACGATCGGAAGTACGCGCAACTTGTTTCCGTCGTCGAGCACGGAAGCGAGGTCGGCACCGAACTGCACATAGGTGCCGCCGATCGTTCCCGAGATCAGCGTGACCGTGTTGGCGTTCAGCGCCTGCTTGGTGGCGACCGAGCCGAACTGAAAAATCGCTTTCAGACTTTCGCTGACCTTGGCCGGGTCGTATTCCGGCTCGGCGGCCTTGGCCGCCGTATTGCTGCACGCCACCGTCATGGCAAGCATTGCCACTCCCAGTAAATGTCGCATGGGTTCCTCTGCGCTGGTCTTGAGTAATTTTCTTGAGTAATTGCCTAGTTCTGCAACTGGCCGAGCCGCCGCTTCGCATCAGGCGACCCGAGCTGGGCGGCCTTCTGGTACCAGAGCCGCGCCGCCGCCGGATCAGGCGTAACGCTCCGCAAATCCTGGCTGCCCAGCACTTGCGGATCATACGTCCCGGCCAGCATCAATGCTGCCTCCGCCTCCTGCGCGTCCGCCGCGCGCTCAAGCAATAGACGGGCGGAAGTAATGTCGCCGATCGCAAGCAGGCCCTTCGCCCGCTTCAGCAACGCCGCAAGCTCGTCCGGATCGATGCGCCGTGCCGGAGCCGCCTCGCGCGTGACCGGAACGGGCTCACGAACCACCGGTGCAGCCGCAGCCGCCGGATTAATCGCAGCGACGACGTCGCCGGACGCTTCACGCGCCACCGGCTCAGGCACCGCGACCTTGCCCTTGAGCGCGCTCTGATAGGCGGCGGCAATTTCGTCGCGCGACGGCGATGCCGATGCCATCGCGTTGGGCGGCGTACGGCGAGCGGCCGCAACCTCCGCGCCGGCGGTCGGTTCGGCGGCCAGCGG
>NZ_LLXX01000225.1 GCF_001440405.1 Bradyrhizobium valentinum
GAGCGGCCGGAGCCGGCGCCTTCGGTGCGGCGGCCGGCGGCGGGGCACCCTTCGGCGCCTCCTTGGGCCTACCGCCCGGGGCTCCTTCTTCCTTTTCCTTGGCTTGCGCCACGACAAGCGGTGCGGTCTGCGCATGCGATGCGGAGGTCGCGAGCTGCGTCGCCGTCAAAGTAGTCGTAGCGAGCAGCAGGATGCGAAGGTTTGTCATGATGTCCCTTTGGTCCCCGAAGAAAGGCCTGACAGCAACGGAAGAGCCCTTCAGTGACATGTCAGTTGGTCGATGAGCGGTTAATCATTAGGCCGGATTGTGGCGGCCTACAAATGGTAGGATGCTATTTTATTTCATTAGCACAATGGGTTGCATGCACCATTATTCATTGCGCGTTCAGGCAATGCGTTCATCCGGCCCCCCGGATCGGTGGCTGGATTGGGTGTGCTGGGGCCATTCGGCCCGCGTGTCGGTAACTCATCCGGCATCTTGCCCGGCAGCTCCTGCGGTTGTGGTGGCCGGTCAGGCTCATGCAATGGTGGTGGCACCTCGGGACGAGGATTGCCTGGCGGGCTCTCTCGCGGCGGCTCGGTCGGTTGTCCAGGTGTCGCCGACGGTATCTCCGGCGGTTCGATCGGCATCACATCTCCTGAAGTTTCCACTCCAGGAACAATAACGGCCAGCCTGGCGCGAAGTTCCCGCGCGCCTCACTCATGGAACCGGCTATGCCGGCGTGTGGCAAACGGCTTCGATGTTGTGCCCATCGGGATCGAGCACGAACGCGCCGTAATAGTTCGGATGGTAGTGTGTGCGGATTCCCGGTGCGCCATTATCGCGCCCGCCGGCGGCTATGGCCGCCCCATAGAAAGCGTCTACCGTGGCGCGGTCCTTCGCCACGATCGCGACATGCAACGGCTTGTCCAATCCGCCTTCGCCGCCGATCCAGAAATCGGGCTTTCCATCGGCGCCGAAACCTGCGGCGGGCTCCTCATCGGGACGATCCTGTTTGACTTCCATGACAAGGACGTAGTCGAGCGGCGCCAGGGCTTTCAGATAGAAGGCCTTGGAGCGTTCATAATTCGAAACCGGAAATCCGATGTGGTCGATCATCAAGCTCTCCTGCGGTTTGAGGAACGGACAAAGGAAATTCAGCTTCGCGCCAGCAGCGTGTTGCTGCGGGTCTTGCCGGCCTCGGCATAACCCCGCGCGCGCATGTCGGCGATGCAGTCTGCCAGCCATTCATTCCTCGACAGATGCTCGATCACGATCGCGCGCGGCCACAATGCCTGCGGTGCGTCGGCGAAGAAACCGGTCAACACGCGATCCTCAAAACCTTCGACGTCGATCTTGAGCGCATCGACATGCGAAACTCCGGCTTCGTCGAGGATGCGCTGCAGCCGCAGCGAGGGCACCTTGATCGCCCGGCTGGACACTTCTCCCGACACAATATGGCTGGCGCCGAGATTGTCGCCGTCGGTCTCGATCATCAATTCCCCGTCGGCAGGGCCGGCAGCGGCCGCGACCAATCGTACCTGGGAGTAGCCGGAGGCCGCGTTGTTGAAGGCAAGCCGGCCATGGGTGACCGGGTGCGGCTCGATCGCAATCACCTTGCCATCAGCGCCGACATGGCGTGCCAACGCAAGCGCATAGGTGCCGACATTGGCGCCGACATCGACGAAGACCCCGCCAGCCGGAACATGCGCGCGCAAAAAATCCAGCTCCTCGATATTGTAGTCGGGATTGAACAGCGCGCCGCGCTCGGTGGCGCTGGCCTGATGATAGAAGCGGAACGAGGCGCCTTGATATGGCACGTCGACGGGACCCGCGCGCAGCAGGTTCACCAGCCGCGACAGCATCGGCCGAAACGCACCGCGCTTCAGCCGCGAGCGGTGGGCCAGCGAAATGATCGCAGCCTGTGCGGCATTCGGGGCAAATGCGCCGAAAGGCGCGGGCGAAGGATCGTTGTCGGGCGTCAAACCTGTGTCCTCGGGTAGAAGCGCCGCATGCATAGCCGGTTTTGCACGCGACTCCAACGAGGCCGTCGTCCCTGCGAAAGCAGGGGCCCATACGCCGCGGCTTCTCGATTTGGGGTGGTTGGAGTTGATACTCTCCGTAAATAATCAAGGCTGGTGGTTATGGGTCCCTGCTTTCGCAGGGACGACGGGAAGTCTTTGTCATCTCACGCCGCCTTCTTCGCGGCTTTGCGATGGCGCAGGAAGCGGCCGAGGAGGCGTCGTCTGTCCTTGCGCGGGATCAGGTTGACGTCGCTGACGAGCTTGGCGCCGCCCTTGCGCCGTTCCAGCACGATCTTGCGGCTGTGAAAGGCCTCCAGCTCGGCGCGGTGGGCGACGCTGACGATGGTTGCGTTCGGCAGCTCCTTGATGACGATCTCCATCATCTTATCCTGGCTCTTTTCGTCGAGCGCCGACGTCGCCTCATCCAGCACCACGATGTCGGGGTTGTGCAGCAACAGACGCGCAAACGCCAGCCGCTGCTTCTCGCCGCCTGATAACGTCTGGTCCCACGGGCCCTCCTCCTCGATCTTATCCTTGAGATGGTCGAGGCCGACCTTGTGCAGGGCGTCGCAAATCTGCTCGGTGAGCCAGTCCTCGGCCGCGCCGGGATAGGCGATCGCGCGGCGCAGCGTGCCGGACGGAATGTAGGACTTCTGTGGCAGCATGAAGAGCCGGCGATCGGGATGGAAGTTGACGCTGCCGCCGCCCCAGGGCCACAGCCCTGCCAGCGCACGAACCAACGTACTCTTGCCGGTGCCGGATTCACCCGCCACCAACAGGCGCTCGCCGGGTTCGATCGCCACTTCGGTCTCGCCGACAACCGCGGTGCCGTCGTCGAGCGTCACCGACAGATCATTGAGGCTCAGCATGGTATCGCCTTTGGTTTCACCGCGTTGGATGCGCCCGATGCCGTCGCCCTGCTCGGCGCGTTCGAGGCCGTCGAGCGACATCATCAGCGAGGCGATGCGGCGCGCGCAGGCGTTCCAGTCGGCCAGCCGCGGATAATTGTCGACCAGCCAGCCGAACGCGGTCTGCACGATGGTGAAGGCGGAAGCCGCCTGCATCACCTGCCCGAGCGTCATGCTGCCGTCGAGAAATTTCGGCGCGCACAACAATAGCGGAACGACCGGCGCGATGAGGCCGGATCCCTGCGACACCAGCGTCGTGCGCATATGCTGGCCCGCAAGGCGCGCCCATTGCCGCAGCACTTTCGAAAACGTCTTGTCGATGCCGTCGCGCTCTTCCTCTTCGCCGCCGAGCAGCGCGATGCTTTCGCCGTTCTCGCGAACGCGCGTCAGCGCATAGCGATATTCGGCCTCGGCCTGGTTCTTGTCCTCGGACACCTGCACGAAGCTTCGTCCGATCGCTGTGATCGAGCCCGAAGCGATCGCGGCGTAAACGATCGCGGCGATCACGAGGAAGCCGGGGATGGTGATGGTCGAACCGCCCAATGTCAGCGTCAGCGCACCGCCGATGGTCCAGAGCACGACGATGAAGGTCGCGGCCGAGAGGAACGCCGACGTGACGCCGGCGACGAAATCCACCGGCGAGTCGGTCGCGATCCGCAAATCGTCGGCGATGCGATATTCCGGGTTCTGATGATCACCGCCGACGAGGTTGAGCTGATAATAACGGCCGCTGGCCAGCCAGCGCGATATCACCGCGTTCGTCAGCCAGGCGCGCCAGCGGCGCTGAATGCCCATGCGGGCGAACACCTGCGCCACGCCGAGCAGCACGCTGCCGATCGCGAGCGGAAAGAACACGGCGGCGAGGTAATACACCGTGGCGGAATCGCGCTTCTCGATGGCATCGAAGATCGCGCGGTTCCAGACATTGATGCCGTATTGAAAGCCGACGTGGCCGACGATCAGGAGCAACAGCCCGAGCGAGAACAGCCATGCCAGCCGGTCGCCGTTCCTGCCCCAATATCCTCGGGCGCTGATCCAGAACCGCGTTAGCAGATAATCCTTGCGCGCCTGCTCGGCCTCCTCAGGTGATAATTCCGGATCGGGCTCTACGACCTCCGGCGGCGGCGGTTCGACGTGATCACCGCCTTCGGCGGTGACTTCAGCGAATTCCGATTTTTCGGCAGAGGGCTTTTCCGGGGAGGATTTCCTGGCGGGTTTGAGCTCGGCATCGGACTTGGCCATGCTCCGATAACGGAAAGTAAATCAGATGGTTCCCATGGGGACGAGAGCATGTCTTCCGTCGCTCTCGCGCCTTGCAATGGCGGGGAAGCGGCGCGGTCAAGTCACCGCGTTGGCGCGCCTCACCTTGCGCAAGCGGACGACCCGGTGCAGCACGCTCGAGAGCTGCTCGACGGAATAGGGCTTTTGCAGCAGCTCAAAACCGTAGCTGCCATGTTCCGACAGCACGTGACTGTAACCGCTGGTCAGCACGACCGGCAGGTCGGCGTGCCGGCGGCGGATTTCCTGGGCGAGTTCGAGGCCGGTCATGCCCGGCATGACCACGTCCGTGAACACGACATCGAAACGATCGGCGCCGGCGGCCAGCTCTTCGAGCGCATGCGCGCCGCTGCCGACCAGGCGCGTGGTGTAGCCGAGATCGGTCAGCGCGTCGGCGGCAAATTGTCCGACCTCGGCATTGTCTTCGACCAGCAGCACCGACGTCCCCCTCCCGTCGATCGCCGAAGCATCTGCTCGCAGCATCTGTAGCGATTGCCCGCCGCCGGCGGTGCGCGGCAGATACAGCGTGAAGGTGCTGCCTTTGCCCAATTCGCTGGCGACGACCACTTCGCCGCCGGATTGCTTGGCGAAGCCGAACACCTGTGACAGGCCGAGCCCGGTGCCGTGGCCGGCCTGCTTGGTCGTGAAGAAGGGTTCGAAGATGCGTTCGAACTGATCCGGCGGAATGCCGATGCCGGTATCGGCGACGGATACGGCGACATAACCATATGGATTTTGCGGCAGCGGAGCGGCGCCTGGCAGACTGGCGGCCATTCCCACTGCAATCGTCAGCCGTCCAGGGCCTTCCATGGCGTCCCGTGCGTTCACGGCCATGTTGATGATGGCGGTTTCGAACTGGCCGGCGTCGGCATTGACGAAACACGGCTCTTCCGGCCCAAGGATAACGATCTCGATGCGCGAACCGATCAGGGTGCCGATCATTTCGCTCAGCGTCTGCACGCTCCGCCCGACGTCGAATACCTCCGGCTTCAACGTCTGCCGCCGCGCGAAGGCCAGCAACTGCCCGGTCAACTTGGCGGCGCGGTTCACCGTGTCAGAGATCGCATCGATATAGCGCAGCCGCCGCGGCTCCGGCAGGTCGGACCGCCGCAACAGGTCCACGGAAGCGCGGATCACCGTGAGCAGATTGTTGAAGTCGTGCGCGACGCCGCCGGTAAGCCGGCCAAGCGCCTCGAGCCGCTGGCCGTGCTTCAGCGCTTCCTCGGCCGCCTCCCGCTTCTCGGCTTCGAAATGGAGATGCCGCGTCCGGCGCAGGGCCAGCCCCAGCAGAGCAAACAGCAGCGCGGTGGCTGGTGCGCCGAAGATCAAATGCTGGCTCACGGTGGACAACCAGCGCGCCCGGATCGCCGAGGTCTCGAGGCCGGCGCCAACATAGATCGGGTATTCGGCGAGCCGCCGATATCCGAGGCGGCGTTCGATGCCGTCGGTCGGCGACGTCACGGTGATGAGGTCGGCCGTTGGATTGGCAGCGATTACTTTCTCGATCGGGCCATTGGGGTCGAGACGGACGTCGCGGTCGATGGCGGGGAAACGCGCCAGCACGGCGCCATCCGTCCGGCCGAGCGCGAAGTAGCTGCCGGGCTCCCGGCCGATCCGGGCATAGTAATTCTCGAAATATTCCGGGAACACGGACGCCTGGAGCACGCCCGCGAAGCCGCCGTCCTCGCTCGGGCGCCGTCTGCTGACGCCGAAGAACGCAGCGCCCTGATAGGGCGGCCGCGGCGTCAACGCTTCACCGATATAGGTTCCGATATCGCCGGCCACGTGGGACTTGAAATAGTCCCGGTCGGAAAAATCGATCGCGGGCGGCGGGACGACGAGGCTGTTGACGAGCGCGTGGCCTTTTGCGTCGAAGATCCAGACCGACTTCACCTGCGGCAGCGAAGCGACCAGTTGTTTCAGCCGCAAATGCAGCGTTTGTTCGCGGGCAATGATGTCGGCATCGGGAACGCCGCGGATGATCTCGGCGACCTCCGACAGGCTGCGGTCGATGGTCTCGAACACTTTCAGCGCATGCTCGTGCGCGACATCCAGCGCCCGTTCGATTTCGCGGTCAGCCGTTTCGCGGATCGAGACCCAGGAAACGGCGGACGCAAATACAAACAGCGCCAACGGAAGGGCCAGCGAAGCGACCATCATCCATTGCAGCAATCTCAGCGAATTACGTTGCGCGGTCTGCACACTCGCTCCGGCTACACGCGTAGAGCTTAACGCAAACTTCTGCTGCGTTGAAAGCGGAACTCTCTGCTATCCCGGACGGCGTTAATGCGGATCGATAAATTGATAATCATCCGCGCCTGGCCGGCGCCGGGCCGACTGGGGAGAGCCGTCCGGAGGGCGGCGTCGCTTCGCTTCGGCTCGGCCATGCCCCGGGGCATGACGACGCCCATAGGCTCTACGGCATCGTGCCTAGATCTGGCGCTCGACCAATTTCAGCTTGAGCTCGGCGATGGCTTCGGACGGGTTCAGGCCTTTCGGGCAGGCCTTGGCGCAGTTCATGATGGTGTGGCAGCGGTAGAGGCGGAACGGGTCTTCGAGGTTGTCGAGCCGTTCGCCGGTGGCTTCATCGCGGGAATCCTTCACCCAGCGCGTCGCCTGCAGGAGCGCGGCCGGTCCGAGGAAGCGGTCGCTGTTCCACCAATAGCTTGGGCAGGAGGTCGAGCAGCAGGCGCACAGGATGCACTCGTAGAGGCCATCGAGCTTCTCGCGGTCCTCGTGGCTCTGCTTCCATTCCTTCTGTGGCGTCGGCGTGGTCGTCTTCAGCCATGGCTCGATGGAAGCGTATTGCGCATAGAAATTGGTGAGGTCGGGAACCAGGTCCTTCACGACCGGCTGGTGCGGCAGCGGATTGACCTTCACGGCGCCGCCCGCGGCCACGTCGTGCATCGATTTGGTGCAGGCCAGCGTGTTCTGGCCGTCGATATTCATGGCGCAGGACCCGCAGACACCTTCGCGGCAGGAGCGGCGGAACGTCAACGTCGGGTCGATATTGTTCTTGATCCAGATCAGCCCGTCGAGCACCATCGGCCCGCAATCATTGATGTCGACATGGTAGGTGTCGACGCTCGGGTTCTTGCCGTCGTCCGGATTCCAGCGATAGACCCTGAACTCGCGCGTCTCGGTCGCGCCCGCCGGCTTCGGCCATGCCTTGCCGCCGGTGATCTTTGAATTTTTCGGAAGCGCGAATTCAGCCATATGTCCTGCCTCTGCGGTTCTCCTCGTCATTGCCGGGCCCGACCCGGCAATCCATCCACTTTCGAGGATGAATGCGCGGATCAAGTCCGCGCATGACCAGTGCGATCAATACACGCGCGCCTTCGGCGGGATGTACTGAACGTCGTTCGTCATCGTGTAGTCGTGCACCGGGCGGTAATCGATCGTGATGTTGCCACGTTCACTGATCCACGCCAGCGTGTGCTTCATCCAGTTCTTGTCGTCGCGTTCGGAAAAGTCCTCGCGCGCATGGGCGCCGCGGCTTTCGGTGCGGTTGGCCGCCGAATCCATGGTGACAACCGCCTGCACGATCAGATTGTCGAACTCGAGGGTCTCGATCAGGTCAGAGTTCCAGACCAGCGAGCGGTCGGTCGTCGCGATGTCGCCGATGCCGCCATGCACCTTATGGATCAGGTTCTGGCCTTCGGTCAGGATCTCGCCGGTGCGGAACACCGCGCAATTGTTTTGCATCACATGCTGCATGCTGTCGCGCAGCTTGGCGGTCGGCGTGCCGCCCGAGGCATGGCGGTAATGATCGAGCCGACCGAGCGCCAGGTCGGCGGAATCCTTCGGCAATTCCGGCTGCTTGCCGTTCGGCGTCAGCTTTTCCGCAAGCCGCAGCGCAGCCGCGCGGCCGAACACCACGAGATCGATCAGCGAATTGGAGCCGAGCCGGTTGGCGCCGTGCACGGAGACGCAGGCAGCTTCGCCGATCGCCATCAGGCCCGGCACCACGGCGTTGTCGTCGCCGTCCTTCTTGGTCAGCACCTCGGCGTGATAATTGGTGGGGATGCCGCCCATGTTGTAGTGCACCGTCGGCACGATCGGGATCGGCTCGCGGGTGACGTCGACATTGGCGAAGATCTTGGCCGATTCGGAAATGCCGGGCAGGCGCTCCTGCAGCACCTTCGGATCGAGATGATCGAGGTGCAGATAGATGTGGTCTTTCTTCTTGCCGACGCCGCGGCCTTCGCGGATCTCGATCGTCATCGAGCGCGAGACCACGTCGCGCGAGGCGAGGTCCTTGGCGGACGGTGCGTAGCGCTCCATGAAACGCTCGCCTTCGGAGTTGACGAGATAGCCGCCTTCGCCCCGCGCACCTTCGGTGACGAGGCAGCCGGCGCCGTAGATGCCGGTCGGATGGAACTGGACGAACTCCATGTCCTGCAGCGGCAGGCCGGCGCGCAGCACCATGCCGCCGCCGTCGCCGGTGCAGGTATGCGCCGAGGTGCAGGAAGCGTAGGCGCGGCCATAGCCGCCGGTCGCGAGGATGGTGGTCTGGGCGCGGAAACGATGCAGCGTGCCGTCGTCGAGCTTGAGCGCGATGACGCCGCGGCAGACGCCCTGGTCGTCCATGATCAGGTCGATGGCGAAGAACTCGATGTAGAATTCAGCCGAGTGGCGCAGCGCCTGGCCGTACATCGTGTGCAGCATGGCGTGCCCGGTGCGGTCGGCGGCTGCGCAGGTGCGTTGCGCCTGGCCTTTGCCGTAGTCCATGGTCATGCCGCCGAACGGGCGCTGGTAGATCTTGCCGTCCTCGGTGCGCGAGAACGGCACACCCCAGTGCTCGAGCTCGTACACGGCATCCGGCGCGTTGCGCACCATGTATTCGATCGCGTCCTGGTCGCCGAGCCAGTCCGACCCCTTGACGGTGTCGTACATGTGCCAGCGCCAGTCGTCCGGATGCATGTTGCCGAGCGAGGCCGAAATGCCGCCTTGCGCTGCAACCGTATGCGACCGGGTCGGGAACACTTTTGTGATGCAGGCGGTGCGCAGGCCCGCTTCCGAGCAGCCAACCACGGCGCGCAAGCCGGCGCCGCCGGCGCCGACCACCACGACATCGTAGGTGTGGTCTTCGATCGGATAGGCTTTTCCGTTGGTGGCCGGGCTACTGCCGTTGGTGGCCTTGCCGCTACCTTGTGCAGCCATGGGTTAAACTCCCGATGACAATTTAAGGATCGCGTAAATCGAGGCCAAGGCCACCGCGATACAGAAGAAATTATTGGCTATCACGCCGGCAAGCTTCAGCTTCTCGTTGTGCACATAGTCCTCGATCACGATCTGCATGCCGATCCTCATGTGCCAGGTGCTGGCGATGATGAATAGGACCAGGATGATCGCGATCGGAAGCGAGCCGAGAATTTGCGCGGCGCCGGCCTGATTGCGGCCGATCAGCATCAAGACAATCACGATAACGGGCACGATCAGGAGCGTCATCGCCACCGCCGTGAGACGCTGGCGCCAGAAGTCGGTGGTGCCGGAATGCGAGGAACCGAGATTGCGGACGCGGCCGAGCGGCGTGCGCATCGAGCGAGGGCCGCTCATCGTCCGCCTCCGACAGTGTAGGCGATGATCCAGACCAGAATCGTCAGCGAAATGCCCGCGATCAGCGCGCCCCAGGTGAGCGCCTCGCGCTCATTGGCCTTGAAGCCGTAGCCGAGGTCCCAGAAGAAGTAGCGGATACCGCTGACCAGATGGTGCAGCAGCGCCCAAGTGTAGCCGAACACGATCAGCTTGCCGATGATGCTGCCGGTGAAGGCCTGGACGTTGGCGTAGGCCCCGGGGCCGGACGCCGCCGCGATCAGCCACCAGGCGAGCAGCAGTGTGCCGAAATAGAGCGCGATCCCGGTGGCGCGGTGGACAATTGAAAGCGCCATAGTCAGGGTGACGCGATAGGTCTGCAAATGGGGCGATAGCGGTCGTTCGATCCTGGCGGTCATTCGGCGGCTTTTATGTTGTGTGGGACCGCGGCCGGCCCATCGGGGAACGCGGTAGATGAATTCTATTTACGGAGTCGAATCCGTCCGCGCAACGATCAAATGGCCTGAAATCGAACGGTTGTTCATTACTACGAGGCTGCGAAACGAGATTGATCAGCGGCTTGGTATACCACGGCCATCCGGCGCGGTTGAAGAATTAAACAATGATTCACTCATTGATCACGCGGGCTGCGTCCCGAACGGATCGATGCCGCGCCGCCGCTGGACGAGGTAATCGGCGAAAGCCCTGATCTTCGGGGAAGCCGCGGGGCCGGCTCGTAATCGGCGAGCAGGCGCACCAGGCGGCCAGATCGATGCCGGCGCCTCGTTTTGCGGCGGCGGCAAGCGTCGAGGCCATTCATCCAGAGCCGACCGGATATGCGGATTTTGCGGCCTGCTTTGAAGCAGCCAAGTCTCGCGAGCGGCCATGCAGTGTTGTGAGGCTGGCGATTGCAGACAGCCAGCATTGTCGTCCCTGCGAACGCAGGGACCCATAACCACAGGTGTTAGTGGAAAGAGAAAAGCCGTCGAACAGCGTCTCTTGAAACATCCGCCGCGGCGTATGGGTCCCTGCTTTCGCAGGGACGACTGAGCTACTTCGCGTAGATTCTCGCGTACGTATCCCGCAAAATATTCTTCTGCACCTTGCCCATGGCGTTGCGCGGCAGCTCGTCGACAACGAAGACGCGCTTGGGCATCTTGAATTTGGCGAGCCTTCCCTCGAGTGCCTTCAGCACGCCCGCCTCGGTGACGTCGGCGTCCTTGTTGCGGACCAGCACCGCGGTGACACCCTCGCCGAAATCGGCATGCGGCACGCCGATCACGGCAGATTCGATCACGCCGGGCATGGCGTCGATCTCGCTCTCGATTTCCTTCGGGTAGACGTTGAAGCCGCCTGAGATCACGAGATCCTTGCCGCGGCCGAGAATATGGACATAGCCCTCGGTGTCGATCTTGCCGAGATCACCGGTGATGAAGAAGCCGTCGTCGCGGAATTCGGCTTTTGTCTTCTCCGGCATCCGCCAGTAGCCCTTGAACACGTTGGGCCCTTTCACCTCGATCATGCCGATCTCGTCGCGCGCGAGTTCCTGGCCGGTCTCGGGATCGGTGACGCGGATGGAAACGCCGGGCAGCGGATGGCCGACGGCGCCGGGCACGCGCTCGCCGTCATAGGGGTTCGACGTGTTCATGTTGGTTTCGGTCATGCCGTAGCGTTCCAGCACGGCGTGGCCGGTGCGCGCGGACCACTCGCGATGGGTATCCGCGAGCAGCGGCGCGGAGCCCGAAATGAACAGCCGCATATGGCTGGTCGATTCTTTCGACAGCGCAGGGCTCTGCAACAGCCGCGTGTAGAAGGTCGGCACGCCCATCAGCACGGTCGCGCGCGCCATCAGCTTGATGATCATTTCAGGGTCGAATTTCGGCAGGAAGATCATCGAGGCGCGGGCGAACAGCGTGACGTTGCTCGCCACGAACAGGCCGTGGGTGTGATAGATCGGCAGTGCGTGGATCAGCACGTCCCTGTCAGTGAAGCGCCAATAGTCGACCAGGCTGTAGGAGTTCGACGCCAGATTATCGTGCGTCAGCATCGCGCCCTTGGAGCGGCCGGTGGTGCCCGACGTGTAGAGAATGGCGGCGAGGTCGTCGTTGGCGCGCGCGGCAGTCGCGAAAGCAAGTTCAGCCTTGGCGGCAGCATCGGTGAGCGATCCCTTGCCGTCCGGTCCAAGCGTTTCGACCTTGGCTTTCACCTTGGCCGCGATCGCGCCGATGCCTTCGGCCTTCGAGGGGTCGCACACCACGAGCGCAGGCTCGGCGTCGGAGATGAAGTAGTCGAGTTCGTTGAGCGTATAGGCGGTGTTGAGCGGCAGGTAGACGCCGCCCGCGCGCACCGTCGCCAGATAGAGCACCAGCGCCGGCACCGATTTTTCGGTCTGCGCCGCGACGCGGTCGCCGGGCTTGACGCCGCGCGCAACCAGCACGTTCGCCATCTGGCCGGCGCGGGCGATCAGATCGCCATAGCTGATACGCGTGCCATCGAGCATTTCGATCGCGAGCCGGTTCGGATCGTCGAGCGTATCGAACAGGCGGGAAAACAGGTTGGCGTTGGCGGTCGTGTTCATGCAACATTCCCTGAGAGGGCGCTGGCCCGCGGAATTTCGCCGGCTGGAATAGCAAGAACGCCCTTCATAAAGCAACGGAGACAGTTTGCATGACAAATAGCGGGAAACGCGTGGCCTGGGTGACCGGCGGTGGCAGCGGTATCGGCGAGGCCGGCGCCGAGGCGCTGGCGGCGGATGGCTGGATCGTGGTGGTTTCGGGACGGCGGAAAGACGCGCTGGACAAGGTCGTGGCCAACATCACCAAGAAGGGCGGCAAGGCCGAGGCGATCGCGCTCGATGTCAGCAATAAGGAAGATGTCAACAAGGCGGCCGGACAGATCCTGGAAAAGCACGGCCGGATCGACCTTTTGGTCAACAGCGCCGGCATCAACGTGCCGAAGCGCAGCTGGGCCGACATGGAAGTGGACGGCTGGGACAAGGTCGTCGATATCAACTTGAACGGCGTGCTCTATTGCATGCGCGCCGTGCTGCCGGCGATGCGGAAGCAGAAGGACGGCTGCATCATCAACGTCGCGTCCTGGGCCGGCCGACATGTCTCAAAGATGCCGGGCCCGGCCTACACCACCACAAAACACGCGGTGCTGGCACTGACCCATTCCTTCAACATGGACGAATGCGTCAATGGCCTGCGCGCCTGCTGCCTGTCGCCCGGCGAGGTCGCGACCCCGATCCTCAAATCGCGCCCCGTCGTGCCGTCGGAGGAGGAGCAGGCAAAAATGCTGCAGCCGGAAGATTGCGGCCGCACCATCGCCTTCGTCGCCAGCCTGCCGCCGCGGGTCTGCGTGAACGAGATCCTGATAAGCCCGACCCATAATCGCGGATTTATTCAGACGCCGCACAATAGGGATTGAAGCGGGCTCTCTCCAGTGGTCGTCCCTGCGAACGCAGGGACCCATAACCACAAGCGTTCGTTGTTATGCCATGCGGCAGCCACAGCGTTCTCGACAATGCAGGCCTGTGGTTATGGGCCCCTGCTTTCACAGGGGCGACGGGAGAGTTGGGCGCGCCGTCGCCGCACGGACCGCCCTCCCAAAAGTTTCAAGCATCACGATAAATTATTCCCCGAAACTACCCGAAAAACCTCCCGTAGCTCGGCCAACGACGACGAAATCAACCGGTCCATCGACCAGCGTCGTTGTTTTCATCCCCGGCGGATGTCCGCCGGCCATCGCAATCCTCGGGAGAAGATTCCATGTCCAAACGTATTGCACTTCTGTCCGCCGCCGTGTTCAGCGCGCTGGCTTTCACCGCCACCATCACTGCGCCCGTCAGCGCGGAAGAAAAGACCGTGATGGTCGGCGGCGCCGCGATGTTCCCCTCCAAGAACATCATCCAGAACGCCGTCAACTCGAAGGACCACACCACGCTGGTTGCCGCGGTGAAGGCTGCCGGCCTGGTCGAAACCCTGCAAGGCAAGGGCCCGTTCACGGTGTTCGCGCCGACCAACACCGCCTTCGGCAAGCTGCCGGCCGGCACGGTCGAGACGCTGGTGAAGCCTGAGAACAAGGCGACGCTGACCAAAATCCTCACCTACCATGTCGTGCCCGGCAAGCTCGCCGCGTCCGACCTGAAGGACGGAATGAAGCTCAAGACCGCCGAAGGCGAGCAACTGTCGGTCAAGCTCCAGGACGGCAAGGTCTGGATCGTCGACGCCAAGGGCGGAACCTCGGCGGTCACGATCTCGAACGTCAATCAGTCGAACGGCGTGATCCATGTGGTCGACACCGTGCTGATGCCGGCGTCCTGAACTCCCGCGCGCCTCCTGACTGGTCCCAACAGGGCGTGTGGGTTGGCGAGCCGGGGCAACCCGGCTCGCTTTTTTGTGAATTCGATACACGCCAGGCATCGATCTGATAGCGTCACGGCAGTAACGAAAACCCGGTTCCGGGCGTATAATTGATAGCTAATTGCAAGCGGGGAAGAGCCATGTCGGCCGTCACAGTCAGCGACGAGCAAGCCACCTCAACCAAGGTGAAGGTCATTCAGCCGGCCTGGGTGCGGGCTCTACATTGGACCAACGCCTTCGCGATGGTCCTGATGACCATGTCGGGATGGCAGATCTATAACGCCTCGCCGCTATTCGGCTTTACGTTCCCCCGCTCGATCACGCTGGGCGGCTGGCTTGCGGGCGCGCTACTTTGGCATTTCGCCGCGATGTGGCTGTTGATGGTCAACGGCCTGATCTATCTGGTGCTGGGTTTTGTCACCGGCCGCTTCCGCAAGAAGCTGCTGCCGATCACGCCGGAGGGCGTAATTTCAGACACGAAAGCTGCGCTGACCGGCAAGCTGTCGCACGACGACCTCACCAGATACAACTACGTGCAGAAGCTGCTCTACGCCGGCATCATCGTCGTCGGCATCCTCATCGTGCTGTCAGGTTTGGCGCTCTGGAAGCCGGTGCAACTGCAATACCTGGCGGCGTTGTTCGGCGGTTACGAGGGCGCCCGCTACGTCCATTTCTTCTGCATGGCGGCGATTGTCGCCTTCATGGTGGTTCATGTTGTGCTCGCGCTTCTGGTGCCGAAGAGCCTGCGCGCGATGATCATCGGCCGCTAATTCAAGGGAGTATGACCATGGGCCGCATGCGCAACCTCCTGATCCCCGGCGTCGACAAGACGCTTCTGGTCAGGGACGCGATCAAGACCATGCCGGATCTGACGCGCCGGCGCTTCATCACCGGCGGCGCCAGCCTCGGCGCGCTGACGCTGCTCACCGGCTGCGACGTGACGGACAGTTTTTCGGCCGAGGAGATGCTGAAACAGGTTTCGAAGTTCAATGACGGCGTGCAGGCGTTGATTTTCAACCCCAATGCAATGGCGCCGACCTTCCCGGAAAGTGCCATCACCAAGCCGTTCCCGTTCAACGCCTATTATGATCTCGATGAGGCGCCCGAAGTCGACGGCAAGAGCTGGAAGCTGGAAGTGCGCGGCCTCGTCGAGAACAAGAAGTCCTGGACGCTGGAAGAGCTCTACCAATTGCCGCAGGTCAAGCAGGTGACGCGTCACATCTGTGTCGAAGGCTGGAGCGCGATCGGAAGCTGGACCGGCACGCCGCTGCGGGATTTCCTGAAACTGGTCGGCGCGGATACGCGCGCGAATTATGTCTGGTTCCAGTGCGCCGACAAGGACGGCTACAACTCACCGCTCGACATGCAAAGCGCGCTGCATGCGCAGACCCAGATGACCTTCAAGTTCGGCGACGAGATACTGCCGCGCGCCTACGGTTTTCCGATGAAGATCCGGGTGCCGACAAAACTTGGCTTCAAGAATCCCAAATACGTGATGTCGATGGAAGTTACCAACGACTACAAGGGCGGCTTCTGGGAAGACCAGGGGTATAATTCGTTTAGTGGGAGCTGAGCGAGGCAAACTCTCTCGTCGTCCCTGCGAACGCAGGGACCCATAACCACAGGATTTCGTGGTTGTGCGAAGCTGGTTGCTCCAGCCTTCTCCAAAATTCAGATCACGCGGTATGGGTCCCTGCGTTCGCAGGGACGACACGCGATGGACAACGCGTCACGAAGGTTTTTGCCCCACCTTCCTCTGAAACGCCGACAGCACGGCGCCCAGCGCCAGCATCGCGGCCGAGACATTCAGCGCAAACGACAGGCTGCCCATCGCGTCCGTGATCGCGCCAACCACAATCGGACCCAGCGTCTGGCCGATGCCGAATGAAATCGTCATGGCCGCGATCGCGGTCGGCCAGGCCTGCGGCGGGTAGTTGAAGCGGACGAAGGCGGTGGTGGAGCCGACCACTGCGAAGAAGGCGACGCCGAATACCAGCGCCGACGGCGCCAGCAGCCAAACCGACTGCCCGAAAATCGGCATCGCTGCGCCGATCGCGTTGACGCCGAGAATGATCGTGGTGGCGAGGCCGCCGCGGTCGAGCGCGAGCACGCGCCGCCACACCCAGGGCGTGACGAAAGCGCTGAGGCCGATCAAGCTCCAGAATGCGCTCTGTGCTGCCGCGCCGCCGCCGGCGTCGCGGACGTAGGCGATCATGAAGGTCATGTAGGCGATGTAGCCCGCGCCGAACAGGAAGTAGCCGGTGAGATAGATCAGCACCGGTGTAATCGCGAATTTGGCCGCTGCTGTTTCGGTAGCGGTGGTATCGGCGTGGAGCGGCGCGAGCAGCACGGGGATCGTCATGATGACCGCCAGCGCGGTCATCGCCCACCAGACGATCCACCACGAACCCGGACCAAAGCCCTGCAGCACGAACGGCGCGACCAGTCCCGACGCCAGGATACCGATCCCGGGTCCGGCATAGAACAGGCTGAGCAGGAAGTTCGCCCGTTCGGGGCGCGATTGCGCGATGGTTGCAGCGAGCGCGCCGCCGCCGACGAATCCGGCCGCGGCGCCGACCCCTGCCAACAGCCGCGCGAAACTCAGAACGTAGAAATTGCCTGACATGGCGCACAGCGCCAGCGACAGCACGCAAGCCAGCGTGCCCCATCGCACCGATGCGGCCAGCCCAAAAGTCCTGATCATGTGTGAGGCGAGCAGGGCGCCCGCGAGATAGCCCGCCGCGTTGACCGTGTTCATGAATCCGGCCGCGGAATAGGACCACGTCAGCGTATCGCGCATGTCGGGCAGCACCAGCGCATAGGCGAAGCGGCCGATGCCGAGACCTACGGTCGGCGCCAGCGACAGGATGAGGATCAGCCGCGCGGGATGGGCGTAAGTCTGGTGAAGTTCTGGGGCGTGCAAGAAGGGGGTGCTCCGGCGGTCCGGCACTCTGGCAGGCCATTGGGCGGTTGCACAGGCCGTGCGGCCGCAAAGGTGTCTTGCCAATCGCGCAATGCCGCTCTAGCACTCCGCCCGACCCGTCATTCCAGGGCTCGGCGAAGCCGAGAGAATCCATACGTCCGCTTGCGCTCGCGGCCGGCATGGATTCCGGCTTGCGCTCGGCGTCCGGAATGACGACCAGAGACCCTAAAAGGACCTGACCATGGCGACCCATAAACTGCTGCTTCTCCCCGGCGACGGCATCGGCCCCGAAGTGATGGGGGAGGTGCAGCGCCTGATCGACTGGCTGAGCAAGCAGGGCATCGCGAAATTCGAGACCGAGCAAGGTCTGGTCGGCGGCTCGGCCTATGACGCGCATAAGGTGTCGATCTCGGAAGCTGACATGGCCAAGGCCGTGGCCGCTGATGCCATCATCTTCGGCGCGGTCGGTGGCCCCAAATGGGACAGCGTGCCCTACGAGGTGCGCCCCGAGGCCGGACTGTTGCGGCTGCGCAAGGACCTCGGCCTGTTCGCTAATCTGCGCCCGGCCGTGTGCTATCCGGCGCTCGCCGATGCTTCCAGCCTGAAGCGCGAGGCGGTCGAAGGCCTCGACATCATGATCGTGCGCGAATTGACCGGCGGCGTCTATTTCGGCGAGCCGAAGACCATCACCGATCTCGGCAACGGCCAGAAGCGCGCCATCGATACCCAGGTCTACGACACCTATGAGATCGAGCGCATCGGCCGCGTCGCCTTCGATCTGGCGCGCAAGCGCCGCAACAAGGTGACCTCGATGGAGAAGCGCAACGTCATGAAGTCGGGCGTGCTCTGGAACGAGGTCATGACTCAAGTCCATGCGCGCGAATACAAGGATGTGACGCTCGAACATCAGCTCGCCGATTCCGGCGGCATGATGCTGGTGAAGGCGCCGAAGCAGTTCGACGTCATCGTGACAGACAATCTGTTTGGCGACATGCTGTCCGACATCGCGGCGATGCTCACCGGCTCGCTCGGCATGCTGCCTTCGGCTTCGCTCGGCGAAGTCGATGCCAAGACCAAGAAGCGCCGCTCGCTGTTCGAGCCGGTGCATGGCTCGGCGCCCGATATCGCAGGCCAAGGCCTCGCCAATCCGATCGCGATGATCTCCTCGTTCGGGATGGCGTTGCGCTATTCCTTCGACATGGGCGCGCTGGCCGACAAGGTCGACGCGGCGATCGCGGCAGTACTCGCCAGCGGACTTCGCACCGCAGACATCAAGTCCGAGGGCACGACGGCTGCCTCGACCACGCAGATGGGCGAAGCGATCCTGAAGGAGCTGCAGAAGCTGCACGCGTAACCGCGCGGACGTCACTAAAAATGCCCGGTCGAGATCGGGCATTTTTCGTCAAGTGGTTGGTGCGCTCAATACAGCGGGAAGCGCTGCGGATAGCCGCCCATGTCAGACGGCGGGTTGAGCGGCTGACGATCGATCGGCCGGTTGAGATTTTCGCGCGCGAACGACGGATATCCAAGATCCGGCGGGAAGGCATAGTCCTGGAACTTGCGGTCGCCGGGCAGCACTTCGGTGCCGGCATCGAGCCAGGAGCGTGTGGTGACGTAGACGCGGGTGCGGCCCTGCTGGTACGACCGGTTGGGACCGTTCGCGCCGTAATAGGGGCGGCCGTCCCGGTCATATTGCTGCCTGGACTGGGCGCTGGCGGAGGTTGCGCCAATCGCGACGAGGGTGGCCGCGGCAAGCAACATCGCGAGCTTGCTCGCAGCGGGGAATTTTCGGGTCATTGCATCCTCGTCATTGTCCGCCCATGGGCTGGCGGATCGCCAAATCTGTCTGCACGCATTGTAGCCACGGCGGCACCATCGTCGCTAGGTCAATTGCGCCACACCGCAGCGGAATAATGCGGTGCGAAGCGAAAAAGTTTCATGAAAACAAGTGTCTTGGCCGCTTGTTGCCACAATTGTGAGGGGCGAGCGAGCGCCGACCCCGTTACATGGCGCCGCGCAGCCGCGGGTTATCGGCGCCCGTCAGCCAATCGGCCGATAGCGCCGGCGCGCCGGAAGCTGTGCAATCGCTGCGCCTCGCTTCTGCATGGACGAATGTTTGCGCCAGTTTGGTATCGTTGCCGGCCGCCAGCAGCACCAGCCGTTTCAGCATGCAGGCGATCGCGATGCGGCGGGTCGGCAGATCTTCGCCCAGGCATGACCAGCCGGCGAGCTGCAAGCCGGATTCATCGACACGCCTAGAAAATCCGAGGCAGGAGCGGGCGGCCTCGGTGCCGCCGGCCTGACGGAACAGGGATACGGTGCCGAACTTGCTGTCGATGATTCCCGCGGCTTCCAGCTCGCGGCCAACGGCGGGGCCGGCCTGATCGATTTCGCCGCCCGGCCGGTAGATCTCAAGTTCGGCGACCGGCGTTCCGCCGGAGCCGCGCCACCGGAACACGTCCTTGCGGCCGCCCTCAGGATGCCGGAAAATCTCGTAAATCTCTGTTTTGCCTGGGAAAATGAACTGGCTTACGGCAAACGCCGGCACCGGCCGTGCGGCCAAGCTCCAGCCGTCTTTGGGCGACGTGTCCAATGCTGTGACATCGGGCAGATGGTCCCATAGCGCGATACCGGAAATGGCGATCAGCGCCAGCGCCATCAGATAGGCGCAGAGCCGTGCCAGCGTAGCGCAGACCTCGTCCACGAAGCTGGTCAGCGCCGGTCGAATTCTCAGCGCATAGTAGGAAGGGGCCGGACCGGCCGGAAACGAATGCATCAAACGCCCAAACGCAACCGTCAAACGTTGTCATATCGGCGTTTCTCGCATAGAAGCGCTGCCTTCTCCCTTTCCGCTTGACGCGGCGGGGCGGCATTTTTCCTCGGAGAGTGAATGATGGGTTACAAAGTCGCTGTCGTCGGTGCGACCGGCAATGTCGGGCGCGAAATGCTCAACATTCTCGACGAACGCAAATTCCCCGCCGACGAGGTCGTGGTACTGGCCTCGCGTCGCAGCGTCGGCGTCGAAGTGTCCTATGGCGACCGCACCCTCAAGGTCAAAGCGCTTGAACATTACGACTTCTCGGACGTCGACATCTGCCTGATGTCGGCGGGCGGCTCGGTGTCGAAGGAATGGTCGCCTAAGATCGGCGCCGCCGGCGCGGTCGTGATCGACAATTCGTCGGCCTGGCGGATGGATCCGGACGTGCCGCTGATCGTGCCGGAAGTGAACGCGGACGCGGTCGGCGGTTTCGCGAGGAAGAACATCATCGCCAATCCGAACTGCTCGACCGCGCAGCTCGTGGTGGCGCTGAAGCCGCTGCACGACAAGGCGACCATCAAGCGCGTCGTGGTCGCGACCTATCAATCGGTGTCGGGCGCGGGCAAGGATGCGATGGACGAGCTGTTCTCGCAGACCAAGGCGGTCTACACCAACAGCGAGCTCATCAACAAGAAATTCCCCAAGCGTATCGCCTTCAACGTCATCCCGGAGATCGACGTGTTCATGGAGGACGGTTACACCAAGGAAGAGTGGAAGATGATGATGGAGACCAAGAAGATTCTTGATCCCAAAATCAAGCTGACCGCCACCTGCGTGCGCGTGCCGGTGTTCGTCGGCCATTCGGAGGCCGTCAACATCGAGTTCGAAAATCCGATCACCGCCGATGAAGCGCGCAATATCCTGCGCAACGCGCCGGGTTGCCTCGTCATCGACAAGCAGGAGCCCGGCGGCTACGTCACGCCGTATGAGGCGGCGGGCGAAGACGCCACCTACATCAGCCGCATCCGCGAGGACAACACCGTCGAGAACGGCCTGTCGCTGTGGTGCGTGTCGGACAATCTGCGCAAGGGCGCCGCTTTGAATGCGATCCAGATCGCCGAATGCCTGATCAACCGCAAGCTGATCACCGCGAAAAAGAAGGCGGCATAGCGGAGAATTCGTACAGCAACCATTAAAGCGGCACCCGACCGCCGGTGAGGCTGACGCCGTGCTCGCCGCC